>NZ_JBIVNG010000013.1:172000-186907 GCF_044753445.1 Pseudomonas sp. NPDC088368
CAGATCGTAGGCAAGCCAACTCCTACAGCCTTCGGCCAGAATCAAACGCCCGGACCACACCAAAATCCGCTTCTGCCGAAGGCGTGGGAGTTGGCTTGCCTACGATCTGGCGCGCAGCGCCAGCAAAACCTGCCCCGTGATCCACCTGACTCACCCGAACCTCTTAATTCCCCCTCAAATGAACCTCCATCCCCCCGTTCCCTCATATACCGCTGCCATTCTTTTTTTCACTGACCGATAATCCTCCTTTTTCATGTTCACCTTCATCCCGGGCACCTCAATGCAGAATGAAGCACGCGTCACTATTCACCAGTTCGCCATCAGCGTCAGCGTGGGCGATGGCATCAGCAATGGCATGTTTTTGACCCGCAAGCTGCTGCGGCAAGCGGGCGTCAAATCCGATATTTACTGCATCAAACCCAACGACCAACTGCAGGGCGATGTCCTGTGCATGGACGACTACCAGCCCGGCAGCGCCGACGCATTGCTGGTTCACCATGGCATCGGCAACCCGGTCGAAGGCTGGTTGCGTGACTTGCCCGAGCGCAAGTTCATGGTCTTTCACAACATCACGCCGGGCGAGCTGTTCCCGCCGGATCACGCGATTCAACCGATGCTCGCCCACGGCTGGGACCAAGTGGACACCTGGCGACACTGGCTGACCGGCAGCATCGCCGACTCCCAGCAAAACCTGCAGGAACTGCTGCAGCGCGGCTATTCGAGCGACAACGCCACCGAAATCCCTCTGCTCGTGGACCTTGATCGCATCGAGCCGCATACCATCAAGCGCAACGACCTCCCGCGCCCATTCACCCTGCTGTTCGTCGGCCGCATCATGCCGCACAAGAATCAGCTCGGCGTGGTCGAGGCGTTTGCGCAGTTGCTGCGTCGCTCCCACGTGCCGCTGCACCTGTACATCGTCGGCGGCTTCACGGTCATGGACTACAAGGAAAAGATCGAGAAGCGCATCGCCGAACTCGGCATCGGCGCGTTCGTCAGCCTGACTGGCAAGGTCGACGACGACACCCTGAATTCCCTGTACGCCCGCAGCGACCTGTTCGTGTCGTTGAGTCACCACGAAGGCTTCGGCATGCCGCTGATCGAGGCGATGGCCCACGACCTGCCCGTCCTGGCCTACGACGCGCCCTCCAGCAACGTGACCCATACCCTCGCGGGCGCAGGCTTGCTGATCAACAACGATGACCCGCAAGTCGTCGCCGCCACCATCATGCAGTTGATGGAAAACCCCGCGCTGCGTCGCCACCTCAAGCGTCGCGGGGCCGAACGCCTGCACGAGTTCGCCTATCAGCATTTGTATGACCGTCTGAGCGCATTCCTCGCGCGCTTCGACCTGCACCTGCCGCAGCACAGTTTTGAAAAGCGTGCGCCGCAGCTCAACGTTGATTACCGCATCGAAGGGCCGTTCGACAGCACCTACAGCCTCGCGCTGGTGAACCGTGAGCTGGGTCGCGCCCTGGCCGAGAATGGTCACCGCGTCGGTCTGCGGGCTACTGAAGGGCCGGGCCCGATTCCGGTCGATCCCGCATTTCTCGCCGATAACCCGGATTGCGCCGCTCTGCATGACCGCGCCGAGCGTCCTGCCAATAACGTGCTGCGCCTCATGTATCCACCGCGTGTCAGCGACATGGCAGGGGATTTCAACGTTGTGTCCTGCTATGGCTGGGAAGAGTCCTGCCTGCCCCAAGCGTTCGTCCACGACTTCAACCACCAGGCGCACCTCGTTACCAGCATGTCGAGCTGGGTGACCCGAACGCTGATCGACAACGGCGTCACGGCGCCGATCATCACCGTTGGGTTGGGTGCCGATCACATCCTGCGCGCCGACATCGATGCTTCCACCTTGCCGTCGTTGCCGAAAGCCACCCCCGAGCGCTTGAAGCTGCTGCACGTCTCGTCGTGCTTCCCGCGCAAAGGCGTGGACGTTTTGCTCAAGTCCTACGGCCAGGCCTTCACCGCCGATGACGCCGTGGTCCTGATCATCAAAACCTTCCCGAATCCGCACCACAACATCGAGCAACAGGTAAAAGACTGGGCCTCAGCGTTGCCGTCCGCGCCAGCGGTCGAGCTGATCGTTCAGGATTTGCCGGATTCCGCGATGCGCGCGCTCTACACCCTGGGCGACGTGCTGATCGCGCCGTCCCGTGGCGAAGGCTTCGGCCTGCCGCTGGCCGAGGCGATGCTGCACAAACTCCCGGTGGTCACGACAGGGCAGGGCGGTCAGTCGGATTTCTGCACCGCCGACACCGCGTGGCTCATCGACTACCGCTACGAACGAGCGCGCACGCACCTCGAAGCCGCCGCGTCGGTCTGGTTCGAGCCGAGCGCCGATCACCTGGCGAGCCTGTTGGGCGAGTTCCACACCGCCTGGAAAAACGGCAAGTTCCCGGCCTTCATTGGTAAGCGGGTCGAAGCTGCTGACGTGCTGATCCGCAGTCGCTTCACGTGGTCGGAAGTCGCCAAGGCGACGGTCAAGGCCATTGAAACCGCCCAACAGCAGCCATTGCTGAAAAAAGCGCCGAAGATGGGCAGCGTCACCACTTGGAACAGTGCCTGCGGCATCGCCACTTACAGCACCAAATTGCTGGAGCCGTCGTTCGGTGAAGAATGCATCGTGTTCGCCAATGACGACGCGATCCTCACGGCCGGCGATCAGGACCACGTCGAGCGCTGCTGGAGCGCGGGCGCGACCGACACGTTGGACCGCCTGAAAGCCGCCGTCGAAAAATCCGGGGTCGATACCCTGCTGTTGCAGTTCAACTTTTCGTTCTTCGGCATCAAGCCGTTCGCGACTTTTCTGGACTGGTCCCACGGCCGGGGCATTCGCACACTGGTGGTGTTCCATTCCACGGCGGACGTGAAGCACGGCGAAGAGCTGAAAACCCTGCGCGACATGCGCGAATCCCTCGCGGGGTGCGAGCGTCTGCTGGTGCACAGCGTCGGCGACCTCAACCGCCTCAAAGACTACGGCCTCAACGACAACCTACTGATGTTCCCCCACGGCGTCATCGACACCCCGCCGCCGGAGCCCGGCCCGCGTCAATTGGCCGCGAAGCTGGAAGGCAAGACGATCATCGCCAGCTACGGCTTCCTGCTGCCCCACAAAGGCACGCCGGAATTGATCGAAGCGTTCGCGATGCTCGCGCAGAAAGACAAATCCCTGCACCTGCTGTTGGTTAATGCCCAATACCCGGTTCCGGCCTCCGCCGAACTGGCCGAGACCTGCCGCCAGCGCATTGCGCAATCGGATTTATCCGGACGAGTGACGCTGATCACCGACTTCCTTTCGGATGAAGAATCACTGGCCTGGTTGGGCATGGCCGATGCCATCGTCTTCCCGTACCAACACACCCAGGAATCGTCGAGCGCAGCCGTCCGTTGGGGCCTGAGTACCGGTCGTCCGGTTCTGTGCACGCCCTTGTCGATTTTCGAGGATGTGTCCGATGCCGTTACATTCCTGCCGGGCACCGATAGCCAAGCGCTATCAGATGGCATCAGGGCCGAATTAGACGCTTCTCCACGTGCCAAGCAGGAAATCTGGCTGAAAAACCATGGCTGGAGTGCCGTGTCCGCCCGTCTGAACAACGTTTTGCGCGCGATATCGGCGTAAATTTACGGAACTTTAGGCTACGGTAAATAACGAATCTTCCTACTGACCCAATCAAGAAAGCCCTATGGACTTTCATGAAAAAGATGGATCACGGCTATTGTTTCGCCGCTATTTTGACATGTATGATCGGCGCGCAATCGTCAGTTATCTGTCTGAAGAGCTTTGAAAAAATGCTTGGGTCAGTAGCTGACGGCAGAGTTAGCGAATGATCGCTGACTTCCCATAAAGGGGGCCACGGCCCGCTGGGACGTGGCAACAGGCTTAGGCCGACGGGCCTTCTATCCGAACGGATGCCTGAGTGTCGATATCGACTCATATTGGAGATGAAAACGTAATGGCTATCACGACTGCACAGATTCAACAGCTTTATGTGGCCTACCTGGGCCGTGCTGCCGACAAAGCAGGTCTGGACTACTGGAACGCTCAACTGAACGGTTCCACTACCGCTCCAGCTACCCTGACTCTGGAAAATCTGCGCGCTAACTTCGTTAACGAGCAGCCTGAGTACACCAACGCTTACGCTGGCCTGACCCGCAGCGAAACCGTTTCCAAGATCTATCTGCAACTGTTCGGCCACTCGGCTGACGCAGCTGGCCTGGAATACTGGACCACTGGCGGTGGCGCTACCGTTAACACCGACCAACTGCTGGTTGCTTTCGTGAACGGCGCTTCGGCTACCGACGCTAAAATCGTCGCTAACAAGGTTCTGGTTGCTGAGGTTTACACTTCGACTGCTGGCGCTAACTACGTTTCTGACGATGCCAAAGCTGCTCTGGTTGGCGTTACTGGCGATTACGCTACTGTCACTACCGCTCTGGGCAACATCGCCGCGCTGCCAGGCGTTGCCATCCCTGCCGCTCTGGCTGCACTGAAAGCTGATGCTGCCGCTTCCGCTGCTCTGACTGCTTACGAGGCTTCGAAAGTTGACTCGTTGAAAGCTCTGAACGACAAAGTAGTTGCTTTGAACGCTACTCACACCGCGAACTTGGCTGCTATCGTTGACGGCGCTGACACTGGCACCGTTGCTGGTGACTCGTACAGCGAAGTAGCAGTAGCTATCAACAACGCTACACTGCTGCGCGCTAACATTTCTGCTAGCTCCACTACTGACCTGCAGACTGCATCGACTGCTGCTACTCAAGCTGTTGCTGATGCGCGTGCAAGCTTGGTTAGCAATGACGTTAACGCTGTTGCAAAAATCAACGCTTACAACGACGCAGTCGCTGCAAACGCTAAAGTTGTTGCTGTTGATGGTACCGCTGTTAGCAACAATGAAGGCGCACTGGACGGCGTTATCGCTACAGGTAGCAACTCCGCTACTTTCACCGCTGCAGTATCGTCGTACGATACCGCTTCGGGCGCTGCCTCCAACATCACCGACGCTGCTACTTTGTACGCTGCTCTGGTAGGCGCTGCTGGTAACACCACTAAGCAAGGTCAACTGGACACTGCTTTCAATACTGGTGCATTCGCTTCTAGCTATACCGCTCTGAAGGCACTGGCTGCAACTGACGCCGCCAAACAAGCTGCTGAAGCTAAAGTCGACGCTGCTGAAACCGCAGTTGGCGCTAACTACGTTTCCAAAGCGGAAGCTGCTGCTACTGCTTCGAAAACTCTGGCTGATGCTCAAGCTGCTGACGCCCTGGTTGCTCAAGGCACTGCAGAAACTACCGCGCATGATGCGGCAGTTAGCTCGGCTGCTGATGCTCACGCTGCTGTTACCGGCAACGCCGCTATCCACGACTTGGACGCTGCTGTTCCAGTTCTGGCTGGTACCTCTGCTGCTGACGTTTTCTACTTCAGCGCAATCAAGGGTGCTGATGACTTCACCGTCACCAACTTCCTGAAAGGCGACGTGATCTCTATCGGCGACGGCTACACTTTCAATTCCAGCGTTACCGTTGGTACTGACGGCTTTGCAGTTGGCACGAACACATCCGCTAAAGAGCTGTACTTCACCAAAGCTGTCAACGGTGATGTTCAAGTCAACATCGAAACTAACGCTGTTGGTCACGCTGCTGGCGGTTCGGATGCTAACGTTGCGGTCATCACTCTTGCTGGCGTTACCGACCTGTCTCAGGTTAGCTACGCTAACGGCGTGATCTCCACCACTCACGTTGCTGCTTAATAGGCATTGTGTGTGAAGTTTAGGTGAGCTTCGGCTCGCTTGGACAGATCAAAAAAAACCCGCCCCTCAAAAGGCGGGTTTTTTATTGCCTACCAAAAATCTCATCCCCCACACACTTTCACGTGTTTCCTGTGCCACCTGCGCTTTATAATCCCCACCCATCAGCTCCCAGCGAATCTGCTTCATGCCTTGTCGCCAACTTCCGCCTAGCCTGTCGGACGTTTCTGTCGACCCGCATGCCAGCACCTATCCCGCGGGATGCGACGTGCAAAAAAAACCAATAATGAGCGTCACCGGGAGATTGAACGTGAAAGGGACTTCGAAGATTGTCTTCGCCAATCAATTGAGGGGCATTGCGGCGCTGCTGGTTGTGCTTTCGCACCTGTGCTGCGTGTTCTGGGGCAGCAAGGCGACTGTCGCGGCTTACACCGGCGCATTGCCCGCGGAAGGCGATCAACCCTGGTTCAGCGCTTATATCAATGGCGAATACTGGAACTCCGGCGTGTTGGGCGTCGCCATCTTCTTCACCATCAGCGGCTTCGTCATCCCCATGTCGCTGCACCACACCGATCGGCTCAAGTTCATCGCCGCACGCTGCTTCCGTATTTATCCCACTTATATAGCGGGGCTGTGCCTGGCGTTGGCGGCGGTCTGGTTGTCCTGCCAATACTGGGGCGCGCCCTTCATGTGGAATTTCGGCACCGTGCTGAAGAACATGCTGCTGATTCACACCCTGACCGGCACACCTTCGGTGGACCTGGTCAACTGGACGCTGGCCATCGAACTCAAGTTCTATCTCGTGGCCGCGTTGATCGCGCCGCTGATTCTGGCCGGACGCGTCTGGCCGCTGATTGCGATGTCGACGTTGGTGTTTGCGGTGAACCACTACAAACACACGGCGCTGGGCACTGAGCTGATGTTTGTGAGCTTCATGTTCATCGGGGTGCTCTTCAATTACCTGTTCAACGGGCTGATCAGCGTGGCGCGTTTCTACCTCGCGTTGTTCGTGATTCTCGGATTGTTCATCGCCGGATGGGGGGCGACGCCTTGGCCGGACATCTTCTGGATCGTGGCGCCGAGCTATGTGTATGGCATGTTGATCTTCGGCGCGGCGTACTTCGCCAGAAATCACTTCCGCCCGTTCCGCCCGCTGGATTTCCTCGCCGACATCAGTTACCCGCTGTACATCGTGCACTCGCTGATCGGCTATTCGGTGATGCGCATCCTCTTCGATCACGGCTTGAAACTGCGGGTAGTAGCGCCCATCACGGCGGCGACGGTGATCGGTGCGGCGCTGATCATTCACCTGTTGGTGGAGCGACCCTCGATTGCCCTCGGCAAGAAATTCAAGAAGTCGTCCCGTGCGCCAGCGCCCCTCGCGCCGACCGCGGCTGAAACAGGGCCCGCCGCTTAACGTTTCGGGCGTCGCGGCGGGTGTTTTTATGGGGGCAGAGTGCGTATCCTCTGCCCCTTCCTTTTGTACCGGATTTGCCTGAATGAACTGGAACCTGATCGTCAACTTCACCCGCCAGGATCTGATTGACCGTCATTCTGCCTCGATGCTGGGCGCGGCCTGGACCTTTATCCTGCCGCTGATCAACATCCTCATTTTCACCCTGGTGTTCTCGAACATCATGGGCATGCGCCTGGGTGGCCTCGGCCAGGACCTGGGTCGCTGGGGCTACAGCGTTTACCTCGTCAGCGGGCTGCTGGCGTGGAACTGCTTCGCCGCGACGTTGAGCCGTATCACCCAAGTGTTTCACGACAAGGCCCACCTCATCGGCAAGGTGCGCATGTCGCTCTGGACCCTCCCGGTCTATGTGGTGCTCAGCGAAACCGTGCACTACCTGATCGCCACCGGCTTTTTCATGATCTTCCTGATCGCCATCGACTTTCACTTCACGTGGTCGTTGCTGTGGTGGATTCCGATTTTCCTGTGCCAGCAGTTGCTGGCGTACGCGCTGGGGATTACCTGCGCGATCCTGTCGGTGTTCATGCGCGACATCGGGCAGATCGTGGGCGTGGTGGTGCAGCTGTGGTTCTGGCTGACACCGATTGTGTACGTGGCCAACATCCTGCCGGGCTTCATTCAGCAGTTGGTGGCGCTTAACCCGTTCTATCATCTGGTGCTGGCGTACCGCGCTGCGTTGATCACCGGGGAAATGCCGCATCTGCTGTCGATTGGCGTGCTGGTGGCGTTCTCTCTGGCGTTGCTCAGTGTGTCGATTTTTGTGGGCCGTAAGCTGGAGCGGGACATTCGCGATTTCCTCTAACCTGTAGGAACGCGCTTGCTCGCGAAAGCGAACTGGCGCTGAACCTGTGGGAGCAGCCGGAGCTGTGCGACGGCCGCGAAAGCGGTGTTTCAAGCGACAGAGATGCAGCGGATGTACTGACCTCTTCGCTGCCGTCGTTCCTCCGGCTGCTCCCACGAGGTGTGTGGAGTGTCAAAGGTGTGTAACTGACGCAACACTTGTAGGAATGAGCTTGCGTGCGATAGCGACTTAGCGCTCAGCCTGTGGGAGCAGCCGGAGCTGTGCGACGGCCGCGAAAGCGGTGTTTCAGGCGACAGGGATGCAGCGGATGTGCTGGCCCTTTCGCCAGCAAGCCGGCTCCCACAGGCTGTGCGGTGTGCCGGGGATGTCTGATCGACGCAGGGCCGATATCCCGCTGTTCAATAAATGCTCAACAACAATAACGTAGTCCCCGATTTGTCCTCTTTATGATCTTCAGTTCCTACGCCTTTCTTCTCGGCTTCTTCCCGGCGGTCTATCTGCTGTTCGTGGTCCTGCGTGTCTGGCGTCTGGAGCGGGCAGCGCTGGCGATGATCGTCGTCGGTTCTCTGGTGTTCTACGGCATGTGGAGCTGGCGGTACCTGGGGCTCTTGCTGATCCTGATCGTCGTCAACTTCGTGCTGGGCAAGCTTCAAGTCCGACAGCGGGGCAGGCCACAGGCGAAGTTCTGGCTGACGGTCGCAGTGGCGTTCAATCTGTGTGTGCTCGGCTACTTCAAATACGCCGGGTTCTTCTTCGGTTTTCTGCCGTCTGCCGCCACTTGGCACATCATCCTGCCGCTGGGGATTTCGTTCTTCACGTTCCAGAAAATCGCCTGGCATGTGGACCTGTATCAAGGGCGTCTGAAGGACACCGGCAGCGTCCTGCAATACAGCTTTTTCGTGTGCTTCTTCCCGCAGTTGATCGCCGGTCCCATCGTCCATGCGCGCTGGCTGTTTCCGCAGATCGCCCGAGGCTGGCTGAGTCGCCCGCTGTCTTGGCAACTGGGGCTGACGTTGCTGACGCTGGGCCTGGTCAAAAAAGTCCTGTTGGCCGACCCCTTGGCGCCCGGCGTTGCGACGCTGTTCAATACCGCGCAAACCGGCGGAATCCTGAGCGCGCCGCAAGTGCTGCTGGCCGGACTGAGCTACGGCTTGCAGCTGTATTTCGACTTCTCCGGTTACGCCGACATGGCCATCGGTTTGGGGCTGATGTTCGGCATCAAGCTGCCCGCGAACTTCCGCTCTCCTTATAAGAGCGCCTCCATCGTCGAGTTCTGGCGGCGCTGGCACATCACGCTGTCGAGCTTCCTGCGCGATTACCTCTACATCCCCCTCGGCGGCAACCGCAAAGGGCGGCTGCGCGCCAACGGCAACTTACTGATCACCATGCTGCTGGGCGGGCTGTGGCACGGCGCGGGGTGGCAGTTCATTCTTTGGGGCGGCATTCACGGAACGCTGCTGGTGATCAACCACTACTGGCGTCACCTCAGCAACTGGCGGCTGCCGCGTCCACTGGCCGTGGCGCTGACGCTGCTGGTGGTGATGCTGGCGTGGATTCCGTTCCGCGCCGATTCGCTCACCACCAGCCTGCACATGTTCGAACGCCTGACCGACTGGCGCTGGGAAGGCACGTTCGATGTCGCCACGTTGCTGATTGAGTTGGCCGCGATGCACATCGACAAGAGCTTGCCGGTGGTCTGTGCTGCCTTGCTGGCCTTGGCGTTGGTCGCACCGACCAGCCGCCGTCTGAGCCTGATGCTTGGGCCGTTGGGGCGTGGCGCGGTGGTGGCGGTCGGGCTGTTTCTGGTGCTCAAAGCGTTGGCCGGCGCACCGGATCGCGCCTTCCTGTATTTCAATTTCTGAGGCCGACGATGAAACGAGTGGGAGTCGTAAGCCGTTTTCTGTTGGGCCTGTTGCTGGGGATCGGGCTGGTCGTCGTCCTCTGGTTGCTGCTGCTGGCCGGGCAGGCCAAGCGCCCGGTGCCGACCACGCAATGGGTCGACCAGGCGTTCGCCTACAAGCTGTCGATTGCGAATGCCATTGACCGCCCGAAATTGGTGGTCGTCGCGGGGTCGGCGGCAATGTTCGGAATTGACTCGGGGATGCTGGAGCGCACGCTCGGTAGGCCGGTGGTCAACCTGGGGGTCAACGCGGGGGTGCTGTCGCCTTATATCCAGCACTACGCGCGGCAGGCCATCAAACCGGGAGACTGGGTGCTGTTGCCGGTCGAGTACCCGATGTACAACGGGCGTTATTCGATCAACTACCCATTCCTTGATTACTGGTGGGAGAACCCTGGTTTCCGCCACGTGGACGTCAATACCGCGCAGTTGGCGCAGGTGCTGTGGCTGACGCCGCTGTCCCGAGTGTTAAGCGGGTATCGAGGCTTGCCCGCAGGCTTCGCGGTGAACGGGTTGTACGGGCCGCAGAACCTCGATCAGCGCGGCGATCAGGTCCGCAGCGAAGCCAGTCAGCAACAGGTGTGGATGCGCGGGCTGGTCGAACACTCTGAAGTGGAGCGCTACGGCGCAGACGCTCATCGCTGGAATGCCAACTGGGCAAGCTGGAAGGCCTTGGCCGATGAAGTAACGGCGGCGGGCGGCTGCGCGATATTCATGCCGCCGCCCTTGCTGGATCGTCCCGCTTATCACCAAGGACGTGAATTGCATTATTACCAATCGCTGCCGGAACAGGCGCGCGCCCACGGTTTGAACTATGTAGGTTCGCCGTTGGAGACGATGTATCCGATAGAGCACTTCTTTGATACGAACTACCATCTGAATGCTGAGTCGCGTCAGTTATACATGCAGCAAGTGGTCCAATGGGTGGCGCCTGAGTTTGCCAAGTGCACAACGTCTATGAACTGAGAACGTTAAGCAGGTTTAATCGCTACCTCTTTTTTAAAAGGGCATGGTCCAGTGCGGCTGTTGGCCCTTAAAAGAGGCTTAGTGGGTTTGTCAGCCTTGCACTTCGCCGTGCAGGCGGGGCATTCAGTTGGATGGATGAATCGATTCTGCTCTGCAGCCCTTTATTATCGAAGGATGTAGCCTTTCTTGACGCGCTTTTTTTGAGGCTTTCTCCACGCGCTCATCTTTGACGTCATTTTAAGAACGTAAATTTAGTTGCCTAACTAACGACATTTTTTGACGCGCTCAGTGTTGTTTTTTGTTGGCGCATACTTAATTCGTCATAGAAACTTATCACCGTTAATACCTTGGTCTTTTGTAATGGGGAGGCCTAAGGTAGTGCTGTGTCCGATCTTGATACACCTTGCGCGCTGTCACTAAGCCCGTTGTTTATTTGTCGATAAAAAGAACGGATAAGTCGTCTCTTTCCTGGAGCAGCACATGACAACTCAAACAGATGTAGCGCAACTTTATACTGCCTTTTTCGATCGTGCGCCCGACGCCGCAGGCCTGGCGTATTGGGTCGACCAACTACAGAACGGATCGATCAATCTCGTTCAGCTGGCCAAAAACTGGGTCGATGAACAGCCCGAGGGCCAGGCTAAGTACCCGAGCGGCACCACCGATGCCGCGTTCATCTCGGCGATCTACAACAACGTGCTGGGCCGGTCGGCGGACGCCGATGGCGCGACGTATTGGCAGAATCAACTGGCCTCAGGCGCTGTGAGCCGTGACGTGTTCATTCAGGCCATCATCAGCGGCGCCCACGCGAACAACTCGGCCCAAGGGCTGCTCGACGCCAAGCTGCTGGACAACAAAGCTACGGCAGGCATCGCGTTCGCTGACCACGGTGTCAATGACACGACGCTCGCGGCGAAAATCCTCACCACCGTTACCTCCAGCGATGCGAGCCTGAGCAGCACCCTGTCGTTGATCAAACTGATCCCGGCGACCCTCACGCCTGCATTGGTCACCAGCTTCAGCAACACCCTGGATAAAGTGGCGGCGCTGATCGCCAGCCAGCCGGGCGAGCAGGGCGATCTGGCGACCTACCTGAGCACGCTGAGCACCAGCGTCACGTCGTCCACCAACCTCGACACGCTGCTGAGCAAAATCAGCACGGTGGCGACGTCTGCACTGACCGACACCCATGCGCTGGACAACCCCGCCACGCTGGCCCATGACGATGCGGCATCGGCGACGCCGGGTACGGGCGGCGGCGGTGGCGGCGGCCCTGTCGATCCACCTGACCCTGTGACCACGCTGACTGCGACCAACACCGATGGCGTGCTGAAAATCGCGGGGAACAGCACCGCCGATGTGCGTGTGGACATGACCGCGCATAAGGTCACCTCCGGGGCGACCACTGTTGCGATCGCCGGGGATGCGACGTTCACCGGCGTCGATGCCACCGGGTATGGCGGTTCGGTAACGGCGGTAGGCACAGTCAAGGAGATCGTGTCGAACAGTCCGGTGTATCTCAATGTCGCCAGTCTGGAAGTGGTCGACAAGGCCTGGACCATTCTGACCTGGGCCAAGTATTACTTGCTCGACGTCGACAAAATCAGTGTGCTGGACAACGCAGCAGGGACGCTCTCGGTGGATTGGTACAACGAACTGGTGGCGCTGACCGGTAACCACGACTGGAGCTACGACATTCGTGATTCGGTGAGCGAAATCAACGAGGCCGCAGGGACTGGGGCGCTGTTGAACACGACCAAGGTTGTGGTGGCTGACACCTTGGCGAACCTGCAGACGTCGGACGGCGCCACTGCAATAGCCGATCATCCCGGTTATATCGTGCGTGACACCTATGCGCACATTTCCGGGGCTACCGGTGACGATGCGACGACCCTGTCAGGCGCCACCATGAGCATCATCCACGACACGGTTGCAGGGGTGCAGGACGCACTGGCGGCGGGCGTGATTTCGCCGACGGGCTCAGAGGAATACGAGCTCGAGGACACGGCGGCCCATCTGTTGGTGGCGATCAATACCCTCGATCCGGCGTTCGTGAAACACCCTGCATCGGTCACCATCACGGGCGACGATGCCGGGACCCTGACCGTTGCGGACCGGGACGCGCTGGGCAAGATCACGGACGATGATTTCTGGGCCTATAGCATCTCGGACAGTGGCGCGAATATCGTGGCCAATGCGCAGAGCGACCATTACGACTATCTGCAACATGCGCAAGACGTCACCGTCACGGATTCGGTAACGCTGGCGCAGGTAGGCGCCGTCGCTGCGGTGCAGGCACTCGACACCTCGAACTGGCATTTCTCCATTGTGGACAGCGTGGCCAATACCGCGAACTACGTCTCCGTGGGCATCGGCGACCTGGCACTGACCGCGACCGCATCGGAAGCCGGTGACACGCTGGACGGTAACATCAGTACCGGCGCGGTGACCCTGTCTTTTGCCGGATTGAGCAGTGCAGGAAGCTTCAGCTTTGCCGACACGGGTTTCACCAGCACGGAGCCGGTGGATGTGTTCAATAACTTTGCCGGCGCGACTGACAAGATCGACCTCAAGGCGTTTGGCCTGACGGGCGAAGACACGTTGTCGTTCGATCCAACCGGTAATCACACCGTCACCGATGGGCACTTCGCGTTGATCAAAGGCGTTGCCCTGGTTAATGGCGTGTACGCGGCGTCATCCGCAACGGATGCGGGAACGCTGGTCGTCTGGGATGCCGACACCTCAGGTGGGATCAAGCAGGTGGGCGTGTTCGTCGCGGATGCCAATGTGGATGTGTCGCACTTGGTACTCGCCGCCGTACCAGCCTGACGACAACGGAGAAACCCCTGCCCACGCGGTGTGGCAATTGCACTGAGTGGGCAGGGTTTACCATCGCTGAGCAATGGATCGCAGGCAAGGTGGAGCGCCACCCCGGCACTCCCACGGCCTTCGGCCAGAATCAAAACTGCAAATCACTGCAAATCTGCTTCTGCCGAAGGCGTGGAAGTTGGCTTGCCTACGATCTGGCGCGGAGCGGCAGTAAAACCTGAAAACTCTATTCACCTGACACACGGCGCACACAGGTTTTGCCATTACTGCGCAATGGATCGCAGGCAAGCCAGCTCCTACGGCCTGCGGCCAGAATCAAAACTGCAAATCACCGCAAATCTGCTTCTGCCGAAGGCGTGGGAGTTGGCTTGCCTACGATCTGGCGCGCAGCGGCAGTAGAAGCGGTCACTTCAATCTGTCCGACATACGTTGTGACCGTAGGCGCACCGCTGTGAACGCTCCTCTTTCATGTCATCGGAAACATTGTGCAACTGCACACCCCATCGTCCTGAGATCCCTCTTCTAGCCTTCCCTGACGTTCATCAGAAAGGCACGCAGGCATGCCATGTTCATCGCCACGTTCACGAGATCTCCGTGCCAACCGATATTCAGCGAGCAACCAACTCTATCTTCTAACCTCCGTCGTCCATGACCGCGTGCCGCTATTTTCAGACTGGCGCGTGGGTCGATTGGTGGTGGATGCATTCAGGCTCGCGGAGACGGAAGGGGCGGCGCATTCATTGGCTTGGGTCGTCATGCCCGACCACTTTCATTGGCTGATCGAATTGCAAAACGGCACGCTGTCGACGCTTATGCGCCGAGCCAAATCCCGCAGCGCGCACAGCGTCAACCGGATGCTTGGTCGCCGGGGCCCGGTTTGGCAAATGGGCTATCACGACCGGGCATTGCGCTCTGATGAAGACATCAAAAGCGTGGCCCGTTACATCGTCGCCAATCCGCTGCGGGCGGGGTTGGTTGAGCGGATTGGTGATTACCCGTTGTGGGACGTGGGGTGGGAGTTTTGAGGTTAGGACGGGGGAATCCGAGGGGGCGCGGTGGGTGGTGTGCCAGACAGACCGTGGATACCGGTTTTGCCATTGCTGCGCAATGGATCGCAGGCAAGCCAGCTCCCACGGCCTTCGGCCAGAATCAGGGCAGATCGAGGTGTGCAGAGGCTTTCGCG
>NZ_JBIVNG010000013.1:187003-221777 GCF_044753445.1 Pseudomonas sp. NPDC088368
GGCGTGGGAGTTGGCTTGCCTACGATCTGGCGCGCAGCGGCAGTAAAACCTGAGAACTCTATTCAACTGGCACACCGCGTGGGCCGGTTTTGCCATCGCTGCGCAATGGATCGCAGGCAAGGTGGAGCGCCACCCCGGCACTCCCACGGCCTTCGGCCAGAATTAAGGGCAGATCGAGGCATACAGCTCTCATTGCACCGATTCGAACACCCGAATCGCGCACCGAGCGTAAAAGCGGGCAGCTCGAGGGCTGCCCCTTTTTTTGTCAGACCGTAAAGTCCCAAGTGGCGGGGGCTTTGTTGTGGCCGGTCATTTCAGTGGAGGTGAGGAGGCTGTCGGCAACTTGCACGAAGTTCAGGTGGCCTTGCTGGACTTGCTCGGTCCAGTAGGCTTGGCCAGCGGTGTCGACGGTTCGTCCAAAGAAGGCGGTGTAAAGAGCAGCGATGTCATGGCTGACATCACCGTTCAGCGCTTTGGCGCCGGCCTCGGTGGAGTTCAGGATCGACAATCCGATCCCGCCGATGCTCATTGATTGTTGAGTCCAGTAGTCGAAACCGGCCACGTCCGCCTGACGTCCTAATAATCCGTCGTACAGCGCCGCCAGCGTGGTCTGTTGCGTGTTGGTTGGAATCGACACCACACCATCGGCAAAACCAAGGTTCTCGACGTTGACGACTTTGACCTGCTGGTTCGGGTCGTCCTTGTTGCTGACGAGGGTGTAACCGCCGTGTTGTTCGAGGGTGTACTGCGAGCGGTCGCCGCTGAATTGCACGGTGTCGTTGCCCTGTCCACCTTGCAGCACGGTGTTGTTGGCCGCTGTGAAGGTGGTGATTTTCAGGGTGTCATTGCCACCGCCTGCAAAGACGAAGCTGTCGCTGGCGTTGACGATGAAGCTCTGGCTGGCATCATCGCCCGTCAGCGTTTGCCCGGTGGTATTGCCCTGAACGGTGGTCGCACCGACGATGGCGGCGAAGTCGACGTTGTTGAGCACCAATGAGCCTTTGCCGCTCATTTGAGTGGTATCGATCACCAGCGCGGTGTGTTGCGACCCCCCCGCACCGGCCAGTTCCATTGCTTGAGTCGGCCCCGTGGACGCGGTCACGGGGGTGATGGTGTTCACCAGCAACGACGCTCCAGCGGCCAGTTTGTCGAGGAAGTGCTGACCGTTGACGTTCTGGTGCGCCTGATCGGTATTCGCAGTCGCCGCATCGATGGCGGCTTTGAGGGTCTCTGCGCTGTTGCTGGCTAACTTGACGCCACCACCGACGGAGGTCAGCCCGTAACCCACTGGCAATTTGGCCACGAGTAAAGGAAACGCACCATTGCCGACCAGGCTGATGTCGGCGGTGTTGGCGTCCCCCGTGCTGTCTTGACGCGACGAGGTGGTCAGCCCGACCGAAACGCTGGTGCCGGTCTCGCCACCGGGCAACGTGACCTGCGTGGTCGTGACCGGTACGCCGTCAATCGTGACGGGTGGATTGGTTGGCGTGGTGGGCGGTGGCGGTGTGGTGACGGTGATGGCCACGGATGTGCTGGCATCGAGCGGGTTCGAGGCGTCCAGGTCATCGACAAAGATATCAATCAGCGCACTCCCCGTGTAGCCCGTCGTCGGGGTGAATTTCAGGCCGTTCAGCGCGCTGTTGATGGCCGTCAGTGTGCCGGTGAGCGTGACGACGGTGGCATCACCGGTGACGGTGAGGCTGGTCGAGCTGGCGAGGTTGAGCAGGCCATGGCTGGCGGTGAGCGTGACCTGCACGTCATGGCTGCCGGCATCCACGTCGCTGATGGCGATCAGGTTGTTATTGGCCGAGCTGAACACCAGGGGGGTGTTCTGGCGCACGCTTTGAGTTGCGGCCCCTAAGACGACGTCCGGGGCATCGTTGACCGGCACCACGGTCACCTCTTGTGTGACGGGAGTGCTGTCGCCCGCGTTGCCATTACCGTCGTTGACGGTAAACGAGAGGGTGCGCGTGGTGCTCGCCGGGGCTTGTGAGGTGTTTTCGTACGTCACGGCGCTCAATGCTGTTTCCCACTCAGAGAGGGACGCATGGCTGGCGGAAGTCAGCGTCAGCTCGCCGGTCGTGGTGTTGAACGAAGCCACGATGTCGCCGATGTTCGGCAGGCCGGTCGCAAGCGCGAGTTTGTCCTCCCCGGCGACGAACCCTGCGATGCTCACTTTCGCACTGGCCAGCGTGCTGCCGTCGGCGTCGCTCAGCACGACGCCTCCATTGACGATCACCGCCGGCGCGTCTTCGGTGAACGTCGGGTTGGACGCTGAGAGCGTGATCACCGGTGCATCGTTGGTTGCGGTGACGGTCACGGTTTGGGTGGCGACGACGCTGTCTTCTGTCCCGTCGTTCACCGTGACACTGACCGTACGCGTATCGAGGCTCGGGCTGTCCGACGAATTGGTGTAAGTCACTGAGCGCAGGGCGGCTTGCCACTCTGTGAGCGTGGCGGTTGCACCCACGGAGTCCAGGCTCAGCACGCCTGTCAGCGTGTTGTAGCTCCCACTGATATTGCCCATCGTTGTAGGGTTATTGGTAAAGGAAAGCGCGTCTTCGGCGCTGTGCAGGTTGTCTGTGATGCTGACGACAGCGCTGGCCAGCGTACTGTTATCAAGGTCGGTGACGATCAGACCGTTGGCGATCACGACCGGCGTGGAGGTGACGTTATTGCCTTCAACGAACGTTGCGACAGGGTCGTCGATGACCACCACCGGCGTGTCGTTTACGGCTTGTACTGTCACGGTTTTGAGCACGGGCGCACTGTCGCTGCTGCCGTCGTTGACGGTGAAGCTGATGCTGCGGCTGCTGGTGTCCGGTGAGTCTGAACTGCTGCTGTAGCTGACGTTGCGCAACGCTGCTTCCCATTGGACAAGGGTGGCGCCGCCCGCTGACGAGAGGGCCAGTTCCCCCGTGTTGGCGTCGTAGGCGCCAGCCGTGATGTCGCCCATGGTCGCGCTGTTGCCGGTGAACGCCAGTGTGTCACCTGCTTTCACGTTGGTAATGGTGACGTTGGCGGACCGGAGGCTGCTGCTGTCCACATCACTGACGCTCATGCCGCTGTCAATGATGACAGGCGTGGACGCCGTGTTATTGCCTTCGACGAACACTGAGGTGCCAACCGAGGACTCAAGAACCGGCGAGTTATCGACCGCGGCGACCGAAACGGTTTTAGTAACGACGGTGCTGTCCAACTGACCGTCATTGATCTTGAAGCTGATGGTGCGTGCGCTGGTGTCCGGCGTGACCGCAGTGTCGACGTAGGTGACCGAGCGCAAGGCGGCTTGCCATTGCGCGAGGGTGGCAGTGCCGCCAGCGGAGGACACTTCCATCTCGCCCGTCGCCGCGTTGAACGTTGCAGCGATGTTCCCAAACGTTGCCGAGCTTGTGTTGACGAACGACAGAACGTCTTCGCCCGCTTTGAAGTTCTGGCTGATGCTGACCGTCGCGTGGGTCAGGGTCGCGTTGTCCGGGTCATTCACGCTCAGGCCTGTGTCAATCGCCACCGGTGTTGAGACGCTGTTATTGCCTGATGTGAATGCTGTCGTGCCACTGGTCGCGGTCACAACGGGGGCGTCGTTGGTGGCCGCAATGGTGATGACTTTCTGGACGCTTGCGCTGCTTGAGCTGCCGTCATTCGCCGTGAAAGTGATCGTGCGTGAGGCGGTGGTCGGGGCATCGGAGGTGTCGGTGTAGGTGACCGAGCGCAATGCAGCCTCCCATTGCGCGACGGTGGCTGTTGCACCCGAAGAGTTGAGGCTCATGATGCCCGTGGCCGAGTTGTAGCTTGCAGAAATGTTGCCCATGGTGGCCGGGTTGTTGGTGAAACTCAGAAGGTCCTCGGCGCTCCTGAAGTTACCGGTGATGCTGACGACCGCAGACGCGAGGGTAGAACTGTCGACATCGGACAGCGTGATACCGCTGTCCACCACCACCGGCGTGGAGGCTCCGGCGCTGCTCTCTGTAAACGTCGTCGGACCGCCGCTGGTCGTTGCAATCGGCGTGTCGTTGACGCTGGTGACCGACACCGATTTCGTGCTGGCGATGCTGTCCGCCGTTCCGTCGTTCACCTGGAAAGTGATAGTGCGCGCGCCGGTGTTCGGTGTGTCAGAGGAATCGGTATAGGTCACCGAACGCAGGGCGGCTTGCCATTGTGCGAGGGTGGCGGTCGAGCCGGCGGAGGACAGACTGAGAACGCCCGTCGCAGCGTCGTAGGTGGCGCCGATGTTGCCCATCGTTGCCGGGTTGTTGGTGAAGGCCAGAATGTCCTCGGCGTGGTGGTTGCCCGTGATGGAAACTTTGGCGCTGGTGAGCGTGGTGTTGTCCACATCGCTGATTGTCAGGCCGCTGTCGATTGCAACAGGCGTGGAGGTCGTATTATTGCCTTCGGTAAAGCTGGCGCTGCCTCCGGAATTCGTCACGACGGGCGCATCATTGGTGGCCGCAACCGTCACGTCACGCGTGGCGGCGACGCTGTCTGACGTACCGTCGTTGACCACGTAGGAAATGGTCCGTGTCTGGGTGTCCGGGTTATCTGACTGATTGCTGTATGTGATCGAACGCAGGGCTGATTGCCATTGAGCGAGCGTCGCGTGGGTGGCAGAGGTCAACTCCAGGACGCCTGTGCTGGCGTTATAGCTGCCGCTGATATCAGCCATCGTTGCGGGGTTTGAGACAAACAGCAGCATGTCTTGGCCGCTTACGAAGTGAGTGCTGATGCTCACGGTCGCCTTGGTGAGCGTGGTGTTGTCGCTGTCCGTCACCGTTATGCCCGAGTCGATTGATACTGGCTGGGACGCGCCTTGGGCACCGCTTTCAACGAATGCTGCGCTGCCGCTGTCGGTGGTCACAACGGGGGCTGCGTTGGCCGGAGCGGCAACGGTCACTGCGGTGTAGTCGTAGGGCGTGCTCGTGTCCTGACCTGTTTTGGCAACGCCTCCGTCATCGCTGATGCTGGCGAGCGTAATGCCACGATCTCCCAACGTTGGGTTGGCGCTGGTGTTCTTGTAGGTCATGCCATCAAGCAGCGTCTGCACCGTTGCCGATGTGGTGTTGGCCGGCATCGTCAGGCTGACCTGAATCGCGCCGTTGCTGCTGGTAGTGGCAAAGGTGACGCCTGTATTGCCCAAGCTGCCGGATTGGCCCGCCACCAGGTGAATATCGCTGCCGCCAATGGTGAGGAACTCGCTGTCGGTCGCCGCGACGCCGTCTACTAACAGTGTGAGTTGGGTGATGTGTTGGTTGGCTTCGTTAGTGATCACCACATTGTCGAACAGATCGACCGCCGGGCCGCCGGTATAGAAGGTCGGATAGAGCGCGTCTTCTGCCGTGGTTGGCGCTTCGTTGACCTTGATCATGTTCAGTTGAAGTGTGTAGCTGAGGACGTTGGTCCCACTGCCTATCGTGACGCTGTATAACCCTGAGCCGACCACGTTGCCGCTGCTGAAGCTGCTTAAGGCGCGATTGTCGTCGAAGCCGTTTCCGCTGATTGAGCCGAAGTCAAAGAACGCGGATGAGTTGATTGCCGAACTGGTGATCGAGAGCGAGTAGCCGTCTACCGCATACCCCGTTGGAATCGAGAGCTGAATCACGTCCACTGAATCGCTGGGCGAATTCAGTGACGCGCTCCAGACGTTCGCGCCCACTTGATTCATCACCCAGGCGTAATGCGCCAGATTGCCGGAAAAATCGGTGTACGCGGTGTAGGTATCAATGTCGCCACTGCCAGATTCGGAATAGTTGAGAGGGGTGAACAGGTCGATGTAGGGATAGGACTGTGACGGCGACGGCATGAGATGTTCCTTATCTGGCACCTGGATTACAGGACGACGGCAGAAAAATGCAGGTTTTTTGTCGGACAATGTCTGAACGCGCGGAGTATAGGTCTGGCGTTGGCAATTCGACATTACCGCTCAGCGCCTCCCTCCGCAGATCTGGAGTGACGGGGCAGCCAAGCCCATTGGCAAGCGGATAAAGCTGATTCACCCATCCGACGACCGGTAATGGCACTCCGCCAAGTCGCTGCTCAGGCAGGTTTTTTTTGGAATAGTAGCGAATGCACTGAATCGGTGATTGACGATTTGGTCAGGATTTCGAGCGGCTGATGCCAAAATGATGGCACTTTTCGGAAAAAATCTTCAATGAAATGAATAAGTTACTCACTTTATTAGAGATTGAAAAAAAGCGAGTGAAGAGGGAAGTTAATACTTCGTGGATGACAGGAAAACACTTTTATTTGCTCGTTTTTTGTTCAAGTGAACAAGAAGTGTACGGTTTTTAAAAAGTGGTTAAAGAATGATCAGATTGAGGGTTTTATCTGAAAACGCATTAGCACGTTTGTAATAGTTGGAAAGTTTCTCGCCAAGCGGAAGCGTTTCAGCGGTAAGCGCGCGGAGTCATTAATTGATTTTTAGAGCGAACGATTAGTCGACTTAAAAATGACGCCTGTTTTCTGACTTTATTGAAATATGTTAATAATCAGTAAGTTATAAACTTTTGATAATAATCTGACCGTGGCCTCTCAACCTCGCTCCACTGCCGCAAGACACGATTTTCCATATAAATGCTGGAGCTATTATTTGGCTTATGTCGAAAAAGTTGGACGTTAGTTCCGCTGTTTTGTTGGCGTCGGTTTACCGGCGCGCAAGTAAAAATAAAACTAGAAAGTTAATTGTTTCCCTGAGATGCTTGCCGCCTCAGCTTTCCCATAAAGTCTGGGCACCCGTTCTGGGTACAGTTTTTAAACACACTTAAATCTTGGAATAAAAGACTCGCTCTTTCAGCGGGGCTTTTGAATTTTCGTCGTCAGGAGATAGACATGAGCACCCAGTCGGACTTAGCTGAGCTGTACACCGCGTTTTTCAATCGTGCACCCGACTCGGCGGGCTTGGCCTACTGGGTGAACCAACTGAACGCGGGGACCATTTCCCTGAATCAGATCGCAAAGAACTGGGTTGAGTCCCAGCCGGAAGGCCAAGCCAAATACCCGGCTGGCATGACCACCACCGATTTCGTCAACGCCATCTACGGCAACGTCCTGAGCCGCACCAGCGACACAGACGGTCTGGCGTACTGGAAAGCGCAACTGGACGCCGGCACGATCAGCCGTGACACCTTCGTCGCTACCGTCATCAACGGTGCGAAAAGCAACACGTCCGCGCAAGGCAAGGCCGACGCCGCTCTGCTGTCCAACAAAGCTACCGTGGGTATCGCGTTCGCCGACAAGGGCCTGAACGACACCACCCTGGCCGCCAAGGTGCTGACCTCGGTCAACGCTGACAGCAACAGCCTGAATGCCACGCTGGACCTGATCAAACTGGTCCCGTCCAGCGCCGCTGGCCAGACCACCGCCGTGCTGAACTCCCTGAGCACCGCACTGGGCAACGTCGCCACCCTGATCAAAACCTCTCCGGCCGAGCTGGGCAACCTGGTGACCTACCTGAATGCCGTACTGACCGGCGTCACCAGCAACACCAACCTCGACACCCTGTTCACCTCGATCAACACCAAGGTTGTGGCAGCACAGACCAACCCATCGGCACTGGCCGATGCGGCGAATCAGGGCGCGAATGATGCGTCGATCGCGACGCCGACAGCTGGCGGTGGCGGCGACACCACTCCGCCTGTGACAACTCCAACGTTCACTGTCACCAACGGTACAGGTTCTGATGCTGGCAAGTTCACTGTTGGCACCGCCAACGGTGACGTGAAGATCACGATCGTAAATGACAAGGTGGTATTTACACCGACTACCGGCTCTCCCGTTTCCGTTGACTTTGCGTCCATCACGAAAGGTCTGGTCATCGACGGCACAGCAACTGTTTCGGTCTCTGATCTCAGCACGTTGGTAGCAGCTCCGGTTTTTGACTTCACTCTGCTCGTGAATGTCCTCGTGGCTCCAGTCGTGCATCAGATCACGGGTAACGGAACCATCGCGCTGACGGGCTCGTCGCCGATCACGGCTGAGTTGCTCAATACGCTGAACAGCAATGTCACACCGAAACTGAACGTCACCGCGTTCGCAGGCGAAATTTCCGGTTCTCAAGCAGACCTTCTGACCGCTCTGAACTCTAGCGGCATTACGGGCCTGGCCGCTAAGGCTGTCACCATCGCTGACCCGGTCAGCATCGCCGCGATCAAAGCCGTTGACGACAAAACCGTCGGCGCTGTGACTGCCAACTTCATCAGCGATACCGCTGCGCATTTGGCTGCAAACGTTGGTGGTTATGTGAAAGCTGGCGTCGCAGTCAACTTCACGGATACCGTAACCGTCGCTCAGGTGAACGCGGTGGCGGCTCTTACGCACGTCACGCCGACATATCAAACTGTGACCGACACCATCGCGAACCTTAATGCCGATATCTTCCCGCCGAGCCCGAACTCGGTGACGAACGGTCACACCTACACCGTCAACGACACCCTGGCCCATATCGTTGCTGACAAGGCCGGTTTTACGCTGCTGAGCTACGCGACCTACACGCTGACCGACACTACCTACCACGTGGGCGACGATCTGACCGTCCAAGCGGAGAGTGTGGGTCAGGCAGCTGCGCAAAACGTTTACAACAATGCTTCGGGTGACAAAACTGAGGCGAACTTCACGTTCACCCTGAAAGACACCGTCGCAAACCTGCTGACAGTGTCAGAGTTGTTGGGTGGTCACGATTTCACCGTTAACGACTCACTGGCAAACATTCACGGCTACCTGAACGGTGGCGACACCACCGTTTTGGGCGATCACTTCGCTTACAGCCTGACCAACGCGCACATCGACGTCACTGCGCCGATCGATGCACAGGGTGCGCTGGCTCTGCAACAGACTTACGCCGCTCTGGTGGACGGTGCGGTCAACCACGCCAGCGTGACCCTCGATATCACGTTCAACTTGCACGATTCCGCTGCGAATCTCGCGGACGAGCAATACGCTTCGGTCGTGACGAACCAGCACGTCCAGATTGACGATGAGTTCGTTACCCTTGACCAACTGGCTGCGGTAGGGACCGCTGTGGGCACCGGCGCTGGCGCCGCTGTTGACTACCATGGCATTCAGGGCAGCATTACCGAGCTGCTGGGCGCAGGCGAGCTGACCGCCGACCACGCAGTTCAGGTGACCGGCGCACTGAGCCTGACTCAACTGGCCGACCTGAGCGCTACGGATGTGACCACGATTGACTACGGCACCGTTGGCGATAGCGTCGCGGCGCTGATTAATCCTGATAATGCACAAGCGGTTCTGGGCAAAGCACTGGAAATCGTGGGCACGGCTTCTGTTGCCGATATCCTGGCGGTCGTGGCGGCTGCGGGTCCCGATGGTGGGGTCATCTACACGACCGTGACCGATTCGGTCGCTAACCTGACGCTCCTCGCCAACGCCAATGTCGTGGCGTTTCATGATGCCGCGATCACAGGCACCGTTTCGCTGCAGGACATCGCCGACGTGCGTGATGCGGTCGAGGAAGGCTCGGTCACCTACGGCACCATCAGCGACACGGTTGCTCATCTGACTGATCCTGCCAACCTGCAAACCATTCAGGGTCATGCATTGTCTGTCAGTGATGCGCTGAGCGTGCAGCAAGTGCTGACGCTTCACCTGGCAACGGACCAGTCGGTGACCTACACCAACGTGTCCGACACTTATGCCCACCTGGCCGCAAACAGCGCGTTACTGGTCAATAAGATCGTCACCGTGACGGATGACTCGATCTCGCTTTCGCAGCTCTCCACCGTGATGCAGTCGGGTGCAACGTCCATCAGCTACGGGGGCGTCAGCGATATCTACGCCAACCTCTCCAACTCGCTGAATGCATTGTTCCTGGGCCTGCATGCCGTGTCGATCACCGACCCGGTCACGGCTTCACAGGTCAGCACCATTCAAGGGATCAGCAACATTGGCGTGGTAACGTCCGCGAACCTGACGGACAACGCTGCCAATCTGGACGCTGCCTCCAGCACCGTTCTGGGCTCGGCCGTTAACGTCAACTTCACCGACGCGGCGACCATCGCCCAGTTGACGAACGTCGATGGCAAAACCGCTGCAACGCTGGTCTACACCTCGGTCACCGATTCGGCTGCCACTCTGGCTGCCAACGTGGGCGGTTACGTGAAGAACGCGGTGAACGTCACCGTTTCCGACACGGCCAACCTGACTCAACTGGCGGCTATCGATCTGGAGACCACGGGCACACTGACCGCGACCAACATTGCGGACGGTGCAGCGGCATTGGCTGCCAACGCTGGCGGCTACGTCAAAGCGGGCGTCAACGTCACTGTCAACGATGCGGCCACTCTGGCTCAAGTCAAGAGCATTGACGACGCCAACGGCACAGGCAGCCTGACCGCTAACACCATTGCCGATACCGCGGCATTGCTGGCAGCGAACACGAACGGCTACGTCAAGGCGGGCGTCAATGTCACCGTCAATGACGCGGCAAGCGTGTCGCAGCTGTCCACCATCGATGGTTTGAATGGCAGCGGTAGCCTGACGTACACCGTCATCAGCGATGCTGCTGGCACACTGGTGACCAACGCAGGCAACTACGTGACCGGCAGCGTCAATGTGACCGTTTCCGATGCCGCGACCCTGGCTCAACTGAGCACCATCGACCTGAAAACCACCGGTACCCTGACCGCCAATCTGGTTCAAGACAGCGTGGCTGCACTGACCGCTAACACTGATGGCTATGTCAAAGCCGGTGTCAGCGTGACCGTGACCGATGCCGCTACCATTGCTCAATTAACGAGTCTGGACGGCGTCAACGGGACCGGTTCAGTGACCGCGACCACTGTCACCGACAGCGCAGCCAATCTGTTCACTAACGCCGGTGGTTACGTCAAAGGCGCTGTGAACGTCTCGGTGTCTGATGCAGCGACCATCGAGCAACTGACCGCCATCGACAACGCCAACGGCGCTGGCACCCTGACCTACGCTGCGCTGAGCGACACGTCGAGCAACCTGTTGGCGAACATTACCGGCACAGGCACGCACTACGTCATCAGCGGCAAGAACGTCACTGTCACTGACGCTGTGTCGTTGCAGACGCTGGCTAGCATCGATACCGCCAATGGCGCCGGTACATTGACCGCCGACAGCGTCATCGACGCTGCCGACAAACTGGTCGCAGACACCACGTACCTGAGTCCGACCACCCATGTGGAGATCCAAGGTGCTGTCAGCCTCGCGGATCTTAAAACCATCGATGACAAATCAGGTGTTGTGGTCTACAACGACCTCGCCGACGACGTTGCTGCGTTGGTGGCCGACACCAACTCGGACATCGGCGGTTCGGTCAACGTGACAGTGAACGATGCTGCTTCGATTGCTGACCTGACCGCAATCCACATCAAAACCACGGGTACCCTTACTTACACCAGCATTACTGACAGCGCCGACCACTTGGCCGCTGACGCCGCTTCGCTGACAGGTTTCATCACAGGCGCCGTCGCGGTCGAGGTGACGGGTGCGATTTCGCTGTCCGATCTCTACGCTGTCGACCAGAAAACCACAGGCACGCTGACTTACTCGTCGATCAGCGACACGGCTGCCAACGTGGTTGCTGATGCACACCACTACATCAATAGTGGTGTTGCTGTGACCGTTAGCGGTGTAATCGCGCTGTCTGATCTGGTGACCCTGGCTGGCAAGTCCGCTTCGGTTGCTTATACCGAGGTCACAGGCACTGCGGCCGCACTGGCTGCCGATGCGCTGAGCAATGCCGGTGACGGTACCTTCGTCATCACCGGCAAAGTCATCGACGTGAGCGATGCGGCGACTGTTCAGCAGTTGGCGGACATCAAGGCCGCTACAGGTCTGAATGCGCACTTCACTGATCTGTCGGACACTGGCGCTGCCTTGGCTGGCGGCGCTGCTTCGGTAGAGGTGGCCACCACGGTCACTGTGACCGATGCAGCTTCGCTGAGCGATCTGGCGGCCATCAGCGGCCACCTGTCCCTTTCGGGTGAACTGGTTTACACCGCTGTCAAAGACACCGCGTCCAACCTTGTCGACAACGTGGGCGGCTATGTGAACGGCAGCGTCAACGTGACCGTCTCCGACGCGGCCACCGTGGCAAGCCTGGCAGCGATTTCGGCCATGACCACAGGCACCGTGACCGCAGAAGACCTCGCGGATACTCACCAGAATCTGTTCTCGCCTCAGGGCGTTCTGACGTCTTATGTCGGGGCGGGTTCTACGGTGACTGTTGACGGGGTTGCCACTATCGCGGAACTCAAGGCACTGGTTGACCGCACTGGCGACGCCACGAAGGTCCACTACACCTCGATTTCCGACAGTCTGGCCAACCTGACGTCGACGGATGCGGCCGCATTCATCAAGTCCGGCATCAACGTGTCCATCGACAGCACCGCCAACGCGACGGTTGCACAGCTCGCGGCGCTGGATGCTGCCAATGGTGCGGGTACTCTGACTTACTCGGGCGTTACCGACACCGCCGCCAATCTGGCAGCTGATGCGGTATCGGTCGGCACCAAATACACCTCCAACCAAAGCGTTGTCGTCACTGACGCAGCAACGGTCCAGCAGTTGGGCGCGATCAATGGCGTCGCTGATGACGTGTCCTACGATAAAGTCACCGACACTGCGGCTCACCTCTTTGCAGACGCCGGTACCTTTATCGTGAACGGCGTGACGGTCACCGTCTCCGACGCGGCCACCATTGCTCAGCTCGCCAGCATCGACAGCCACACCGACGTTGAATTGGTCTACACCAACGTCACCGATTCGGCAGCCAACCTGCTGTCGGACAACGGTACTTACGTCAACGGCAGCGTTGCTGTGACCCTGACCGATATCGGCAGTGTTGCCGCCTCGACGTTGAAAACCATCGACACTGAAACCACCACTCAAGTGGATGCATCGTCGGTTGCAACGTTGACCGGTGATTACTCCAACATCAGCTCGGTATTGGGTTCGGCAGGCATCAAGCTGTCGGGCAGCGAAGCACTGATCTTGAACGACACCGCTGCTGATCTGGCCGGCAAGACGTTGCACGCCACTACGTCCACTCACGACGTGCTGAACGTTGGCCTGGCCAGCGTCACCACCAATCTGAGCGGCCTGACCGGCTTCGAAGACATCTTCCTGGCGGGCAGCAACCGCTCCACCAATGCCATTACCATCGGTGACGGCGACGGCGTATCGGTTCATGCGGCGGCAGCGTCCACCGTCATTCTGGGTTCCGGTCAACAGAGTTTCTTCACCAGCACTGGCAATGACACTGTCACTGTCAACGCAGGCAGCACGTTTGTGTTCGCCGCTTCGGCAGCCGCCAACGGTGTCGACTTGGTGAAAAACTTCGCAGTCGGTTCGAATGGCAGTGCGTTGGACTTCTCCAACTTCCTGGGCTTGTTCTCGTCCGTAGGTACCGAAATCGTAAGCGACACATCCGATTCCGGCGGCGCGGCTAATACGGTCACCTTGCTGGATGGTAATAGCGTTGGTCTCACCACCAAAAACGCTATCAGTGTTGCTGACTTCGACAAAAACTTCCTTTCCACCGTCAATGGCAAAGAAGTGTTTGTCGCTTTCGACAACACCGCGCATTCGGCCAACGTTTACTTCGTAAACTCGGCGGGCGGTGGTTCGGCCAGCGTTGTTGATAACGCTGCGGACATCACCCTGGTCGGTACCGTGAGCTACACCGGTTCGATCACCTCCGTGAGTGATCTGCATTTGTCGAGTCACCTGCTGCCGTTCTGATTCAGGGCTGTAACGCAGTAGAAAAACAAAACCCCGCTGTCTGAAAAGGCAGCGGGGTTTTTTATTTGGGTGGCGCTTGAGCCACGTCGCGAAGCGACGCCAGTGGTGTTATCTGCCCAGCACCTTCCGATAAACAGCCAACGTCTGTCGGGCACACTCTTGCCAGGTGTACGCCTTGGCGCGGATCAGGCCCAGTTCGATCTTTTCTTCGCGCAAGGCCGACTGGTTCAGCAGAGCTTGCATGGCCGCGCTGATGCTGTCGACGTCGTAGGGGTCGACCATCCATGCCGCGTGGCCCGCCACTTCGGGCAATGACGTGCTGTTGGAGGCGATCACCGGGCAGCGTGCGGCGAACGCTTCGATCACGGGCAGGCCAAAACCTTCATACAACGAAGGGAAGGTGAGGGCGACGGCGCTTTGCAGCAGGGCCATGACGTCGGATTGCGGCAGGTAGCTCAGCCAGCGTCCTTCTCCGCGCGCTTCCAGCGCTTGCAGTTTTGGCAGCAGGTCTTCGTTGTTCCAGCCGTCGCGTCCGACGATCACCAGCGGGTGTTCCTTGCGCACGTCGGCGGGCAGTTGCTCGAAGGCTTGCAGGATGCGCGGCAGGTTTTTGCGCGGTTGCAGCGTGCCGAGGAACAGGAAGAACCCAGGTTTCAAACCGTGTTTTTGCAGCACCGCATACCGGGTTTCGCTGTCGATGCGCTCAAAGTAAACCGGCTCGACGCCCAGCGGCGTCACGCTGATACGCTCTGGTCGCAGGCCCAGATGCTCCACCAGATCCAGCTTGCTGAACTCGGAAATGGTGATGATGTGGTCCGACTGGCGGATCGCGGAGTTGAACAGCCAGCTCTTCAGGCTGCGCAGGTCATTCTTGATCCACTCCGGGTGCACCATCGGAATCACGTCCATCACGCTGGAAATCGTCGGCACACCAGCAATGCGCGGAATGTGGTGATCGGGGGCGTGGAACAGATCGACGTTTTTGCGGATGGCGCCCGAGTTGCCCAAAGGCAATTTGAGAACACCGCTCAGCAGCGCATGAACCGGAAAGCGCGGCGCCAACTGTTCAGGTTGACCGCACGGCAGGGTTGGCAGGTCGCGTCCGAATGCATACGGTTTGATGTGCACATCGGCCTGGGTGACGGCGATGTCGCTGAGCCCTTGCCACAGCGCGCGTGAATAAGTGCCGATGCCGTCGAGGTGTCCGGCGCGCTCGCCAGAGGCCCAAACGGTGCAGCCCAAGCCAATTTCCATGTGTTGTCGTACTCGAATCAAAGTGTGATGCGAAGGGCATTGCCGCCCTGGCTGTTCGGCCATCGGCGGCGAAGTCGTTCAGGGGGTGGTCTTGACCTGTTCGCGCCAGTAATCCAGCAACTGGCTCAGGGTCGTTTCCAGTGCAATCGCGGGCTGCCAGCCAGTCGTTTGCTTGAGCAGCGCGTTGTTGCCGGCCGCAATCGGAATGTCGGAGGGGCGCAAGCGCTCCGGGTCCTGTTCCACGGCGATCGGCGTCTGGCTCTGTTTCAGCATCAGCTCAAGCACATCGCGAATCTTGCGGGAGTCGCCGCTGGCGATGTTCAGGCACAGCGGATGCCCTGGTTTCCCGGCGAGACCGAGCAACTGGATGTAGGCGTCGCACACATCCTGTACGTCGAGGAAGTCGCGAATGGCCTCCAGATTGCCGACCTTGAGCACGGGCGCCTGCTGGCCGGCTTCGATCAGCGCGATTTGACGGGCAAACGAGGCGGTCACGAAATCAGGGCTCTGTTGAGCGCCGATATGGTTGAACGGGCGTGCAATCACGCCGTCGAGACCCTGACGAAAGTATTCACGGAAGGCGTATTCCGCCGCGACCTTGCTGGCTGCGTACGGGTTCAGTGGCTGCGGCAGGGTGTCTTCTTCCACTGCGATACCCGATTTGAACGCCGCCCCGTAGACTTCCGACGAACTGGGAAACAGCGTGAAAGCATCGGGCGCGTGCTGCCGGATCGCTTCGAGCAGGTTCATGCTGCCGATCACGTTGGTCTGCCAGGTCAGCAACGGTTCCTTGAAGCTGGTCAGCACATGGGAAATCGCCGCCAGGTGGATAACGTGCGTCGGTTGGGCATCGGCGACCGCTTGCGCCAGGGCGCTTGCCTCGCGAATGTCGCAGGTGAGGTACTCATCCGCAATGCTCTGCGCTGGACTGACGTTGCCGCCCAGTGCGACCACTTCATAACCGGCGGCTTGCAAGCGGCCGGTCAGGATCTTGCCAACGAATCCGTTGGCCCCAGTCAGTAGTAGGCGTGGCACGGTGTCTTACTCCTTCACTGGAGAAATCAGGTCAAGCTGTTCCAGCCAGGTGGCCAGCGCAGCTCGCAGGTTTTCACGCTCGTAACGAAGCAGGTTTCGATGGCCCGCCGCAACCATGGCTTCATACAGCCCGGGTTCGGTATTCAGGAAGTGTGCCGCCAGGGCAAATTCCACCGGGTCATCGCTCTCCAGTAGCAACCCGCCTTCCCCCAGTGTGTCGGGGATATTCGAGCGAGCCTGTGTGACCACGGGAAGCGAAGCATAGTTCGCTTCCAGCAGCGGCATGCAAAAACCTTCGTGGGCACTGGCGCACCAGTATTGATGGGCGTTCTGGTACAGCCAACGCAACTCGGCTTCGGAGCACTTGCCCACCAGCATCACGCTGTCTTCAAGACCAAGGTTGCGCACGTGCAATTGCAGACCGCGGGCATACGCCTCGCTGGTGGTGCCGCCGACGATGATCAGACGCTGCGGAGGCTGCTCGGCCGCGTTCTGGTTCTGCAACAGGTGGTAGAACGCCTCAATCAGCAGGTATTGCCGCTTATTCTCTGCCAGACGCCCCACTGCAAGATAAAACTGTGTGTCGTCGGGCTGCTCGCGCATGAACGCCGGTTGGCTCTTGGTGCCTTCCAGACGGCGGGTGTCGACCAGTAGGGGCAAGGTCTTGCTGCGGGTGTAACCGGCTTCCACGAGTTCGCTTTCGTTCAGCGGGGAGTCGGCCAGCGCATGAACGAACTCTTCGCGCCATTCCCGCAGTTGCTCGAGGCCCAGCTCGGCATAACGGCGAAGGCCGCCGCCTTCCGGGAAAAACTCCGGCGGCGTGATGTTGTGATAGACCATCGCTTTGGTGCATTTCTGCTGCAACAACCACGGGCCGTGATCGTGGCCCATGGAGTGGTGATACATCAGCAGATCGCACTGGGACGAATGAAAGGTACGCGCAGGCAGCACTTGGCCGGCCATCTGGTCGGGGATGGTGAAGCTGTAGATGTCCGACTCGAAACCCAGATCGCGCAGCAGGCTACGCGTGAACAACAAACCGTTGGTAACCCCATCTCCCGCCGCGACCGTTGCTGCAAATTGATCGATACGCTTGGTGGTCATATCTGGCCCTTGCGAGCCGTGACCGCGTAATCCTGCGGACCATAGAACAACGCATCACAACGACGTGCGACTTCGCTGTCCTCGTTGAGGGCGTATTCGCGCGGAATCGGGTTCAAGCGATGGATCTCGACGTTTTCGAACCCTTTGAACTCGACCAGGAATTCAGTGAACGCCGGAGGCAACGGGTGAATGTGCGTCGGGTCGGTGTGGAAATGAGTCGCCGCGCTGATGATGTTTTCCGGGTTCGGGGTCTCGAAGATGATTGTGCCGCCTGGTGCCAGAACGCGCTGGCACTGGTCCAGCAGGATGTTGAACTGCTCGAAACTCAGGTGCTCGATCACATGGAACGCGGACACGGCAGCGACGCTGTTTTCCGGCTGTTCGGCCAGCCAGACCAACGCGTCCTGCTGTACCGCTTTCAGGCCCTGCTCGTGACAGGCTTCAACGTTCATCGAGTTGAGGTCGATGCCGATACGCGCATAGCTCTCCGGCAACATGTTCAGCCATTCGCCACGGCCGCAGCCGATGTCCACCAGCGGCAGGCCTGCTGTAAGCGGCGCGATATTTTCGAGGATCGGCAAGTAGTACGACTGACGCTCGCGGATGGTTTCGGCATCGCCACGGAAGCGGTTTTCGAAGGCCAGGTAGAAGCTGTCCGGAATGCTGCTCGGCACCAGGTTCGACGCCGCCGGTTGGGTGGCGACCACACTTGCATCGGCAGAGGCAGGCGCGGCGACCTGGCGCGGAGCGCGTTCCAGATGACCGAGGCGTGCACGCAATTCCTGTTGAATCAGGCGCTGTTGATCCAGATCGGATTCGAGCCGCTTGATGTAGTCGGTTTGCTGGCCAAGCGCAACGTTCTGCGCGTCCAGTGCACGTTGTTGTGCCTGAAGATAGCCATTGAGCTCATCCAGGTGCAGCTGTTGAACCTGGAGTTGACGCTGTTGGTTGTCGAACAGGTCTCGCTGGTGCGCAAGCCCGTCATTTTGCAGTTTGTGCTGGCGCGTCAGCAGGTCCAGACGCGCGACATAGTAACGGCTGCGGGATTCCGTCGAAGCGATGGCGTAGGCGTTCAGCAGCAATTTGCCGAGAACTGGAATACGGCGAAGGGTGTTCTTGAGCTTGGCTTTGCGCAGGCCATGGACTTCGGCGCCGTGGGCCATGCCTTCCGGTGAGTAGCGCAGGTTGGCCAGCACTTCGAACTTGTCGAAGCCGGAACGCAACTGGTGCAGCCCTTGCTGGATTTCACTGCGCTCGGCCTTGCGGCCCAACAGGCTCGGGTAAGCCGCCAGCAGCAGAGGCTCGTCATCCAGCTGGATCAGCTCCATCCAGCGGTAAGGACGGTCAAAGACCGGCGCCGGGGACGGATCGAAGGCCGGCATTGGCCGCTCGCGGGTGTCCAGCTTATAACGCTGAACCTCTGCTTCAATTCGGCGATTGAGTTCCTGGAAGTCGAGGTCAGGGTTATTGGGTATCAGCATTGCTTACAGTTCCGTCGATAGTCTCGGTCGGGGCGGACAGTTGCTCCAGCGTGGGTGCCAGATCGCAGATGCCGCCAAAGAAAGTTCCGGTGATGCCGGCCACTTCAAAACCGATGGCGTTGTCGTGCCAGTGGTAGCAGTTTGTGGTGTGGTCGGCGCCGTCATGCAGCGCCAGCGTAATGGTGTATTTGCCCGGTGCCAGCCGCATCGGAAACCGATAACGCAAGGTCCGGCGTTCCCCGGCCTTCATGGCAATCGGGACATTCAGGTAGTGGCTGTTGGTGCCGAAAATGTCCTGGCCGAAGCGGTCTCGGATCATCAAGCCCAAGGACACATCTGCCAGGTCGTGATCTGCCGCGACCACGACGTCCAGCAGGCCGACATCGCCGCTGGCAAGTACCGTGCTGCGGGAGTTTTCACCCACGAACGTCACGCCATCCATGTAAGCCAGACGAGAGCCGTAGCCATGTTGCTCGATGTGCTTGCGTTCGCTGTAGTCTTCGTCGTCGGCGCCGAGCAATTGGTTATAAATGTTCACCGCGTCTTCCGGGTGACCATCGGCGACGACTTGCCCGCCACTGAGGACGATGGCGCGGTCGCAGATCATTTTCACGGCATTCAGGTCGTGGGAGACGAAAATGATCGAGCCGCCCTTGGCCCGGAATTCCTTGATGCGACGCATGCATTTCTGCTGGAAATGACCGTCGCCGACCGACAGGGCCTCGTCGATCAGGAAGGTGTCGGGGTCGGCGTGGATGGCGATGGAAAACGCCAGCCGCATGTTCATGCCGGAGGAGTAGGTGCGAATCGGCTCGTGGATGAACGGCCCCAGTTCGGAAAACTCGACGATGGCATCGCGGCGCTCTTCGATCTGCTGTCGGGTCATGCCCAACAGCAGGCCGTTGCCGACGATGTTTTGCAATCCGCTGAGGTTGGGGTCGAAGCCCGTGCCCAGTTCCAGCAGGCCAGTTACCCGGCCGGTGATCTTGATCTGGCCTGCATCCGGCAGCAATACGCCATTGAGCATCTTTAGCAGGGTGGATTTTCCGGCGCCGTTGCGGCCAAGAATGCCCAGGGTTTCGCCACTGGAAACCCGAAAGGTGACGTTATCCAGTGCGCGATGGGTGCGATGGAAACTGCGGCGCAGGACGATTTCCTTAAGCCGGTGCCAGGGTCTGCTGTAGAGCTTGAACTCCTTACAGACGTTTTCCACTTCAAGCATGCGTGCAACTCTTATCGAAAAAGGGGGTGTTCTCAGGCGTCTTTCGCGGCCCGAAAGGCGGCACGCACTGAAGAATCAGGAGGCGGAGCCTAACATGAGTGGGGGTTGGGAGCATCTGCGCATCGTTTTGCAGTTGTCGCGCGAACCCGGCAAATGGAAGCGGAGCGGCCTTGCTGGACCGCCCCGCCGTCACAACAGACCCGTCAGCGCTCGACAGGTTCGATCGACAGCGTGACCAATCCCAGGCCGAGTTTGCGATCATCTGACGACATGCCCATTTGCGCCGGGCTGGTAGGGGCCGGAACGTCGATTCTGATACTGGTGGCGCGCAGCGTGTTATCGATGTCGAAGACCAGATCGGCGGCCTGATCCGTGAGGGTGAACGCTTTCTGGCTTTCGCCTGCGTGCAGAATGAAATCCTTGCCGATATTGGGTCCAAAGGCGCTGGCTTTCAGGTGCAGTCGGAATTTTTCCGGAAGGGGTCTGGCAAAATCCAGACTCACACTGTCTCCAACCGACCACGCCCCCCACACCTCAGGCGTCCACAGTCCGCTAACCCGGCTGACGACGCGTGGAGAAACCGGGAAACGGAAGTCCAGATTGCGGCCATCCTCGATGTTGGTGAGGGTGAAGCCCGGCATGATGATTTGCGGCCTGCCATTGGCGTAAGGCACGTATTGGCCGATGGAGAGTACCCAGTTTTTGTGGGCGGGCAGGCCCTTGAAGTCGTAATGGTTGTCCTCAGTGACTTCAACGTGAGTGATGTCGGCGCTGTCCATGTAGAACGTCGCCTTGAGCATCCCGCCCATGTCGCTGCCAATGACCACCACATGCTTGCGCTCCTCGGCATTGAGGTATTCGCGTGCGAACGTTCCGGCCTGGTCGTATACGTCAGGGATTTTGTGAATGCGCTGTTCCTTGGTGATCCACGTGCTGGACGTCAGGACGGTGACCGGCATGACGCCATAGATGAACAGTGCCGCGCCGAGCCGTGGCGACCAGGCCCACGCGCCCAATGCGATCAGCCCAGAAATGCTGAGCACATAGAACGTCAACGGTTGGACCGTCAGGCCAAAGATTTCCGGTCCATCGATGAAGTGGGGCTTGAACGGCTCCATGTGCGTGGCGATGCCGTACAGCGTTGGCAATGCGATCACGACCGCAAGCGCAAGGCGCCATTTCCCGGCAGTGGCGGTGGCGGTGGTAGCCAGTTGCGATGCGACCACGATCCACAGCAGCGGGAACATGAAGTCGTAATAGCGCATGTGCAGGCGAGTGATGGACTCGAAGACGCTGGAGTTGACGACCGACGCCGAAAACAGCGCCACGACCGGCAGCAGGTTGGCGAGTAAAAGAACAGCGAGAATGGACAAGCGTCTGGCAGCGTCGGGGCATTCGCGGGTGCGCAGCGATGAAAATCCTCGTTGCAAGCCGATCGCCACCGGCAGGGCCATGAGCAGACACACCGACAGCACATGGCCGCGAAGGCTGATCAGGGCCAGTTGGACCAACTCGATGGCTCGGTCCAGCCCCGTGGTTGTGGTGGAGGCAATGCGATTGTAGGACGGGCCGAAGAAGGTGAGTCCCGCTGGCCCTGCGATGAGAAGGCTGAAGGCGAATTTGGCGATGAGGCCGGCGATCAGGAATGCTGCGATGTTTCGAACTGCCGAAACGACGGGGCGCTCAGTGGTGCGCGTCGACAGGTAGCCGATGTAAATCAGCAAGGCGGGCACGAACAGCATGGAATGCGGCTTGACCAGCGCCGTGCAGCCGAGGATGAAACCGGCGATGCCCCAGTCTGTCCAGCGCTCGGCCACGGCGCGCGTCAGGCACCAGGCAAACACCCAGAATCCGAAGAAGTACATGGCTTCCGGCATGAAATGGGCGGTGTAAGCATTGATGGGTGCCGCCATCGCGCACAGGGTAATCAGCAGCGAAGGCACGAATGATGCGACCCGGCGAGCAACCCAGTAGATGAACGGGGCAGAGGCGACGAAAAACAATGCGTTGAGAATGCGCGCGCAGCCGAGGAAGTCCGTTCCACAGTGGCTCGTCAGCCGATAAACGGCGAGATACAGATAGCCGGGAATCAACGAGTCAGACAGCGGCTGCAGTCGTGCGTAACGGCTGTAGGTGTATTCATCGCCGAAGACAAACGGGTACAGGCCACTGTTTTTCACAAGAAGGGCGAGGAAGGCTAAGGCGATTACAGCGAGTAGTGCGTAAGCGTTTCTGTTCCGTTGCGTGAGGCGGGTCATACACCAAAGTCCATTGTTTGCCATTCCTGAACGTCGAGCTTTCTGTAGCCTGGCCGGGCTCAGGTCGACTTTCGCTGGCGCTGGACGGGAAGTGTCCGAACGCCATTAAAAAACGCGAGATGGTATCAGGCCGGGCTGACTAATTCAGTGTTGGAAACAATTTTTCAGTTGGGCGGACGGCATCGAGAGAGGCCGTCGCGCCGCAACCTCCGCTCAACTCAACCAGATGCCCCCGTCCAGCGCGGCTTTGGTGTTGTTCAGGTTTTCCTGACTTTCCGAGAAAGACACCAGCACTTCATTGGCTTTCATGCCGTTGGCCATCTGGGTGTTCCAGTATTGGTAGCCCGCGTCATCGGCGGTGCGGTGCAGCACGTGCAGGTAGTAGTTGTTGATGATCGAGTTCTGATCCTGCCCCGGGTTCAAGGTCTTGAACTCGGCACTGTTGACAAAACTCTGCGCGATCTGGCCGATGTTCTGGCCCTGATCCATCTCCGCGATCCAGTACTTCAGGCCAGCGGTGTCAGGCGTGCGGTCGAACGCGGCCTGATAAAGCCGATAAGCTGAACCAGCGTTCTGACCTACCTGAACATCGAGGGCCAGCGAGCTGCCGTCGCCGAATTCCAGGCGTTCGATGTTGGTCAGGGTGTCGATCTTGCCGGGGGTGATGACGGTGTAGCCGGTGGACGTGGCCTTGATCACGGCCGTGGATTTGTTGGTGTCGTACCAGACAGTGTCGATCCCGCCATTGCCATTGAAGGTGTCGTTGCCGGCGTAACCGTAGAAATCATCGTTGCCGTACGAGCCGATGAAGGTGTCATTGCCCTTCAGTGCCAGCGCACCGATGGCCACGTCGTCACCCGTCAGAGCGTAGTTGAGCAGCGTGTTGTAGTTGGTGCTGAGGCCTGTGACGCTGAACACCGGTTGTGTGCCTTGCATCCAGTTCAGGCCCGTGAGGGTGCCGCCGGTGACGCCGGACGCGCCATAGGTGAAGCCGAAGCCCGAATAGGTCAGGGTGTGATAACCGTCGGTCAGTTGGAACACTGAAGAGGTGGCGTAGGAAAGGTGGGTGTTGGCGTTGTACCAGTCGTTCAGGTCGTAAACGTTGATCGGCAGGTTGTAAGTCACTGTGGTCATGGAGGAGTCCTTCTCCGTCAAATCAAAGCGCCATTATGCAATGGCGGACAGATTTGACGTCAAAGAGCCGACAAAGTGCTATCAGACCAGCCCGGTTTCCTCGTCATCAATCAAATTGCTCAACCCGCCCAACGCCACCCGCGCCCGGTTACGGTCCATCAACTTGGCTTGTGCGGCAGGGGGAAGGTCTGTGATGCGCAGCACGCCCTTGTTGGTCAGCACTTGAATCAAGTCGTCGAGTACCCGAATCATTTCGGCGTCGCTGAGCTTCAGGGCATTGAGGCTGTTCGCCACTGATTCGTTGGCGAACCAGGCCTGTATCTCATGGTCGTCAGCGGGCAGTGTCGCTGTGGCTTCGGCAAAGCCTGAGGCTTCGACGCGCACCAACTCTCCCTGGGAATTGCGTTGAACGTAAAACATGGTTCGTCCTCGGTAATCCGAAAGCTGGCGACCGCCGAAGCAGTCGCCAGAGGTGCTATCAGTGGTGGTCGACCTTGATGGTTGCCGCGTCGCCGCCTGCGATCAATGAATTGATCGTAGTCGATGACGAGAAGTGCACGTTGTCCAGCTTGATCGTCACGTCCGCATTGGCCAGGCCGCCCGCTGCGTTCAGCTGACCTGTCGAGCTGACCGCCAGTTGAGCGGAACCGTCTGCGGCGGTCGTCAACTTCAGGAAGTTGTCGATGGTCGCGTCGGATTCGTTCTGCAGCAGGTCGCGGAGGTCGATGGTGTCTTTCTCCCCCTGGCTGAAGTCCTTGATGACGTCGATGCCGCCGTTGGTGTTCAGGTCTCCCTGTTTCCAGACGAAGGTGTCCGCACCCGCGCCGCCTACCAGAATGTCGTTGCCTTTGCCGCCGGTCAGGGTGTCGTTGCCACCTTGCCCGAACAGGATGTCATCACCATCGCCGCCCAAGAGCTTGTCGTTACCATCTGGCAGGCCAGTGGTGTTCGAGGTCTTGGTCATCGTGGCGACGTCATCGACATGGCTGGTCACGAACTGGTGCAGCGCCTTGTCAGTGATCGTCGACACGTCGACTTTCAATGTGTCCGCTGCGAATGCCTTCAGTGCCGAGACACCTTGCAGCGCGGTGCCTGCCTTCGAGGTGTAATCAATCAGGTCGCCGAACAGGATGTCGTTGCCGGCACCGCCGTTCACCGTGTCATCGCCTGGGCCGAGCAGCGTCTCCTTGCTGAGGATGGCGTTGCTCAGGTCAGTCACCTTGATGCTGGACTGCGAATGCTGATTGCTGTCGTAGTCATTCAGCGCTGTGCCGGTCACCGGGGTGTCGTTGGTGTTGTTCAGGCCAATGGCTTCAACCGCCGTATGACCGTTGCTCTGCAGCGAGGCGAAGGCCAGCTTCGATTCCGCAGTGACCCCGTCAGTGGTGGTGCCGCCGTCGCCGCCAACCGGGGTGTACACGTTTTTGCTTGAACTGCCGTCAACGGCACCAATGATGCTGCGGCTCCAGTTGCCATCCCTGTCCTGGGTCCACTGATAGACCTCGCCGTTGGCGGTGATGATGGTCACGCCATTGGATGTCAGGGCGGTACCCTGCTGCCAGCTGCTCAGCTTCTGATCGAGCGTCACATCGTCATTGGTGTTGTTGTAGAAGTCGATCAACGTCGGGTGCAGCGTCGCTTTGTTGTCCACGGTGAACGTTGGCAAACCGTCGGTAATGAAGTACGTCAGGTTCTGAGCGTTCGTGTTGCTGGTGGCCGCCGAGCTGGTGAACCAGTTCTGCGTGGCCTGGAACACGGCCTCGTAGTTGGTGCCGCCACCGCTGGTCATGCTGTTGAGGAAGTCAGCTTTCAGGCTATCGAGGTTGTAGTTCTTCAGATCCAGCGTAAAGGACTTGTGTACCGTGCTGTCGAAATCGACCAGGAACACCTGCACTTTGCCTGCGCCTACGGTACTCGCCGCTGTACTGAGCTGGTTCAGGGCCGAGGTCAGTTGGGTTTTCATCTGATCCAGGATGGAGCTCATGCTGCCCGAGCTGTCCAGCATGAACGCGACGTTGTAGTTCTGACCGGCGACCAGTTTGATCGCATGTACGTCGGCCACGACGACGTCGTTGGCGGCGGTGCCGTTGAAAGTATCCGCGCCGGCAAGGCCTTCGGTGGCCTTGAACGTGCCTGGGTTGACGGTGATCGTGGTGCTGGCGATGTTGCTGTCCGCCTGGCCGTCGTTTGCCACGACGTTAATGGTGCGGGTGGCCACCGTCGTATCCGTGGTGCTGAAGGTGACCGCCTTGATCGCATCCTGGAACGCGGTCAGGGTCGCTGGCGCCGACGTCGAGGCGCTGGTCAGCGTGACGACTCCGTTGCTGACCGTTGCCGTCACACCATTGTTCAGCGCCCACACCTTGGAGATGTCGAGGGTATCGCCCGCTTGTGCAGTGGCAATGCTGATCGTCACCTTGCTCAGGGTGGTGTTGTCGGTGTCGGTCAGCTTCACACCAGGTGATGCGGTTGTGTTGCCGATTGGAGCACCGTTGCCACCCAGCACGTAGGTGCTGGTGTAACCGGTCTTGCTCGTACCATCGGACGTGTCCAGGTCGATTACCGGGGCAACGTTCGCTTTCACGGTGATGGTGCTGACGGCGGTATTCGAATTGCCTGCGCCATCGTTGACCACGACGTTGATTGTACGGGTGCCGCCGGTGTTGGTGGTGCTGAAGGTGACTGCTTTGAGCGCGTCCTGGAAGTCGGTAAGCGCGCTGCCACCCGCATTCTTGCTGGTCAGCGTGAGGACACCATTGGCGTTGCTGGTGACCGAAATCGAGCTCGGCAGTGCACCGTACGCCAGTGCGTCGCCCGCCAGATAGCCGTTGACGGTAACGGTGGCTGACTGGAGCGTGGTGTTGTCGACGTCAGTGATTACTACTGCACTGGCGATGGCCACCGCTTCATGACCCAGCGTGAAGCTGTTGGCATAGCCGGTGGCAGCCGAGCCATCCGCAGTGTTCAGGTCCAGCACGGGCGGATCGTTGACCGCCACCACATTGACCGTCACGTACGCCGTATTCGACGTGTTGGCACCGTCAGTAATGGTGTAGCTGAACTTCACCAGACCGGAGATATCTTTGGCTGGCGTGAAGATGACGTTGTTCGACGCGTCCATGACCACGGAGCCGACGACTTTTCCGGTGGAGTCAACGACCGACGATGGGGTCGTCAGATTTTTGCTTCCTTGGAGCGAGTTGATGCTCAGCGTGGTGCTGTCAGGGTCCGTGTCGTTGGCGAGCAGTGTGCTCGCCTTGATGACCAGCGACTGATCTTCAAGCGTGGTCAGCGTGTCGTGAGACGTCGTCGCAGTGGCGGTGCCCAGAGGGCTGTAGGTGCCAATGACGTTGTTGACGACCGGTGCGATGGCCACCTGAAGTTTCGCGTGGACGCCCTGATCCCAATAGACGATCTGAACGTCATGGGCTTTATCGCCCGTCACCGTGAACTGTGTTGCCTTGGTGACGACGGAGGTGTTGGCATCGTAAGCAGCCACTTGCTTGCCGTCGATGAGGACGATGTAGCCATCGTCTGCGGTCACCTGCATCGAGTAGGTACCCGGCTTCAGATTGACTTGGCCGGACAGTTCGATGATCGCGTCACTGGTTGTCGTCTGGGTGGTTCCGTTGGTGTAGACGATCGAGCTTTGATCGCTGCCAAGGAATGCACTCAGGTTGCCGCTGCGCCCCAGGTCATTGCTGAACGTGTTGCTCAGGTAGCTGACCGACGTCGACGTGAAGGTTGCATCCGCGTTGTGAGTAGCAATGAAATCCATTGCCTGCTTGATGGTGCCCAGGTTCGGGCCATCGAAGCCAGCGCCGGTGCCTTCCTTGTAGCCGTAGTAATTGCCCTGCAGGCCCGGGAACGATGTGCCTTTGTCGTCGACGGCGACCGGCGGCTGGTTGACCACGGTGATGGAGGTGGTCGAGCTCGACGTAGCGTTGGACGTACCGGTGCCATCGTTGGCGACCACTGTCACGGTCCGCACCGTGCTGGTGTCCGGGTGGGTGCTGGTGTTGCTGTAGGTGATGCCTTTGAGGGCATCCTGGTAGTTGGCGTAGGTGGTCGACGCGTTACCGGTGAGGGTGATCACGTTGCCTGTTTGACTGACGGTGATGCCGCCCGCCAGAGGACCTGCGGCGATGTTCAGCTTGTCGCCATCAGCGCTGACAGGGTTGTTCAGGGTCACAGTCACGCTGGCAATCTTGTCGCCATTGGCATCGCTGACCTGCACGCCTGTGTCGGCAATGGAAATGGCGCCGCCTTTCTGCGTGAAGGTGGTGCTGTAGTCGTTGCCTTTATGCGCGTCATCGGTGCCCGGCCCGTTGAGATCGACGACAGGCGCGATGTTAGGCGCGATGGTGATCGTGCTGACGGCAGTGTTCGACGCGTGGTTCAACGGCTGGCCGTCGTCGGCGATGACGTTGATGCTGCGCGATGGGCTGCTGGTGTCGGTGGTGCTGAAGGTGATCGCCTGAATCGCCTTCTGGAAGTCGGCCAGGGTTGGCGTTGCTCCAGTGGCGGCGGTCAGGGTGATCGTGCCATTGCTGTACGCGCTGGCCACAACCGTGGACGGCATGTTGGCCGCAACGGCGGTCAGCAGGTCGCCGGTTTGTGGGCCAACGACGCTGACTGTCACCTTGCTCAGTGTTGTGGTGTCAGCGTCAGACAGGCTGACGCTCGACAGTGCCGTGGTGTTGGCGATCGCCACACCCGCGTGGCCAGCCACGTAGTTGCCTGCGTAGCCGGAACCGTCTTTCGCGGTGTCCAGGTCCAGAACCGGGGCGTCGTTGACCAGCACCATTTTCACGGTGGTGGTAGCGCTGCCGACAGAGTTGGAACCGCTGCCATCGTCAACTTTCACCGTCACGGTACGATCCGCAGGGCTTGGGTTGTTGCTGGTGTTGCTGAACGTGATGTTCTTGATCGCGTTCTGCACATCGGCCAGGGTGGTGGCGGTGGTGCCTTTGAGGGTGATCACGTTGGCGACAGAGGTGTCCGCCGTAATGCCACCGGTCAATGCGCCCAGCGTCAGCTTGTCGCCATCCGCCGTGACCGGGTTGGTCAGGGTCACGGTCACGGTGTAGACCGTGCCGCTGTCCTTGTCGCTGTCAACGAGGGTCAAGGTGCTGTCAGCAATTGAAGTGCCGGCGGTGCTCTTCTCGGTGAAGCTGGTGACGTAGTTCACGCCATCGTGAGCCGCATCGGTGCCTGGACCGCTGAGGTCGATAACCGGCGCGGCGTTGGCTTTGACCGAAATCACCGAGTTTGCCGTACCAATATGCGTGCCCGTGCCGCCGTCATCGACGGTGACTTTCACGGTACGGTCGCCCGTGGTGGTGTCGGTGGTGCTGAAGGTGATCGCCTTGATAGCGGTGGCGTAATCCGCCTGCGAAGCGGTGCCGGTCAGCTCGATGTGGGTTGCGTTCGACTTGGATGCATCGACTGTGATGCCCGTTGGCAACGTGCCGACAGTCAGCTTGTCGCCCAATTTCAGGCCAGCGGCGTCGATGTCGATCACGGCGCCTTTGAGGGTGGTGCCATCCGGATCGGTGATCAGCGTGGTCGGCGCAGCGATGGCAACACCGGTGTGACCCTGAATCGCGGTCGCAGCGAAATCATTGCCCGCAGTGGCCGGGCCGTTGAGGTCGATCACAGGCGCATCGTTAACCAGCACCATTTTCACGGTGGTGGTAGCGCTGCCGACAGCGTTCGAGCCGCTGCCATCGTCAACTTTCACCGTCACGGTGCGATCCGCTGGGCTTGGGTTGTTGCTGGTGTTGCTGAACGTGATGTTTTTGATCGCGTTCTGCACGTCGGCCAGGGTGGTGGCCGTGGTGCCTTTGAGGGTGATCACGTTGGCGACAGAGGTGTCCGCCGTAATGCCACCGGTCAATGCGCCGAGGGTGAGCTTGTCGCCATCCGCCGTTACAGGGTTGGTCAGGGTCACGGTCACGGTGTAGACCGTGCCGCTGTCCTTGTCGCTGTCAACGAGGGTCAAGGTGCTGTCAGCAATTGAAGTGCCGGCGGCGCTCTTCTCGGTGAAGCTGGTGACATAGTTCACGCCATCGTGAGCCGCATCAGTGCCTGGGCCGCTGAGGTCGATAACCGGCGCGGCGTTGGCTTTGACCGAAATCACCGAGCTCGCAGTACCGGTGTGCGTGCCAGTGCCGCCGTCATCGACGGTGACTTTCACGGTACGGTCGCCCGTGGTGGTGTCGGTGGTGCTGAAGGTGATGCGCTGGATCGCGGTGGCGTAATCCGCCTGCGAAGCCGTGCCGGTCAGCTCGATGTGCGTCGCAGTCGACTTGGAGGCATCGACGGTGATGCCCGTTGGCAGTGTGCCCACGGTCAACTTGTCACCGGTTTTGGAACCAGTGCTGATGTCGATCACGGCGCCTTTGAGGGTGGTGCCATCCGGATCGGTGATCAGCGTGGTCGGCGCAGCGATGGCAACACCGGTGTGACCCTGGGTTGCGGTCGCAGCGAAGTCGTTACCCGCAGTGGCCGGGCCGTTCAGATCGATCACAGGGGCATCGTTGACCAGAACCATTTTCACGGTGGTGGTAGCGCTGCCGACAGAGTTGGAACCGCTGCCATCGTCAACTTTCACCGTCACGGTACGATCCGCAGGGCTTGGGTTGTTGCTGGTGTTGCTGAACGTGATGTTCTTGATCGCGTTCTGGATGTCAGCCAGCGTGGTGGCCGTGGTGCCTTTCAAAGTGATGACGTTGGCGACAGAGGTGTCCGCCGTGATGCCACCGGTCAATGCGCCGAGGTTCAGCGTGTCGCCGTCTTTGGAGACCGGGTTGGTCAGGGTCACGGTCACGGTGTAGACCGTGCCGCTGTCCTTGTCGCTGTCGGTCAGGGTCAAAGTGCTGTCCGCGATGGACGTGCCGGCGGTGCTCTTCTCGGTGAAGCTGGTGACGTAGTTCACGCCATCGTGAGCCGCATCGGTGCCTGGACCGCTGAGGTCGATAACCGGCGCGGCGTTGGCTTTGACCGAAATGACCGAGTTTGCAGTACCGGTGTGCGTGCCAGTGCCGCCGTCATCGACGGTGACTTTCACGGTACGGTCGCCCGTGGTGGTGTCGGTGGTGCTGAAGGTGATCGCCTTGATGGCGGTGGCGTAATCAGCCTGCGAAGCCGTGCCGGTCAGCTCGATGTGCGTCGCGGTCGATTTGGACGCATCGACCGTGATGCCGTTTGGCAAGGTGCCGACAGTCAGCTTGTCGCCGGTTTTCAGGCCGGTGCCGATATCGATGACCGCACCTTTAATGGTGGTGCCATCCGGATCGGTGATCAGCGTGGTCGGCGCGGCGATGGCGACACCGGTGTGACCCTGGGTTGCGGTCGCAGCGAAGTCGTTGCCTGCAGTGGCCGGGCCGTTGAGGTCGATCACTGGGGCGTCGTTGACCGGCACCATTTTCACGGTGGTGGTAGCGCTGCCGACAGCGTTCGAGCCGCTGCCATCGTCAACTTTCACCGTCACGGTACGATCCGCAGGGCTTGGGTTGTTGCTGGTGTTGCTGAACGTGATGTTCTTGATCGCGTTCTGCACGTCGGCCAGGGTGGTGGCGGTGGTGCCTTTGAGGGTGATCACGTTGGCGACAGAGGTGTCCGCCGTAATGCCACCGGTCAATGCGCCCAGCGTCAGCTTGTCGCCATCCGCCGTGACCGGGTTGGTCAGGGTCACGGTCACGGTGTAGACCGTGCCGCTGTCCTTGTCGCTGTCAACGAGGGTCAAGGTGCTGTCAGCAATTGAAGTGCCGGCGGTGCTCTTCTCGGTGAAGCTGGTGACGTAGTTCACGCCATCGTGAGCCGCATCGGTGCCTGGACCGCTGAGGTCGATGACCGGCGCGGCGTTGGCTTTTACCGAGATCACCGAGTTTGCAGTACCGGTGTGCGTACCTGTGCCGCCGTCATCGACGGTGACTTTCACGGTACGGTCGCCTGTGGTGGTGTCGGTGGTGCTGAAGGTGATCGCCTTGATGGCGGTGGCGTAATCCGCCTGCGAAGCGGTGCCGGTCAGCTCGATGTGCGTTGTGGTCGATTTGGACGCATCGACCGTGATGCCGTTTGGCAAGGTGCCGACAGTCAGCTTGTCGCCGGTTTTCAGGCCGGTGCCGATATCGATGACCGCACCTTTGATGGTGGTGCCATCCGGATCGGTGATCAGCGTGGTCGGCGCAGCGATGGCAACACCGGTGTGACCCTGAATCGCGGTCGCAGCGAAATCATTGCCCGCAGTGGCCGGGCCGTTGAGGTCGATCACTGGGGCGTCGTTGACCGGCACTACGTTAACCGTGGTGGTCGCGCTCGACGTCGCCGTTGCGGTGCCGGTGCCGTCATCGACGGTAATGGTGATGGTGCGCGGCGTCGTGTCCGGGTTGGTGCTGGAGTTGCTGTACGTGATGTTTTTGATCGCAGCCTGGTAATCCGCGAAGGTGGTCGCGCTGGTACCGGTCAGCACGATCTTGCCCGCCGTGCTGGTATCTGCGGTGATGCCATGCAGACCAGCGAGGCTGCCCAGGTTCAGCGAGTCGCTCGTTTTGGCGTTGGTCAGCGTGATCGTCACCGACTTCAGTGTGCTGCCGTCGTGGTCGGTGAGGCTGGTTTGCAAGCCAGCAATCGACACCGGGCTGCCTTTTTCGGTGAACGTCGTGCTGTAGTCATGGCCCAGCGTCGTGGTGTCCAGATCCAGTACCGGCGCGGTGTTCACCGGCTGGTGCACGATGACCGAGAGTGTCTTGGAGGTTTCGGCGTGATCGCCGTTCTCTTTCTCTGTGGATGTGGCCGTGACCTTCAGGGTGAAGTTGGTGGTGCCGACGGTTGGTGTGATAGTCAGGCCCGACAGATTCCAGCCGGTGACATCGACATTGCCTTGTGCGTCAGCCGTCGCGCTGTGGGTCGCATCTTTCAGCACCGCGCCCGCAGGCACGCCGCTGATTTTCACGCTCAGCGTTTCAGAGCCGTCGGTATCGGTCAGTGCCGGCGAAATTGAAACCAGCGAAATGGCCTTGCCTGCGGTGCCTTCGTTCAGCGCGTAGCCGGTGTAGAAACCTTCAACCGCGTTACCCTTGACGTTCAGCGCGCTGACGTCGATACCGGCTGCCTGCAAGTCGGCAATCGAGTTGTAGGTCGGCACGCCACTGCTGCCCAGCGGTGTTGCTGCGCCGCCGTTGACCGACATCTGGACTTCGTAGTTGCCCGGGCCGTTCTGGTTGTAGTGGTACAGCTCAAGGGTGTAATAGCCGGACACGCTTGGCGTGTAGGCGCTGCCAATGATCTTGCCCGACTGGACGTTCCAGCTGGCGGTCGCCACGTTGGTGCCACCGACGTTGATCAGCAGGCTGTCGTCGCCGTGACCGCTGAAGGCGTAGGACTTGCCCGCTTCGAGGTAGATCAGGCCCGTAGTCAGCGACCCGGTGCCCTGCACGACATTCGTGCTCACGTAGTTGGCAACGGTAGTGGTGCTGTGCGCCAGGCTGCCATTGGAGGCCGCCGCGTCGAACACCGTTTTCAGGTTGGCAGTGGGTTCGCCACCGCCATCGGTGTGCAGACCGCTCAGGTTGCCGACCCAGGTGACTTGCGTCAGACCGGTCGAAGGCAACGTTGGCGCTGCTGTCGCGGCACTGCCTGGCAGGACAGTCGAGCCCAGGTCCAAATTCGGTGCGTCGGCAATCGGCTTCACGTCGATGTGCAGAGTCGCGTTGCTGCCAGTGACGGCATCTGCGCCCGAACCGAAGACCGGCTTGAACGTCAGCTGTGCGTAATCCGGGCTGATGCCCGACGCGTTGTGCACTGGTACGAACTGCAACAGACCGCCCGTGACGTCAGCCTTGCTGATGGTCAGGCCGTTGCTGCCCAGGTCCGATGTGGTCAGCGTTTGGCCTTTGTAGACCAGCGAGCCTGCGGTGGGCAGGGACGTGATCACAATGCCGGACGCTGGCGAGCCAGACGAGTTGATGCCCAGCGAATCCCACGACACGGTTTGCGTGGCGTCTTCGTCGCCGAGGATCGTGCCGCCCGCTGCGCCCTGCACGTTGATCGTGGTAGTGGCTGGCAACGACGCATGATTCAGCTCGGCGCCGTCATCCACGAGCACGGTGATGGTACGCGGCGTGGTTACGGTCGAGGTCGTGCTGAACGTGATGGCGTGGATCGCGTCCTGGAAATCCTTCAGGGTCGGCGTGCCGGTCGCACTGGCGGTCAGCGTGATCACACCTGGAGAGGTTTGAGTCGCCACGACGCCATTGTTCAGCGCTGCCACTTTGGAGAAGTCCAGCGCATCGCCGTTTTGTGAGCCGTTGAGCGTAACTGTCGCGAAACTCAGTGTCTTGCTGTCAACGTCAGTGACCGTAGCGGAACCCGCCGAGATCGCAACGCCTGCCTGACCTTGGGTGACGGTGGTGGTGTAGTCGACGCCGTTCGAGGTGCCGACGACGGTGTCCGGGCCGTTGAGGTCGATCACAGGGGCGTCATTGACTGACGTAACAGTGACAGTCGCGGTGGCGGCTGTCGTACTTGTCTTGCCCAGATCATCGACGACATTGAAGTTGAAGGTCGTATCACCGTTCCAATCGTGGTTTGGCTGGAAGTACAAGGTCACAGTGCCGTCGGATTCAGCGGCGATGGTGCTGTTGGCAACGACCTTGACCGTCATCGCGGGGTCGCTGTACAGCGTGCCGTTGTCAGGCAGGTTATTGATGACGAAGGACTTCACCGCGCCGTCGGTGTCTTTCCCGTGCAGGGTGACAGCGATTTGGGGAGCGTCTTCAAGACCGGTCGCCGAGCTGTTTTGAGCTTCGGGCGCTACGTTGGTGACCACCGTTGGAGTAGCGTTACCGGTCGCGGACTTCAGACCGTCGCTGACGGTGACTTCAATGGCTGGCAGTTTCGTGCCCGCATTGACTGCGGCGATACCGGCTGTGGTCAGCAACACGTCGTTGCCGCTGATGACGTAGTAGGTTTTGCTCGCGTCGGACAGGGTTACGGTCAGTTGATCGTGAGCGGTTTCTTTATCGCTGTAATCCAATTTACCGGCGACAGTCGTCGCATCAGCTTTGCCTTCGGCCAATTCACTACCGGTGACCTTGATTTCCGGCGCGTCGTTAGTAACGACGGTCGGAGTGGCGTTACCGCTCGCCGACTTCAGACCATCCGAAACGGTAACTTCGATAGCAGGCAGCTTCGTGCCAGCGTTAACAGCGTCGATACCGGTCTGTGTCAGCAGCACATCGTTGCCGCTGATGGTGTAGTACTTGGCGCTTTCAGGCGACAGGGAAACAGTCAGCTTGTCGTGCGCAGTTTCCTTGTCGCTGTAGTCCAGCTTGCCGGCGACGGTAGTCGCATCGGCCTTGCCTTCATCCAGGCTATTAGCGGTGACTTTGATTTCCGGTGCGTCGTTGGTGACCACGGTCGGAGTGGCGTTACCGGTCGCCGATTTCAGGCCGTCGCTGACGGTGACTTCAATGGCAGGCAGCTTGGTGCCAGCATTGACTGCGGCGATACCGGCTGCGGTCAGCAGGACATCGTTGCCGCTGATGGTGTAGTACTTGGCA
>NZ_JBIVNG010000014.1:0-48803 GCF_044753445.1 Pseudomonas sp. NPDC088368
AACGGACATCCATGTCCTTGCGGCGCTCTCGCGGCATCCATGCCGCTCGACCCACTCCGCGCCGCCTGCGTTCGGCCTGCACCCAAGTCGCGTTCGGCGGCGTCTGATCCATGGTGCTTGAAGAGCAACGGCATCTGGCTGGAGCTAACGCTCTTCGCAGGTTCGCAGATTTTTCTGACACACCTCAATTTCCCTGTGGGAGCGAATTTATTCGCGAAAGATGTTCAGGCGACAAAGATGCATCGTTTGTCCTCCCGATTCGCGAATGAATTCGCTCCTACAGCTCTAGCGCATGTGTCGCCTCAGGGCTGGGCAGTTAATCCTCGCAAAAAGACTGTGCTGTAGGACCTTTCCGAAATGCGACGCGAACGTGCGTTCAGCGGTCGCTCTGCCCTGTATTAGTGCGGCAAATAGGGTAGGCTACGCGCCATTTTGCAGGTCTGGCCCTCATAAGGGGCTACGGCATGCGGCGGGTCTGTCTCAGAAGGATGGGCCGCATTTCCCTCGACCCTTTGGGAAATCCTCTTCTTAATTCCGATTCAGCAGTGTGGTTTCTTTGATGAAAGTGTTGAAAGGTCAGGACATCCTGGCATTGGGTTTCATGACGTTTGCGTTGTTCGTGGGTGCTGGCAATATCATTTTCCCCCCTATCGTTGGCTTGCAGGCCGGTCCTCATGTGTGGATGGCGGCGCTGGGCTTTCTCGTCACGGCTGTTGGCCTGCCAGTGGTCACGGTGATTGCGCTGGCCAAGGTGGGCGGCGCGATGGACACGCTGAGCAGTCCCATCGGCAAAGTGGCCGGGACGATTCTCGCGGCGGTCTGTTATCTGTCGGTGGGTCCTTTGTTCGCCACCCCGCGCACTGCGACGGTGTCGTTCGAAGTGGGGCTGGCGCCGTTGACCGGCGAAAGCCCGCTGGCGCTCTTCCTTTATAGCCTCGTGTATTTCCTGCTGGTGTTCTGGGTCTCGCTGTACCCCGGCCGTTTGCTGGACACGGTCGGGCGTTTTCTGGCGCCGTTGAAAATCGTCGCCCTGGCCGTGCTGGGCATCGCTGCGTTCGCCTTGCCTGCGGGTGAGGTCGGGACGGCACAGCCTGCGTATGTGGCGGCGCCGTTCTCCCAAGGGTTCATCAATGGTTACCTGACCATGGACACCCTCGGTGCGCTGGTCTTTGGCATTGTCATCGTCAACGCGATCCGCTCCCGTGGCGTCGAATCGCCACGGCTGATCACCCGCTACGCGATCATCGCGGGTTTGATCGCCGGGGTAGGGCTGGCGCTGGTGTACATCAGCCTGTTCCGTCTGGGTTCCGGCAGTCATGCCGTCGCCGCGACGGCCACCAACGGCGCCGCAGTGCTCCACGCTTACGTTCAGCACACCTTCGGTTCGCTGGGCAGTGGTTTCCTGGCGGTACTGATTTCGCTGGCCTGTCTGGTCACGGCGGTGGGGCTGACCTGTGCCTGCGCCGAGTATTTCAGCCGCGTGTTGCCGCTGTCTTACAAAACCCTGGTGATCCTGCTGGCCGCGTTCTCGCTGCTCGTGTCGAACCTCGGCCTGACCAAACTGATCCAGTTCTCCATCCCGGTTCTGACGGCGATCTATCCACCGTGCATCGCATTGGTAGCCTTGAGCTTCTGCAAGGATTTCTGGCAGGCGCAGGGGCGTGTCGTTGCGCCGGTGATGTTGGTGTCGTTGTTGTTCGGGATGATCGATGCGATCAAGGGGTCGGGACTGGGTGACTACCTGCCTGACGCGGTGGCTCATCTGCCGTTGAGCGAGCAGGGGTTGGCGTGGTTGATTCCATCGCTGATCACGTTGTTCGGTGCGTTCGTGATCGACCGTGTGCTCGGCAAGCCCAGCGAAGCGCTGGCGTAAAGGGAAGGGCAGCACAGGCGCTGAGCCGCCGGGTTGCCCACTTTCTCGAAATAAAAATAAAGCCCGCTAAATGCGGGCTTTATTTTTTGGAAACTTTGGAACTTACGGCTTAGTTGGTGCAGGCGTTTGCTGGTTGGTCTCTTTGGCGCGCTCTTGAGCGGCTTCGGCATTCTTCTGCGCAGCTTCCTGACTTTCTTTGGCGGCGTCGTTCACTTTGTCCTGAGCCTTCTGCATCGACTCTTGAGACTGCTGGGCTGCCTTGTTGGCATCCTGTTGTTTATCCTCGGATTTTTTGTCGCAGGCGGCGAGGCCCAAGGTGGCAGAAAGCATGAGGGCAATGGCTAAAGTCTTACGCATGGGGTGTTTCTCCTTATTGAATATCTACGAGCCTTCGAACGCATGCTTATAACGTTAGTTCCATTATTGAGCAGGATTAATGAATGCCTGTTTCAGTCACGTTACGGCGCGTCTACACCACGCAGGTTAATCGTTTATGCTGCGTTATTCCCGGCGCTTCACGCAGAAACCCATTCACTCATGACACGTGAAGATTGTGATTCCCTGCCTCACAGGCTCTTGAAATCCCCCACCCAGCCCCCACCTTGATGACAACCCGTCGTCCAGCCCCCGGCAGACGCTTTGGACGGCCACCCCTATTTGTATGGACTGATTGGAGTTTGATGACCATGAGTGTGGAAACTCAAAAGGAAACCCTGGGCTTCCAGACCGAGGTGAAGCAGCTGCTGCACCTCATGATCCATTCGTTGTACTCGAACAAGGAGATCTTCCTCCGCGAGCTGATTTCCAACGCCTCCGACGCCGTGGACAAGCTGCGCTTCGAAGCGCTGTCCAGTCCGGAGTTGCTGGAAGGTGGCGCCGAGCTGAAAATCCGTGTGAGCTTCGACAAGGACGCGCAAACCGTCACCCTCGAAGACAACGGCATTGGCATGAACCGCGACGATGTGATCACCCACCTGGGCACCATCGCCAAATCCGGCACCGCTGATTTCATGAAGAACCTGACCGGTGATCAGAAGAAAGACTCGCACCTGATCGGTCAGTTCGGCGTGGGCTTCTATTCGGCCTTCATCGTCGCCGATAAGGTGGACGTGTACAGCCGTCGTGCCGGTACGCCTGCCAGCGAAGGCGTGCACTGGTCTTCGAAAGGCGAGGGCGACTTTGAAGTGGCCACCGTCGAGAAGGCCGATCGTGGCACCCGTATCGTGCTGCACCTCAAACCGGCCGAAAACGAATTCGCTGACGGCTATCGTCTGCGCAACATCATCAAGAAGTACTCCGACCACATCGCCCTGCCGATCGAATTGCCGAAAGAGCAGAACGCCGTGGAAGGCGAGCCTGCCCCAGCGGAAGAATGGGAAACCGTCAACCGCGCCAGCGCCCTGTGGACCCGTCCTCGCACCGAGGTGAAGGACGAGGAATACCAGGAGTTCTACAAGCACATTGCCCACGATTTCGAGAACCCGCTGAGCTGGAGCCACAACAAGGTCGAAGGCAAGCTTGAGTACAACTCGCTGTTGTACGTCCCGGCCCGTGCGCCCTTCGACCTGTATCAGCGTGAAGCGCCGCGTGGTCTGAAGTTGTACGTGCAGCGCGTGTTCGTCATGGATCAGGCCGAGTCGTTCCTGCCGCTGTACCTGCGCTTCATCAAGGGTGTGGTGGACTCCAACGACCTGTCGCTGAACGTGTCTCGTGAAATTCTGCAGAAAGACCCGATCATCGATTCGATGAAGTCCGCACTGACCAAGCGCGTGCTGGACATGCTGGAAAAACTGGCGAAGAACCAGCCGGAAGAATACAAAGGCTTCTGGAAAAACTTCGGTCAGGTGATGAAAGAAGGCCCCGCCGAAGACTTCGCCAACAAAGAGAAGATCGCCGGCCTGCTGCGTTTCGCCGCGACTTCCGACGAGAATGGCGAGCAGAGCGTGTCGCTGGCTGACTACTTGGCACGCGCCAAGGAAGGTCAGGACAAGATTTACTACCTCACTGGCGAAAGCTATGCGCAGGTCAAGAACAGCCCGCACCTGGAAGTCTTCCGCAAGAAAGGCATCGAAGTGCTGCTGCTGACCGACCGCATCGACGAGTGGCTGATGAGCTACCTGAGCGACTTCGACGGCAAGGGTTTTGTCGACGTCGCCCGTGGCGATCTGGACCTGGGCAAGCTGGACTCGGAAGAGGACAAGAAGGCTCAGGAAGAAGTCGCCAAGGACAAGGAAGGTTTGATCGAGCGCCTGAAAGCCGCCTTGGGTGACGCCGTCAGCGAGGTGCGCGTTTCTCACCGCCTGACCGATTCGCCTGCGATTCTGGCCATCGGCGAGCAGGACCTTGGCCTGCAGATGCGCCAGATCCTGGAAGCCAGCGGTCAGAAAGTGCCAGACTCCAAGCCGATCTTCGAATTCAACCCGACTCATCCATTGATCGGCAAGCTGGACAACGAACAGAGCGAAGACCGCTTCAGCGAGTTGTCGCACATCCTGTTCGACCAGGCGGCACTGGCCGCGGGCGACAGCTTGAAAGACCCGGCGGCGTATGTGCGTCGTTTGAACAAGTTGTTGGTCGAGCTCTCGGTCTAACCTCGAAACCCGTCAAAACCCGCTTCGGCGGGTTTTGTCATTTGATTCCCCCACATTCTCAACAGCAGGAGTCAGCAATGAGCAACGTTACTGTGCAGTCCGTGGTGTATCAGATTGACGGCCAGAATTACGAAAGTCGTCTGGTGTTCAGCGAGGGCGCAAAAGCGGCTCCGGGTTTGGTCATGGCGCCAAACTGGATGGGCATCAGTGAAGACGCCGAGCAGATCGCCAAGCAAGTGGCCAGCAAGGGTTATGTGGTGTTGTTGGCTGACCTGTACGGGCAGGGCGTGCGTCCGACCAATGCCGATCAGGCGATCGCCGCGATGGGACCGCTGAAGGCTGATCGCACGCTGTTGAACAAGCGCATGCAGGCCGCGTTGGATCAATTGACCGCTCAATCCACGGCTGCCGTGGACACGGGCCGTCTGGCGACCTTCGGCTTCTGCTTCGGCGGTTGCTGTGCGCTGGAACTGGCGCGCACTGGCGCTCCGTTGAAGGCTGCGGTGTCGTTCCACGGCACGCTGGACACTACTAACCCGGCCGATGCCAAGAACATCAAAGGCAAAGTGCTGGTGCTGCACGGCGCGTCCGACCCATTGGTGCCAAAAGAGCAGCTGCCTGCCTTCGAAGCGGAAATGAATGCGGCCAACGTCGACTGGCAATTGCTGAGTTACGGCGGCGCGTTCCACTCGTTCACCGATCCGCACGCTAACAACCCGGGCGTCCAGATGTACAACCCGACCGTGTCGAAGCGCGCGTTTACCGCGATGCACAACCTGCTGGATGAGGTCTTCCAACAGCAGCCTTAAGCTTCAAGCTTCAAGCTTCAAGCTGCAAGTCAGATGGGCGCCGCTCCGACTTGCAGCTTGTAGCTCCCAACTGCTTTTATCTGCTCTTGGGGAGCTCTATCCGCGCCACTTCCCCTGGCACGGTTGGCCAATCTCCCGCTGCCCATTTTGCTCTCGCCTGATCGATCAACGCAGGGTCGCTGGCGACGAAGTTCCAGTTCATTCGCCGTGGCCCATCCAGCGGCGCGCCGCCGATCAGAACCGCGTGGGATTCACTGTTCGCGCACAGGGTCGGCTCGGTTCCCGGTTCCAGCACCACCAGCGTGTTAGGCGCCACCGGTTCGCCATCCAGCGCCATGTCCCCTTCAATCACGTACAACGCCCGCTGCTCATGGTCGGCCGGGATCAGCAGGGTCGTGGCTGTCTGCATGGTCAGCTCGGCATACAGCGTCGATGACAGCACGGGTACGGGCGAGGTGAGGCAGAAACCGGTGCCCGCAATCATCCGGATGGCGATGCCCATGCCGTCATTCACGGGCAGGCTGTCAGCCGGGTGATGACTGTAGTGGCCGACACCCTGCTCATGTTCCTTGGGCGAGGCGAGCCAGACTTGCAAGCCGTGCAGCCGCGAGCCGCTGTCGTGCAGCGCCTGCGGCGTGCGTTCGATGTGGGCGATGGCGCGACCTGCCGTCATCCAGCTGACATCGCCGGGCTTCACGTGTTGATCGCTGCCAAGGCTGTCCTTGTGATGAACCTCGCCCTCGAAGAGGTAGGTCAGGGTCGACAGGCCGATGTGAGGGTGCTGGCGGATGTCCATGCCGGTGCCAGGCGCGTAGGTCGTTTCCAGCATGTGATCAAAAAACACGAAGGGGCCGACGCTGCGGCATTGCGCAGAGGGCAGGGGGCGGAGGATCGGCTGGCCTTCGACGTCTTCTGCGCGGGGTGTGATGGTCAACATGTCAGGGCTCTCGATGAACGTGGAAACAGAGTACGCAGCATAAACCGTGGCGTCTGGATCGTCTGTGCTTCGGCAGAAGCGCTTGCGCATGAAAAAGGCGCCTCGAAAGGCGCCTTGTTCACATGCGGGGATCGGCTCGAATTACTTGCCGGTCCAGCGCTTCATGACCAGCGTGGCGTTGGTGCCGCCGAAGCCGAAGCTGTTGCTCATGACCAGGTTCAGCTCCGTGTTTTCACGGGTCTTGGTCAGGATCGGCAGGTCAGCGACAGCCGGGTCCAGCTCGTCGATGTTCGCCGAACCGGCCATGAAGTTGCCTTCCATCATCAGCATGCAGTAGATCGCTTCGTGAACGCCTGCGGCGCCCAGGGAGTGACCCGACAGGCTCTTGGTGGAGCTGATGGCCGGCGCGTCGGTGCCGAACACTTCACGCACGCCTTTCATTTCCGCGACGTCGCCGACCGGAGTCGAGGTGCCGTGGGTGTTCAGGTAGTCGATCTTGCCGTCAACGGTGGCCAGCGCCTGCTGCATGCAGCGGATGGCGCCTTCGCCGCTTGGGGCGACCATGTCGTAGCCGTCGGAGGTCGCGCCGTAACCGACCAGTTCCGCGTAGATTGTCGCGCCGCGAGCTAGAGCGTGTTCCAGCTCCTCGACCACGACCATGCCGCCGCCGCCCGCGATCACAAAACCGTCACGGTCTGCATCGTAGGCGCGGGAGGACTTTTCAGGGGTTTCGTTGCGCTTGGTCGACAGGGCGTTCATGGCATCGAACAGGAACGATTGGCTCCAGTGTTCTTCTTCACCACCACCGGCGAAAACGACATCCTGTTTGCCCAGCTGGATCTGTTCCATGGCTGCGCCGATGCAATGCGCGCTGGTGGCGCAGGCGGAAGCGATGGAATAGTTCAGGCCCTTGATCTTGAACGGCGTTGCCAGGCAAGCCGAAACGGTGCTGCTCATGGTGCGGGTCACGCGGTACGGACCGACGCGCTTGACGCCTTTTTCGCGCAGGATGTCCAACGCTTCCATCTGGTTCAGGGTCGAAGCGCCACCGGAACCGGCGATCAGGCCGGTGCGCGGGTTGGACACTTGCTCTTCGGTCAGACCGGAATCCTTGATCGCGTCCTTCATCGCCAGGTAGGCGTACCCGGCAGCGTGGCCAACGAAGCGGACGACCTTGCGGTCGATCAATCGCTCAAGGTTTTTATCGACCGACACCGGCTCTTCGCCTGGCACGTTCAGATCGACGGAACCGGACACCTGGCTGCGCAGGCCCATTTCGGCATATTCCGGGTTGAAACGGATGCCAGGGCGGCTTGCACGCAGGTTGGCGGAAACGGTGTCTTTGTCATTGCCCAAGCAGGAAACAATGCCCAGACCAGTGATAACGACGCGGCGCATGCGAATACCCTTAGAAATTGTCAGTGGAGGTGAACACGCCGACCCGAAGGCCTTCGGCGGTGTAGATTTCGCGGCCGTCGACACTGACCGAACCGTCGGCGATGGCCAGGTTCAGCTTGCCTTTGAGGACGCGCTTGATGTGAATGTTGTAGGTGACCTTCTTGGCGGTCGGCAGGACTTGGCCGAAGAATTTCACTTCGCCCGAACCCAGCGCACGGCCACGGCCCGGCAGGCCTTGCCAGCCCAGGAAAAAACCGACCAGTTGCCACATGGCGTCGAGGCCCAGGCAGCCTGGCATCACCGGATCGCCTTCGAAGTGACAGCCGAAGAACCACAGGTCTGGAGTGATATCCAGTTCGGCGACCAATTCACCTTTGCCGAACTTGCCGCCTTCTTCACTGATATGAACGATGCGGTCCATCATCAGCATGTTAGGGGCGGGCAGTTGCGCGTTACCTGGGCCGAACAGCTCACCGCGACTGCAGCGCAGCAAGTCTTCCCGGGTAAAGGCGTTTTGTTTGGTCATGCGAGCTCCTCGATAATCCTGTGCGGCAGGGTGTGGCAGTTCTTACCCAATCTGGCCATGAGGGTTGATCCCCCGCTGGCAGCCTACTCATAGACTATTGCGTTGTGGTGAAAGTCACAGCACAGGCGAAATGAATGTACACCTGTGCACTGAAATTGTCCGTCCGCGCGTTGTCGCGGGTCGATCACGGCACACAAGACTGCCGCAATTTATCATTTATCGCCAGTCGCAGATGGCTTAATGGTCAGCCAGCGCTGTAAAACCTGCTGTAAATCAGCACGTTTGAAGGGTTTGGCCAGGTAATCGTTCATGCCGGATTGCAGACAAAGGTCCCGATCGCCGTGCCGGGCATTGGCAGTCAGCGCGATGATGGGCAGCGTGTCGAGGCCCGGAAGTTCACGAATCCGTCGTGTCGCTTCATAGCCGTCCATGACCGGCAGTCGGCAATCCATCAGGATCAGCGCGTATTTTTCCTTGCTGGCCATGCTGACCGCTTCGGCGCCATCGCCGGCCACACTCACCTCCAGGCCCAGGCTGCGCAACATGGCTTCGACCACGGTGCGATTGACCGGGTTGTCCTCGACCAGCAGGACGCAGCCGTCACGTTCCGCAGGCAAATCGCCCACGGTGCCAGCCAGCGGGGGTGGCTCTTCGTGATGCACCCGCTGCAAGGGAATTTGCAGGGTAAACACCGAGCCGATGCCTTCGCTGCTTTCGGCCTCCAGCGACCCGCCCATGCGCTCGGCCAGGTTTCGCGCGATGGGCAGGCCCAGGCCGGTGCCGCCGTAGCGTCGGGAGATCGAGTTGTCGGCTTGCTGAAAAGCGTCGAACATCGATTCCAGCAGTTGCGCGGAAATACCGATACCGCTGTCACGCACGGCGCAAGTAAAGAGGATGTGCTGGGCGTCCTGCTCGTGCCATGAAGTCTCGATCCGCACGCTGCCAAATTCGGTGAATTTCAGGGCGTTGCCGATCAGGTTCACCAGAATCTGCCGGATACGGGTCGGGTCGCCCTTGACCCGTAACAGATCAAGCCCCGACGACAAGTCGAGCTCCAGTGCCAGTCCTCGCTGTTGGGCGTTGTGGGCAAACGCCTGCACCGAGGTGGCGATCAGGTCGGCGAGACCGAAGGAAATGTTCTCCAATTCCAGGGCATCACGTTCGAAGCGAGAGAAATCGAGGATGTCATTGATGACCCGCAGCAGGTGCTCCGTGGACTCGGTGGCGAGGGACGCGTATTCAGCCTGCTCCTCGGTCATCTTTGTGGTTTCCATCAACTGCAACATGCCCAACACGCCATTCATGGGGGTGCGCAGTTCGTGGCTCATCATGGCCAGAAATTCCGATTTCGCACTGTTGGCCCGCTCAGCTTCTTCCCGGGTGCGGATCAGTTCATCCATGGCTTTTTTCTGTTCGCGGCTTGCCTTTTCCAGCCCCAGCGCCAGGTTGTTGATGTGCCGCGCCAGATCCCCCAGTTCGGCGTCATCCGCGACCGGCAACGGCGCGGTGTAGTCGCCATGCTGAATGGCTTTGACCGCGTCGCTCATGGCGCTGATTGGTTGGGACAGGCTCAGTGACAGGCGCCGCGCCAGGATGTAGGTAAACAGCAGGGCGAACAGCGCGAGGATGCCCGCTTTCAGAAGGATTTCCTGTTCGCGTACGTTGAACGCATCGCTGGACATGCCCACCAGCACGCGTCCGAGGTAGTCCTCGACCGGCACACTGGCGAGGTCGTCGGCATCGTCGAGGCGATCGCTTTCGTTCTTGATCCGCTGCAACCGGATAGGCGCCTGAAAGACTTCAATCTGCTGGGCGTGAAGGGTCTCGGCCGCCTGCTCCACGTGCACCAGCACCTTCCCGGCGCTGTCCTGAACTTCGAGAAAGCGCACATGGGGCGTGTTCATGGTGGCTTTCATCAGGCTTTCGAGCACGTCATCGTTGCCCACGATCACGCCGTACTCGGACGCAGGGGCGAGCTGATTGGCAATCAACTGTCCGGTGTGGGTCAGCTCCTGTCGCAAGTCCTGAATACGAACCACGGTAAAGAAGCTGATCAGCAGCAGGGTCAGCAGCAGGGCGGGGCCGAGGCTGAGTATCTGCGTGCGGGTGCTGATGTTCCAGCCACGTTGCGAGGTCACGGCCGGACTCCTGTGGTCATGCGTGTCGCCATCGAATGTACGGGGCCGGGATCGGGAAATGGGGTGGGGTCATGGGCTGATCTCATCGGAAAGCGCCCTAACGATAGCTCATCGGCGCCGCAGTGGAATTTTCATCCGGTGCGCGCATCTTAAACGAGCCGTAGGCGATTTCCTCATGAAGAGTAGGGCATCGGCTTATGTGATGCGTCGTGGTGTTTTGCCGCTGGTGGCGGGCACAGCGCTCCGTATAATGCTGGCATCGCCAGATTCGATGGCTCTAGATGGATGCTTTTATGACCCAACAGCAACCGATCGCAGTTCTGGGTGGCGGCAGCTTCGGGACGGCGGTGGCCAATCTGCTGGCCGGGAACGGTCACCGGGTTCTGCAATGGATGCGTGACCCTGAGCAGGCCGAGGCGATTCGCGTCAATCGCGAGAACCCGCGCTACCTCAAAGGCATCAAGGTGCTCGACGCGGTGGAGCCGGTGACGGACCTGAAGAGCGTGCTGAGCGCCTGCCAGTTGGTGTTCGTGGCGTTGCCTTCCAGCGCCTTGCGCAGCGTGTTGACGCCCCATGTGGACTTACTGACCGGCAAGATGCTGGTCAGCCTGACCAAGGGCATCGAGGCGCAGACCTTCAAACTGATGAGCGAAATCCTCGAAGACATCGCGCCGAAGTCGCGGATTGGCGTGCTGTCCGGGCCGAACCTCGCCCGCGAGATCGCCGAGCATGCGCTGACCGCCACGGTGGTCGCCAGTGAAGACGAAGACCTCTGTCAGCAGGTTCAGGCCGCCTTGCACGGCCGCACCTTCCGCGTCTACGCGAGCGCCGACCGTTTTGGCGTGGAACTGGGCGGGGCGCTGAAAAACGTCTACGCGATCATTTCCGGCATGGCCGTCGCCCTGGGCATGGGTGAAAACACCAAAAGCATGTTGATCACCCGCGCGCTGGCCGAGATGACCCGGTTTGCCGTCAGCCAGGGGGCCAACCCGATGACCTTCCTGGGGCTGGCGGGGGTCGGTGACCTGATCGTGACGTGCTCGTCCCCGAAAAGTCGCAATTATCAGGTGGGTTTCGCGCTCGGGCAGGGCTTGAGCCTCGATGAGGCCGTGACCCGTCTGGGCGAGGTGGCCGAGGGCGTGAACACGCTGAAAGTGCTCAAGGCCAAGGCGCAGGAGGTGCAGGTGTACATGCCGCTGGTCGCCGGTCTGCATGCGATTCTCTTTGAAGGGCGCACGCTGGAGCAGGTCATCGAACTGCTGATGCGCGCCGAACCCAAGACCGACGTCGATTTCATTTCGACCAGCGGTTTCAACTGATTCAACGGCCTTTCGCTTCTGGCCCCGTGGAGAACACCTTGAACGAATCCAAATTCAAGCAACACGAATCGATCCTGCTGCGCATCCTGTGGATGGTGGTGTTTCTGGTGGTCTGGCAGGTCGCCGAGCTGGTGCTCGCCGTCGTGGTGCTGGTGCAGTTGGCCTACCGCCTGTTTTACGGAGCGCCAAGCCTGAGCATGATGTCGTTTGGCGACAGCCTGAGTCAGTTTCTGGCGCAGATCGGCCGCTTTGGCACGTTCCACACCGACCAGAAACCCTGGCCGTTTGCCGACTGGCCCGCGCCCCGTGCGCCCGAAGGCGAAGCGCCGCACACCGTGCCTGCAGCCAGCCATCCGGTGCGAGACGAGGAACCTAAGCTATGAACCTGTGGATTCTGCGTCACGGCGAGGCCCAGTCCCGGGCGCGCACGGATGCCGAACGTGAATTGACCGCCAACGGCCGTGAAGAGGTGCTGGTCAGCGCCGCGCATCTGCTGGGTCAGCCGCTGCGCTGGATCATCGCCAGCCCCTATGTCCGCGCTCAGCAGACGGCCGAACTGGTGCGTCAGGCGTTGGGCTTCACTGACGCCGTGGTGACCGTGCCGTGGTTGACGCCGGACAGCGACCCGCGCAAGGTGCTGGAAAATCTGGATCTGTACGCGTCGGACGACGTGCTGCTGGTCAGTCATCAGCCTCTGGTGGGGTCGTTGATTGGTCTGGCGGTGCACGGCAATCTGCAGCAGGCCGAGCCGATGCACACTGCCAGTCTCGCTCAGCTGGACGGGGACTTTCCGTTGGCCGGGGCGATGAGTCTGCTGGGTGTTCGGCATCCGGTTTGACCCCAGAATAGTGCTGACGGCGGATGATTCTGTGGGAGCGAATTACGCTCGTCGAAACCTTGTGGTGCGCTTCAATACCGCCTCAAATAATAAGGAAATATCATGAGCCTATGGCGTGAAACCCCTAACCTCGACGCCCTCAATGCCATGCAGAAAAACACCATCGGTGAGCTGCTGGACATCCGCTTTGAGGCGTTCGACGATCATTCCCTGACGGCTAGCATGGCGGTCGATCATCGCACCCATCAGCCTTATGGCCTGTTGCACGGGGGCGCGTCGGTGGTGTTGGCGGAAACCGTCGGCTCTTCGGCGAGCTACCTGGCCATCGACACCAGCAAATATTACTGCGTCGGCATCGAGGTCAACGCCAACCACCTCCGTGGCTTGCGCAGCGGACGTGTGACCGCCGTGGCCCACCCGGTGCACATCGGCCGCATGACCCACGTCTGGGACATCCGCCTGACCAGCGACGACGGCAAGGCCAGCTGCATCTCCCGCCTGACCGTCGCGGTCGTTCCCCTTGGCGAGCAGCCGCCCGCTCGCTGAATCTTGAGCCGTTGACCGGACTGTCATCACCGATGGCACTTCCGGTCATTGCTGTGACAGGAAGCCGGTGCGCACAATTGCCCCCTGATCAAGGTTCACGGGATGCGCGGGCATGGCCCAACACGTTTTTTTCGCTCACGCCAATGGCTTTCCTTCGGCCACGTACGGCAAATTGTTCGCCGCGCTGGGGGATGACTATGAAATCACCCATCTGGCGCAGCATGCCCACGACCCGCGTTTTCCGGTGACCGACAACTGGACGACGTTGGTGGATGAGCTGATTCACCATTTGCAGGCGCAGTCGCAACCGGTCTGGGGCGTGGGGCATTCCCTCGGCGGCGTGCTGCACTACCACGCGGCCTTGCGCCATCCCGAGCTGTATCGCGGGGTGGTGATGCTTGATTCGCCGGTGCTCACGCGCTTCGACCAATGGATGATTCGCGCCGCCAAACGGTTCGGTTTCATCGACCGCATCACCCCGGCCGGCCGCACGCTGGGGCGTCGTGAAGTGTTCAGCGACCTCGATGCGGCCCGCCATTATTTCTCGGGCAAGACGCTGTTTCGTCGGTTCGATCCCGAGTGTTTCGAGGCCTACCTGCTTCATGGCCTGCAACCTCATGGCGAGCAGTTGCGGCTGCGTTTCGACCCGGCCATCGAGATGAGCATTTACCGTAGCGTGCCTCACACCAGCCCCGGCATCGCCCGGCATTTGCGGGTGCCGCTGGCGATGGTGCGCGGCGAGCAGAGCGACGTGGTGCGCCGTCACCATGCGTTGTCGGTGAAAAGCATGCGCGAAGGGGAGTATCTTTCGGTGCCCGGCGGGCATATGTTTCCGCTGGAACACCCCGAGGACACCGCGCAGATGCTCAAGAGCCTGTTTTCCCGCTGGGATGCCCGCGCACAATCCGCCCTTGACGTGGCCTCTCGTCAACGGGCCCACGCATGACCTGTTCTGTCGAAGAAGTCCGTCTGAGCCTGCCGCACATCGAATTGGCGGCGCACCTGTTCGGACCGCAGGACGGCGAGCCGGTCATCGCCCTGCACGGCTGGCTGGACAACGCCAACAGCTTCGCCCGTCTGGCGCCAAAGCTCAAAGGCCTGCGCATTCTGGCGCTGGACATGGCGGGTCATGGCCACTCCGATCATCGTCCGGCCGGCGCTGGTTATGGTCTGCCGGATTACGCCCACGACGTGTTGCAGGTCGCGCAGCAGATGGGCTGGGACACTTTCTCGCTGATGGGGCATTCGTTGGGCGCCATCGTCTCTGTGATCGTCGCGGGCTCTCTGCCTGACCGGGTCAACCGTCTGGCGCTGATCGACGGATTGATCCCGCCACTGGGCGAACCCGAGGCCGCAGCCGAGCGCATGGGCGCGGCATTGCAGGCGCAACTGACGCAATCGAGCAAGCGCAAGCCGGTCTACGCGGAGATGGACCGGGCCGTCGAAGCACGAATGAGGGGCGCAGTGGCGGTCAGTCGCGAAGCCGCCGAACTGTTGGCGCAACGTGGCTTGATGCCGGTGCCCGGGGGCTATACTTGGCGCAGCGACAGCCGCCTGACCCTGGCGTCGCCGATCCGTCTGACACGTTCGCAGGCATTGTCTTTCGTCAATGCCATCCGCTGTCCTGCGCAGTTGATCGTGGCCGAAGAGGGAATCCTCGCGCAAAACAAAACCTTGCTCGAAAGCGTGCCTTTCGAGGTGACTGTGCTGCCCGGTGGCCATCATCTGCACCTCAATGACGACGGGGGCGCCACCTCTGTTGCAGACTGTTTCAATCGGTTCTTCGCCGTTTCTTGACTTGCGACCCGCAACTGCCGAGGCTGGGCGGGTTGAAACAGGAGACTGCACGATGGACCACCGCCCACGCTCGACCCGTTCACCTTTCCCACCGCCGCACGCCTGTGCGGCGTTCGTTTGCCTTTCGATTCACCTGCGATGAGATCCCCTATGCGTCTATCCCGTGCGCTGGGGTTGCTGTTGTGCCTGAGCGGTCCTGTGACGATGGCCCACGCTGCCGATGTCGCGGGCAGTCAGGACTTTCCGAATCTGCCTCGCCCCACCGATGCCGAGATCGTCGATTACAAACCGGCGTCCGAGCTGGAGCGTGTGTTCCCCATGGGGTCGATTCGCAAGATCAGCGGCCAACTGCGCTTCGACGGACAGGTGGCTGCTCGCGGCACCACTACGTCCGTGACCTATCAACTCCCCGCCGAGCGTTCTGCTGACGAAGCGTTCACCGAAACTCGCGAGGCGCTGCAAAAACAGGGGGCGCAGTTGCTCTTCTGGTGTCAGGCGCGGGACTGTGGCGAAAGCAGCCTGTGGGCCAATGAAGTGTTCGGCAATGCCCGACTGTATGGTGCCGACAATGGCCAGGCCTATCTGCTGCTGCGCCTCAAGCCGGACAACGACACCCTCGTCGCGCTGTACAGCATCACCCGGGGCAACCGCCGGGCCATGCTCCATGTCGAAGAGTTTCAGGCCGGTGCGCCGTTGGGCGAGTTGCTGCCGACCTCCGCGACCTTGTTACGCGAACTGAAAAGCTCCGGCGATCTCGAATTGCCGATGCTCACCGATGCGCCGAAGGAGCCGTGGATCACCTTACTGTCCAGAGGCCTGAATCTGGACAGCACGTTGCGTGTGACGGTTTCCGGTCCCCAAGGCGAGGCCTGGCGCGAATCCTTGGTCGGCAAGGGCGTACGGGCAGCGCGTCTGGAGGCTGGCAATAAACCGACTCAGGGGCTGACCCTCGAACTCATCCGCTGAAGCGCGTTCTACACCCAGGCATGACGCCATGACGAGGCGGGCCGCGAGGTTCGCCGTTATGCTCAGGTCTGCGGACTTCTTTTCTATGGACTGAACCCATGCTCAATAATGATCGCCTGTTGGTGCAGATCCTGCTGCTGGCGCTGCTCGGCGCCTGCCTGTGGGTGATGGCGCCGTTTTGGTCGGCGCTGTTCTGGGGCGCGGTGCTGGCGTTTGCCAGTTGGCCGCTGATGCGTCTGCTCACCCGTGTGCTCAAGGGGCGCGAGTCGCTGGCGGCAGCCATCTTGACCCTCGGCTGGATGCTGTTGGTGGCTGCGCCGCTGGTGTGGCTGGGGTTTAACCTCGCCGATCACGTTCGCGACGCGACGGTGTTCATCAAGGATGTGCAGGTCGACGGGTTGCCCGATCCGCCGACGTGGCTGGTCAGCGTCCCGTTCGTGGGGGAACGGCTGGTCGGTTACTGGAACACCATCGATCAGCAGGGCGCGGCGCTCTTGGCGAGCATCAAGCCGTATCTGGGTCAGGTCGGCAATTGGCTGCTGGCCCGCAGTGCGCAGATCGGCGGCGGCATTCTTGAACTGACGCTGAGTATTGTCTTCGTGTTCTTTTTCTACCGCGACGGCCCGCGACTGGCGGCGTTCGTGTTGAGCCTGCTGGAGCGGCTGATCGGCGACAAGGCGCAGTATTACGTCGATCTGGTGGCGGGAACGGTGCAGCGGGTGGTCAACGGGGTGATCGGCACGGCAGCGGCCCAGGCGATTCTGGCGTTGATCGGCTTCCTCATCGCAGGTGTGCCGGGGGCGTTGGTGCTGGGGATCGGGACGTTCTTGCTGAGCCTTGTGCCGATGGGGCCGCCACTGATCTGGATTCCCGCCACGGCCTGGCTGGCATGGAAGGGCGAATACGGAATGGCGATTTTCCTTGGGCTGTGGGGCACGTTCATCGTCAGTGGCGTGGATAACGTGCTCAAGCCGTACTTGATCAGCCGAGGCGGCAACCTGCCGTTGGTGATCGTGCTTCTGGGCGTGTTCGGCGGCTTGCTGGCGTTCGGATTCATCGGCCTGTTCATCGGTCCGACCTTGTTGGCCGTGGCGTATAGCCTGTTGTTGGATTGGGTGGCGGACAGCCGGGCGCGTCAGTTGCCCAAGTAAGGTGTTGAGGTTTCAACGAAACTGCCGCCGGGCTTGGGTCTGGCGGTAGTGATCGGGCGCGTTCCGAGGCGTTTGGCCAGGCGACATGTCTTCATCGGCTGGTCTATTTTTCGCGAATGAATTCGCTCCCACAGGGAATAACTATCGCCTTAAAAATTTAAACCCTTGGCAGATCGACGACAGCCGTCAGCCCACCGCCGGGGGTTTCTTCTAGGCGCAGGTCACCACCCATGCGTCGGGCAGCTTCGCGGGCGATGGTCATGCCGATACCGACGCCACCGGAGTTGCGGTTGCGCGAGCCTTCGACGCGGTAGAACGGCTCGAACACGGCTTCGCGCAGGTTTTCCGGAATGCCCGGCCCTTGATCGACGACCCGAACCCGCAGCCGTTCGCTAGAATCCTCGATCACCACCCGCGCATGGCCGGCGTAGCGCAAGGCATTGTCGATCAGGTTGTGCAGGCACGAGCGCAGGGCCATCGGTTGGGACTTCAGCGGCTTGCAAGTGCCGCTCGCCTCGACATCATCGCCATTGTCCTGCGCGTTCTCGGTCAACGATTCGATCAGCGCCTGCACGTCGAAATATTGCAGGGCCTCGCTGGTGCGTTGTTCGTTGAGGTAGGTCAGGGTCGCGTCGAGCATGGCGATCATGTCGTTCAGGTCTTGGGTCATCTGACCGTGCAGCTTCGGCTCTTCGATCTGCTCGACCCGCAATTTCAGCCGCGCCAAGGGGGTGCGTAAATCGTGGGACACCGCGGCCAGCATGCGGCCCCGTTGCTGCACCTGATCGCGAATCCGCTCCTGCATCAGATTGAACGTGGCAGCCGCCTGCCGGGCTTCGCGGGGGCCGGTGATGGCCAGCGGCGGGCTGTCGAGGTTTTCGCTCAGGCGTTCGGCGGCGTCGCTGATGCGCTGCACCGGCCGACTCAGCGCCTTGGCGCCGAACCACGCGGCAATCACTAGCGTCACCAGTTGAAAAAACAGCGGAATCAGCGGAATGCCCAGAAACGGTGGGCGTCCCGGAGGGGGCGGTGGCGGGCGCAGGGCGTTAAGGGCCGAGGAGAATTCGCTTCTTTCCCCGGACGGTTCGGTGGGGTGGGCGTTCTGATAGCTCGACGGCGGGGGCGGCATGGCCGGACCGTAATGGTGAAACCAGATGAACGCCAACAGGTGCGCGAGGATGATCGCCAGCACCGCGCCACCGAACAGCCGGGCGAAGAGGGTGTCAGCCGAGCGAATCAACCAATCTCCCTGGCGTCGAACATATAGCCTTCGCCGCGTACGGTCTTGATCAGTTGCGGGGATTTCGGGTCGTCGCCGAGCTTCTGCCGCAAACGCGACACCAACAAATCGATGCTGCGATCAAACGCTTCGATGGAGCGGCCACGGGCGGCGTCCAGGAGTTGCTCGCGATTGAGCACCCGACGCGGACGTTCAAGAAACACGCGCAGCAGGCGGAATTCGGCGTTGGACAGCGGCACTACAAGGCCATCAGGGGCCGTCAGTTGGCGCAGGACGCTGTTCAGGCGCCAGTTGTCGAAGCGCAACGTGGTGCGCTCTTCGGTGCGGTCGTCCCGGACGCGGCGCAGGATGGTCTGGATACGCGCCACCAGTTCCCGGGGCTCGAACGGCTTGGCCATATAGTCGTCGGCGCCCAGTTCCAGGCCGATGATGCGGTCGGTGGGTTCGCAACGGGCGGTCAGCATCAGGATCGGAATGTCCGACGAACCGCGCAGCCAGCGGCAGAGGGACAGGCCATCTTCACCGGGAAGCATCAGGTCAAGGACCACGACGTCGTAGGTTTCTTCAGCCAGCGCCTGACGCATGGCGTTGCCGTCGGTGACACCGGTGCTCTGAATGTTGAAGCGGGCAAGGTAGTCGCACAGCAGCTCGCGGATTGGCACGTCGTCATCGACGATCAGGGCGCGAGTGTTCCAGCGCCGCTCTTCAGTCGGTGCGGTGGCGGTGTTGCTGTCAGGGGTCGTGTGCATGTTGCTGCCGCCATGTGATGCCGCCGGGAAGGGCCGCGAAATGAGGAACGACGCTGCCATGCTACTTCGCAGGCGAGCGGGGCGGAAGGGTGAGCGGCTGAGGTGTCGGCGGGTTGTCGTGAATGTATCAGGAAAGCTACAAGCCGTTGTGATGGGGGAGCGTCACGCCAATCCCTCTTTTAGCCGCCCGGCCGGGCCGCTAAAAGAGGGGGCATTCACGATCAGATGACCGCGAGGATCGCCTGGGTCACGGCTTCAATGTTGCGTTTGTTCAACGCCGCCACGCAGATACGGCCGGTGTCCAGCGCATAGATGCCGAACTCATTGCGCAGACGATGGACCTGCGGTGTGGTCAGGCCCGAGTACGAGAACATGCCACGCTGGCGCGCCACGAAGCTGAAGTCCTGACCCGCGGCGTTGTTCGCCAGACGTTGGGTCATTTCTTCGCGCATGCCTTTGATCCGCACACGCATTTCAGCCAGCTCGTCTTCCCACTTCTGACGCAACTCAGGGTTGTTCAGCACTGCGGCGACGATGGTCGCGCCGTGGGTCGGCGGGTTGGAGTAGTTGGTGCGGATGACACGCTTGACCTGCGACAGTACCCGCGAGGTCTCTTCTTGCGAATCGGTGACGATGGACAGCGCGCCGACACGCTCGCCGTACAGCGAAAACGACTTGGAGAACGAGCTGGAGGCGAAGAAGGTCAGGCCGGAATCGGCGAACAGACGCACAGCGGCGGCGTCTTCGTCGATGCCGTCGCCAAAGCCCTGATAGGCCATGTCGAGGAACGGCACGTGGCCCTTGGCTTTCAGCACGTCGAGGACTTTTTTCCAGTCTTCGAGGGTCAGGTCCACGCCGGTCGGGTTGTGGCAGCAGGCGTGCAGCACGACGATGGAGCCGGACGGCAGGTTCTGCAGGTCTTCCAGCATGCCTGCGCGATTCACGTCGTGGGTCGCGGCGTCGTAGTAGCGGTAGTTCTGCACCGGGAAACCGGCGGTTTCGAACAGCGCGCGGTGGTTTTCCCAGCTCGGGTCGCTGATGGCCACAACGGCGTTCGGCGACAGTTGCTTGAGGAAGTCAGCACCGATTTTCAGGGCGCCCGTGCCGCCAACGGCCTGCACGGTCACGACACGGCCCGAGGCCAGCAGTGGCGACTCGGCACCGAACAGCAGGGTTTGCACGGCCTTGTCGTAGGCGGCGATGCCGTCAATCGGCAGGTAGCCACGCGGGACGTGTTGAGCGACGCGAATTTCCTCTGCTTCGGCAACGGCACGCAGCAGCGGAATTTTCCCTTCTTCGTTGCTGTAAACGCCCACACCCAGGTTGACCTTGTTGGTACGGGTATCGGCGTTGAATGCTTCGTTGAGGCCCAGGATAGGATCGCGTGGTGCCATTTCGACAGCGGAAAACAGGCTCATTTTTGCAGGGGCTCTGAATGGGAGTGAATGGATTGCATCGCTCCGGCCGAGTGCACTAGAGCGGTGCGCAAACGGGGAGTCAGTATAGAGAGCATCGTGGACGGGGGCGACAGGCGGGGGGCGGTTTTTTCCGGGTTTTTCAGATTATTTTTGACCATTAGTCATGTCACGGGGACTAATGTCCTGATGATGGCTTGAAAGCTGGCGTTGGCGACTCCATTTGTAGTCCCATCACACCTTCATGTACGTCTTTTCTCCTGGCGAGATCAGCCGTCCGCGCTCATTACGCCTTGGCTCCGAATCTTCCTGCGAGCGAGGGCGAACACAGAGGTACGTCATGTCCGAGTTTCAACTCGTTACCCGTTTTGAGCCGGCCGGTGATCAACCGGAGGCGATTCGTCAGTTGGTAGAAGGCATCGACGCCGGTTTGTCGCACCAGACCCTGCTCGGGGTGACCGGTTCAGGCAAGACCTTCAGCATCGCCAACGTCATTCAGCAGGTGCAGCGCCCGACCATGGTGCTGGCGCCGAACAAGACCCTGGCCGCGCAGTTGTATGGCGAGTTCAAGGCGTTTTTTCCGAACAACGCCGTCGAATACTTCGTCTCTTATTACGACTACTACCAGCCCGAAGCCTACGTGCCGTCGTCGGACACCTTCATCGAGAAGGATGCGTCGATCAACGACCACATCGAGCAGATGCGTTTGTCCGCGACCAAGGCGCTGCTGGAGCGAAAGGACGCAATCATCGTCACCACGGTGTCGTGCATCTACGGCCTGGGCAGCCCGGAAACTTACTTGCGGATGGTGCTGCACGTCGATCGCGGCGACAAAATGGACCAGCGCGCCTTGCTGCGCCGTCTCGCCGACTTGCAATACACCCGCAATGACATGGACTTTGCTCGTGCGACCTTCCGCGTGCGCGGCGATGTGATTGATATCTTCCCGGCGGAATCCGACCTGGAAGCCATCCGCATCGAGCTGTTCGACGATGAGGTCGAGAGCCTGTCGGCCTTCGACCCGTTGACCGGCGAGGTGATCCGCAAGCTGCCGCGTTTCACCTTCTACCCGAAAAGCCACTACGTGACCCCGCGCGAAACGCTGCTGGACGCGATGGAAGGGATCAAGGTCGAGTTGCAGGAACGTCTGGAATATTTGCGCGGCGCGAACAAACTGGTGGAAGCGCAGCGGCTGGAGCAGCGCACTCGGTTCGACCTGGAAATGATCCTCGAACTCGGCTACTGCAACGGCATCGAGAACTATTCGCGCTACCTGTCGGGCCGTCCCGCCGGGGCGCCGCCGCCGACCCTCTACGACTACCTTCCGGCCGACGCGCTGCTGGTGATCGACGAATCCCACGTCAGCGTGCCCCAGGTCGGTGCGATGTACAAAGGCGACCGTTCGCGCAAGGAAACGCTGGTGGAATACGGCTTCCGGCTGCCGTCGGCGCTGGACAACCGGCCCATGCGCTTCGATGAATGGGAAGGTGTCAGTCCGCAGACCATTTTCGTCTCGGCGACCCCCGGTCCGTACGAAGGCGAGCACGCTGGCCGGACGGTCGAACAGGTGGTACGCCCCACCGGTCTGGTGGACCCGCAGATCGAGATCCGCCCCGCGCTGACTCAGGTCGACGATTTGCTGTCCGAGATTCACAAACGTGTGGCGGTGGAAGAGCGGGTGCTGGTCACCACGCTGACCAAGCGCATGTCCGAAGACCTCACCGATTACCTGGCTGACCACGGCGTGCGTGTGCGCTATCTGCACTCCGACATTGACACGGTGGAGCGGGTCGAGATTATCCGCGACCTGCGTTTGGGCACTTTCGACGTGTTGGTGGGGATCAACCTGCTGCGCGAAGGCCTGGACATGCCGGAAGTGTCGCTGGTGGCGATTCTCGACGCTGACAAAGAAGGCTTCCTGCGTTCCGAACGCTCGCTGATTCAGACCATTGGCCGTGCGGCGCGGAACCTCAACGGCCGGGCGATTCTTTACGCCGACAACATCACCGGCTCCATGGAACGGGCGATTGGCGAGACCGAGCGCCGTCGCGACAAGCAGATCGCGTTCAACCTGGCCAACGGCATCACCCCGAAAGGCGTGTTCAAGGACGTCGCCGACATCATGGAAGGCGCCACCGTGCCAGGCTCGCGCAGCAAGAAGCGTAAAGGCATGGCCAAGGCCGCCGAAGAAAACGCCAAGTACGAGGCCGAACTGCGCTCACCGAGCGAAATCACCAAACGCATTCGCCAGTTGGAAGAAAAGATGTATCAGCTCGCCCGCGACCTGGAATTCGAAGCCGCCGCACAGATGCGCGACGAAATCACCAAATTGCGGGAGCGGTTGTTGGCGGTTTGATTCACCGCATGGCTATTGGCTAAACGGCGATCACCTGTAGGAGCGAATTCATTCGCGAAAAATCGTTCAGGCGACAGGGATTTGTCGCCTGTACCGGCCCATCATCGGAATGCCATCCAGAATGCACCCGCCCCTGCAGCAGGGATGCGTGCGTTCAACCGACTGAGAACAAGAAAGGCCCCCATCGATGCAACGAACCACCGAACGCTTGATCCTCAGACCCCCCACCCGCGACGACCTCGCCAGCCTGTTCGCCATCTACGGCGACCCGGCGACTCACCAGTTCAACCCTTTCGGACCTTTGACCCAGCTTGATCAGGCGCAATCCCTGCTCGACGGTTGGCTGGCTCACTGGGAGGAAAAGGGCTATGGGCAATGGGCGATCTGCACGTGTGAGTCCCCCGATGAAGTGATCGGCTTCGGCGGCCTCGACGCCCGTCGTTATGGCGACGTTCTGCGGTTGAATCTGGGCTACCGCTTCGGCCCCAAGGCTTGGGGGAAGGGGTTCGCCACCGAACTCAGTCAGGCGGCGCTGGCGTTCGGGTTCGTTGAGCTACGAGTGCCCGAGGTCTACGCGGTGGTCAGACCCCTGCACCATGCGTCGATCCGCGTGCTGGAGAAGGTTGGCATGCACCGCATCGATACCCTCGACGACGTACCGGGGCAGGCGCCGAGCCTGGTGTATCGGTCGGCGCGGCCGGCCTGACACACCGTTGGCGGTTGACAGGGCTTCAGTCGTCGGACAGCTCGCAAAATCGCAGCCGATTGCCAAACGGGTCGGCGATTTCCATCACTTTGCCCCAGCCTTGTTCCTGAATGCCCGGTCGGGCGTGTTTGTAGCGTTTGGCGTTGAGTTCGGCGTGAAGGCTGTCGATGTCGTTTACCGGCACAAAGACCGTCGAACCCGGCGTGGCGTCGCCATGGTGGCCGGTCAGGTGAATCACCAGATCGCCTCGACGTGCTTGGGCATACAGCGGGAGGTCGTCTTCGAAGCGATGCTCCCATTCAATCTGAAAGCCGAGAAAGTCCACATAAAACGCCTTGGCCTGTTCTTCGGAAAAGATCCGCAACAGCGGAATGGCCCCTGAAATCTGCATGACACCCTGCTTCCTTGAAGGTTGAAGAGGGGCGATTCTAGCCCAATCGACGCGCCAGGCCAGCGTCGACTTTCCGACAGACAGCGGTGTTTGCGCAAACAGGTTGCCAAGCAACGGCACATTGCCATATGTATAGTGCCGTTATCACCGCTTCCGGGCATCGTCCATGAAATTCCTGTGCCCTTTGTGGTTGATGTGCTGCTGCCTGTTCGCGTCCTTGCACGCCAACGGCGCCGAGCAAACGCTGCGCGTTCTGGCCTGGCCGGGTTATGCCGACAGCGATCTGGTGAGCGTGTTCGAAAAGCGCTTCAAAGTGAAGGTCGAGGTCACGCTGGTGGGCAGCGACGAGGTGCTGCGCAGCAAATTGGCGGAAAATCATGGCGGCGATTTTGACGTCATCGCGGCCAACACGGCCGAGATTCATAACTACGCGAATCTGGGCCTGCTGCAGCCCGTGCACCCGGAACGGATCGCCAATACTGCGCGTCAGTTGCCGCGTTTTCGAGATTATTCCCGGCTGCCCGACATCATCGTGAAGGGCCAGACGTATGCCATCCCCTACCTGTGGTCTGACATGGGGCTGATTTACGACCGCAAGCAATTCAGCCAGCCGCCGGACTCGATCACCAGCATGTGGGACCCGCGATTTCAGGGGCGAGTGCTGGCGTTCAACACCAGTAACCACAATTTCTCCATCGCGAGCCTGGCGTTGGGCGGTGACCCGTTTCAGATCTCACCGGAAGATTTTCCGCGGGTTACCGACAAACTGATCGCCTTGCGCCGCAATGTGCTGACGTTTTACGCCCTGCCGGAAGAGGCTGCCGAGTTGTTCCGCAGCCATTCCGTGGCGTTGATATTTGCCAATTACGGTCGTCAGCAGCTCAAACAGCTGCGCGACGACGGCGCCGATGTCGGCTACGTCGTGCCGCGCGAGGGCGCGCTGGCGTGGCTCGATTGCTGGGCCATCAGCAGCGGGGCGCGGGACCCGGTACTGGCGGCGGCGTGGATCAATTACATGCTCGAACCTGAGGTCAGCCGCGTCATCACCGAGCGTCAGGACCTTTCCAACACCTTGCAGGAACCCAAGGACGCCAGCCCGTCGAACCGTCTCATCTGGCTGCGCCCGGTAGAGGACGACCAGCGGCGAGCGGCGTTATGGCAACGCATCGTGTCCGGCGAACGGCCGCCGTTGGGGGAGTCGCGATGAGGTTTGGCATAGCGTTCAAGCTCGGCTGTTTAATGGCGCTGTTCGGCATGCTGCCGACAGGGCTGGCGGGTTATTACATTTACCACAGCAGCCGGGACCTGCTGCTGCAGGCGGCCGAGCGCGACTTGCTGACCTCGGTACAAGTGCTGGGGCGCAACTTGCACGCCAGCCTGCGTAACATTTCTCTGGACGCTCAGGTGTTGACCAATGGCCCGCAGGTTCATGACTTGGACGCGATCCAGGACCCGGCACTGCGCACGACGGTGCAGGACAACCTGGCCGAGTCGTTCCGGGCGATGCTGCTGGCCCACCCCGACTATATGCAGATTCGTCTGATCAGCACCACCGACCACGGGCTTGAGCTGGTGCGGCAGGACCGCGACGGGTCGAATATCGTCAGGGTCGAGGGCGCGGACCTGCAAGAGAAGGGGCATTACGGCTACGTTTTCGAGGCGCTGCACATGCCGGTGGGCGAGGTGCGGATTTCGCCCATCGTCATTAACCATGAGCAGGGCGCGCATTCGGGCCTCGGCAAGCCGACGTTGCATGTGTCGACACCGGTGGCAAACGCCGACGGCAAGGTGTTTGCGCTGCTGGTGATCAACGTCGATCTGGATCAGTTATTCACACAGTTGCAGGGCGATCTGCCGAAGGAATACCAGGTGTACCTGAGCAACCGCTGGGGCGATCTGCTGGTGCATCCCGACCATCGACGCACGTTTGGCTTTGATCAGGGGCGTCGTCTGTTTTTGCAGGATGAGTTTCCCGAAGTGTCCCGTCTGTTGGCCGACACCGGGCCGACGGCGTTGATCGGTCGCAGCGTGGAAGGTGATCGGCGCGACAAGCTGGTCGCCGCCTTCGTCAAGCTGTCCGACAATGCCGCCTCGGCCCCTTTCGTGGTGTTGGGGCTTGGCCAGCCGCAGAGCCACGTGCTGGCACAGACCTCGCGGGCGGGCACCAGCATCCTGCAGATTGCGTTGCTGTTCAGCGTCCTGGCGCTGTTGGCCGCGGTGATCGCGTCTCGCGCATTGATTCGGCCGCTGCGCAGCATGACCGATGCCGTGGAGTTGTTTTCCCGGGAGCGCAAGATCAGCGAACTGCCGCCCCGGGCGGACGAATTGGGCGTGTTGGCTCACCGTTTTCATGCGATGAAACAAGAAATCCTCACCCAGCTGGGTGACCTGACCAGCAGCCGCGCGGCATTCGAACACTTGGCCCGGCATGACCCCCTGACCGAACTGCCAAATCGGCGTATGTGTTTTGAGCAACTGGAGCAGGCGTTGGTCGCGGCGCGGGTGAACGACCGGAAAATGGCGCTGGTGTTCGTCGATCTGGATCACTTCAAGGAAATCAACGACGAGCACGGGCACCGCTTTGGCGATCTGGTGTTGCAGGCCGTGGCCAAACTGTTGACCTCATCCAGCGAGGGGGCCGACTGTGTCGCGCGTCTGGGCGGTGATGAATTCGTGATGTGTTTCAGCGACCTTAAGGACCCGCAGAAAATCATCGGGCTGCTGGAAAAACTGCACCAGTGCTTCCAGTTGCCGCTGTTTATCGAGGGTCATCGGGTAAAAATCCACGCCAGCATGGGCGTCAGCCTGTTCCCACGGGATGGCGACGACATCGGGACATTGATTCAACACGCCGACCACGCGATGTACCGGGCCAAAAGTGCGGGACGCAACCGGTATTCGTTCGAGGTGTTGGGCGGGGACTGACGCGATTTGCCCCGGCGACGTTCTCGGTCACCGGGGCAATCCGTCATTCCGTTACACCGAATCGCTGCTGCCGAAGGTCCGTACGCAGGTCCAGATCGCCACCAGAATTGGCAGGCCCACCACCAGCGCGAACACGGGCAACGCCAGCAGTTTGGCCAGCGCCCCCGACGTGCCGTGAACGATGCTCACGCCGAGGGTCACGAAGTTGCCGGTGACATGCGCGGTGAACAGGCCCTGCAATGCGAGAAAGCCGATGGTGTCGACGAAACCGCCGTTAAAGCTGAGGGCCGGGGCCATGGAGCGGTGGAGGGTGGGCATGAAAAAGCTCCTTGTCGGGTCATCGGTTCAAGGGGCGGGGGCCTGATCGAGTGGTTTTTTCAGACTGTCCTGCGGTTGTGGGACATAGATCGCCAGCAGCATCGCCCCCAGGCTCAGCCCGGCCAGCGCCACTGAGCCGACGTCAATCGCCAGGTCCAGGCCCCACGCGGTCGCGGCTCGACCGAGCAGCATCGCAACCACCCCTTGCATCAGGTACGCCACCAGAAACAGCGCGGACAATGTTCCGGCCCGGTGATGGATCGGCGCGTGAGCATTGATCAGGTTCAGCCCGCCCATGAACAGCAGGCTGTAACCGGCGCCACTGGCGGCGCTGGACATCAGGAAAACCGGCAGCGCGTGAGTGGCCGTCGCCAGCATCAGCAACAACAGGCTGACCATGGAAAAGCCCGCGCCCGCGATGATCGACAGCTTCGAGGTGAACCGCTTGGCGACGATACCGGTGAAGCCCAGCACGATGGCAAACAGCGATATCGCGCCGCCGTTGACCAGCGCGTTGCTGGAGCCGATCAGGTCGTGGGCGATCTGCGAACCCAGCGACAGCATCGTCGCGCCCACTGAGTACGCACTCAGCACGGCGCTCACCGACACCAGAAAAGTGCGGCGCAGCGGGGGATGAATTCGGGGCAGTTTCAAGGTCCAGCGTTGGCGGCTTTCCGCTTTGGTGTGCCGGGGCAAGTGCCAGGCGCCGTACAGCGTGGCGAGCAGCACGATCACCAACACCCAGAAACTCAGGCGGGTGGGGAAGGGCGCGTATTGAATCAGCCCGCCGCCGAGAATCAAGGCCGCTGCCAGCCCGAACGCCTGTGCAGCGGTGGTGATCGCCCCGGCGAGTTTCGCCTTGCCGGGTGCGCTGAATTCCACCACCGCTGCGGCTGAAGGCCCGGCGGACAGGCCGACCCCGATGCCCATGAAAGCACGGCCGATCAACAGCCAGATCACGTTGGGCGCGACGGCAAACAACAGCACGCCGATCAGCGAGGCCGTCAGCCCCAGCAGCATGGCGGCGCGACGGCCGATGTAATCGGAGAGATCGCCGAGGGCAATCAGGGTGGCGACGACGAACACCGGAAACACGGCGAAAATCAGTGTGGTGATCGTGGGCGTCAGTTGCCATTGGTGAGCGTAAAGCGGGTACATCATGGCCGGGGCGGCGCTGGTCCAGAGGGTATGGACGACCACGGCGGCGGCGACCCAGAAACTGCGCTGGCGGCCCCAGGTGTTCAGGGAATGGCTCATGTCAGTGGCCTCGATGGGGTCAGTGATGACGTTAAGGTCGGAAAAGGGTTAAGGCCTGGTACGGGTGTGCGGTTTTTCATGAGTTCGGGGTTCGGTGCGGCAGCGACAGCGGTGGGTCAATCGAAGGTGCGTTGTCTAACCCACCGCCTTCGCGGCCGTCGCAAGCTCCGGCAGCTCCCACAGGTTCTGCGTCAGGCCTGATTCTCGACACGGCACCACCTTTGTGGGAGACGCCGGAGGTACGACGGCAGCGACAGCGTCGGGTCAGTTGCCGATGTGACACCTGACCCTCTGCCGTCGCGGCGGGCGATCCTCAGTTCAGGTGCGCTTTCAACTCGCCGGCCGCCTGACGCATCGCTGCCTTGACCTCTGGGATGTTGCTCAACGGGTTGAGCAGGCCATAGTCGTGAACCATGCCGTTGTAGCGCACGGCAGTGACATCCACCCCGGCAGCGTCCAGCTTGCGGGCGTAGGCTTCGCCTTCGTCACGCAACACATCCAGACCGGCCGTCTGCACCAGCGCAGGTGGCAGGCCTTTCAATTGCTCGGTGGTCGCACGCAGCGGCGAGGCATAGATCTCGGCGCGTTGCTTGGCGTCAGTGGTATAGCTGTCCCAGAACCAGGTCATCATGTTCTTGGTCAGGAAATGGCCTTCAGCGTAGGTCTGGTAGGACCCGGTGTCGAAGTTGGCGTCAGTCACCGGCCACAGCAGCAATTGGAAGCGCAGTTTCGGTGTGCCCTGTTCCTTGGCTTTCAGGGCCACTACTGCCGCCATGTTGCCGCCGACGCTGTTCCCGGCCACGGCCAGACGCGAGCTGTCCACGTTGATCTCTTTGCCGTGTTGCGCCACCCACTGGGTCGCTGCGTAGGCCTGGTTGATTGCCGTCGGATAATGCGCTTCCGGCGACGGCGTGTAATCCACGTAGACCGCCACGGCGCCCGAGCCCACCACCAGATCGCGGATCAGACGGGCATGGGTCGGGTAATCGCCCAACACCCAGCCACCGCCGTGAAAGTACATGAACACCGGCAGCTCACCTTTAAGACCCGCTGGACGCACGATGGTCAGTTTGATGCTCTGGCCGCTGGCCTGAATGGTCTTCTCGCTGACCTGAATCCCCGACATGTCCACCTTCACCGAGTTTTGCGCGCCGGTCAGGACCGCACGGGCATCCTTTGGGCTCAACTGTTCGATCGGCTTGCCACCACCCGCGGCCAGTGCGTTGAGGAACGCCTGGGTCTGATGTTCTGGCACGCCCGTCTCGGCGGCGAACGCGTTGCCGATGGACAGGGCCAGTGCGGCGGCGGTGAGGGCTTTCTTGAACGGGGTCAGTGAGCGAGTGGACATGGTGTGTTCCCTTCAATGTCGAAATGGTCAGTAGTGAGTCGCCATGTGCAGCGCGTCTGGCTGCGTGTTGGCTGGCTTGGGACTCAATGTACGGACTGAACAGTGAGGGAACAATTAGGCTAAAACGAGACTCATTGTTTCTTTTTTAGGGACGCTCACGTGAGGCGGTTTCACTGGCGACGCGCCCGCAGGTGCACAACGGCGCCGTCCTCAACGCCGCGTCGTGCCATGAACGCTCCAGTGAAAGCGCGTCTGCATTTCCCAGACGATGGTGAGCCATGCACCGATGGCGTTGGCAAGGTGATGGGCGCGACTGGGTTGGCGATGTTCTGGCGTGGTGTGCATGGGGGAATCCTCGGAAAGCGGGCGCTGAGTGGGTATGGCGGCATCTTCGCTGATCGAGGCTTACTGCATAAAGGCGAGGAATCAGGTAGCACTTTCACCCTGGCGGTGAAAATGGCGCGAAGGGTCTGCAGCGGGAGGGGCCGCCGCACACCCTTCGGGATGCGCCATGTCAGCGGGGCAGGCCGCTGACGGGGCGTGATCTTAGGTGTCGAGTTCATCCAGAGTATTGACATAGCGCAAGCCTTTTTCGGCCAGGCGTGTCCGCATGTCGTAAATGTCCAGGCCCAGTTCACCGCTGGCCAGGCGCAGCGTTTTTTGTGCTTCCAGGTCAGCGCGTGCCCGGCTGGCCTCGACGACGCGCTGGATTTCGCCGCGCCGCACGACAACCACCCCATCGTCGTCGGCCACCACCACGTCGCCGGGCTCGACCCACTGGCCGCCGCACACCAGCGGCACGTTCACGGAACCGAGGGTTTCCTTGATGGTGCCTTGGGCGCAAACGGCCCGCGACCAGACCGGGAACCCCATCTCGCGCAGCGCCTGAGTGTCGCGTACCCCCGCGTCGATGATCAGCGCACGCACGCCCCGGGCCTTGACGGACGTTGCCAGCAAGTCACCGAAATAGCCGTCGCTGCACGGCGAGCTGGGCGCGACCACCAGGATATCGCCGGGTTGGCACTGTTCCACCGCCACATGGAACATCCAGTTGTCACCGGGGGACACCAGCACGGTGACCGCCGAACCGCTGATGGTCGTGCCGCGCTGAATGGGGCTGATCAAGGTGGACAACAGGCCTTTGCGCCCCTGGGCCTCGTGCACGGTCGCCACGCCGAAGCGTTGCAGCTCATCGATCAATGTGGCATCGGCACGCTCGACATGACGCACCACGACCCCGGTCTTGCCGATCCATTGGCTCATGACAGGTTCTCCGTGATGCGCGGGAAGACGCTTTGGTAACCCTCGGCGTAAACGATGTCGCGACTGGAGGTGATACCGACGTTGCGTTTGGCCTGCACGCCCCGTTGCAGGGCCACGCGGGTGTAGTACTCCCAGAGGTGTTCCTGACCGGCCATGCATTGGATCGCGGCGTATTTCTTGTCCCAGACCTGAGTGATGTCGAGCAGCACGTCCGGACGCCACTCGCTCTGTTCCGGCTGATGGGGTTCGAAGCTGTACACCGGTGGCGCACCGACGATTTTCTCCCCGGGCCGGTAGCCTTCGGCCTGGGCGATGATGCGCGCCTCCTGGGTCAGGTTCATGGCCAGCGGGTGGTCGTAGTTGTACGGGTCTTTGGGCGAGTGACTGAGAACGAACTCGGGCTGGACGCGACGAAACACGTCTGCGAGGCGAAACAGCGTCTCTTTGTCCGCCCGCATCGGGTAGTCGCCCATGTCGAAGAACTCCACGCTCGCGCCGAGCACATCGGCCGCGGCCTGGGCTTCCTGGCGCCGAGCGGCTTTCACTTTCTCTTCGTTCATCTCGCCCTTGCGCCAGAGTTTGGCGGATTCACCGCGCTCGCCGAAGGACAGACAGACGATGTGCACGGCGTACCCCTGAAGGGTGTGCAGGGCGATGGCGCCGCCCGCGCGCCAGACGAAATCGGCGGAGTGGGCGCTGACGACCAGCGCGGTTTTGGATGATGCGCTCATGTTGGACGATCCTCTTGCTTGCAAAAAAAGGGACGGGGGCCGCAGTCGAACCCCGCATCAGTCATCACGCTCAGTCGCCGCCGGACGGCGAAGCGAGGCCGAACATGCCGCCGAAACTCAACTGAACGTTGAGCCCGTACGCCAGCATGTTCTTGGGCAGCGTGGCGGTTTTGGGGATGCCGGAGTTGTCCGGGTTCATGATGTATTGCACGTTGGGCATGAGGATCACGCCGGGGATCACGTGCCAGCCGTAGTTGAGTTCGAACGAGTATTCGTGGGGGTTGTTGCTGCCGTGGCCACCGGCGCGGACGCGAGAGTCGTGCAGGAAATCCCGCTCCTTGTCGGTGAGGTTGAACATCGAGGCCGACAACCCGATGGTGTCCTGGGGCCGGGACGCGGTCGGGCCGGTGAGCACGAAGCCGCCGAGGAACTGCTGCTTCATGATTTCCTCGTCTTCCAGTTGCTGCACGACGCCGCCGAACACCGTGAGGTTGCGCGAGGATTTCGGGTCCGGTCGCCAGATCACTTTGTCCCCCAACAGATAAACGCCCTTGCGTTCCTGATTGACCGTTTCGGCGGTGCCCCCGAAACGTCCTAGGGAACGGCCTGCGGTGTTGTAGTACGGGTCCGGGCGCGGTGCGGTGCTGACGTACCCGCCGACCTTGACCTCGAAATTGCCTTTCTCCACCCAGCCCCATTCCAGCGGAATCGTCACGCCGTTCGCTTCGCCAATCGAGAAGTCCATGCCGTTGCTGGCGGAGGTAGTCGGATTGACCTCATAGACGCCGGTTTCGATGTAGGTGTTGGGCGTCGTGCGGTAGCGGGCGTTGATGCCCCAGGTCGCTGACGGCAACAGGCTGTAACCCGCCTCGGAGTTGATCAGCCGGGGCACGCCACAGGTGTTGCCCGCCTGAAACTGACAGTTGGTGCTCAGCTTGGCGTAGTAGCTGGTGGTGCCCAGCCGCCCGAGGATGATGTCGAGCCGGTCGTCCAGCAGCTTTTGCTCGAAAGCGAAAGTGCCCAAGTGCCAGCGCGGAAACTCGTTTTTGTAGATGTGCTGCTGCTTGGGAAACGTGCCAGTGATGTCGTGGTTGAGCCCGTAGCCATAATCCTTGTAGACCGTGAAGTGGAAGCTGCTGCCGGTGGTGCCGATCAGCTTGTCCAGGTTCAGGTCTGCGCCAAGGTTGAACTGGCCGACGTTGCTGTGGCCCTGCGCGACAGCGCCGGTGGTGTTGCGGGCGTACTGATTGATCAGGTTGGCGCGCAAAAAGATGCCTCGGTCGGCCAGGTCCCTGAGTGCCCCTGCAATGCCCGTGGGCCGGGTTTGCGGGGCGTCGGTGGAGGCGGGGGATTCGCTGACGCTCGCGTCGGGCGTGCCCGGCAGGCGGGTCGAACCGGGATTATCCGCACCGGGCAACGGGGCCGCCAGTGCGACGCCGTGGGCCATCGAAACCATGACCCCAAGGGCCAGTATCTGTGTTGTTTTTGTTTTCATGAGTCGTGTGTCCTCGCCGAATGTCGGGTGCGCGTCTCTCTTGCGCCCCCGCAATCCGGTGGTGGTTATTGTTTTTGTTGTGGTGGGACGGGTGTCAGGCGGCTCGGTAGCCCGCGTCCAGCTCGCTGTGCAGACGCGGTCGGTCGATGGCGTTTTCCCATTTGCCGACCACCAGCGTTGCCACGCAGTTACCGGCGATGTTGGTGAAGACAAACGCCGAGGCGAGGATGCGATGCACGCCCAGAATCAGCGCGATGCTGGCGACGGGAATCGCGTGGGTGGCGGCCAGGGTCATGGCCAGTACCGCAATGGCCGACCCCGCCACGCCCGCGCCGCCTTTGGAGGTGACCAGCAACACGAACAGCAGCGACAGTTGTTGCTCCCATCCCAGTGCCGTGCCGGTGGCCTGGGCGAGGAACACCGAGACTGCCGCGAAGTACAGGCAGGTGCCGTCGTGGTTGAAGCTGTAGCCGGTGGGCAATACCAGACCGACGACGGATTCCTCCACGCCCAGCCGCTTGAGCTTGGCGATCAGTTGCGGGAAGACACTTTCCGAGGAGTTGGTGCCGATCACCAGAATCAGCTCTTCGCGGATGTAGCGCATGAGTTTCAGCAGGCTGAACCCGGCATACCAGGCCACCGGCGCCAGTACGATGAGGAAGAAGATCGCGCAGGTCAGGTAGAACTCGCCCACCAGCGCCGCCAAGGGGATAAGGGACTTCAGCCCGAATTTCGCGACGGTGAAGGCGATGGCACCAAAGGCGGCGATGGGCGCCAGCTTCATCGCCAGACGAATGACCCAGAACAGCGCCTGCGACACCGTTTCCACAACGTTCAACACCGGCTGAGCTTTATCGCCCAACGACGCCAGGCCACAGGCGAACAGCACCGAGAACACGAGGATTTGCAGGATTTCACCTTCGGCAAACGCGCCGGTGGCGGTCTTCGGCACAAGGTTGAGCATGAACTCCCCGAGGCTCATGTTCGCAGCGGGGTGCACGGCTTCGCCGGCGGTACGCAGCAGGTCCGGGTCAATGTTCATGCCCACGCCGGGCTTGAGTACGTTGATGGTGACCAGGCCGATCACCAGCGCCAGGGTCGTAATCACCTCAAAATAGACGATGGCTTTGATCGCGATCCTGCCCACTTTGCCGAGGTCCCTGACACTGGCGATGCCGTGGGTGACGGTGCAGAAGATGATCAGGCCGACCACCATCTGGATCAGGCGAATGAACACATCGCCCAAGGGTTTGAGGCTCTGGCCAATATCGGGGGCGAGGGCGCCGACGGCGACGCCCAGCACCATGCCGGTCAGCACTTGAAAGGTCAGGTCCTCGTAGAACCGGGTCTTGCGCCGGGCAGCAGCGCCAGCAGCAGGTGAAATGATACGAGTCATGACGGACTCCACGATAAGGGGTGAAGCGGCCGGGAGCCGCTTATTCGGTGTCGCTGCCCAACAGCTTGCGCGCTGGGGCGAACACTTCTTGTAAGGTCAGGCGACGGGGCAACAGCCCCTGCTTCACACAGGCTTCGATCGTGAATTCCAGCGGCCCTGCCAGGCTGTCGAAGCCAAATATCGTCGGGCAGGGTTGGTCAGTGTCGCGCAATACGCCATGGGTCTGGCGATCGGCCTCGCGCATCAGCTGATAGGCTCGCCTGATGGCGTCGGGTTGATCTTCGCAAGCCTGGGCCCCGGCGACCACCAAATGGTTGATGGGCATGAAACGATGGGTGCGCCACCAGGCCAGATCGCGGTTCGCAGCGTCTTTGATCAAGGGCACGAATTCCTCGCCCGAGGGTAAGTCATTGCCGAGGATCGCGGCCTGGACGTCGCCGTCCTTGAGCATTTGCAGCGAGCCTTTGGTGCCGGGAATCTGCTCGACGAAGGCCGGGTTATGGTACTGCTCGACGTGGGCCGGGTCGTGGGTGATCCAGTGCACGCGGGCGATGTCTAGCCCGTGATCCTCGGCCAGATGGGCGCGCACCCACATGCCGGTGGTCTGGGTGTAGGCGCGTACGCCGATGCGCTGGCCGATCAGGTCGGCTTCGTCGGGCACGCCGTTGGGGCCGTAACCGATCAGGCAACCCCGCTGAAAGCGCGAGGCGACCACCGCAGGTAGCAGGACCACCGGGCGGCCGTAGGCAATGGCTTGCAGCGCCGTCACCACGGCCAGTTCGCAGAGGTCATACGCCTGATCGCGAACCATCGGCGCGAACGCTTTGTGCACCACCGGAAAATCCTGGAAATCCAGATTCACCGCAGGGTCAGTCAGCGTCTTGGCATGCAGTGCCTCGGTGTGGCGGTAGCGACCGAGGACGGTGCGCAGACTCGCGACGGGCTTCATCAGCGAGCTCCCGACGACTGAAACGGGTACAGGCGTCGCGCGGTTCCTCTGGCGATGGCCTGTTGCTCGTCGGATGACAGCTCGCTCAGCACGGAGCGGGCGGTGTCGGCCAGTTCTGCCAGCGTGCCAGCAGCGGCAGGGAAGTTCGAACCCCAGGCGATGTGATCCGCGCCGAAGGCGGCAATGATCGTGCGCAGAAAGTCGACGGGGGTGGATTGGCCTTCCGCCGACGCCGCCAGGGTGCGGTTGGTGAGTTTCAGGTGCACGCCGGGGAAGGTCGCCAGGTCGAGCAGCGCCTTGGACGCTGCGTAGGGCGCGCCTTCGTTCAGCACCGGGCGGGCGCAATGATCGAGCAGCACGATGGCCTTCGGGAAACGTTCGAGCAGGCTGCGCAGGGCGGGTATGCCTTCCATGGTCATTTGCAGGCAGACCGGAATGCCGTGGGCTTCGGCATACGCCCACGCCGGATAGGAATCGGCGTGCCCCAGCCAGTCGCCCTGACCCGGCATGGTGCTGCCGGTGGTGAACAGGCGGAAGCCCGACAGGCCCTGGTCTTGCCAGTAAGCGATCTTGTCGACGGCATCGGCGGCCAGCGCATCCAGCGAGTACACCCCCACCAGACGATCGCGATGAGCACGCACGGTTTCAGTGACGTAGCGGTTGTCGTGGCCGTAGACCGTCGAGGCCTGGACCACCACGGCCTGTTCGATGTCGGCAGCGTCCATGGCGCGCAGCAGGCCCTCGGCATCGACCGGACGGGCACGGGACCATTCCGATTGGTGGCCGCCGATGGGATCGGTGGGGTAAAGGGCGCTGTCGGGGGAAATGACGTGGGTGTGGGTATCAAGCAGCTTCACAAGTGCCTCGACTCTTGAAATGACGGGTATTCGGATTAGCTATTGAATTGAATTTTTTGTCGTTCGCTAACGTATCCGCTCCCGAGCAACTATCCATGGATGTATACGACAGGGGAAATTCGAATTACGCTCCAGCCATTGGTTTTGGCTAAAGAACAGAAAAATGGATCAGGTCTGGTCATTCAATCTTCGTCACCTTGGCGCGCTGCTGGAAGTCGCGCAGGCCTGCAACATCAGCCTGGCGGCGAGAACCGTGAACCTGTCGCAGCCGGCATTGGCGCAGGCGATCTCCCGCATCGAGCGTCTGCTGGATGCCCGCTTGTTCGAGCGCCGATCGGGGGGCGTGACCATCACCGCCGCAGGCAGCCAGTTCGTGCCCCGCACCGAGCGAGCGCTGGCCTTTCTGGCCCGGGGTGTCGCGCACATTCGCCGCAGCCACGGCATGCCGACGCTGCCACGGCTTGAGCAGCGGGTGACCATGAGCCAGCTTCGGGCGCTGGTGTCGGTGGTGGGCGTGGGCAGCTACACCCGTGCGGCAAGCGAACTGGGCCTGTCGCAGCCATCGTTGCACCGGGCGATGCGCGAATTGCAGGACATCATCGACATCCCGTTGCTGGAACGCTCCGGACGAGCGATACGCGCCACCGTGCCCGCCGAACGGCTGGTGCATTTTGTCCGACTGATGCTGGCAGAACTGCGTGCCGGGATTGACGAACTCTCCACCCGGGACGAAGGGCTGGGCGGCACTTTGCACATCGGCGTACTGCCTGTAGCGCGAGCGTGGTTTTTGCCCAAAGTGCTCGCCGAGTTCTGCACCCGCTGGCCGGCCGCGTCCGTCGACATCCTCGAAGGCCCGTATGCCGAACTGCTGACGCACTTGCGCCAGGGCGACGTGGATCTGTTGATCGGCTCCCAACGCGAATCCGTGCCCGAACAGGACGTCGTCCAACAGGCACTGTTCGACGACGAACTGGTCATCGTCGGCCGCGCCGGGCATCCCCTGCACGGAAAAACCGCGCTGGATACCGCCGACCTGCTGAACCACCACTGGGTCATGCCCGCGCCCGGCACCCCCATGCGCGTGAGCTGGGAACGCATGTTTCAGGTGCGCGGCCAGACCCCGCCGGTGCTCCGCGTGCAATGCGGATCGTTGACCATCAAGCGCGGCCTCATGATGGAAGGCGACTGGCTGACCCTCATGTCCCGAGACCAGTTCCGGCTGGAAAGTCAGGTGGGACAACTGGTGGAAATCGGCTCCCCCGGGCAAGGCTTCTGGCGCACCATCGCACTGACCCGCCGCACCGATTGGCGGCCTACGTTGTTGCAGGCTTCGTTTATTGAATTGCTGGGGAGTGTGGCGGGGGAGATGGGGGATGGGGAGGGTGGGGTTGGTCGGTGAGCGTGGCGAAAAGCAAAGAAGAGTGCGAGATATGCCACTGCGGTAAGTTTCTATGGATCTGTTTTCTGGATGTGCGGATTGAGGTCGCGATGTTTTAGCCCATAGCCACATCCGTGGCTACCCACCTAACGGAAGCGCGCCTGCGTGATTATGCAGGTCGCGACGATATATACGTTGATGCGATCTCCATGGGCCGACTACATCAGGAATGATATTTCAACAGTATTTAGATCGACGCGACAAGGAGGCTCACGGTAGCGGTTGAAGGTCGAATAATTGTTCAACTATCCTCCCTCCCGTCGATATAAGTGTTGCATCCCTGAAAGTTAAAGTTTCCAACCGTGACGTCAAATGCCCAATTCGCTTCGCGAGCAGTGATGCGAATGTCATCACCTTCTTTTGAAAAATCAAAAAAAGCGAAATCGGCATTTATCCAGTTCTCGAAACTAATATTTTTTGCCTCGCACCCTAAGAGCCTGATCACGATGACGTCATAGTGATCGCCATACTTGCCCCATCTGGCGACCTTTATTGCTGGCTTCTGTTGGATATGTATGTTCATGCTAAATCTGCCAGCGACATCCAGGCCGAATTGACCAATATAAATAGGCTCAGTCAGACCTTCAGGGAATAGCTTCGTCAAAAATAGGTTGCTGCAGATCATGTCGATTGCATTCATGAATTAATCACCAGGTCGTTCCCAGTATTTGAGCAGTTCTAGTTCGCGTTCAATATCATCCATATCATCACTGCCCAATTCATCATCAAATTTTTCTGAAATGATTCGCCTGACTTTGGCCAGGCGCCGTGTTATTTCATTTTGGTCAATAAAGTGTGTTGTTTCGAGTGCGTAATCTAATGCCGTATTTTCCGAGGGCTTTAGTTGTTCGTTGTTGTAATGGTACTCGGCTATTTTGTTTAAAGAGATTAATAGGTACTCAATTTCCTTTATTATAGAAATTGCTTCTGCACCGGAAAGTTTAATAATTTCATTCTTTTTAAGCATGCTACTTCCTTTTAAAAAAGTCAGGGTTACTAAGCTGCAAGTCGCCTTTGACGGTAAGCTCGAGTCTGTGATATCTGGGATTATTTATCCATTTAAGCAGCTCTTCAGGTACATCAGTTTCTACATAGTCACGACCTTTATTTTTTGCAAGCTGGTATTTCTCCCAGGCAGCTGTTTCGCTCAAGGGTTTTTTACTAGCGGGCTCAAGATAGACATTGTTATTGTCATTTGCCTTGATATATCCGCTCTCTTTAATTCCGTTTAAGCCTTTTCTACTTGTGTAGTGACGAACACGAACACAACTCCACCCCCACGGATCCACCCACCCCACCGGGTTCGGCGCGTACTGATATAAATTCAGCCCGCCCGCCAACCCGATCGGATCGGGGGTGGTGAAGCGCCCTATGTCCGGGTCGTAGTACCTGAAGGTGTTGTAGTGCAGTCCGGTCTCGCGATCAAGGTATTGGCCCTGGAAGCGCAGGTTCTGGTGTTCGAGGAAGTAGGGTTCGCGGGTTTCTTCGGTGGTGTTGCCCCAGACCTGGTAACGCGCCTGCCAGACGAGGTGGCCGTCGGGTTCGGTGAGATGTTCGGGCAGGCCGTTGAGGTCGTTGTGGTAGTGGCGGATTTTCTGGTGTTCGCCTCGGCCGTCGACGCGGGCCACGGGTTCGTGGCTGTCGTCGGCGTAGAGGTAGAGGGTGAGCAGGGTGTTTTGTTCTTCCTGCAATAAACGCAGGCCGTCCCAAGTGAATCGGGTGTCGTTGAGGAGGTGGCCGTCGGGGTGGTGCAGGGTTTTGCGGGTACGTCGGCCCAGCGGGTCGTAGGCCATGCGCACGACGTAGCGGTCGGGGTTTCTGACTTCGATCAGGCGGCTTTCGGCGTCGTAGCGGAAACGCTGGAGACCGCGGCGGGTGCTGCGTTTTTCGATGAGGCGGCCGAAGCGGTCGTAGCGGTAGTGTTTGTCCTGCCAGGTCAGCAGTTGGTTGTGGGTGACCCGCGCGTTGCCGGGCTCACCGACCACGAGGTTGGCGGCGGGGTCATAGGTAAATCGCTCCACCCTTCGGCTGATGCTGTCCTGTGCGCAGAGGATCCGGCTGCTGCTGTCGTAACCGAGCCAGGTCTGGTGGTCGCCATGGCGTTGCTGCTCGACCCGGCCAATCAGGTTGTCAGTGAGGTCGTATTCGTAGGTTTTGGTGATGTCCGCTGGCAAGGGCCGGGGGCGACTGTCGTGTCGGCGAGCGCGTGATTGAAGTCGACCGCTGCGGTCGTAGGCGCTGCGGGTGTGGACCTGGCCCTGGGTGCGCAGCACTTCGCGGTGCAGGCGGTCCCGTTCGACGTCGCAGATGACCTGGCCATCGAGGTTGAGTTGGTGCAGATGGCCACTGCCGTACAGCAGGCGATTGATCCAGTGCCCGTCGGGGGTTTGGGTCTGAATCAGGTTGCCGAGTTCGTCGTAGCGATGCTGAACGGTGCCGGCGTTGGTGGTTTCGCTGAGCAACTGACCCAGCGCGTCGTAGGTGAAGCTCACGCTGTGCTGCGTGCCGTCCAGACCGGTGAAGGTCGCGTCGATCAGGTTGTCGAGCGGGTCATAGGCGTAAACCGTGCGACCGTCATCGGTCACCTTGGCAATCAGGCGCCCAACCGCATCGCGCTCGAAGGCATGCACGATGGCATCCTGCCCCGACACGTGCGTGACGACCATCACATCACCCAGCGAGGCGTATCGATAGTGCCGCTGGCTGCCGTCCAAGTCCTGTTGGGTGATCAGCCGATCCCCGGCGTCCCAGCCGAAGCGGTAGCGTTCGCCGTTCTCGTTGGTCAGCGTGTCCAGCCGACCATACGCGTCGTGGCGATACTCAACCGTGCGCTCATGCGGGTCTTGATGCCGCTCCAGCCGCCCGCACCGGTCGTAGCCGTAACGCGAGATGTCCCCGGCGGCGTTGACGTAGCCGATCAGTGCACCGCTGTCGTCGCGTAAAAAGCGCTCGACGCGTCCAACGGGGAGGTCGCGTCTTAGCAAGCGGCCTTGAGCGTCATATCCATATTCCGTTCGCTCACCGAGCGCATCAGTGCTCTGGTCGAGAAAGCCGCGCCGGTCGTAGCGGAATTCAGTCTTGTAACCCGAGCAATCGATGTAATCGGTCAGTTGGCCGAATGCGTTCCAGCGCAGGGTTTTGCTTTTGCCACTGGCGTCGAGGATTTCAACGACCCGGCCCCGTTCGTCGAAGCGATAGCGCGTGACATGCCCCAACGGATCGACTTCGTGGGTGCGGTTGCCGCGCGCGTCGTAGCGGTAGTACCACTGATGGCCCGCTGCATCGGTTTGCACCTTCGGCAGCGACCAATGCTCCAACCACAGCGTGCAGTCGATGCGTCCAAGGGGGTCTTCAGTCGAGCTCAGATTGCCTGCGTCGTCATAAGCAAAGGCCCATCGGCCCTGCCGAGGATCAACGGCACCCAGCAACTGACGCTCGTCGTTCCAGAAAAACTGCCACGTCTGGCCAAGGGCGTCGGTGCAGTCGGTGATCTGGTGCTGAGGGTTCCAGCGTCGGACGCTGCGGCGATTCAGGCCGTCGGTAATGACAGAAACACCGGCGCTCAGGTCGTAGGCGAAGCGGTATTCATCCCCCGCGTCGGTCCAGTGATGCACCACACGCCACTCGCGTTCATCGATCAGTGCCCATTCATAAAAACAACGCAGTCCGGTGGGCCGTTGGTGCTCGACCATGCGCGGATGCGCGTCGTAGCTGAATCGCCGCTGTACCTTGTCCAGCGCGTCCCGCACCTCACTCAGATCGCCGTGATCGTCATAGGCATAACTGACCAGCACCTCGGACGCGTCGTCATCGAACACCCGCTCGATCCGCGCCACACGACCCGGCCATTGCGCTGAATAGACCAGCCTCACGCGCATCACATCGAGGGCGTCATGCAAATGGGACAGGCGCCCCTCGGCGTCGTAAATCAGATGAATCCGGTTGTCGTTGCGGTCGCCGAGCTGGCTCAGACGCAAGCGGGACGGATGAACGAGGTTTGGCTCGAACAGCCGATAAATCCCGTTTTCACTTTCGATCAACACACGACCATCGTGATGCCGCTTGACCGCCAGCCCTTCGCCCGCACTGAACACCGCGCTACCCAACGCAATCGATCCCATGTCGATGCGCCGGGCCTGCTCATCGATGTAGGCCAGTCGCTCGCCACCGTCCGCGAGCGCTTCGACCTCGATGCGGACCTCGAACCCCACGCTCCAGCCCGCGCCCAACAGCCCGTCGCGCCGCTCATCGCGACTGCTGTAAAACCGCTGCCACTCGATCGGCAACACGCCCGGCAAGACGAAATCCAGCTCTTCAGACCCACCCAACACCTTGGCGCCAGTGGCCGCATGCACCGGATTTGGCGACCCGGACACCGCCCGACCCAAAGCACTCGCGACCGCTCCGACGACATATCCCGTAGCGCCGCCGATCAGCAGACACGGCAAGTTGCTGACGAATTTCACAGGCCGACCGCGCAGCATCATCAACGCCGACACCGCCAGCCCCACGCCCGGCGTCTTGCCGCTGCGAATGGTGCGCACCACCGCCGTGCCGCCGCCGATGCGAACGTTGGGTGAAATCAATCCGGAAGACACCACCGTCGCGTCACAGGTGCTGCGATCCCCGCTACGCACGGCGGGCTGACCGTTGAGGAACACCGTGCTCGACCCTTCCGCCAGGTATTGGCCTGGCGTGCCGGGGTGCTTGTCGCAGGCGATCAAGTCGTTGGGCAGTGGCGAGGCGCCGGGGTCGGGCGTGGCGACGGTGGGTCGCCACAGTTCGGAGAAAAACCCGGCGGCCATGTCGAGGAAGGTGCCTTCGGGCGCTGCGTCCTCGGGCAGAGGGGACGGTCTGTCCGATATCGCCCCAGCGGCCCGTGCAGCGGGCAATCCATTGATGAAGACGTTGTGCGAGCCGCTGATGATGTGCGCGCAGACGGTCGGGGGAAACAGGTCGTTGGCCAGGCCCTGGCAGAAATCACTGAGCTGGCTATCGGCGCCCGTGAGCTGCATGCCGACGGTCACCGCCACCCCAACGACCACGCCCAATACACAGGCGCCCAGCCCGCCCGTGGCAACGGTCAGCCCCGTCGCCGCGACGATGGCTGTGGTCGCCAAGACGCCGACCGCCACGGTGGCCACCACTTCGAGGGCACCGCCGAACACGTCGGCCATCATTGAGGTGTGAGCGAGGGCATCGCCCTGACGGGCAGCCCATAAGGCGTCAGACATTCCCTGATCCGCGCTGAGAAAAACGCGGAATCTAGGGGTTTAAAAGGTGGCTGTCTGGGCGCTGAAACACAAAAAGGAGGGACTGCGAAGTTTTCAGAAAAGGACTACAGAGGCGGGTGTTTGGGTCCTGCTTGAGAGGGGAAGGTGTACGACGTAATGCCCCATAACCGATCAGACCCGCGCCTTGATAGCAATCAAACCAACGGCCACAAAAAAGCCCCGCATCTCTCGACGCAGGGCTTTTCGCTCAAACCAGATGAATCAGGTGTCGCCCATCAGGCGTCACAGCTCTTTGACAGTACGCACCTGGTCTTTATTGATGCGGGTTTCTTTGCCGTCCAGCTGTTTGAATTCATAGAAACCGGATTCTTCGTCGTACTTCGGCTGGTCAGTGGCCTGGATTTCGCGGCCATCGTTCAGGGTGATCACAGTCGGCGAAGAGCAACCGGCGAGGGTGGCGAGGCCGAGTGCGAGCAGGAAGGCTGCGGGAATAGTCCGTTGTTTCATTACTGTGTCTCCGAGGGTCATTCTTTATGTAGTGAAGTTTCTGACGCGGGGGCTGTCAGCAAAGTTCCATGAAACTTGCCCGGCACCTGCAGTCTGACCGAATCAGCGTTCAACGGCGGACAGCAAATACGGTGTGTTGAGGTTCGCCAGGCGAGGATCGCCGTCGTCACATTGCAACGCCACGGCGCCCAGCTCGGCCATGGTCCGGCGTGGGCTGCGCTGGCCCTGTTGCCAGTGTTGCTCGAAGACGGGGGCGTGGAGGGTTGGGATGCAGCACAGCAGCGGTTCCCATTGCTCGCCCTCACGCACCATCACCGGTTGGCCGGGGTGTTCGACGGCCTTTCGCCGCAGCGCGTTGAGCAGGGCGAGGTCCAGCAGCGGCTGGTCGCAGGGCATCACCAGCAGATAGGCGTGCCGCGCCACGGCGATCCCTGCACGAATCCCCGCGTAAGGGCCGGGAAAGCCGCTTTCATCATCCTGAACCAGTCGATCGGCGAGCGGCGCGTACCGGTCCTGATTGCGATTGCAGGAGATGATCAGGTCGTCGGTCAACGGGCGGGTCAGGCGATGCAGGTGTTGAATCAGTGGCTCGCCGCGCCATTCGATCAGGCCCTTGTCGCGGCCGCCCATGCGCTGGCCCTGACCGCCAGCCAGCAGCAGGATCGAGCAAGGGGGCAGGGTGTCGGAAGGCGTCATTGTGCTCTCGTCCAGCGGAGAAAAAAGGGGTGCTGTGATATAACACCGGACTGTTTTCCCTACAACCGGACCACGCCGATGAAATCCAAGGCTGACACCCCCTTCGTGCCGCTGAACATTGCCGTTTTGACCGTGAGCGACACCCGTACCTTTGAAAACGATACCTCCGGGCAGATGTTCGTCGATCGCCTGACCGCTGCCGGTCATGGCTTGATCGAGCGCGTGTTGCTCAAGGACGACCTCTACAAGATCCGCGCCCAGGTCGCCACCTGGATTGCCGACGATGAAGTGCAGGTGGTGCTGATCACCGGCGGCACGGGCTTCACCGGCCGCGACAGCACCCCTGAAGCCGTGGCGTGCCTGCTGGACAAGCAGGTCGACGGTTTCGGCGAGCTGTTCCGGCAGATTTCGGTGCCGGACATCGGCAGCTCCACCATTCAATCCCGCGCCTTGGCGGGCCTGGCCAACGGCACGCTGGTCTGCTGCCTGCCGGGTTCGACCAATGCCGTGCGCACCGGTTGGGACGGGATCCTGGCCGATCAGTTGAACAACAGCTTCCGCCCGTGCAATTTCGTGCCGCACCTGAAGAAAGCCGAGCCGTGCGCAACCCGTGGGTGATGACCGATGAGCAATCCTGAACCCCGTGGCCTGATCCCGGTGGAGGAGGCCATGGAGCGGTTGATGGCCCTCGCCGCCGAAGCGCCGATCACCGAGCGCGAAACCGTGACGCTGGCCGACGCCCAGGGTCGCATCCTCGCCGATGACCTGATTTCCACCCTGGACTTGCCGCCGTGGCCCAACAGCGCCATGGACGGCTACGCCTTGCGCGTCGCCGACTGGACCGGCGAGCCATTGCCGGTCAGCCAGCGGATTTTCGCCGGGCAGGCGCCGCTGCCGTTGCAGCCCGGCACCTGCGCGCGGATTTTTACCGGTGCTCCGGTGCCGGAAGGCGCGGACTGCGTGGAAATGCAGGAAAACGCCGTGGTCCAGCCCGACGAGCGTGTGCATTTCCTTGAACCGTTGAGCATCGACCTGAACATCCGCCCCAAAGGCCAGGAAACCACCGTAGGCGACAAGGTGCTGGACGCGGGCACCGTGATGACCCCCATCGAGCTGGGTCTGGCCGCGACCATGGGGCTGGGCGAGTTGCAGGTGATGCGGCGGGCGCGGGTTGCGGTGCTTTCGACGGGCGACGAATTGATCGAACCGGGCCAGCCGCTGGGGCCGGGGCAGATCTACAACAGCAACCGCGTGTTGCTGTGCAGTTGGCTCAAACGCCTGGGCTGCGAGGTCGTCGATGCCGGGATTCTGGCAGACGATCTGGAGAAAACCCGCGCCGCGCTGGGGGCCTTGGGTGACGTTGACCTGATCCTTTCCACCGGCGGTGTTTCAGTGGGCGAGGCAGACTTTCTCGGTCACGCGCTGCGTGAAGAGGGTGAAATCTCGCTGTGGAAGCTGGCGATCAAGCCGGGCAAGCCCCTGACGTTTGGCCGTTTTCGCGGCGTGCCGGTGATCGGCCTGCCGGGCAATCCGGCGTCTACGCTGGTGACCTTCGCCTTGCTGGCGCGGCCCTATCTTTTGCGGCGTCTGGGCGTGGGCGAGGTCAAACCCCTGCAGTTCAAGGTGCCCGCCGGTTTCGTCTGGACCAAACCCGGCAACCGTCGCGAATACTTGCGCGGACGTCTGGAGCAGGGCCGCCTGGTCGCCTACCGCAACCAGAGCTCTGGCGTGTTGCGCAGTGCGGCGTGGGCCGACGGACTGATCGAGGTCATGGAAGGCACCACGGTGGCGGAAGGTGATCTGCTGAATTTCATCCCCTTGAGTGAGGTGATGGGCTGACCGGCGGCGGGATCCAATCGCGAGAAGCTGAGCTACGCTGAAAGTGCGTCATGACAAATGGGTATTCAGTCTTTGCCCCGGAGTATTGTTATGCAGGCTTTGCGCGTTGCGTGTGTGATCCCGACGTACAACGGCCGCAGAGAGCTTGAGCGGCTGCTCGATTCGCTCTCTGCCCAGACCGCCGTTTTCGACACCCTGATCGTCGATTCCAGCTCCACCGATGGCACGTGGGAGCTGGCCCGCGCCCGCTGCGAGAATGTCGTCCAGATCGCCGGCAAGGACTTCAACCACGGCGGGACGCGGCAGATGATGGCCGAGACCCATCCCCGTTACGACGTCTTTGTCTACCTGACTCAGGACGCCTACCTCGAAGATCCTCGCGCGGTGGAAAACATTATTCAGCCGTTCGAAGACCCCTTGGTCGGCGCCGTGTGTGGCCGCCAGTTGCCGCACCTCGACGCCACCGTGCTGGCGCAACACGCCCGCTGGTTCAACTACCCGCCGGTGTCCCGCATCAAGACCCTCGCCGACGTACCTGAAATGGGCATCAAGGTGCCGTTCATGTCCAATTCCTTCGCGGCGTACCGGCGTGACGCGCTGCGTGCCGTGGGCGGGTTTCCTCGACACGTGATCCTCTCCGAAGACATGTACGTTGCGGCCCGTATGTTGCTGTCCCACTGGAAAGTCGCCTACCAAGGCTCGGCAGTCTGTCGGCATTCCCATAACTACAGCTTGCGTGAAGAGTTTCGGCGCTACTTCGACATCGGCGTGTTCCAGGCACGGGAATCGTGGATTCATGCCCGGTTCGGCGGGGCTCGCAAGGAAGGCTTTCGCTACGTGAGGTCCGAGCTGGATTTCCTTGGCGCTCGACGCTGGTACCTCTGGCCCGCTTCCTTCCTGCGCAATGGCTTGAAGCTGCTGGCGTTCAAGCTGGGCAAGGAGGAGGCGCGGTTGTCGCGGCCCTTGAAGCGGCGGTTGGGGATGTACAAGCGGTTTTGGGACAGTGAGCACGCCTGAGGCGTTGGCGCTTGCCTTTAATCAAGGAGTGAATCGGCGCTGGATTTCCGTGCCGGATAGCCGACAATGACGCGACTTTTTTCAGACAAGAAAGGGCACGTCATGCAAAAGCCACTGCAAGGGATTCGGGTCATCGAACTCGGGCAGCTGATCGCCGGGCCGTTCGCGGCGAAGATTCTCGGCGAATTCGGCGCCGATGTGATCAAGGTCGAGCCGCCAGGCACCGGCGACCCCCTGCGCAAATGGCGTCTGCTGCACGAAGGCACGTCGGTGTGGTGGGCCGTGTCGTCGCGCAACAAGCGTTCGGTGACCCTCGATCTGCGTGAGCCCGAAGGCCAGGACGTGGTGCGCAAATTGCTTGCCGAAGCCGACGTTTTGGTCGAGAACTTTCGCCCCGGCACGCTGGAAGGCTGGGGCCTGGGCTGGAAAGAATTGCACGCGTTGAACCCGAAACTGGTGATGCTGCGGGTCTCCGGTTATGGCCAGACCGGCCCTTATCGGGATCGCCCCGGTTTTGGCGTGGTGGGCGAAGCTATGGGCGGGCTGCGGCATTTGTCCGGCGAACCGGAACGCACGCCGGTGCGCGTCGGGGTTTCAATAGGCGATTCGCTGTCGGCGCTGCACGGGGTGATCGGCGTCTTGCTGGCCCTGCGGCACCGCGACCAGAACGGCGGCGAGGGGCAGGAAATCGACGTTGCGCTGTACGAGTCGGTGTTCAACATGATGGAAAGCCTGATCCCCGAATATTCCGTGTTCGGCGCCGTGCGTCAGCCTGCGGGCAGCAGCCTGCCGGGCATCGCGCCGTCCAACGCCTACCGCTGCCGCGATGGCCGTTACGCGCTGATCGCGGGCAATGGCGACAGCATTTATCAACGCTTGATGGCGCTGATCGAACGGCCCGATCTGGCATCCGACCCGGCACTGGCGCACAACGACGGGCGGGTCAAGCAGGTCGAACTGATCGACGCGGCGATCTCCGCTTGGGCCGCGAGCCTTGACCTGGATGACGTGCTGGCCAAACTCACGGCGGCGCGGATTCCTGCCGGGAAAATCTACGACGCCGCCGACATCGCCAGCGACCCTCACTACAAGGCTCGGGACATGCTCCTCGACAGCGAGCTCGACGACGGCACGCCCGTCATGCTGCCGGGCATCGTGCCGAAACTGGGTACCACGCCGGGAGGTGTGAGTCGTCCGGCCCCGACCCTCGGGCAGCACACCGATGAAGTGCTTGCGGAGTTGGGCATCGACGCCGAACAGCGCGCGGCGTGGCGCGCAAGGGGCCTCATTTGAACAGCGTTTGGAGCGCGACATGATCGATCACCTTGACCATCTGGTCCTCACCGCCGTGGACGCTGACGCCACGGTGGACTTCTACACCCGTGTGCTGGGCATGAAGCTGGAAACTTTCGGCGCCGGACGCATGGCCTTCACCTTCGGCCACCAAAAAATCAACCTGCATATCCGTGGCAAAGAGTTCGAACCCAAGGCCCACGTCCCGGTCCCCGGCGCGCTGGACTTGTGCTTCATCGCGTCGATCCCGCTGGACGACGTCATCGCCCGCCTCAACGCCGCGCCCTGGCCGATCATCGAAGGGCCGGTGATGCGTACCGGAGCGACCGGGCCAATCCGGTCGGTGTATGTGCGGGACCCGGATTTGAATCTGATCGAGATATCGGAAGTGGCCGGTCGTGATTGAGGGCGCGGTCTGAGCTTTTGATTCTGCCAGGAGGGCGTAGGACTGCCGGGGTCGCGTCCGACCGGAGCAGTCGTGAAACCAAACGATG
>NZ_JBIVNG010000014.1:48896-213186 GCF_044753445.1 Pseudomonas sp. NPDC088368
ACGATGCGGTATGCCTGATACACCGCGTGTATCGGTTTTGCTGCCGCTTCGCGCCAGATCGTAGGCAAGCCAACTCCTACGGCCTTTGGCCAGAATCAAAAGCCTGTAAGCGCCGCGTCCTGCTTCTGCCGGAGGCGTAGGAGCTGGCTTGCCTGCGATCGGCTGCGTAGCAGTCGTGAAATCAGACGATGCGGTATGCCTGATACACCGCGTGTATCGGTTTTGCTGCCGCTTCGCGCCAGATCGTAGGCAAGCCAACTCCTACGGCCTTTGGCCAGAATCAGAAGCTCGAATCGTGCGCGGCCTGCTTCTGCCGGAGGGCGTGGGAATGCCGGGGTGGCGTTCAACCTTGCCTGCGATCGCTCCGGGGTCGCGTCCGACCGGAGCAGTCGTGAAACCAGACGACTACGTCCTTCAGCCAGAATCAGAAACCTGAACCGCGCCACGGCCTCAACCACAGCGCCAACCCCACCAGCAGCGCCGCCCCGTACGCGCAACTCAACCCCAGTTGCAGCCAGACATTGCTCAACGGGTGCAGCACGGTGGCGGCCAGCAGCATCACCCCGGCTCCTAAAAGCCACTGCTCGCGCCAGGGCAACGCGCTGAGCAGTCCTTGGCGCCGCATCAGCAGCACGCCGGTGAGGATCGCGCCGCAGACCGCCGCCATGGCGATGCCAATCAGGCCGAAGAAGAACGGCAGCACCGCCAGCAAGACCGCGTTGAGCAGGCTGCCGATAAGTTCGCAGGCCAGTGGCAGACGGGTGTCCCCAGCGGCGTAGGCGTAGCGGGCGAGGAGGGCGTTCCAGGCGCCGAACATCAACGGCACGGCGAACCACGCCAGCAGTCCCGGCAGCGGACCGTCGACGGCCTGATTCGGCAGCAGCAAGGCGACCAGCGCACCCGCCGCGCCGATCAATCCAGCGACGGCGGGAACTGTCAGCAGCGTGGCGCTGCCCAGCCCTTTGCGCAGCAGGTCCATGCGCTGTTGCCCCTCGGCGCCGCTCATCAACCCCAGCAACACCTGGTTCAGACTCATCAATGCGATCAGTGGCAGGTTGATCAGCTTGCGCGCCAGGTTGACCCACGTCACCGCGCCTTCTCCCAGCAACGAGGCGACCATTCGCTCCAGCAACGCCAGGCCCTGGCTGGCGAGGTTGCTGCTGAGCAACGGGCCAATGCGCTGTAACAGCTCGCGCCCGGCACCCGGCGCACGGCTGATGTGCCAGGGCCGCCAGCCTTCGCGAACGAGCGACGGCAACAGCGCTGCGGGCATCAACAGACTGCCGAACAGGCAGGCGGAGGCCAGACCCGTCGGGGTCGCGGCGTGGCGCATCACGGCCAGATACACAACCGGAGGGAGGTTGAACAGCAGCGAACCCAGGCCCGCCAGCACGAAACGCGATCGGGCCTGCAACGGCACGCAGAGCAGGGCGTGCAGCAGAAACCCCGGCGCCGACCAGGCGAGCCATTGCAGTGAACCGGCCGCGAGTGCATAGCCGTCGGTGACCAGCCCCGGCCCGATCAGGCGCACCCAGAACGGAGCGCCGAGGCTCAATAGCACGCTGACGCCGAGGCCGCACAGCAAGACGCGGGGGATCATCGCCCCCAGCCAATCTTGCTGCGCGCGTGCGACGCGTTGCTGATACAGCGGCAACGCGGCGGCACTCAGTAACCCGGCGGCCAATGCCATGCGCAGGGCTTCAGGGAGAAACAGCGACACCAGAAACGCATCGCTGCGCCCGCCCGCGCCCCAGGCCGCGACCAACAGCCACTCGCGGGCGAACCCTGCCGCCAGCCCGGTGAGGGTGGCGAGGGTCAGCCACAGCGTCGAGCCGAACACCGACCCGACTCAGTGGAACAAAGTGAACAGGCCTTTGCCGCCCACTTTGTAGTTGAGGCCACGGGCGCGTTCGCCTTTGATCTCCGCGTTGGGGCCGCTGACGATGGCGTAGGGCGGAATGGGTTTGGACACCACCGTGGCACCACCGACCACCGCACCTTCACCCACGTCAGCGCCGAAGGACAGCAGCGCGCGACTGGCGATCCAGGCGTAATCCCGCACGTACACCGGTCCGCCAACCGCCCAGAATTCAGGGGCCTTGAGGTCGTGGCCGCCGGCAATGATCAGCACATGGGACGCGATGGTGACGTGGTTGCCGATGAACAGCCCGCCCCGTGCGTCCAGCTGGCAATGCCAGCCGACGGTGCTGTCGTCGCCGATCCGCAGGCCATCGACCCCGAGGATTTCCGTGTTGCGCCACACCGTCGAGCCCTTGCCGATCTTCGCTCCGCCCATGCGCAGCCAGAACAGGCGCAGGGTGTGACTCGGAATCTTGCAAATGAGGATGTTGTAGGCCTGCTCCCACGTGCGCAGCATGCGGTCGCGCAGGGTCGGCCAGTTGATCCCGTACAGCGGAATCAGCGCCCCCGCCGTTTCATGGGACAGCAACCGATAGAAGCGCCGCGCCAGCGGCGGCTCGATGCGCGACTGAATGTCGAGGTAGCTGATGAAACACATTGTCCTGTCCTTCATCGGGGTTTCGAAGCAGACCTCATTGGCGAGCATCCAGTCGTAGGTGCTTTCCAGTTCCTCAGCGCTGACCCCCATCTTGCGTGCGTATTCCGGCAGGGCCTCACGCAAATTGTGCGAGTGCATCATGCGGTGCTTCATGGTCGTTCCCCCGGATCGGATTCGATGGCTTGCGCGCGCTGTTGCAAGCGTTTGGCTTCATGCAGGTTGACCCCGAGCAGCAGCCAGAACAGCGCGATCAGCACCGTGGTAAAGCTGAAATAGTGGTCGAACACGCCGCTGAACAACGCCGCCATCACCCCCACTCGGGTGCCCAGCCACAGCGCGGTGTCGCGGCTAAGGGTCACGAAGTTGTGCGGCAGTTTCGCTTCGCGCCACCAACTGACCGTCACCGCCACGAACAGCAGCATGCCGGGGATGCCCAGCTTGTAGATGTAGTTCAGCCAGAGGTTGGAAATGCCCCAAAGGCGGGTGCCGGGAATCGGCGGGTCGACCTTGAAGCCGATGCCCAGCGGGAAGGCCCGCATGGCTTCGGGAAAGTGTGAGTACTCCTCGAAACGCACGGCGGTGCTGGCGTCGTCGCTGGTGAACAGGCCCGCGATCCGTTCCTGCAACGGCGGGTAGAACATCAGCAGCAGGCAGCCCAGCAGCACGCCGGTCATCAGCATGCGACCGACATAGGGCACCCGCCGACGGGCCATCCAGCACATGACCACCACCAGGCTGACGAGTGCGCCCCGCGAACCGGTAAACAGCAAACCGGCCAGGGCCAGCACCGCCACGGCCAGGCCCAGCACCCGCACCGACCCTTCGCGGGTGACGCCGATGCAGAACGCCAGCGGCAAGAGCATGGCCATCGCACCCCCCGCGATGTTGGGGTGGGTCCAGGGCGTACCCATGCGCGTCGACAACCCGCTGAGGCCTTGATTGAGCGTGTCCAGGTTGCTGTAGCCCAGACCGCCGATGATGGAAATGATCGCCGTCGAGTTGCCGCTTTTCAGGTACACCGGGATCGACAGCAGCAACAGAAACAGCGTGCCTAGCAGCAACGCGATGGTCATCCGTTCCCGGGATTGTTCATCGTTGAGCAAGCGTGGCACCAGAAACAACGGCGACAGGTTGAACAGCCAGCGAACCCAGTTGATCGGGCCGTTGCCCTGGACATGAACGCTCAGCTCGCCGACCACGAACGGCAATGCGCTGAACATCATCAAGGCGATCAACCAGCGTTCGGTGCGCAACAGGTGCAGCGGCGGGGTGTAGAGCGAGAACAGGCGATGGGCGAGCAGGCTGGCCCAGATCAGCATCAGCAAGGCTTCCGACACCGTGGTGCGGATGCCGATCTGCACCGTGGCGTAAGGCAGAAACGTGGCCAGCACCCCGAACAGCAACAGGCCACGCAAAGGGCGACGAACGATGGCCAGCGCCGCTGCCACACCGGCCAGCGCCAACAGCACCTTGAGCGGCGGCAGCAGCAGGATCAGCACGCCGAACAGCAGGGCGAGCAGGGCGCCAACGGGCACGGCCAGTGGCATCAGCGCAGCTCCTCAAGCATGTCATTGAAGCGACGACGGAAGGCGTCGACGCCGTATCGTTCGGCCCACCCGCGCAGGGCGGCGGGGTCGTGGGGTTCTGCGGTGGACAGCACGCCCATCAGTCGCACCAGACCGGCGAGGTCGTCCGGCGCAAATCGCGGGCTGTCGTCAGGCGTCACCTCGTCCAGCGAGGACCCCGTGGCCACGGCGACCGGGGTGCCGACGCTCAGGGCCTCGACCACCGGCAGGCCGAAACCCTCGCCATAGGACGGCTGCCACAGACGCTCGGCGCGCTGGTAGACGCGGTGCAACTGGCCGTCGCTGATGCCGCTGATGGGGTGCAGCCCCGGGGTTTCCCGTTGCACGCTGGTGAGGCAATCGGCGCCGCCGACCAGCACCAGGTCCGGCGTCCGGGGAAACTGGCGACGGGCGATCTGCCAGGCCTCGAAAAAGAACGGGATGTTCTTGCGCGGCTCGCGGGTGCCCACGCACAGCCAGTAGCGTTCCGGCAATGGCGTGTCGAGTTCGACGGGCGCGACGCTGAAGCCTTCGACCACATGGGGCATGACCCGGATTTTGTCGCGGGCGCCGGGGAACAGACGCACGGTTTCGTCGGCGGTGTACTGCGAGGGCACCCAGACCCGGTCGGCCACCTTGAGTGAGTGGCCGATGGACAGCTGATCTGTCAGTCGATAGACCTTGGCCTTGAGGCGCGAGCCGTGGTTGTTCTGCATGGTCAGCTGGAACAAGTCATGCAGCTGCAACACGTAGCGGATACCCGCCGGTTTACGCCCGATGGGCAGGCCCATGTTCAGGTTGGCGACGTAGATTTCAATCTCTGCTTCTTTCAAGGCATCCGGCAGAAATTGCGCTTCGAACCGTAGACGCTCGGGCAAGCGATGAATGCCGTTGAGCGGCGTTTCCCAGGTCGGGCAGTGGGCGATGCGCCGGATCGCGTGGTCGTACGGCCCGACGCTGAACAATTGCAATTGCACGTCGGGATGAGCGCGAAACGCTTCTTCCAGGGCGATGTTCTGCCGGCCGATGCCGCTGTTGGGAAAGCCCGTCGCAGGGCGGTAATCCAGTCCTACGCGCATGCGTGAGCGTCCTCTTGCTGATGAACCCGGGAATAGATGCCTTCCAGTTGCGCGGCGGACACCGACCAGTCGTGATGCTGACGGACATAAGCCCGACCCGCTTCACCGATCTTCGCCAGCCGGGCCGGTTGTTCGATGGCTTCGGCCAGCAACCGCGCGAGGCCGTCAGCGTCGTCGCAGCGAAGGTAATGGGTGCCATCGATCACGTTCAGGCCTGAACAGCCCTGCTCGGTGGTGACCACCGTGAGGCCCGCCGCCATGGCTTCCAGCACCTTGAGTTTCGAGCCGCCGCCTTCGCGCAACGGGGCGAAGAAAATCGCCGCTTCCCGCTGCACCGTGCGCAGGTCCGGCACGTAGCCCAGCCAATCGATGCGCGGGTCGGCCCAACGCTGCGGCCAGTCATGGGGCAGGGCGAAACCGCCGATGGTCAGGCGCACCATCGGGTCGAGGTTCCACACCTTGGGCATGATGTGGTCCAGCGCCCATTGCACGGCATCGACGTTGGGGCCGTATTCGTAATTGCCGATGAACAGCAGGCGACGGCTGTAGCGGTCGGGGCAGACCTTGGCGTAGTAGTCGCAGTCGACCCCGTTGACGACCAGATGGGTCGCCCGTGAGGTCATGCGCGACAAGCCTTTCGCATCGTCTTCGGTGACCGCGACCAGCTCGCTGCTCATCGGGAAGATGCGCTTTTCCCACTGCCGGTAGCGCCACTGATCAAAGCGCACGAACGGCCGGGCCCAACCGGGAAAGTCCAGATAGCTGGCGGCGCCCAGACCGGATTCGATGTTGTGCTCCACCAGAATGAACGGCTTGCCGGAATGCTTGAGCGGCGCTTCGAACGGCTGGAACGCGTAGCTGTGCTGAATCTGGATCACGTCCCATGGCTCTTGCAGCAGGGTTTCGAATTCATGCTCCAACTGCGGGGAAAAGCCGTTGGCGCTGGCCAGCATCGGCGGCTTGGCGAAGGCCACGGCGAGCAGGGTGCGCACGCTGCGCAATGGCCGACGGGGCACCACGATCAGACGCTCAAGCCACGGCTCCAGCGCGGCGCGAGTGGCGTCGTCCAGTTCGGTTTTCGACTGCACCAGCAGGGTGATGCGATGCCCCCGCGCCGCCAGGTTGCGCAGCAGGTGATATTCCCGTGTCTTGCCGCCGCTGGTGGTGGGCCAGGGCAGGTAGGGCAGTGTCCAGAGAATGCGCATGACTAGGGTTTCCACGCCAGGATTTGCAGGGTCGGGGTCAGCGCCATGTCCACGCCTTTGGCGTTGGCCAATGAGCTGTGAGCGCCGGTCAGCGGGTCATACAACGTCGCGGTTTTGATGCCGGGAAAGGTCAGGTGCGCGCTGCTGGCGCTCCACGCCATGAGCAAGTGCGTGCCGTCCGGCTTGTTCCAGGAGATCGCGTACAGGTCTTCCGGCACCGAGGTGACCGGCGGCGGATCGGCGGGTTGCAGGGTCGGCCCCGTGACGTCAAAGAAATTCTTCAGCGCGGTGTAGACGGGTTTCGGTTCGCCGCTCAGGTCGAGCAAGCCATAGCCGCGATCACGGGGTGTGGCCCGTTCGTCCAGATCGCTAAGGTTGAACAGGAAAATGCGCTGATAGTCGAGCGTGCTCATCAACGCGAGACGACGCAGGGTGTAGTCGGCCTGACCATCAAGCCCGATGACGCGCTGCATCTCCACCGGGCCGCTGTAACTCGACCAGCCCCACTCGGTCGCCCACACCTGTTTCACCCCCTGATCGTGCAGGCTTTTGTTGAGGTTGATGGCGCGAACCAGAAAGTCCCGGTCCGCCACCGAGTCGCCTTCCGGGTATTCGGAATAGGGATGGTATGCGGCGACGATATTCTGGCTGGCGAGGCCCCGATCCACCATCGCTTGCAGCATGTAGCCCGTCGAGCCGCGCATCTGCCCGTAATACGCCACCCCCGCCGTGACGATGGGTTTGTTCGGCAGTGCGCTGCGAATGGCTTTGGCCGTGGTGGTCAACAGGTCGTAGTACGCCTCGGGATCCGGCTGGGGCAGCCAGACGATGTTCGGCTCGTTCCACACCTGCCAGTGGCTGACCTGCGAGTAGCGTTGGGCGAGGGCCGTCATGCGCTCTGCGAAAATCGTGTCGTCCCGTGGCGGGTACTGGTCGGTGTTGCTGGCGCCTTGGGGCGCGCTGCTGTCGAACGCGGCGGAGCCCACCAGATAGGCGACCGTGTTGTAGTGATGCGGGTCGGCGGCCTTCATTGCCGCGTCCAGCGCCTCCAGGTTGTATTGCCCCGGCGCCGGTTCGAGGATCGGCCAATGCAGGGTCCAGCGAATCCAGCCCAGGCCCAGTTGATCGAGACGGCTCATCTGTTTCTGGTAAATGTCCGGGGTGAAGTACTGGAACTGTACGTTGACGCCCAAAAAGTCTTTCCAGACCACCGGACGGGGCGCCCGCAGGATCGTCTCGGCCTCGACGGCCGGGCTGATCGACGTCAACGCACAGACACTTAAAACGGCCATCGCCAGCAACGCTTTTCCCGTCATTCAGCCACCTCGCATGCAGTTTGGAAGACCTGCCGGAATCGCTCGGCGGTCAGGCTCCAGACCCGCTCCCTGCCAAGAACGGAGGCCCGGTCAGCCCAGGTCTGGGCCAGTTGCGGTTGTTCGCACAGCCGCGACAGCGCGTCGGTCAGCGCCTGGACGTTGCCTTGCGGGTAAATTTCGCCGTTGCCGTGGGACACCTCTTCGGCGAACGACCGGGCATCCGAGGTGATCACCCCACGCCCGCACGCCGTGGCCCAGGACAGCGCCCCGCTGGTGCCGCGCAGCTTGCCGAGGATCTTCAATTTGCTCGATTCGCGGTACGGCAAGACCATGACGTGGTGCGCCTGGATCACATGAGGAATCTCCGCCGCCGGCAGGTCCAGGTGCCAGCCGATCAAGTCAGTCAACCCTAGCTCACGAATGCGCTGGCGCAGTTGTTCGAGGTAGCTGCCGGACGGCCCGAACGCCATTTCCGGTTCGCTGCCCCCGGCCAGTGTCAGTCGTACCCGAGACCGCAGCGCAGGCTTCTCGACGAACAGCCGGGCCAGCGCTTCGAGCAGGTCCTCAATGCCTTTGCCCCGGTATATGAACCCGAAATACAGCAGCTTGAGCGGTTGCAGCGGCGGCAGCGGCATCGGCGCAATGGGCAGATTACCGTGGGGGATGACGGCCATCTGCGCCTGCTGCAACTTCATGCGCTCCATGAGGCTGCGGTTGCCCGCTTTGGTCAGGGTGATCAGCCGGGTCAGGTGCTGCGCCAACTGCCGCTCTTCGTGCAGGCACAGCGGGTCGGCCAGCACCGTGGCGACTTCTGGCAACGGCGAGCGCAGCGACGACATCATCGACAGCGGCCATGGCAGCTGTTGCCGACGCCAGACCAGGCGTTCCGGATCATGAACGGTGGCGGTCAACGGCAAGTGCGCGAAGCGCTGGCGCAATGCGCGCAGGGCATGAAACTCGGCGAGCCGGCCGCCACCGATTTCCGCATGCACCAGATCGATGCCTTGCCAGTCGGCCTCGGCCACCCGTTGCCGAGCGGCCTGTGGGTCGTTGCCGACGCCGTGCAGCGGCGTTCTGACGCGCACACCGAGGTCTTCCAGCGCCTGCTTGAGGTGTCCGGCGTAATCGGCGATGCCGTTCTGCTCCGGCGGCAGCGGGGCGAGGAGGGCGATCTGCATCTTAGTGGTGGCTCCGATAACGGCCGATCCAGGTCAGCACTTTCTCCGGAATCTCGAAGCGACGGCGATTGAGGATCACGCCATCGACGTGCTTGAACGCGGTGGACAGGGTCGCGAGTGCATTTTGCAGTTTCGGCACCGTGGACTTTTCGGCTTCGATCACCAGCACGATCAGGTCGGCGTCGCGCAGGTGCACGAAGGCTTCCTGTTTGCTGTAGAAATCCGAGGCGTCGATCAGCTGGATTTCTCCGGCTTCGGCGGTGCGCCCATCGCCCACCCGCACGGTGTGACCCAGCTCCACCAGCAGGTCGCGCAGGTGTTCGATCACAAAGGTCACGCCTTCCCCGGCATTGGCAGACGTGATGCCGATGCTCAAGCCACGTTCCGGCACCTGTTTGAGCGGCAGCACGCTGTAAAGGCGATAAAGGCTGGCCGTGAAGGCGCTGCGTGGCGGGCCTTTCGGGGCGTCCAGGTCTTGCAGGGTGGTCCACACTGGCACGCCAAATTGCGCCTCGATCTTGTCGGCATCGTGGATGCGCTGATCGATCAGGTAGAACAGGTACATCGCCAACAGACCGACCCCGATACTCAGCGGAATCGCCACCAGCAACAGCATCAGGCTTTTCGGAAAGACCTTGCTGGGGTTGAGCGTGGCCTGTTCGATGATCGCAATGTTGCTGATGCGTTTGTTGTCCAGTTCGCGGTCGATGCGCGCTTTTTCGAGGCTGACGGTGTAGAGCGCGTAGTTCTTGTCTTCGGCTTCCAGTTCGCTTTGCAGGCGAGCGAATTGCGGTTCGAGGTCCAACGCTTCCTGACGGTCTTTCTCCAGTTGCTCCAGCTGCGCATCCAGTTGCTTGAGCTGCACCAGCAGACGGGTGTAGCTGGCCTGCTGGTCATTCAGGATGTTCTGCAAGCGGGTGAAAAGCGGGTTGGGGGCGATGTTTTCGGTGCGCTGAACCGTGGTGCTGTGGCTCTTCCACAGCGCCTTGAGGTTATTGATTTCGGTGTCCAGCGCCAGCACAGGCGGCGCGCTTTCCTTGTAGGAACGCAGCAGTTCCTGGCGCTCGACTTCCTTGCCGTTGATGCGGCTTTCCAGGTCCTGGCGAGTCGGGTTCAGCGCGAGTTCCTTGCCGGAGCTGATGAGCCGGGTCTGCTTGTTGATCTGCTCCTGAATCTTGTCGATCCCGGCCTTGGTCGCTGCAATCGAGCGCAGGGTGTTGTTGCGCTCGGTGCGCAGGTCGTTAAGGCCTTGGGAAACGTCGGCCAGGCGCTGGTTGATGCTGACGGCGCCCAGCTTGTTGAGCAGGGTCTGAATCTGGTGTTTGTGGTCGAGAATATTGGCCTGAGTGTCCTTCACTTCCTGCTCGTAGAACGCATACAGGCTGACGCGGCCCAGTGTACGGGTGCGCTCATCCTCGAAGCGATCGACCCAGGTTCTGAGGATTTCCTGAGCCACCTCGGGATCGCCCCAGGTGAAGGTCAGTTCCATGACCGAAGAGCCCGGATCGTGGCTGGCCTTGAAGTTCTTCTCCATGTCTTCGGCGATGCGGTCCTCCTGCGAGCGCTCTGCCACCAGACCGACGAACTCTAGGGTGCTTCGCGCCGCATTGACCAGCCATTCGAACGCGATGTTGGGCGCGTTTTTCAGCGTGGCGAAGAAGCCTGCCTCGCGTTGCGCGTTGGCCATTTTCTCCATGTACTCATGGGCGACCTGACGGATGATCGGCCGCCCGGTGAGCATGCGCTCCTCGTCCAGAAGCGGGTCACGCAGGGCACTGGGCACGGCGATGGATTGGCGGTCGGCCAGCTCGATCGGCACGGTGCTGGTGTCGCGGCCAGGCTTGACCAGCAACAGCGCCGTGGACTCGTAACGGCTGGGCAGCAGAAACGCGCCCAGCACGATAATGGCGAACGTCGCGATGACGGTGATCTGGACTTCACGCCGAAAGATGAAAAACAGGCGTAGCAGATCGCGGAATGAGCGAATCGTGATCATGTCGGTGGTCCCTTCCGATTAGTTGCTGTCGCGCAAGTTGTAATTCACGCCGAAGCCCAACGATTTCGAGAAGGGGATCAACTGGTTGAAGTACATGTTCACGCCGTCGATCTTGTTGCCGACCGTGGATTTGGGAACGAACACGACATCGCCGCGCTGCAATAGCACCGGCGCACTCGGGCCTCCGCCGCCCGCGTAGAGAAGCTTGCTGTAATCGAAAAAGTAGGTCTTGTAGAGGCCGTCGTCGCCCTGACGCAGCAGCGCCACCTTGGTCGCGTCGGCGTCGGGGTTGATCCCGCCCGCGCCCACTAGGGCCTGCTCCAGATTGGTCACGACGGGCACCGGCAGGTTGGACGGGTTGCGCACCGCGCCGCCGACGAACACCACATTGCTGGGTGCCTGGCTGATGTTGATGGTCAACGCCGTTTCCCGATACACCGGCGCCAGCTTGGCCTCCAGCACGTCGATCAACTGCGGAACCGTGAGGCCCGCCGCTTTCACCGAACCGATATAGGGGTAGGAAAAGGTGCCGTCATTGAGCACCGGGAACAGCGTCAGCTCGTAGATCGAGTTGGCCGTGAACGCCGAAATCGAGGGCGCTTCACCGGTGTTGCGCACGATGCGCAGGGTGTCACCGGCGTGAATCCGTTCCGGCGGCAATGGCTTGCCTGCGAGGGCTTTACCGGCGTCTTCGGCCGCCTTGATCTCGGGGGATTCAGGAAGGCCGATCCGTGCCGGCGTGTTGCACGCGCACAGCAATAGGACGCTGGCGAGCAACAGCGTGTTTTTCATTGGTCCAAAACTCCTGTCATGCATGAATACGGCTCCCTTGCGGGTAAAACAATCATGTCGGCGATACTGCCAAGTCCAATGTCGGGTGTTGCTGGGTGTCGGGTCGGGTTCGGTCTCGTTGGGGTAAGGGCCGCGACGGGCGCGGCCAGTGTCGGGTTGTCGCGAGGGTCAGACTTTTGGAGCGTCTGGCACGCGGCCATAAATGTCGGTGAAACGCACGATGTCGTCTTCACCGAGGTACTCGCCGCTCTGCACCTCGATCATCACCAGGTCGATGACCCCCGGATTGACCAGTCGGTGGGTGTGGCCCGGCTTGATGAAGGTCGATTCGTTGGTGTCGAGCATGAATTCGCGATCATTGTTGGTGACCCGCGCCATGCCGCTGACCACGATCCAGTGTTCGCTGCGGTGGTGGTGCATTTGCAGCGACAGCGACCCTTGCGGCTTGACCACGATGCGTTTGATCTTGAAGCGTTTGCCTTCCTCCAGCACCGTGTAAGTGCCCCACGGGCGGGTCACGGTGTTGTGCAGCAGATACGCTGGATGGCCCTGGCGCTTGAGCTCTTGAGCGATCAGCTTGACCTCTTGAGTGCGCTCGGCATCGGCAATCAGCAGGGCGTCCGGGGTGTCGATGATGATCAGGTTGTCCAGGCCCACCGCGCCGACCAGACGTTTCTTCGAGTCGATGTAGCAGTTGGTCACGTCGTGCAGCACCACCTGCCCGTTGTACTGGTTGCCGTTGACGTCGGCGGGCACGAGTTCGCGAATCGCCTGCCACGAACCGATGTCGCTCCAGCCCAGTTCGCACGGCACCACCGCAACTTTCTGCGAACGCTCCAGCAAGGCGTAGTCGATGGAAATGTCCGGCACTTGAGCGAAGGTGGTGGCGTCCAGCTCCATTTGCAGTTCGTTGCTGCCTTCCTTGCTCTTGCATTGCGTCAGGCAGTGGCGCACGGCGGCGAGCACGTCCGGGGCGTGGGTTTCCAGTTCACGCAGCAGGACGTCGATCCGCAGGCAGAACATCCCCGCATTCCACAGGTGCAAGCCACCTTTGAGGTACTCCTGAGCGGTGCTGGCGTCAGGTTTTTCCACGAACCGGGCCACTTGGTAGCCCTTGTCGTTCAGGGCCTGGCCTTTTTCGATGTAGCCGTAGCCGGTCTCCGCACGAGTCGGAATCAGCCCGAATGTCACCAACCAGCCGTCATCCGCCAGTTTTTGCGCGTCCTGCACAGCGGTGGTGAACGCAGCGATGTCGGTGATCAATTGGTCGGCTGGCAGAATCAACAGCTGTGCGTCATCCCCATGCAAGTCCTGCACATGCAATGCCGCCGCTGCGATGGCCGGTGCGGTGTTGCGCCCGAACGGCTCCAGAAGGAAATCCAGGTGCAGCTTGTGCTCGTTCAGCAGCCGATAATCGTCGACAGTGCGGAAATAGACTTCCCGATTGGTGACGGTCAGTAAGCTCTGCACGCCGGGTAAATTGCTGGCGCGGTTGAAGGTCTTTTGCAACAGGCTTTCGCCGTCGGGCAAACGCATGAAGGGTTTGGGCATCGCCTCACGGGAGACTGGCCACAAACGGGTGCCGGCACCGCCGGCGATAATGCAGGGAATCAGGGTGCCCATCAGTAAGCCTCGCGAGAAAAAAGCACTGCCGGAACAGTGCGCAGAAGGATGTATAGATCGAACCAGACGGACCAGTTTTCGATGTATTCAAGATCGAACTCGACCCGCTTTTCGATCTTCTCCACGGTATCTGTCTCACCACGAAAACCGTTGATCTGCGCCAGCCCGGTGATGCCCGGTTTGACTCGATGACGCGAGGTGTACTCCTTGACAGCTTGCTCGAACAAAATGCCCGCGGCCTTGGTGGCCGTGGCATGTGGGCGCGGCCCCACCATCGACATGCTGCCCGCGAACACATTGAACAGTTGCGGTAACTCATCCAGGCTGGTCTTGCGGATGAAGCGCCCGACACGGGTGACCCTGGCGTCGCCCTTGACGGTCTGTTGCTCGGCGGTGGCGTCGGCCTGATGGGTGTACATCGAGCGGAATTTGCACACCGTGATCAGGCGGTTGTTGTAACCGTAGCGTTTCTGCCAGAACAACACGGGACCACGGGAGTTAAGCTTGATGGCGAGGGCAACGGCGGCCATGACCGGCGACAGCAGCAGAATCGCCACGCTCGACAGCACCATGTCTTCGATGCGTTTGAACAGGGGCGACCAGCCGCGCAACGGTACGTCCGAGGCGTTGAACATCGGCAGGCTGGCGACTTCGGTGATGCGGTTGTGGGCGTGACGGAACGCGACCATGTCGGGCACCAGCAACACATTTACCGGCAGGCGACGCAATTCACGAATGATGTAGTCCATGCGGTTTTCGGCGGACCAGGGCAGGGCCACCAGCACTTGCGTGACTTTCTCTTCGCGGATCAGGGTTTCCAGGTCGCGGGTATTCCCCAAGAGCGGGAGGTTAGCCATGGTTTTGGGCAGGCGACCGATGCGGTCGTCGATGAACCCCAATACACCCGAACGAATGTCCTGGTTTTGCAGCATGTACTCGGCGAGTCGCTGACCGTTTTCTGTCGCGCCGAGAATCACGGCGCTTTGCAGGAAGAATCCACGGGCCATCAGGCGCTTGTAGATGATCAGCAGCAGCAACCGTTCGGCGCAGAACATCACCAGGCTGGCGAAGAACCAGACCATCAGTTGCTCTTGGGTGATGTAGACGAACAGGTCCATGGCCTTGTGCATGAACAGCAGCACACAGAACGCGGAGGACCAGACGAACAGGATCATTTTGAAGCGTGACCGGTTACTGAAGATGATCTCGGAATACACCCCAAGCGCCTGGAACATCAGCACGCAGACGACGCCAAAGAACACCTGCACCATCACGTAACTTTCCGGCGGTGTGGGCGTATCAGTCTTCCAGAAGGTAAAAATCAGGATGCCGGGCAGAACGGATGTGACCCCGTGTACCAACCTGACGGCGAACAGGAAATACTCGATCAGGCTTGTGCGTGTCAGCAGAAGGCTGTCGACCGGTTGCAGTCGCATAAGACGTCCTCACATCTTCAATCCGTGAATCCATGACTGGCTTATCTGACCGGTCCCACCCATAAAAGTCAAGATACTGACTTTTTTAACCAGTAAATCCAAATTAGCCAATATTTTGTCGATTAGGCGCTCTCTCGACCTGCATTTCAATCCCGCCGATGAGAAAAAATCCCATTAATTCTCAAAGTGGCGTAGGACTACTCCCAAATGCGGATCGGCAAATCCCTCAAACGAGTGCCTGACCAGAGTAAAGCCCATGAAACATCCTGTGTCATGGCAATGGGGCCTTTAGATCGGCCAAAAGCGCGTCTTGGATCCGCATCGTGTGAGAGGGGAGGCAGCATCGAGTCCAATGACGGCGGGCTTTTGGCCCTTTCCGGGTGCGGGCAAAATTTTTTTTACAACACGGCTTTTTCCGACGGGCTTGAGGTCAACATCTCACGCAACGAAATGCACGCACAGAGGGAAGGTTTATGACGGAGCGCAGAGCAGTATTGATTCTTCACGGCAAACAGGCGCTCAACGAGGACGTTCGCCAGGCCGTGCAACGCAAGCGCAAGCATGGATGGGAACTGGACGTGCGAGTGACGTGGGAGGGCGGTGATGCACAGCGTCTGGTGACCGAAGCACTGGATGCCGGGCACCGCGAGATCATCGCCGGCGGCGGTGACGGCACGCTAAGGGATGTGGCCGAAGCACTTGCACTGGCCCACAGCGACGCCCACCTGACGATTCTGCCACTGGGCACCGCCAACGATTTTGCCCGCTCGGCGGGCGTGCCGCTGGAAATCGAGCGGGCACTGGACCTGCTGGACGTGCCCGCGCGTAAGGTGGACATGGGTTCGGTGGACGGTCAGCTGTTCCTCAACATGGCGACGGGCGGCTTCGGCAGCCAGGTGACGGCCAACACCTCCGAAGACCTGAAAAAAGTGCTGGGCGGGGCTGCCTATCTGTTCACCGGCTTGTCGCGCTTCAGCGAACTGAAAGCGGCCTATGGCGAATTGAACGGCCCTGACTTCCACTGGCGCGGTGATCTGCTCGCGCTTGGAATCGGCAACGGCCGGCAAGCGGGCGGCGGTCATCCCCTGTGCCCCAATGCGCTGGCGGATGATGGGCTGCTGGACATCAGCATTCTCCCTGCGCCTCAGGAAGTGGTCGGCACCCTCAAAAGCCTGCTGGAAGGCGGGCTCGGCATCGACAACCTGTTCGTCCGGGCACGACTGCCGTGGGTGGAACTGAAGTCGGCGCAGGGGCTGGACATCAACCTGGACGGCGAGCCGCTGCGCGGAGAAAACCTGCGTTTCGAAGCCCGCCCCGGCGCCCTGCATATTCACCTGCCAGCGCATTCGCCGCTGCTGGGCGGGGTGAAGCGGATCGAGTGAGTGGCCAGTGCAATCGGCATCGCCTGAGCCACCTTCGCGAATGAATTCGCTCCCACAGGGATCGTGCGGCGCCGCGAAAAGCTGCGTTTGACGGGGAGCAAACTGTAGGAGCGAATTTATTCGCGAAGGGGGTTCAGGCGCTGCATGGGCGTCGTCAGACTCCGCCTCGAGAATTCGCTCCCACAAGTGGCTGCGAGATTCGTTCTTTCAATCATCCAGGCTGATGATCTGCTCTCGCACGCAAAACAGCACCAGGCCCGCCACGTCGAAGATCTGTAGCCGTTTCATGATCTGCGAGCGGTGGGTTTCGACGGTCTTCACGCTGAGGTTCAGCCCCGACGCGATTTCCCGTGTGGACTTTCCGCGCACGATGAGGCGCAGGATTTCCAGCTGTCGAGCGGTGAGGTTGTGGTTGTCCGCGGGTTCGACTTTGCTGGACTGGGCACTGACCAAAGCCTGGTTGATGACCGTATGGGCGATGGCCGGGCTCAGATAGCGTTCGCCATTGCGCAAGGCATCCAGCGCCTGTTCGATTTCCGTCGCGGTGGCATCCTTGAGCAGGTAGCCATGGGCGCCACCTTCCAGTGCCCGCATGATCATGTGCGGATCGGTGTGCATCGACAGGATCAGCACCTTGCTCTCGGGCAGGGTACGGTGCAGACGCTCCAGCGCGTCGAGGCCATTGCTGTCCTTCATGGAAATGTCGAGCAGGATGATGTCCGGTTTGAGTTCAAGGGTCAGTTCCAGCAAGTGCTCGCCACTGGCGGCTTCGCCAATGACCTGATAGCCGGGAATGTCGGACACCAGGGCCCGAACGCCGGCGCGAATCAAGGCGTGGTCATCGACCAGAAGAAGAGTGCAGGTCATCAATGTTTACTTATGTCAGCGCGTTCACGGGCACGGGGTGCCCATGGGAACAGGGCCTCGATGTCAGTGCCGTGTCCGGGTTCGCTTTTAACGGTGAGGTGCCCCCCCAGCAAGGCCACGCGCTCGGCCATGCCGGCCATGCCGCGTTGGCCCTGTTCGCCAGGGTTGGGGGAAGGTGAAAACCCCTGACCATCGTCGGAGATCTTCAGATATAGCCCGTCGGGGCAGCGCCTGATGCGGATCAGCAGGTTCTTCGCCTGAGCATGGCGCAGCATGTTGGTGACGGCTTCCTGGGTGATGCGAAAGGCCGCCACCGCCATTTCCTCGGGAATACCGGCCAGCCGCTGCTGGCATTCCAGGCTCCAGAGGACGGGGGTGTCCGCCAGCGTTCGCAACAAATGCGCGCGCAAGCTGGCCTCCAGGCCCAGGCTCGCCAGTTGCCGCGGGTTGAGAATCGCCGAAACGTCGCGCACTTTCGCCAGGGTTTCATCGAGGATGCTCTTGAGCATCACGCAGTGCGCCTGCAGGTCCTCAGTCGCCCGTCGCTGCAGCCAGTCGCTTTGCAGCTTGGCCGCCGTCAGCATCTGGCCGATGTCGTCGTGCAACTCGCGGCTCAAGCGATGGCGTTCGGTTTCCTGAACTTGCAGCATATGGTCGGCCAGTTCCTGGGGTTGAAACTGGATGGTCTGGTTGGGGCGGCTCATGGCGTAACCGAAGCCCAGGAATGTCGCGGCGTTGACCAGTGCCCACGGCACATTGCCGTCGACCCACCAGACGAGGGTGTTCAGCGCGATGATCACCAGACCTGATATCGCTACCCATCCACACGCTTTGTTCGGGCTCATAGGCCATAACTTGAAAGTCTTGTTGCTGCCATGCATAGCGGATGAAGCCATCAAGTAATGATTGCGGATACCTGAACATTCATTTTCAGGTCACTTGTCAGGGAGCAGGCGCGACGACGTGCGCCGACCTACCTTCTACGTGCATACGGAAACCAGTGTTCGACGTTCAATAAGGGTAATGCGATTAAAGTCATCATTAGCGGGCGACGATCTTACCTTAATCGCCGGTTTTATTAAGCGTTAACTGTAAATAACGTGCCGCCGACAACTGTCTGATTAGTCAGGATTTAGTTCTGGAACGATGGTGCTAGCCAGCGCTGTATCGTCTATCGGCAGAACGCCCATTTCGTCGCGATAACTTTCAGCCTGCCCATCGACAAGTTGCGATGCAACAGGAAACGCGCATGCCTGTCGCGTTTGGCGAGTATCGGCGCATTCGGGCGTGGATCCGTCGTTTTCAGGCATGTTGCCGCCGCCGCGCAGACAGCCGGACGGACGCGGTCAGAGTGTGCCTGGGCGATCAGCGCGGTCGACGCCGGCGACGTCCGGGGGATTGAGGGGTAACGGGGCAGGCCACTCCAGGGACTCGGCAGGGCTGCCTTCGGGCTGTTCAATGCCGCAGCAGCAGCCGAATTGTTCCAGCAACGCCTGTTGCTCGTCCTCATCGAGCAACAGGACGCCGGTGAAAGGGTCGACCAGCTCAACCTGCCAGGACAACAGCGCCAGGCATTGGCGCAAGGACGCCAGCGCCTTGGGCAGTAAACGTCCCGACGCCGCAGCGAAATACAGCAGATAGCGAAGTTGGCGGGCGAAGCAGCCGACGCCGCACACGCCTGCCTTATCGGCTTTGCCGGCGACCTGTCGGAGGGTGACAAGCATGCATTCAATGGCATCCCTGTCGTCGCTGATCAGCTCCAGATGACTGAGACATTCGTCTGCGCGGCTCAGAAGCTGCGGGGTATCACTGAGGAAATCACTGTGCAGTTGCTGCCATTCATTGCCATTCAGCATGTGAAGTCTCCACTTTTCATGGATAGCGATCCAGGGTCGCGCAGGGCGAGTGGCGCAAAGTTAATGTTGAAGGCAATGAGAAGTCTGTAGGGCGTTTCTGAATGTTCTGATTTTTTTGTCGCCGATGAGACCGCGTCGCGCGCACGGGCCGATTCGACGCTCAGGACAGTCACGTCCACAAGCGCCGGATTGACAGGGGGATCGAGAGATTCCACAAGCGCAACCACGTAACCGACTCCATTCAATGAGAATGGCGTCACAATAATGGCAATTAGATACCGCGAATATCAGGTTTGCCCTGACGTCGGTTAGGGAATACCCCTAGAGGGTGGGCGAGGCGCTAACTTGGTTGGCAGCATAAAGCCACTATTTGTCAGTATTTGAACGCACTGGATACCCGAGAGTAAAACATGATGTTAATGTGATATCAACGAAGTCGGCAGGCATTTATATGAAGATTAAGGTCTGCTTCAGTGCTGCCGATAAAAGGTAGGCGGACTTATTTGAACCCTGCTCCAGGAGCAATTGAATGGCTGGCATTCTCGACACGGTAGACCAACGTACACAGCTGGTGGGTGAGAACCGCCTGGAAATTCTCATGTTCCGCCTTGCCGGTCGGCAACTGTTCGCGATCAACGTGTTCAAGGTGCAGGAAGTGCTGCAACTGCCCAAGCTGACCCTGATGCCGCAGCGCCATCCTTTCGTCTGCGGCGTGGTCAACCTGCGTGGGCAGACGCTGCCCGTGATCGACCTGTCCCAGGCCATCGGCATGCGTCCGCTGGTGCCGGGGCCATCGAGCACCATCATCGTCACCGAATACAACCGCTCCGTTCAGGCCTTTCTGGTGGGCGGCGTGGATCGCATCGTCAACATGAACTGGGAAGCTATCCTGCCTCCCCCGAGCAGCGCCGGTCGACAGCACTACCTGACCGCCATCAGCAAGGTCGACGACCAGTTGGTCGAAATCATCGACGTCGAGAAAGTGCTCGCGGAGATCGTGCCGTACAACGCCAAGGTCTCCCGCGACAAGCTCGAAGACCCGGTGCTTGCCCGGGCACGCGGTCGTGAAGTCTTGCTGGTGGACGACTCCAACGTCGCGCTCTCCCAGTTGCGCGACACCCTCGGCCAGCTCGGTGTGAAAATGCACGTCGCCAGCGACGGTCTCAAGGCCCTGAACCTGCTCAAAGGCTGGGCGGACACCGGCGAGGTCATGACCGACAAATTGCTGATGGTGTTCACCGACGCCGAAATGCCGGAAATGGACGGCTACCGGCTGACCACCGAAATCCGCAACGACCCGCGCCTGCGCGGTCTGTATGTCGTGTTGCACACGTCGCTGTCGGGCAGTTTCAACGAGTCGATGGTCAAGAAGGTCGGCTGCGACAACTTCCTCTCCAAATTCCAGCCGGACAAGCTGGTGGACGTCGTGCGCGAGCGGCTGATGCTCGACAACTGACGGCGTCTCGACCTTTTTCCAGCCCCTTGCTGTATGGAGGGGCTTTTTTGCATCTGTAGGGTTCGCGCAGGCGATGGCTCGTATAAAGTGAGGCCTTTCCCGCCCAGTCATAAGGACGCGTTTATGCTGCACCTCAGCGCGCTGTACCGTTACCCCCTCAAATCCTGCAAGGCCGAGCCGTTGCAGCAGGCCGGTTTCGACGAATTGGGGCTGACGGGGGACCGACGCTGGATGCTGGTGGACGAAGCCAGTGGGCGATTCTTCACTCAACGTGCGCTGCCCCACATGTCGCAGCTTTCGGTGCTGTGGAACGAGGCGGGCGGAGTGACCCTGTCGGCGCCGGGTGTCCAGGCGCTGGACGTCGCCTTGCCAGACAACGCCGAGGACAGCTTGCGCGGCGTCACGGTCTGGCGCGACACCTTGCGCGTGCCCGATGCGGGGGACGAAGCGGCGCGGTGGGTCAGCGACTTCATCGGCAAGCCGACACGCATGGTGCACATTCCCAAGGAGCGCGCCCGCTGGCTGCCGTCCGGCTATGGCACGGTCGATGACAAGGTCGGGTTCGCCGACGGTTTCCCGCTGCTGCTGATCGGTCAGGCGTCCCTGGATGACCTGTCGAGCAAGATCGGTCGTCCGCAGGAAATGCTGCGTTTTCGTCCCAATCTTGTCGTGGAAGGCGCTGAGGCTTTTGCTGAAGACGGCTGGAAGCGCATTCGCATCGGCGACATGGAATTCCGTCTGCTTAAAGGCTGCTCGCGTTGCATCCTGACCACCATCGATCCTGCCACCGGTGAGCGCCGCGACGACCGCGAACCGCTGAGCACGCTCAAGACTTATCGCGAGAAAGAAGGTGAGGTGTGGTTCGGGCAGAACATGGTCAACGACGGCCCGGGTGTTGTTGAGGTGGGCATGGAAGTCGAAGTGTTGGAGTGAGGGCTGCAACATGCGCCCGTGAATCCCACGGGGTGAGCTGACCGCAGACGCCAGCCATCTGGCGCCTGCGAAGAGGGCGAATGTCTACGCCCTCCCGATTTACGTCCTACGAAACTGCGCAGCGGCTTAGCGACGACCGAGCAGCAGGCCGACCACCAGGCCGAAACCGGCAGACACGGCAACGGTCTGCCATGGGTGGCCACCGATATAGGTCTCGGTCGCTTGCACGGCAGGCTTGGTCTTGTCACGAACGCTGCCGAGGGAATCCACGGCCTGTTTGAGTTTCAGGCTCAGTTGAGCGCGTACGGTTTCTGCCTCTTCGCCGACCAGCGACGCGCTGTCCTTGAGCAGTTTGTCGGACTCTTCAATAAGGGCCGCCAATTCGCTGAATGCTTGATCCTGGATCTGTTCGGCGGCGTTTTGGGCAGCAGTTTTACGAGCCATGGCAAATTTCCTTTCAGTTGATGATGGCAGTGAGCAATGGAGTCGCGAGGGTCCGGAAAAGTTGCAGCGTATTTCCGGCGCGGCGCAAAAAGTGCGACGAATGTGATCGGGCATCGGCCGTGGCGGGTGTAAGATGCTGACGCTTTTTGAGCCAATGTCCGGCTCCCGTTTTTGAACACAGAGGTAACCGTCATGAGTTTCAACCTGGCCAACAAGACCCTTGCCGAACGCGCTGAAATCGAGGACGAAAAATCCCGTCTTTTCGACTTGTGGCAGAGCAATCTGGGCAAAGCCAAAGGCGAAGCCGCCCGGTTGATGGGTGAGCGTGCCAAACGCAAGGGCAAGTGGTCGGAGTGGGTGCGTTCCGAACTCGACGCCATGTCACCTCCCGAGTACGCCAACATGGTGCGCGCCGAAGTCAATCGACTGGTCGCCGCTGCACGGGCCTGATGCCCATCTACGCCTGATATAAGCGTCGCTGAAGGCTGCCATAAGCACTATTCGTTTTTATTGATGCTCCTGACTTCCTAGACTCACTCCATCGCAACGGCAGGCGCTTCGTCCTGCCGATTTCAGTGGAGAAACGGCATGTCGAAGAATCAGGAAGCGGCGTTCTGGCAAAAAGCGCAGCGGCATTTGATCCGCTACGGCGGCACATTCGAGTCGCGGATCATCGAGCGGGCGCAAGGCAGCTTCGTCTACGACGCCGACCAACAGCCGATTCTGGATTTCACATCAGGGCAGATGAGCTCGCTGCTGGGCCACGGCCATCCGGACATCTGCGACGTGGTGCAAAACCACATCCGCAACCTTGACCACCTGTTCAGCGGCATGCTGACCCGTCCGGTGGTCGATCTGGCCCACGCACTGTCCGAAACCTTGCCGCCGAGCCTGTCCCGCAGCATGTTCCTCAGCACCGGCGGCGAGGCGAACGAAGCCGCGATCAAAATGGCCAAGCTGGCCACCGGTAAATATGAAATCGTCGGTTTCGCACAATCCTGGCACGGCATGACCGGTGGCGCGGCTTCTGCGACTTACAGCGCCGGTCGCAAGGGCTACGGCCCGGCTGCCGTGGGGTCGCTGGCGATTCCGGCGCCGTACCCGTACCGACCGCGTTTCGAAAAGAATGGCGAGATCGACTGGCAAGGCGAGCTCGACTACGGCTTCGACCTGATCGACCGCCAGTCCAGCGGCAGCCTCGCCGCGTTCATCGCCGAGCCGATCCTCAGCTCTGGTGGCCTGATCGACCTGCCGCTGGGCTACCTGGCCGCGCTCAAGCGCAAGTGCGAAGAGCGCGGCATGCTGCTGATCCTCGACGAAGCACAGACCGGCGTCGGTCGGACCGGCCTCATGTACGCGTTCGAGCGCGACGGCGTGGTGCCGGACATTCTCACGCTGTCGAAAACCCTGGGGGCGGGTTTGCCGCTGTCGGCGGTCATCACCAGTCCGGCCATCGAAGACCTCTGCCATGAGCGCGGCTTCCTGTTCTACACCACCCACGTTTCCGATCCGCTCCCCGCTGCCGTGGGCCTGAAAGTACTGGAAGTGGTACAGCGTGACGGCCTGGTCGAAAGGGCGAAGGTGGCTGGCGCCTACCTGGAAAATGGCTTGCGCCAGTTACAAGAGCGTTTCGAGTGCATAGGCGATGTGCGCGGCCGGGGCCTGTTGCTCGGCATGGAAATCGTCAGCGACCGTACGAGCAAATTGCCGGCCTCCGACCTCGGCGCTGCGATCACCCGGGAATGCATGAAGCTGGGGTTGAGCATGAACATCGTGCAGCTGCCTGGCATGGGCGGGGTGTTCCGAATTGCGCCGCCCTTGACCGTGAGCGACAGCGAGATCGATCTGGGGCTGGACCTGCTCGGCAAAGCCATCGCGGCGGCGCGCTGATCCGCCGCGGGCTTGAGCATGTCGCTGTACAGAAAATGAACGTTAATAAAATTGTCACTGTAAGAAATGAATACGGTTGAGTCGGGCTTTGGGTTCAGATTTTTACGCTCCGTGGCGAGACGTCCCCGCTCGCTACGGGGCAATTGTTCGACGCTTTGGGCAATGGCACCTGTCTTGCACTCGGGACGCAACGCCTGGGGTCCGGGCGTCGATGACAAATCTGTGTTGAACACTCATAACAAGGGTCAATGACATGCGAACATTCAAGGCAATCACGTTCGACTTCTGGGGAACGCTGGTCGATGTGGACACCAGTGGCGAGGCGGGCGTGGCGGCTGTGCTTGCCCAAAGTGGCGTCACTCCTGGCATGACGGCGAAAGAGCTGTATTTCAAATGGGACGATGCAACCGTACGCCGTTATCGGTCGGGCACGTGGCGACCTTATTTCGACTTTGCACTGCTGGGGCTGCAAGACGTGTTGAAACCCTTGGGTTTCGACGCAGGGCCTGAGCGCTGGGCGGCACTCACTGAGACGTTGCTGAGCACGATGACGGGGGAGGCACGGCCACACCCTGAAGTGCCTGCGATCATTGCGGTGCTGAAAGAGAAATACCCGCTGATGCCCATCACCAATATGGACAATCGGCTGTTCGATCTGAACCCGTTTCGGTCCGAATTCGCTCAGGTCACCACGGCGGAAGAAGCCAAGGCATTCAAGCCGTCGGCGTTCATTTTCCAGCGGGCAATCGAGAAGCTCGGCGTACCGGCGGATCAGATTCTGCACGTGTCGCTGTCGCAGTTCGCCGACCTGGAAGGCGCGATGCCGATGGGAATGCAGGTGGCCTGGATCAATCGGTACGGCCATCCATTGGGTCAGTTCACGCCGAAGCCGTTGTATGAGTTTTCCGATCTGTCCGGGCTGAAAGGTGTGCTTGCGGGAGATTGGTAAGGGTTGAGGTTGCAGCCTTTGCCTCGGAGGCGTGTCTCAAAGGTCGCGTCTCGGGGCAAGGCATCTTCAGGCAGTTTTGCCTTGGCCTTCGCTTCTGCCGAAGGCAAGAAGCTGGCTTGTCTATGATCGGCCCGGTGTCCCGTCCGACCGCAGCGGCAGTAAAACATCAGAATTCTATTCACCTGACACACTTCGCGCACAGGTTCTGCCATCGCTGCGCAATGGATCGTAGGCAAGCCAACTCCTACGGCCTTCGGCCCGAATCAAAAGCGTTGATCGCGGTATAACGCTGTTCCTGCCTCTGCCGTACCCTCCTGCTGCGCTTCTGATCGACCTACCCCTCGCCATAATCAATTCGTTTACGGCAATAAAACCGCCCACTTTCTCTGTAAAAAATCCAAACACTGTCAATAAAATTAACGTTAATTATACATACAAACACTGCTGTTCTATTTTCATTCGCCTCAAAATAATCCAGCACTTTCAATCAGTTATAAGCGTAAAAACCAACTGGCATCCTCCTTGCTCTTTGTCAATGACATTACCAAGAGAGGTGAATCATGCCGATTGAAAAAGATTCGACCCACTACGTCGACACACACGTGACGTCGACCATGACCGCCCGTGCTTTCGCGACACGGCCGGGAGAGAACTATCCCGCTGTATTGAGCACTCCGTTTTTGATCAGCGAACTGGAACGCGTGGCGGCCGACATGCTGGCGCCGCTGTTAGGCGAAGGCAAAGTATCGGTGGGCGTCTCGGTCCACCTCGAACACCTGGCCCCGACTCCCATGGGCTCCAAACTTCGCTCACACGCCCGTTTCACCGGGCAGGAAGGAAAACTGTTCTGGTTCGAGGTCTGGTCCGAAGACCCTGCCGGCCCGGTCGGACGAGGCAGACACGCTCGCGCCATCGTTGATCTTTCCGCCATCGAAACACGTGCCGCTGCACGCGGCGCTTCCACGATCCAATAATAAGGATGCCTTTCATGCCTCTCGATTTACTGCACCCGGAATTTGAAACGCTGCCTGATCACGCCGTTCGCCATTTGCAAGATGGCTTGTGGGAACATCAGTGGAACTATGTGCGCAACACGTCGGCTTTTTATAAGGAAAAGTTGGGCGCGTTAGTTGATCGTACGTTCACACTCGATGACCTGGAAAGTCTGCCGTTTACTGAAAAGGAAGAAGTACGCCGCAGCCAGGAACTGAGCTATCCGTTCGGCACGTACATCGCCTGTGGCAACGATAAAGTGGTGCGCGTCCATCGCACTTCCGGCACCACCGGCAAGCCGTTGCAACTGGCCAACAGCCGACGCGACGTGGACCTGATTTCCGTCGTCGGGGGCCGTGCGCAATATTCCGCGGGCCTGCGACCTTCCGACCGCGTCGTGCACTGCCTGAATTACTGCCAGTGGACCGGTGGCGTCACCGACCACATGACCCTCGAAGAGGCGGGTGCAGCGGTGGTTCCGTTCGGCGTCGGCAACACCAAATTGCTGCTGGACACCATCAAGGACCTCGGCGTCACGGCCATCTCCTGCACGCCTTCGTACCCGGCGCTGCTGGAAAAACTCCTGCGCGCGGAAGGCAAGAACCCTCGGGACCTCAAGTTGCGGGTGGGCCTCTTCGGTGGCGAAGCGGGGCTCGACAACATCGAATTCCGTCAATCGATGGAAGACGTCTGGGGCTTCAGCGTGCGCAACGCGAATTACGGCATGTCTGAAGTACTCAGCAACTTCGCCAGCCAGTGCGATCACACCCACGACCTGCACTTCCACGGCGCCGATGCGTTGTTCATCGAGATCCTCGATGCACAGAACCGCAGCCAGCCGATTCGCGAAGGCACCACCGGCGAACTGGTCTGCACCCATCTGGCGAAAGAGTGCCAGCCGCTGATCCGCTTCAAGACCCGCGATGTGATCACTGTGACGGGCACCGGGCCCTGCGACTGCGGGCGCACCGGCTTCCGTTTCCGTGTCACGGGTCGCACCGACGACATGTTCAACGTGCGCGGCATCAACATTTTTCCGAGCGCGGTGCAGAAGGCCATTTTCAGTCGGCCCGACCTTGCGTCCGGTCAGTTCCGCATCGTGCTGGAAGGCACAGGCCCTTGGGACCGGATTCGGGTGAAGGCCGAAGCAGCAGCGGGGGTAGGCGAGGAGTCCTGGGAGTACGCCCGCAGGTCGCTTGAAGAGGCGATTCGCACCTTCGCCGGTGCGACGGCCGAAGTGACCATTTTGCCGATCGACAGCCTGCCGCGCACCGATGGCAAAACCGCCTTGATCGAGAGGAAGCCCGCATGAGTTACGCACTCTACAAGCGCCAGGGCGCCATCGGCGTCGTGACCCTGAACCGTCCCGAGCGCCTGAATGCGATCAGCGGCGAGTTGCTGTCGGCGTTCTCCGCCGCGCTGAACGCCGCCATCGGCGATGCCGAGGCCGCCGTCATTTTGCTGCACGGCGAAGGCCGTGCGTTTTGCTCCGGTGATGACCTCAAAGAGTTCGACATTCAGAGCAAGAACGACGCCTCGATCAAGGCACACATCAGCGCGATCCAGGAAATCACCCACCTGCTGATGGGCTGCGACAAACCCGTGGTCGGCGCGCTGCACGGCTATGCCGTCGGTGGCGGGTTCGAGTGGCTGTTGAACTGCGACCTCGTCGTCGCCGCCGAGAACCTGGTGGCGTTCTTTCCCGAGATGGACTGGGGCCAGTTCGTCACGGGCGGCGTGACCCATTTGTTGCCCCAGTCCATCGGCCATCAGCGGGCCATGGAGTTGTTGTTGCTGGGCGAGCGGCAATCCGCCGAGCAGTTGTTGCGCAATGGCCTGGTCAACCGGGTCGTCGCGCTGGAGGAAACGTACGACGTCGCATTCGGGCTGGCGGAGAAGATTGCGGCGAAGTCACGGTTCTCGGTTTCCCGTCTGAAAACGCTCATCAACCAAGGGTTGGGCGCTTCGTTGTGGCGGGCAGTCGAGTTGGAGCAGGAGGTCACGATCGAAGCGTTCAGTCAGCCGGGGGCGGCGGAGCGGGTGGCAGGTTTCATCACCCGGAAAAAGTGAACCCAACCTAACGATGCATAGACGGCAATCACGAATAGAAGGGGAACAGTAAGATGAAAATCCAACGAATTCTCACAGTGTCAACGGTCCTCATGGCAATGAGCACGTCCCTGGTCCAGGCCAAGGATGTCGTGCTGGGTGTCGCGGGGCCGGCCACAGGCCAATACGCATCCTTTTTCGATCAGATCACCCACGGGGCGAAATCCGCAGTAGAAGCCATCAACGCGGCGGGAGGGATAAACGGCGACAAGCTGGTGCTGGACATACAAGACGATGCCTGTGATCCGAAGCAGGCTGTGGCGGTAGCGAACAAACTGGCGGCCAAGAAAGTGGCGGGCGTGATCGGCCACTTCTGTTCGTCCTCGGCGATACCGGCGTCGGATGTGTACGCGGATTCGGGCATTCCGATGATCGCGTCGGCGGCCAGCAACCCGACCCTCACCGAACGCGGTTTGCAGAACGTATTTCGCACGGCGGGTCGGGATGACAAGTCGGCGGTGATCGCCTATCAGGCCATCCTCGCCAACAAGGATTTCAAGCGCGTCGCGATCATTCATGACAAATCCACCTACGGCCAGGGCCTGGCGGACAACGTCAAGAAAGGCCTGAATGCCGGTGGCGTGCAGGAAGTCGTGTTCGACACCTTGACCCAAGGCGAGAAAGATTTCTCGACGCTGATTTCCAAACTCAAGCAGGCGAATGTCGACCTGGTGTTCTTCGGCGGTTATTTCGCCGAGGGCGGCCTGCTCGTCAGGCAGGCCAGAGAGCAGGGCCTCAAGGCCACGTTCATGGGCGGTGACGGGATTGCCTCAACGGAATTCGCCACCATCGCCGGGCCTGCGGCCAACGGCTTTTTGATGACGTTCTACCCGGACCCACGGGATAACCCGAAAGCGGCTGGCATCGTCAAACAGTTCCGCGACGGCGGATACGAGCCCGAGGGGTACACGCTGTACACCTACGCCGCGATTCAGGCCTTTGCCGCGGCAGCGAACAACGCCAAGTCGGAAGACGGCCCGAAAGTCGCCACCGCGCTGCACAACGGCACGTTTGACACCGTGTTGGGCGATGTGAAGTTCGACAAGAAAGGCGACCCGAGCACTGAGCCGTTCATCATTTACGTCTGGGAAGACGGCAAATACAAACCCCTCAAAAAATAAGAAAACCGTGAGCACCGGTTCGTGGCCTCGCTGCCACGGGCCGATTCCGAAAACTGAATCGGGGAGTCTGTCATGGGCTATTTTCTGCAACAAACCATCAACGGCCTGACCCTGGGTGCAATCTATGGGCTGGTCGCGCTGGGCTACACGATGGTCTACGGCATCGTCGGGATGATCAACTTCGCCCACGGCGAGGTGTACATGATCGGCGCGTTCATCTCGCTGATCGCGTTCACGGTGCTGGGTCTGCTCGGCATCACGTGGGTACCGCTGGCGATTCTGCTGGTGCTGGTCATTGCCGTGGTGTTCACCGCGCTGTATGGCTGGGCTGTCGAGCGCATCGCTTATCGTCCGCTGCGTCGCTCGTTTCGCCTGGCGCCGCTGATTTCGGCGATCGGGATGTCGATCTTTCTGCAGAACTACGTGCAGATCCTTCAGGGCGCGCGCACCCGGACGCTGCCGCAACAGGTCTCCGGCGGCTTCACGCTCTGGGAAACCAACGGCTTTTCGGTGCAGGTCACCATTATTCAGATTGCCATCGTGGTCCTGACCTTCTGCCTCATGGCGCTGCTCTTTCATGCCGTCGAGCGCACGCGTTTCGGCCGCTCCCAGCGGGCGTGCGAGCAGGACATGGAGATGGCGGGGATGGCCGGGATCGACGTGGGTCGGACCATTTCGATCACCTTCATGGTGGGTGCCGCGCTGGCGGCTGCCGCCGGGCTGATGACCACGCTGTATTACGGTTCGGTGGATTTCTTCATCGGGTTTCTCGCGGGCGTCAAAGCCTTTACCGCCGCCGTGCTGGGCGGCATCGGGTCGATTCCGGGCGCCATGATCGGCGGCCTGCTTATCGGTCTGGTCGAGGCGTATTGGGGCGGCTATGTGTCCGGCGCGTACAAGGATGTCTCGGTGTTCGCCGTGCTGATTCTGGTGCTGACGGTCCGCCCAACCGGACTCTTCGGTCGTCCGCATCTCGAAAAAGTCTGAGGCTGCCCATGAAAAGAACAATCGCCCACACCCTTAAAGGCGCGCTGCTCCCCGCGCTGATAACGGCCTTGCTGGCATTGCCGCTGGCGGGCCTGCAGCTTCAGGACCTTGGCGGCAAAAACGGTCTGAACATCCGGCCCCTTTGGGTCATCGCTCCTGCGTTGATCGTGTTCATCGGTCACTGTCTGGTGCAGCTGTTGCGCGACCGAAACCCGTCTCGACCCGTTGTGCCACGTCGGCCATCACGGGCCTCGGCGTTCATTGCCGGTGTTTCGCCACGCCTGTTTCTGATGATCGGAATCGTTGCGCTGGTGTTCCCCCTGTTGCCGTTCACCAGCCGCTACGAGCTGGACCTGGCGACCACGTTCCTGATTTACGTCATGCTCGGCTGGGGCCTGAACATCGTGGTCGGCATGGCCGGTTTGCTCGACCTGGGCTACGTCGCGTTCTATGCCGCCGGGGCCTACACGTTCGGTTATCTCTCGGTGAATTTCGGGGTCAGTTTCTGGCTGGCGTTGCCGTTGTGCGGCCTGGTCTCGGCGTCGTTGGGCCTTCTGCTGGGCTTTCCGGTGCTGCGTCTGCGGGGGGATTACCTGGCGATCGTCACCCTCGGGTTCGGTGAGATCATCCGCATCTTCATCATCAACCTGACCGACATCACGGGCGGCCCCAACGGCATCGCGGGGATCTCACGTCCCAGCTTTTTCGGTCACCCCTTCGCCCCGGCGGCGCCGGACGGCACTACCACGTTCGCGGATTTCTTCCACCTGGATTTTTCTCCCGACCACCGCTTCATGTGGCTGTACTACATCATCCTCGGGCTGGCGGCGCTGACGTTGCTGTTCACCGAGCGGCTGCGCCGTCTGCCGATTGGCCGGTCGTGGGAAGCTTTGCGTGAAGACGAGACTGCCTGCCAGGCCGTGGGCATCAACCCGACGTCGGTCAAGCTGACGGCCTTCTCACTGGGCGCGATGCTTGGCGGGTTCGCCGGGTGTTTTTTCGCTGCTCGGCAAGGCTTCATCAGCCCCGAGAGTTTCACCTTCACCGAGAGCGCGATCATCCTCGCCATTGTGGTGCTGGGCGGCATGGGCAGCCAATTGGGCGTGGTCCTCGCTGCGGTGGTGCTGGTGGGCCTGCCGGAGCTGGGGCGGGAGTTCGCTGAATACCGCATGCTGCTGTTCGGCCTGGCGATGGTGTTCATCATGATCTGGCGACCCCAAGGGCTGATCGCCGGACGCAAGCCTTCCATTCTGGCGCCCGCTGAATCACCCCCTCTTCATGTTTCGGAGTCACTGCAATGAATCAGCCCACCAGTGCCAGGATGTTGTCCGTCGAAGGGCTGAGCATGCATTTCGGCGGGATCAAGGCCATTGAAAGCCTGGACTTCAAAGCGGCCAGCGGCGAGATCACGGCGGTCATCGGCCCCAACGGCGCGGGCAAGACCACGGCGTTCAACTGCGTCACCGGTTTTTACCGGCCCACTTCGGGGAAGATCACCATCGCGGGCAACGATAGCCAGATTCGCGTCGATCATTTGTCCGGCCATCAGATCGTGACGCAAGCCGGGATCGCCCGGACCTTTCAGAACATCCGCCTGTTCCGGGGCATGACCGCGTTGGAAAACCTGATGGTGGCCCAGCACAACGTGCTCAGCGGCAAGGGCCTGTTGCAGATCGCCGGGTTGTTCGGCCTGAAGGCCTATCGCGACAGGGAAGAAGCGGCCGTCGAGAAGGCCATGACCTGGCTGCGCCGCATGAACCTCGCGTCACGGGCTGACGAACTGGCGGGCAACCTGTCTTACGGCCAGCAGCGTCGTCTGGAAATCGCCCGGGCGATGTGCCTGGACCCCGGCTTCCTGTGCCTCGATGAGCCGGCGGCGGGCCTCAATCCCCGAGAGTCGGGTGAGCTGGGCGAAGACTTGCAGCGGCTCAAGACTGAAAACGGCGTCGGCGTGTTGCTGATCGAACACGACATGAGCGTGGTGATGAACGTCTCGGACCGTATCGTCGTGCTGGAATACGGCAAGAAACTGGCCGAGGGCACGCCGGACTACATCAAGGAACATCCGGGCGTGATCGCGGCCTATCTCGGGCAAAGCGACAGTTCATCCACGTTGAAGCGCTTTCCCCGTGAAGGCCGGGTGCCGACCACGTTCTCGCCGCCGGTGTTGGCGGTGGAAAACCTCCACGCCAGCTACGGCGCGGTGCAGGTGCTGCATGGCATCGACCTGGAAGTGCGGCAGGGCGAAATCGTCACGTTGCTGGGCGCGAACGGGGCGGGCAAGTCGACGTTGCTCAAGACCATTTTTGGCGCGCCCGCGGTGAAGACCGGTTCGATCGCGTTTTGCGGTAAGCCGCTGAAGGGGTTGCTGTCCCATCACGTCGCGGACCTGGGCATTGCCCACTCGCCGGAAGGGCGGCGGATCATGCCCAAAATGACGGTGTTGGAGAACCTGCAGATTGGCGCTTTCCTGAGCGATCCGAAGCATTTTCAGGACGACCTGAAGAAAGTGTTCCGGCTGTTTCCTCGGCTGGAAGAACGCAGTTGGCAGCGGGCGGGCACGATGTCCGGTGGTGAGCAGCAGATGTTGGCCATCGGGCGGGCATTGATGCAGCGACCCAAACTGCTGTTGCTGGACGAGCCGTCGCTGGGGCTGGCGCCTCTGGTGATTCGCCTGATTTTCGATGCGATCCAGAAGATCAATCAGGAAGATGGTATTACCGTGTTGCTGGTCGAGCAGAACGCAGCGATGGCGTTGTCGATTGCCGACCGGGGTTACGTGCTGCAGACGGGCAGGGTGGTGCATGCCGGTGATGCCGAGGTGTTGGCCTCGCAACCGGAGATCAGGAATGCTTATCTTGAAGGGATGACGGCACCATGATTCCATGGGGCGGGCAATGATGGCGCGGCCAATGACGGCAAGCGATCCGAACGATTTCTTGAGAGTGCGATAGCAATGGACATGGCCAAAGCAGACCCGCTGGTAGCCCACCTCAGTGAGCTGTGCGACTTGTTCGGCTCGATGTTCCCCGAGGCCATGGTCAGCGTGGCGATTTACGACGACCGCTATCGCCTCCGGAATTCTGCCGGGCTGATCACCTTTGCGCCCGCAGTGCCTGCCGCACGGCGTCCGGTGGAGGAAACGCCGGTGATCGGCGAGTGCAGCGGTCGCACACTGGCGATGGTGAAAATGCCCACTGCAACCGGGCAGGCTGCGCTGTTTTTCGCGGTGTGCTCGGCGGACCCGTTGCCTGAAGAAGTGCTGGTACGCCTGTGTCGCATGGGCTCCGGATTCGTCGCCCGCACGGTCGATTTGCTGGAGCAGGCCAGTGCATCGCAGCAGCTGTTCCGCGAGCAGAAAGCGATCATGGACAACATGTCCGACGGCCTGCTGGTGCTGGACCGTTTTGGGGTGCTGCGTTACCTCAACGCGCCGGGCGGGCGCATGCTGGGGATCGATCCGAAGAAAAGCATCGGTCACGAGCTGCGCAAGGTCATCGATTTCGAGCCCTTCATCACGCCGATTTTTGACACCAAAAAGGGTTACGTTGATCGTGAGCTGGAGATTCGTTCCAGCCGACTCAACCTGCACATTCTGGACACCGCTGTGCCGATCATTGATGAAGACGGCACGGTGGTCTCCATCGTCAACACCTTCCACGAAATCGCCCGGGCCAAGCGGCTTTCCAATCGCATGGCGGGGGATTTGGCGCGTTATCATTTCACCGACATCACGGGCCGCTCACCCAAGCTCACCGAGGCCGTGGCCATCGCCAAACGGGCAGCGAACTCCGATGCCAATGTCTTGCTGTTTGGCGAGAGTGGCACGGGCAAGGAAGTGTTCGCGCAGTCGATTCACAACGAGAGCAAGCGGGCGGGGGCGTCCTTCGTGGCCGTGAACTGCGCGGCACTGCCCCGGGACCTGATCGAAAGCGAGCTGTTCGGCTACAGCCCCGGAAGCTTCACTGGGGCGGATAAAGCCGGGCGACTGGGCCGATTCGAACTCGCGGCGGGGGGCACGATCTTCCTCGATGAAATCTCGGAAATGCCCCTCGACGTTCAGGCGAAATTGCTGCGGGTGCTGCAAGAGCGGCAAGTGACCCGGATCGGCGGCGCCACCAGCATCGCCCTCGACGTACGGGTGATTGCAGCGGCCAACCGCGACCTCACCGACATGGTCGCCAAAAAGGCGTTTCGCGATGACCTGTTCTATCGCCTCAACGTGCTGCGCATCGACCTGCCGTCCCTGCGCGAACGCGTCGACGACATCGAAATGCTGATCGACCAATGCGTGCAGCGGACCTGCACCTTGCTGCATCGCTCGCTGATCGAACTCGGTCCGGCCGTGATTCACACCCTGCGCAACTACAGCTGGCCGGGCAACGTGCGGCAACTGCAGAACGTCATCGAGCGCCTGGTCAACATGACCGATGGCGACCACGTGGCGGAGATGCCGGCGGGCTGGCTTGGCGATGAAAGCGCGGTGGTGTCCCTGACCGCCGTGCCCGACAGCGCCGCGAACGTCATCAGCCTGGCCGAAACCGAACGCCTCACCATCGTCGGCGCCCTGCGCGCGTTCGACAACAACGTCACCCGCACGGCATCCGCCCTGGGCATCACCCGACCGACGCTGTACAAGAAGTTGAAGCAATACAGGGCGGAGGTGTAGTGCCGGGCTCCCACAGGTAACGGGCACGACGCGAGATCGTGAGCGCCGGGCTCTCTCTGTAGCGGCGTCGCGATGCTGAGCACAGATCTTGGCCGTGCCCACACTTACCCTGTGGGAGCGAATTCATTCGCGAAGGGCCGGTACATCCTCCACAGCTCCATTGCCCCAACCCTGTTGGCGGCTGGCCCTGCGGTCAAAGCGTGTAGTGCTCAAGGGCATTGGCAATCACCATCCGCTGCACTTCACTCGTCCCTTCGTACAGCTGAGTGATCCTCGCATCGCGGTAGTACTTCTCCACCGGATAGTCTTCCAGGTAGCCATAGCCTCCATGAATCTGAATGGCTTTGGAGCACACGCGCTCGGCCATCTCCGACGCGAACAGCTTGGCTTGGGAGGCTTCGGTCAAACATGGCTCGCCAGCACTTCTCAACCGTGCGGCGTGCAGGATGAGCAGGCGGGCGGCGTTGAGTTGGGTGTGCATGTCGGCGAGCAGGTTGGCGATGCTTTGGTGCTGGATGATCGGCTGGCCGAACTGCACACGATCACGGGCGTAGGCGAGGGCCGCTTCGAAGGCGGCGCGGGCGATGCCCAACGACTGCGCGGCGATGCCGATGCGGCCGCCTTCGAGGTTGGAGAGGGCGATGGCCAGCCCTTTGCCCCGTGGGCCGAGCAAATTGGCTTCAGGAATCACGCAGTTGTTGAGCGTCACGGCGCAGGTGTCCGAGGCCTTGATGCCCATCTTGTGTTCACTGCGATCCACGACGAAACCGGGGTTGTCGGTGGGCACCAGAAAGGCCGACAGCCCCTTCTTGCCCAGCTCCGGATCGGTGACGGCGAACACAATCGCCAGCTGTGCACGTTTGCCGTTGCTGACGAATTGCTTCGCGCCGTTGAGCACCCACTGGCCGTCGCGCAGTTCGGCACGGGTCCGCAGGTTGTGGGCTTCGGAACCGGCTTGGGGCTCGGTCAGGCAGAAGCAGCCGATGGCCTTACCGCTGGCCAACACCGGCAACCAATGTTGTTTTTGCTCATCACTGCCGTAGCGCAAGACCGGGCCGCAACCCACGGAGTTGTGAATGCTCATCAGCGCGCCCACCGCACCATCGCCCGCCGAGATTTCCTCCACCGCGAGGGCGTAGGCGACGTAGTCGATGTACGTGCCACCCAGCTCTTCGGGGACGATCATGCCGAGCAGGCCCAACTCACCCATCTTGCGGACCAGGGCGTCATCAATCCAGCCGGCCTTTTCCCAGGCCTGTGCGTGGGGCGCGATTTCGTTGCGGGCGAACTCGCGGGCCATGTCGCGGATCATCCGCTGCTCTTCAGTCAAGTCGTGGTCGTTCATCGTGGGGCTCTCTTGTCAGGGGACGACGGTCAGACCGTGGCCAGGGTATCGAGTGTGTGCACAGGGTGGCCGTCGAAGAACGACAGCACCTGTGCGTGCGGTAATGCCTCAATGTTCGGAGGGTTCCATCGCGGGGTTTTGTCTTTGTCGATGATTAGCGCGCGCACGCCTTCCATGATGTCGCCCTTCGCGAACCACTGACGGTCCAGGTGCAGTTCCAGTGCGAAGCACTGCGCCAACGATAGGCTCCGGCCCCGGCGGATCAGCTCCAGTGTCACAGCCATGGCCAGCGGCGAGCGGCTGTCGAGTACCTTGATCGTTTCTTCGGCCCAGTCCCGATACGCCGGACGGTCTTCCCGCGACAAGGCATCGCGAATCGACGCGATGTCCGGCAGGGCGAAAACGTCATCGATCACGCGGCGCATGGCCTTGAGTTCCGCGCCAGGCAGCAGCTTGGCGGTCATGGAGGTCACCAGCATGCGCAGGGTTTCCCCCGGGTTGTTTTCCCATTGAAGCGTGTCGAGGCGCTGGTCAAATGCCTCCAGGGATTCGCGGGGCAGGCACACGTCGGCGAGCCCTGCGTAGAGCGCGTCGGCCGCTCTGGCCTGAACCCCGGTGACGCCGAGGTAAACGCCCAATTGGCCGGGCAGGCGCGACAAAAAATAACTGCCGCCCACGTCCGGAAAATAGCCGATCCCCACCTCCGGCATCGCCATTTTCGCCCTGCCCGTGATGACCCGGAACGTGGTGCCCTGCACCAACCCCATGCCGCCGCCCAACACCAGCCCGTCCATCAAGGCCACGGTGGGTTTCGGGTAAACGTGGAGGCAGTGATCGAGGGCGTATTCCTCTTCGAAGAACACGCGGTGCAGGCTGTCGCCCGCCTGGAAACTGTTGTACAGCGAGCGAATGTCACCCCCGGCGCAAAAGGCTTTTTCCCCCTCGGCGCGAAGCACGACGGCGAGCACCTCGGGGTCGTCCGCCCAAGCCTGCAGGTGTTGATGCAGGGCGCGAATCATCGGCAGGGTGAGGGCGTTCAACGTCGCGGGCTGATTGAGCGTCAGGTGACCAATCTGGTTGCGCACCTGTGCGGTAACGGGGGCCTGAGCGTCTAGGGGCAGTGTGTCGAATTCCATCAAGGCACCTCGATATGTCGGCCACACGCTCACGGGTAAGCGGGCCGTTCACGGAGAAAGAAAAGGCGGGGGATCAGACGAGGGCGCGCGTCATGAGCGTCGGTGCCCGGAGCGCTCACACCCGTGCGCATCGCTACACGAGGCAGGGTACTCGCTGACGAGGAAACCCCTGGCGAGGGCGGCAGAAGGGCAGGCGGTGAAACGCGGGTGCAAGGCTCGCATTGTTGTTGTTCTCCGTGCGTGACGCTACTGGCAGTCCCTCACCTTGTGAGCGGGGGACTGAGCGACTTGCCGAGATGCTAGCAGTGCATTTTTATTATTTTCAACTCACCTTTCTGCATTGTGAGTCTGCGTTTTTGCACGGGTGTCGGTCAGTGATCGGGCACGACCGACAGCGAGCGTTTAAGACAACGCAATGTGAAGCTGGAACGTGAATGGGTGATGCCGGGCACCTTGTAAAGCTTCTTGCGCAAGAACGCTTCGTAGCCCGCCGTGCCGTCCACGGCCACTTTGATCAGGTAGTCATAGTTGCCGGTGGTGAGGTAGACCTCCAGCACTTCGGGCATGTCCGCCATGGCTTTGCCGAACGCTTCAAGGACCGAGTCGTCATGGCGCTCAAGGGTGATTTCAATGATCACGGTTTCCGCCGCCCCGAGCAGCGACTGATCGAGCACCGCGGTGTAGCCCGTGATGTAGCCGAGGGTTTCCAGACGGCGGGTTCGCTGCCAGCAGGGGCCGGGGGTCAAGCCTATTTCTTGGGCCAGTTGGGTGTTGCTCAGCCGACCGTCCCTTTGCAGGGCTCGAAGAATTTCACGGTCGATGCGGTCGATCTTTTTGTTGTTTTCGGCCATTTCGAAATATCCATTCACAACGCAGGAAGGTATTGAAGGAATCTCCTGCCTGATTAACAAAACGACGAAACATTTGGAAGCTCATTTTGGCGATTCATCGATAGGCTTTTGTTGTTCGGACAATACCCCTGCTCATCCCAAGGGTGAGCGAGTGCTGCCACGACAATAAAAATAATTCGAGGAAGCCCCAATGGTTGAGTATCCCCCACTGAGTCTGGCGGTGCCCGCGCCTGAGCTGCGCCCTGGCGACCGGCCGGACTTCTCCCGCGTGTCGATCCCCGAAGCAGGCGCCATGCGCCGTCCCGCTGTCGATGAAAACGCCGAGCACATGCGCGACCTCGCGTTCGGCATCATCCGCGTGCTGGATCAGGATCATCTGGCGGTCGGACCCTGGGCCGACAACCTTGGCCTGGACGATGCGGCGCTGATCGCCGGGCTTGAGCACATGCTGACCCTGCGCGCCTACGACGTCCGGATGTTCTCGGCCCAGCGCCAACAGAAAACCTCGTTCTACATGCAGCACCTCGGCGAAGAGGCGATTTCCTGCGCCTTCCGCATTGCCCTCGAAAAAGGCGACATGAACTTCCCGACGTACCGCCAGGCCGGTCTGTTGATCGCCGGTGGCTACCCGATGAAGTCAATGATGTGCCAGGTCTATTCCAACGACGCTGATACGCTGCGCGGTCGGCAGTTGCCGGTGTTCTACTCGTCGAAAGAGCATGGTTTTTTCTCGATCTCCGGCAACCTCGCCACGCAATACATTCAGGCGGTGGGCTGGGCCATGGGCTCGGCGATCATGAACGACCGCAAGATCGCAGCGGCCTGGATCGGCGACGGCTCCACGTCCGAAAGCGATTTCCACGCCGCGCTGGTGTTCGCCTCGACCTACAAGGCGCCGGTGGTGCTGAACATCGTCAATAACCAATGGGCGATTTCTACGTTTCAGGGGATCGCCCGGGGTGGCGCGGTGACCTTTGCCGAACGCGGTCATGGTTTCGGCATTCCGGCGCTGCGGGTCGATGGCAACGATTACTTGGCGGTGTACGCCGTCGCGAAATGGGCCACCGAACGCGCCCGTCGCAACCTCGGCCCGACCCTCATTGAATACGTCACTTATCGGGCGGGCGGCCACTCCACCTCAGACGATCCTTCGGCGTATCGCCCCAGCGATGAAAGCAGCGCCTGGCCGCTGGGCGATCCGGTCACACGCCTGAAAAATCACCTCATCGTGCGCGGCGTCTGGTCCGAAGAACGGCATGCCGAAGCCGAGGAACGCATCATGGCCCACGTCATCGCCACCCAGAAAGAAGCCGAGGCGATCGGCACGTTGCGCAGCGGGCAGCGACCCAGCCCCAGTGAAATGTTCGACGACGTGTACGCCGAGATGCCTGAGCATCTGCTGCGTCAACGTCATGAAGCGGGGTATTGAGTCATGGCTCGACTGACGATGATTGAAGCGATTCGCGATGCCATGGATGTCGCGATGGAAAAAGACCCCCACGTGGTGGTGTTCGGCCAGGACGTGGGCTATTTCGGCGGGGTGTTCCGCTGCACCGCCGGCTTGCAGAAGAAATACGGCGCCTCCCGCTGCTTCGATGCACCGATCTCGGAACTGGGGATCGTGGGCGCGGCGATTGGCATGGCGGCGTACGGCATGAAGCCGTGCGTGGAGATTCAGTTCGCCGACTACATGTACCCGGCGTATGACCAGATCGTCTCCGAAGCGGCGCGTCTGCGGTACCGCTCGGCGGGGGAGTTCACCTGTCCGCTGGTGGTGCGCATGCCCACGGGCGGCGGCATTTACGGCGCCCAGACCCACAGCCAAAGCCCCGAATCGCTGTTCACCCACGTGGCCGGGATCAAGACCGTGGTGCCGTCCAATCCCTACGACGCCAAGGGCCTGTTGCTCGCCTCGCTGGAAGACCCGGACCCGGTCATCTTTCTGGAACCGAAACGCTTGTATAACGGCCCGTTCGACGGCCATCACGATCGCCCGGTGGTGCCGTGGAAATCCCATGAGCTGGGCGAAGTGCCCGACGGTCGCTACATCGTGCCGCTGGGTCAGGCGGCGGTGCGTCGCGAAGGCAAGGCCGTCACGGTGCTGGCCTACGGCACGATGGTGCATGTCGCGCTGACCGCTGCCGAGGAATCCGGGGTGGACGCGGAAGTCATCGATCTGCGCACGCTGATCCCGCTGGATCTGGAAACCATCGCTCGCTCGGTGCGCAAGACCGGGCGCTGCGTGATCGTTCACGAAGCCACGCTGACTTCCGGTTTCGGCGCTGAACTGGCGGCACTGGTGCAGGGCGAGTGCTTCTATCACCTGGAAGCGCCGATCCGTCGCGTGGCGGGTTGGGACACGCCGTACCCCCATGTGCATGAGTGGAATTATTTCCCCGGCCCGGCCCGCGTGGCCGAGGCACTGACCGCAACGATGGAGGCTTGAGCATGGGTACGCATGTGATTCGGATGCCCGACATCGGTGAGGGCATCGCCGAAGCGGAGTTGGTCGAGTGGGTAGTTGCGCTAGGCGACAGGGTGAAGGAGGACGACACCCTCGCCACGGTGATGACTGACAAGGCAACGGTGGACATTCCTTCGCCGGTGAGCGGCAAAGTGACCTGGCTCGGTGGCGAACTGGGCGCGCTGATCGCGGTCGGCGCGGAATTGATTCGCCTTGAGGTCGAGGGTGAGGGCAATGCTCGCGCCGGAACGCCGGTGGCGCAGTCGAGTGAATCGAATCCTGTGGCCGCTGAACCGTCCGTTGTCGAGCCGGCCACGAAGGCTGTCGCGCAGGCGGCATCGCCTGTGAAACCTCAGGCGGTGAGCCCAACACTTGAAACGTCATCCGCCTCCGTCACGCCGGGGCCGTTGCGGGCTGAAGGCGAGAAACCGCTGGCCTCGCCGTCGGTGCGCGGCCGTGCCCGCGACGCGGGAATCGATCTGCGCCAGGTGCGCGGGTCGGGCGGTGCCGGACGCATCACCCATGACGATCTGGATGCGTGGATCGCGGGCGGTGGCGTGGCTCAGGGAACAGGCAAACCGGCGCGGGACAACTCGGTCAGTGAGGTCCGCGTCATGGGCCTGCGGCGCAAGATCGCCGAGCGCATGCAACTGGCCAAACGCACCATCGCCCACATCACCATCGTCGAAGAAATCGACGTCACAGCGCTGGAAGACCTGCGCAGCAAACTCAACGGCCAAGGCGGGCGCACCAAGCTGACCCTGCTGCCGTTCGTGATGAAAGCGATGGTCCTGGCCGTGCGCGATCAGCCTGGCCTCAACGCCCATTACGACGACGAGGCCAACGTGATTCGTCAGTTCGCCGGGGTGCACATCGGCATTGCGACACAGACCCCCGGCGGCCTCATGGTCCCGGTGGTGCAGCACGCCGAAACCTTGAACCTCTGGCAGTCCGCGGATCAAGTGGCGCGGGTAGCAGAAGCGGCGCGGACCGGCACCGCAGCGCGTGAAGAACTGTCCGGCTCGACCATTACCATCAGCTCGCTGGGTCCGCTGGGCGCGTTGTCCACCACGCCGATCATCAACCGTCCGGAGGTGACCATCGTCGGCATCAACCGCATGGCCGTGCGGCCCCATTGGGACGGCGCGGCGTTCGTGCCGCGCAAGATGATGAACATCTCGTGCAGTTTCGATCACCGGGTGATCGACGGCTGGGACGCGGCGGTGTTTATCCAGCGTCTGAAGGCGCTACTGGAAACCCCTGCGTTGATGTTCGTGGAGCAATGACATGAATGAGATTTCCTGCAAATTGCTCGTCATCGGCGCAGGCCCCGGCGGCTACGTATGCGCCATTCGCGCCGGGCAACTGGGCGTGGACACGGTGATCGTGGAAGCCGCCAAACCGGGCGGCACCTGCCTGAACGTCGGCTGCATTCCGTCGAAGGCGCTGATCCACGCCGCCGACGAGTTTCATCGTCTGCAGACCTTCGCCGATCACGCGCCGCTGGGCATTTCGGCGTCATCCCCGACCATTGATTTCGCCAAAACCCTGGCCTGGAAAGACCAGATCGTTTCGCGCCTCAACGGCGGGGTGGCGGGTCTGTTAAAGAAAGCCAAGGTTCGCGCGATCACGGGACACGCTACGGTCGTCGACGGCAAAACCGTGCGCGTCGAATCCGCTGATGGCACGCGCACGATCAACGCGCAGATGATCGTCATCGCCACCGGTTCCACGCCCGTGGAAGTGCCGACGCTGCCGTTCGGGGGAGCGGTCATTTCGTCCACCGAAGCGCTGTCGCTGGCAGAGATTCCCAAGCGGCTGGTGGTGGTGGGCGGTGGCTACATCGGTCTCGAACTGGGCACGGCCTACGCCAAGTTGGGGGCAAAGGTGACGGTGGTCGAGGCCACTGCTCGCATTCTGCCGCAATACGACAAGGAACTGACCGCGCCGGTGTCAGTGCGCCTGGCGGCACTGGGCGTTGAGGTCTTGACCGAATCCAGAGCGGTGGGATTCGCGGAGGGCATCGGGCTTTTGGTGGACACACCCACTGGCCAGCGGACGCTGGAGGCCAACAAGATTCTGGTCACCGTGGGCCGCATGCCACGCACCGCCGGCTGGGGGCTGGAAAAACTGTCACTGGGCATGAACGGGCGGTTCATCCAGATTGACGACACCTGCCGCACGTCCATGAACGGGGTGTACGCCATCGGTGACGTGACCGGCGAACCGATGCTGGCGCACCGGGCCATGGCGCAAGGGGAAATGGTCGCGGAAATCGCCGCTGGGCACAAAACACAATGGGACCGCCGCTGCATCCCGGCGGTGTGCTTCACCGACCCGGAAATCGTCACGGTGGGCCTGTTGCCGGGCGAAGCGGTGGCGCAGGGGATCGACATCCTCAACGCCAGTTTTCCGTTTCAGGCCAATGGTCGGGCCATGACCACCGAGCGTGAAGACGGCTTCATCCGCGTCGTGGCGCGGGCGGACAACCACCTGCTGCTGGGTCTGCAAGGCGTGGGCGCGGGCATTTCGGAATTGTCGGCGGCGTTCGCGCTGTTGATCGAAACCGGTGCGCGGCTGGAGGATGTGGCGGGGACGGTGCATGCGCACCCGACCCAGGGCGAGGCGTTACAGGAGGCGTGTTTGCGGGCGTTGGGGAGGGCGATTCACCTTTGACGGGGTGGTCGCCGTGCCACAGGAATAGCGGGTGGCCGCTATTCCTGTCACGTCCGTTGCGTCTGCTTTCGATCAGCAGGCGACGCGTTTCGCTGCCGTGCGGATGTGGGTGCCGTACAGCGTCAACCCTGTGAACGCGAGGCCGCCCACCAGATTGCCGAGAACCGTCGGGATTTCATTCCAGACCATGTAATCCATGACCGAAAACGCGCCCCCCATGATCATGGCCGACGGGAACAGGAACATGTTCACCACCGAATGCTCGAAACCCATGAAGAAGAACAGCATGATGGGCATCCACATTGCGATCACCTTGCCGCTGACCGACGTCGAGATCATCGCCCCGACCACGCCCATCGACACCATCCAGTTGCACAGCATGCCGCGCAGGAAGATGGTGATCCATCCGCCGACGCCGTAGTGCGCGTAGCCCAGGGTGCGGGCTTCGCCGATGCTGGCGATCTTTTCGCCCACGGCGCCGGGGCCTGCGTTGAAGCCGTAGGTGAAGATGAACGCCATCATGAAGGCCACCGTCAGCGCCCCCGCGAAGTTCCCGAGGAACACCAGCCCCCAGTTGTGCAGCACGCGCTGGACCGTCACGCCGGGGCGTTTGTCCAGCAGCGCCAAAGGGGTGAGTACGAACACGCCCGTGAGCAGGTCGAAGCCCATCAGGTACAGCATTGAAAACCCCACCGGAAACAGCACGGCGCCGAGCAGCGGGGAGCCGGTCTGCACGGCGATGGTGACGGCGAACACGGCCGCCAGGGCCAGAATTGCGCCTGCCATGTAGGCGCGAATCAGGGTGTCCCGGATCGACATGTGAATCTTCGATTCGCCAGCGTCAACCATCTTTGTGACAAATTCGAACGGGAGCAGATAGGACATGGAAAGTGACCTCATTTCAGACGTGGACGGCGATGGAGAACCTGCGGCGCAACGACCGCGTTACCAGGAGCGATAGGGCAGGAACTTGCCGTTCAGCGTGACCAGCACGCGGTCACCCTTGGGGTCTTCGATGCGATCGACGTGCATGGAAAAGTCGATGGCGCTCATGATGCCGTCGCCGAACTTTTCCTGGATCACGTCCTTCAGCGTCGGGCCGTAGACGCCGACCAGTTCGTAGAGGCGATAGATCAGCGGGTCTTGCGGGATGGCCTGATCCCAGCCTTTGGTGGGGAAGTCGGTCAGCGCTTTCGCCACGTCGTCGCCCAGCTCCAGTGCCTTGCAGATTCGCATTGCGACGTCGGCGGGCGCGCTGTTCATGCCGTAGCACACCGACGCGATCCAGACCGGAGCTTTGCCCGCGGCATCGGCCAGGGCGTCCCAGCTCAGGTTCAAACGGGCTTTGGCGGCCATGACGGTGTGGTGCATTTCAGTCTTGTTCATCATTCAACTCGCTTTAGTCAAAACAGGGATGGGGTGAATACCGCTGTTTTCTCTATAGCGAGCAGCGTGCCAAGGCGTACTTATGTGTATAACTGGTTGATTTTTATTGAAATTATCTGGCGGCCTTGTAAAGCAATCGTTAACGATATTTCGTCATTCGCGAAATATCGTGAAATGACTGACGAAATTTCGTATTTTCAGCGCTGGTTTTGCACCGGTGAGCGTGGGCAGCGATATGACAATATCCGGGTTTGACAATGAAGCGATGGACACGGCGGCGCAGGCGATGCTGCTGGTAGACCCGCGCGCTGACACGTTGCTGCAGGCGAATGCCGCCGCGTTGGCGCTACTGGGTTGGGGACCGGACACCGATACATCGTCGCGTTTCAGCCATTTTCTCGGAGAGGGGCTGCCGCTCTGGGTCAGCTTCAGCGACGAAACGCTGACCCAGGGCCAGGCGTGGTCGGATGATCTGATGCTGCTTGACCTGAGCCGCCGTCACCACACCGTGGAAGTGAATGCCACGGCCTTGCCGGATGGCCAGCGCATTCTGTTCACGGTTCAGCCCCGCGACTTACTCGAGACCCGCCGCAACCGCTCGGAAGCCCGTCGCCAGCATCGTTTGGGGCATGTGGGCTGGGAGCGCATTTCGCAAGTTTTCGAGCGGATCGAGCGGCAGAACCGGATGATTCTGGGGGCCGTGGGTGAGGGCATCTACGGTCTCGATGCCAAGGGCCAGACAACGTTCATCAACCCTGCTGCCGAGCGCATTCTGGGCTGGAACGCCAGCGACATGGTGGGGCACGACGCCCATCAGCTGTTTCACCATAGCCACAGTGACGGCAGCCGTTTTCCCGCCGACCAGTGCCCGATTCATGCATCGTTCAGTGACGGCCAGGTGCACCGGGTCGAGGATGAAGTGTTCTGGCACAAGAACGGCGAAGCCATTGCCGTCGAATACACCAGCACACCGATCTTTGAAATGGGTCGGCTGGTCGGCGCGGTGGTGCTGTTCCGCGACATTCGCGAGCGGCAACAAGCGGAGCAACGGCTGCGCGAAGCTTTGAACGAAGTGGAACAGCTCAAACAGCGCCTTGAGGTGGAAAACCAGTACCTGCAAGAAGAGATCAAGGCCGAGCGCAATCATCACGAAATCGTCGGTGAAAGCCCGGCCGTGCTGCACCTGATCCAGCAGATCGAACTGGTAGCCCCTACCAGTGCCAACGTGTTGATCACGGGAGAATCGGGCACCGGAAAGGAGCTGATCGCCCGGGCCATTCACGCCAGCAGCCAACGCAGCGAACGTCCGCTGATTCGGGTCAACTGCGCGGCAATTCCCCGTGACCTGTTCGAAAGTGAATTCTTCGGCCACGTCAAAGGCGCGTTCACGGGCGCCGTCAGTGCGCGGATAGGGCGGTTCGAACTGGCCGACGGCGGCACGCTGTTTCTGGACGAGGTGGGCGAAATTCCGCTGGAGCTGCAAAGCAAACTGCTGCGCGTGTTGCAGGACCGGCAGTTCGAGCGCGTGGGGGATAACGTCACCCGCGCCGTGGACGTGCGGGTGATCGCCGCGACCAATCGTGACCTGCGGGGCATGGTGGCCGAGGGCGGGTTTCGCGAGGATCTGTATTTTCGGTTGAACGTGTTTCCCGTGCGTTCAGTGCCGCTGCGCGAGCGCATTGACGACATTCCCGCATTGGCCAGTCACTTTCTGCGCCGCGCTGCCCTGGCGATCAACAAGCAGGGCGTGCGTTTGCCGCTGGCGCAGGTCGAACGCCTCAAGCGCTATCTCTGGCCGGGCAACATTCGCGAACTGGAGAATGTCATCGAGCGCCAGATGATCGTCTCCCGGGACGGCCGGCTGGATTTCGATGATGTGTTGCCGACAGAGAGGCGGACTCAGATGTCTACTCGGATCGAACCGACAACCGCCGCCGAACCGATGACCGACGAGCAGGTGCAACAGCAGCTCAAGGCCAACACGCTGGCCATGCTCGAACGCGCGGGCGGCAAGATTTCAGGAGAGGGAGGGGCTGCACAATTACTCGGGCTGAGGCCGACCACGCTGGCCTCGCGGTTACGTAAATGGGGGGTGGACCCGCGTCAGTACAAGGCTCGTCGCTGATCGTGATCGTTGAGGAGAGTGTGCAGGGAAACGCAGTCGAAGCGCGGCTCACGACTGCGTTGTTGTCGCAAGTCAGGCCGTGCGCAGGTCTGACAAAAAGCCCAGCCCGAGGCCTTCGATCAGTTGCGCTTGTACTCCCGCCGCCTGAGCGTTGAGCGCGTCGGCCCCGAAGGCTTCACCCACCACCGTGCGGGGTGCGCGCTGGCCAGCAGGCTGGGCGATGACGGTCGCGATGGTCTGCGCCACGTCCTGCGGATTCGGCGCATTGTCGCTGGCGAACAGCTCCATCAGGGTGCCCACCATTTTTTCCGGGATGCCGCCGAGTTCTCCGTAACCCGCCGCCCGATCGCTGTCGCGAGGCGGTTGAGCGCTGCCGAAAATCTCGGTCGGGTAGTTGCTCGGTTGGATCAGCACGACGTCGATCCCCAGCTGCGACAGCTCGTACCGGTAACTGTCAGTCAGCGCTTCGACCGCGAACTTCGACGCGCCGTAATGGCCGAAGAACGGAAAGGTGACACGGCCCAGAATCGAACCGATGTTGATGATCAGGCCGTCTCCCTGAGCGCGAAACGTGGGCAGTACCGCACGCAGCGTGCGTTGAATGCCGAACACGTTAACGTCGAAAATCCGCTGCACTTGTTCAACGCCGAACGCTTCGGAAACCCCCGCCGCCCCGATTCCGGCGTTGTTGATCACCACGTCCAGCCCGCCTGCGGTCGCGACGGCCAAGGCGACGCCGCGTTGCACGGAAGCGTCATCGGTGACGTCGATTTCCAGGGCTGTAATCCCCATGGCTTTCAAGGCCTCGGCATGGGCGCGGTTGCGGCCCGACACGTCACGCATCGAAGCGAAGACTTGGTGCCCCTGTTTGGCCAGGGTCTCGGCCGTGTGGCGACCGAAACCGGTGCTGGCGCCGGTTATGAGTATTTTCTTGGACATTGCTCTTCCTCGCGACTGATGCTTTTCAGGTCAGATGATGGTTGTCATGGCATTGCGAGGGTGAAGCTATCAAAGTGTTTAGATGGTGACCACAATTTAAAAAATACTTGCGTGAAAAACCCCAGGAATCAGCAAGATGCGAGTTGAGTTTTGTGCCCGCACTCAGCCCTGATGATGGTGCCGCCAATGAACCACACTGGTTACCGCCGTCACGACCACTGACGCCATGAGGTAAACCAGGCTCGTGTTAAACAGCCCGAAGTGCCCCACAGCAAAGCCAGCGATGATGGGTGGCACGCTCAGTGACAGGTAGCAGGCGACGAAGATAGCGGCGAACAACTCCGCGCGCTCATGAGCGTCGGCCAAGGGCGCCAGGGTCTGCAGCACGGCCGAGAATGAGGCCCCCGAGCCGATACCCGCCACCAGCGTGCCAATGAAGAACAACAACACTCCGCCGCCTGAGAGCGAGCCAATCAGAATCACCAGGCCCACCGCAATCCCGGTCGCCCCCAAGGCTGCGCACAGTGAGGCGGGCATGAAGCGGCCCATGATCGCTGCGGCCACCGCAGCGGGTCCGCAGAGCGCGGCGACGGTCAGGCCGTTGAGCCCGACGCTGTTGACGTCGAACACGCCGTGCAGGATCGACGGCGCCAGTGACATGTACAGTCCGCATAGTGCCCAGATCGCGAGCAACAATGGCACGCTTCGAACGTAAGCACTCCGGGCGCGAGGCGTCACCGACACGCGAGGCATCAACGACGCCAGGGCGCCCGCCCGCCGACTTGAGGTTTCCGGCACGCGGGCAACGCCCACTGCGGCCAGCGGAAACACCACCGCCAATGCGACGAACACGGTCACCTCTGGATGGCCAATCCAGTACATCGACAGCCCGGTGATCAATGAGCCCGTCGCCAACCCGGCCAGAGGCGCGATGCTGCTGAACAAGGCGCCGGCCTTTTTCTGATGGGCGGGTGCGGCTTCGACCACGGCGGCGGACAACGCGCCGCTGGCAATCCCCGTCGCCAGGCCCTGAAGACAGCGGGCGAAGATCAATTGCTGGATGTCACCGGCGTAGGCGAACAGCACCATCGCCAAGGTCTGCAGCAGTAGCGCGCCGACGATTACCGGCTTGCGGCCAACGTGATCGGAGAGCGAGCCCGCGCTGAGCAGGGCGACCAGCAGGGTGATGGCGTAGGTGGAAAACGCCACGGTCAACAGGCCGGACGAAAACCCCCACTGATGCTGGAACACGACGAACAGCGGTGAAGGGGTGCTGGCCGCAAAAAAGTAAGCGAACAGCACCGTGGCCAGCAAAGGAAATGCGAACGCCCTGGCCGGGCGGACGAGCGATGGAGAGGGGTTACCGAGGTCTGACATTCTGGTCTCCTGAGCAGTGGACAAGGTTCAGTTTTCGAACGCGAATGGAGGGGTGAGTCATCAGTGACAGGCATGATATTACACATTAAATATAAGGCGTGTGTTCAAGGTGCCTGTCAGGCGTGAAATGAAAATTGCCTGGGAGCATCGAGTGCGTCCCAGGCGGTGGGCTTCAACGTGATTGCTGAAGGATGACGTTCACCTGCGCGTTATACGCGCAGCGCCTGAGTCACAGGCTCGGCCAGGTATCCCCCAGACCACCACGACGTTCGAGCAACGCACCCAGTTGCAGGATCACGTCTTCGTTCAACCAGCGAGAGACCAGTTGGACGCTGATCGGCAGGCGCTCGGAACTCAAGGCGAACGGCACCGACAGCGCGGGCAGGCCGGTCAGGTTGAACGCCGATGTTGCACTCATCACGTGCAACCACGACACGGTCTGACCGTTGACGACCAGCTCTTGCGCGCCGTGCGGAGTGGCGGTCATCGGAGTCACTGGGCACAGCAGCACGTCGTACTGATCGAACCAGGCCGAGAACGCGGAGCGAAGGGCTTCCGCCTTGCGCAGAGCGGCATTGAAATCGGTGAACGACGGATCTTGCGAGTCATAGATGCCTTGGCCTACAGCATGCAGATCGTGTTCGCGACCCTTGGCCAGTTTGCGAATTTCAGGGCCGAGTTCTGCGTAAACCATCATCATCAGCGGGGACAGCGGATCACCCACGAAAGGCAGGGTCACTTCTTCGACGTCACAGCCCAGTGCGGCAAGTTGCGTGGCGGCCGCTTTTACAGCTGCAGTGATTTCAGGATCGACCGGGCCGAACGCCGCGTCCGATACCCAACCCACACGAATGGTTTGCCCGGAGATGCGCGCCGTATCGGCGATCGCGGTTTTCGCGTGCACGGCATAACCGTCAGCGCCATCAGGGCCTTTGAGCAGCGAGTAGGCGAGGGCTACGTCGCGTACGGTTCGGGCCATTGGGCCAACGTGCCACCATTGCGAAGTCACGGTTGGGAAGTGACCGCTGTAAGGGATACGTCCGTGGGTGGCTTTCAGTGCAGCGATACCGGTGAAGGCAGCTGGACCACGTACGGAGATGGCCACGTCACTGCCGATACCCAGCGGCGACATGCCTGCGGCAATGGCAGCAGACTCACCACCCGACGAGCCGCCCGGCGTGCGGTCCAGATTCCATGGGTTGTTAGTGCGACCGGTGAGCAGGTTGTCGGATTCGGTCCAGGTGGAGAATTCCGGGAGGTTGGTTTTCGCGAGGATGATGCCGCCGGCGCTTTTCAGACGCGCAACGGTGGAAGCGTCCTGTGTCGGCACGTTACCGGCGAAGAAGCGCGAGCCGCGCTGGGTCAGGATGCCAGCGGTGTCGAGCGCGTCTTTAACGGTGAAGGGAACGCCATGAAGAGGGCCGGTTTTGTCGCCACGGGCGATCGCTTTGTCCGCCTGATCCGCTGCGGCCAGTGCGCCTTCAGCGTTGAGGGTCACGATGGCGTTGATTTTCGGGTTTACCGCTTCAATGCGATCAAGGTGCGCTTTCACGACCTCGACAGAAGACAGTTCGCGATTGCGGATCAGGCTCGCCAGTTTGGTTGCATCAAAGTACGTAATGTCGGATTTCACAATCATCTTTCCCATGTGGTTCAACGTGAAAGCAATCGGGCAAATATTCCTACCGATCACTTGGTAGGGTTGATGTTAGGCGTCATTTCATTAGGCTGTCAAGCCTATACCTAGCAGTTGGTAGGCTTTTTTGTTAACGTGGCGGCTGATCAGTGGAGACGGCTATGAGCATCAATTCTCGTGAGGCAATTTTGGCGGCGGCCAGGCTCGCCGGGCAGGCGCACGGCTATAACGGCCTGAATTTCCGTGACCTGGCGACCGAAGTGGGGATCAAGGCCGCGAGCCTGTATCACCACTTTCCAAGCAAGGCGGACCTCGGTGTGGCGGTTGCCAGGCGTTATTGGGAAGACGCGGGCGCCGCGCTGGACGCGATGTACGCGGAGCTTGAAGATCCTGTCGAGTGTCTTCGTCGCTACCCCGGCACCTTCCGCGTGGCGCTGGAAACGGGGAACCGCATGTGCATGTGCAGCTTCATGGCGTCCGAATACGACGACCTGCCGCCGAATGTGCAGACCGAGGTGCAGGTATTCGCAGACGTCAACGTGGCGTGGCTGAGCAAGATGCTGGTGTTGGCCGGTCTTGTGGATGAGGCCAGTGCTGAACGGCGAGCCTTTTCGATTTTCTCTGGCATTTCCGGCGCGCAATTGACCGCCCGGGGGCGGGCGGACATTTCACTGTATGACGCCATCGTCGATGACTATCGGTCGATTGGATTGCTGCCACGCTGAAGCCTTGGGTCAGCGCTCAATTGAGGAGCGCTTACCAGCTCCCGCTCGCGGGTTGCGGCAGGCTCAGCGTGCCGCTGTCGTAGAAGCGCATGGTCCCGAACAGGCCGCCTGCCAGTTTACCGTGCAGTTCATACGGCAGATTGTCCAGACGCTGTTGTTCGGTCAGGCCCACCGCCTGGCGCAGCGCGGCGAAGGCCGATACGGTCACCGGTACGGTCAGCACGCCTTCGGAAAACCGCGTGATCGTGCCTTTTTGGTCACTGACGCCGGACGCCAGCAGCTTGCCGTTGACGTCGAGGTTCAGCGCCACGCCGTCATAGGGAATGTCGACGTCGTTGGGGTTTTGCAGGCGCAGTTTGACGGCGAAGCGTATTTCCAGGTCCTGACCCGGCAGCGGTTCGATGCCTACCACATTGATGTTCAGCGGGTCGCGATTGGGAAACAGCGCGCAGGCGCTCAAGGCCAGAATCAGCAGGCAGGCGAACAGCGAACGGATTGGGCGTAGCGGCATTGGGGGCTCCAGTGGCGAGGTGAGCGGGAGAGGGCTCCCGCTCAGTTAAGCCTAGCGTTCCAACTGTGCGACCGCGTGTGGCGAGAGAGGTTCTGTTGCCGGGGCTTTTGTCGGGTCTTGCAACACCTTCACCGTCGAGGCTTCCGGGTCGAACTCGGTGACCTCGTCTTCCCTATGTTCTTCCGGCAGAAAGATGTTGAGCAGGATCGCGCAAAAGGCACCCACCGTGATCGGAGATTCGAAGATGTTGTGCAGCGTCTTCGGCAGCTCGCGCAGGACTTCAGGCACCGCGGCCACACCCAGGCCCATGCCCAGTGAAATCGCCACAATCAGCATGTTGCGCCGATGCAGCCCGGCTTCGGACAGAATCTTGATCCCGGCCACCGCCACGGTGCCGAACATGATCAGCGTCGCGCCACCGAGCACCGGCTTTGGCATCAATTGCAGCACCGCGCCGATGATCGGGAACAGGCCCAGCAGCACCAGAATCCCGGCGATGAAAAACGCCACGTAACGGCTGGCCACGCCGGTCAGCTGGATCACGCCGTTGTTCTGGGCGAACGTCACCATCGGCAGGCTGTTGAATGTCGCGGCCATGGCCGAGTTGAGGCCGTCGGCCAGAAGACCCGATTTGATCCGGCGGATGTACACCGGGCCGCTCACTGGTTGCTGGGAAATCATCGAGTTGGCCGTCAGGTCGCCCGCCGCTTCCAACGGGGAGACCAGAAAGATCACCGCAATCGGGATGAACGCCAGCAGGTCGAAGGAAAAGCCGTACTTGAACGGCACCGGAATGCTCATCACCGGCACCTGCGGCATGTGCGCGAAATCAATCCGGCCCATGTACCACGCCACCAGAAAGCCCAGTGTCAGCCCGATGATGATCGCGCTCAGGCGCAGCAGCGGAATATTGAAACGGTTGAGGACCACAATAGTGACCAGCACCAGTGCAGCCAGTCCGAGGTTGGCGGCCGAGCCAAGGTCCGTGGCGCCGAAGCCTCCGGCCATGTCGGTCATTGCCACTTTGAGCAATGACAGGCCCATCAGTGTGATGATCGTGCCGGTCACCACCGGAGTGATCAGCTTGCGCAATTTACCGATGAACTGGCTCAGCACCACCTCGACGAACGCGGCGCAGAAACACACGCCGAAGATGGTCGAGAGGATTTCGTCGGTGCCACCTCCGCGACTTTTCACCAGAAAACCGGCACTGAGGATCACGCTGAGAAAGGAGAAACTGGTGCCTTGCAAACACAACAAGCCCGAGCCGATGGGGCCGAAGCGTTTGGCCTGCACGAACGTGCCGAGGCCGGACACAAACAACGCCATGCTGATCAGGTAGGGCACTTCACTGTCCAGACCCAGCACGCCGCCGACGATCAGGGTCGGGGTGATGATGCCGACGAAGCTGGCGAGCACGTGTTGCAGTGCGGCGAAGATCGCGGCCGTGAAGTGCGGGCGGTCGTTGAGCCCGTAAATCAGGTCGGTTTTTCTGGCGGTGGGGCGCGAAGGGGAACTGCTTTGAGGTGTGGTCATGGTTAGCCTGCCAATTGTTTTTATTCGGTCGTGGGCTTTGCAGGTGACGCAGTCCGAACCTGTACACAAAATCTGTCTATCAGGTCAGGTTTTTTGACTCTACAACATGTCCACATATCTAAAAACAATTATTACGAAAATTGTGTACAAAAAATCGGAATGAGTTGGCTGCATGACCTGTAAGAAAAGGGCGCGCAGAATGCCAGAAAATACTTCGCGGGTGTGCGCAACGCGCTTATTCTGTGGAGACTGAACCTTGATATGCTGTTTGGCGTCTCAACTGACACTTGTTTTTCAACGGGAGTCGGTCATGTCCGGGGCGACGACTCTCACAATAAGAAGTCTCGACAAGGAGGTTTCAACTGGGGTGTAACGATCTTCATGAGCACGGCACATCAATTGTCATTGACCGATCAACAAGTCGCACTGATTTCCAGGGCGCTCGCCGACCGTCGGCGTTATCAGATTCTGCTTCAGATCAGTGCCTCCACAGAGGCCGTGCCTTGCGCCGAGCTGCTCAAGGTCCATCCCGTCAGCGCGGCGACCGTGTCCCATCACACAAAAGAACTTGAGCGCGCGGGGCTGATTTCTACTGTGCGTGAAGGCAAGTACGCCAGTTTCGTGATGCAGCGCGAAGTGCTTCAGGCGTATGCGCAGCAGTTGATGCAACTCGGCTAGACCTTCCTCGTCAGACATCTTATGCATTCGTCTTGCTCGTTCAAGGCATATGCCTGTAAGTTTGTCCGCCACGCTATTTCCATTGCCACGCCTCGTGATGGCGCACCCGGAGTTTTCTCATGTACCCAGACGTTCAGCTTTATATCGACGGCCAATGGCGCGCCAGTGAAAACGGTCGCACCCTCGCGGTCATCAACCCGGCCACCGGCGACACCCTGGGCACCGTGGCCCATGCCGACATTGCCGATCTGGACAAAGCCCTCGCCGCCGCCGAGCGCGGTTTCGAAACCTGGCGCAGCACCCCGGCCTACGACCGCTACAAAATCATGCAGAAAGCCGCGAACCTGTTGCGCGAGCGCGTGGATAACATCGCCAGCATCATGACCCAGGAACAGGGCAAGCCACTGGCCGAAGCACGCATGGAAACCCTGGCCGCTGCTGACATCATTGACTGGCTCGCTGAAGAAGGCCGTCGCGCCTATGGGCGTCTGGTGCCGTCGCGCAACGCGTCCGTCGAGCAGAAAGTCATCAAGGAACCGGTGGGTCCGGTCGCAGCGTTTACCCCCTGGAACTTCCCGATCAACCAAGTGGTGCGCAAGCTGTCCTCCGCGCTGGCGGCCGGTTGCTCGATCATCGTCAAGGCTCCGGAAGAAACACCGGCGTCGCCTGCCGAGCTGATCCGCGCCTTTATCGACGCAGGCGTTCCAGCAGGCGTCATCGGCCTGGTGTTTGGTGATCCGGCGCAGATTTCCAGCTACCTGATCGCGCACCCGACCATCAAGAAAGTCACCTTCACCGGTTCGACCCCGGTGGGCAAGCAACTGGCGGCCTTGGCCGGTCAGCACATGAAGCGCGCCACCATGGAGCTGGGCGGTCACGCCCCGGCGCTGGTGTTCGATGACGCGGACCTGGACCTCGCAGCCCGCACATTGGCAGGCGCCAAGTTCCGTAACGCCGGTCAGGTGTGCGTGTCGCCGACGCGTATTCTCGTGCAGCGTGGCGTTTATGAGCAGTTCATCGAGAAGTTCGTCGGCCTGACCCATGAGGTGAAGGTGGGCAACGGTCTGGAGCAGGGCGTGACCATGGGGCCGTTGGCCAACGAGCGTCGTGCCCCGGCGCTGACCTCGCTGGTCAAGGATGCGGCTGACAAGGGCGCGAAGCTGCACACCGGCGGCCAATCGGTCGACGGTCCGGGCTATTTCTTCCAGCCGACGGTGCTCAGCGGCCTGACCACCGAGATGCGCATCATGAACGAAGAGCCGTTCGGGCCAGTCGCGCTGATAGTGCCGTTCGACACCGTTGAAGACGCGGTAAAAGAATCCAACCGCGTGCCGTTTGGCCTGGCGTCGTATGCGTTCACCACCTCGATGAAAACCGCACACATCCTCAGCACCCGGATCGAAGCTGGCATGCTGTCGATCAACCATCAGGGGATTGGCCTGGTGGAAGTGCCGTTCGGCGGGATCAAGGATTCCGGCTACGGTTCGGAAGGCGGGACCGAGGCCATCGAGGCGTACCTCAATACCAAGCTGGTGACGGTGTTCAATCTGTGAGATTGCGCTGAACCAAGGAAGCCCACCGTTTGGTGGGCTTTTTTGTGGGTGTCTCTCTCAACGGTTATCGGCATGGGCCTGGCGCCGGTCCGGCAATTCGCTGAACTCCTGTCCGGCCCCCGAACTCTCACCCTCAGATCATCCCGATCTGTGGAGCAGGGATTCACCATGACCGTCGCGAGCGTCGATTCAGCAGCGGAGCAGGCCAAGGGCAGGGTGTTTGAAACCGATCTCCCGTCGCGTCTGGACCGCTTGCCGTGGGGCGGTTTTCATACGTTGCTGGTGTTTGCTCTCGGCATCACCTGGCTGCTCGACGGTCTTGAAGTCACGCTGGCGGGGTCGGTATCAGGGGCGCTGAAAGAGAGCCCGGTGCTGCGCCTGACCAACGCCGACATTGGGTTGGCGGGTGGCGCCTACATCTGCGGCGCCGTCCTGGGGGCGCTGTTTTTTGGCTGGCTGACCGACCGCCTTGGGCGACGCAAGCTGTTCTTCATCACCCTGGCCCTCTACATCTGTGCCACCGCCGCCACGGCGTTTTCGTTCAGCCTGTGGAGCTTCATGCTGTTCCGGTTCCTGACCGGCATGGGCATCGGTGGCGAATACACGGCGATCAATTCGACCATTCAGGAATTCACCCCGGCCCGGTTTCGAGGCTGGGTTGATCTGACCATCAACGGCACGTTCTGGATCGGCGCGGCGCTGGGGGCGGGCGGCTCGATCATTTTGCTGGACCCTGGCTGGATCGGTGGCGATCTGGGCTGGCGTTTGTGCTTCGGCATCGGTGCGTTGCTGGGGCTGGTGATTTTGCTGATGCGCCTGTGGCTGCCGGAAAGCCCTCGCTGGTTGCTGATCCATGGGCAGGCCGAAGAAGCAAAGGCCATCGTCGAAGGCATCGAAGCGCGCTTTCGTGAGCAGGGTCATGACTTACCTGAGCCGGAGGGTAAAAAACTGCGCCTGCACGCACGGGACCACACCCCCTTGCGGGAAATCTTTGACACGCTGTTCAATGTTTATCGCCAGCGAGCGCTGGTCGGCCTGACGCTGCTGACGGCTCAGGCGTTTTTCTACAACGCGATTTTCTTTACCTATGCGTTGGTGCTCACCGAGTTTTACCAGGTGCCGTCAGCGTCAATTGGCTGGTACGTGTTGCCGCTGGCGCTGGGGAATTTCTGCGGGCCGTTGCTGCTCGGAAGGCTGTTTGACGTGGTGGGGCGGCGGGTGATGATCAGCTTGACGTATGCGGTGTCGGCCGTGCTGCTGAGCATCAGCGGCTACCTGTTCGAACAAGGCGTATTCAGCGTCACCCAGCAAGCCATTGCTTGGATGATCATCTTTTTCTTTGCCTCGGCAGCGGCCAGTTCGGCTTATCTGACCGTGGCCGAAACCTTCCCTCTGGAAATTCGTGCGCTGGCGATCGCCGTGTTCTATGCGTTCGGCACCGCGCTGGGCGGGATCGTCGGGCCGACGCTGTTTGGCGAGTTGATCGACAGCCATGAGCGGGGGCCGGTATTCATCGGTTACCTGATCGGCGCCGCGTTGATGTTGTTGGCGGCGGCGGTACAGGCGATCTGGGGCGTGGCGTCCGAGCGCAAATCATTGGAAGACGTCGCCAGACCGTTGTCGCAGGCGAGTGATTGAGCCGAGTCTACAAGGTGCGATCTTGCTCAATTGCCTGAACACTGCGATCCCGCTTCTGCCGAAGGCGTAGGAGCTCTGCTTGCAAGCGATCTGGCGCGAAGCGGCAGCAAAACCAGACGACGACGTTGTGTCAGGGAGATCGCGTGCAGAGCATTTACTGCCGCTGCGCGGTCGGGCGCGACCCCGGCAGATCGTCGGCAAGCCAGACTCCTACGGCCTCCGGCCAGCATCAACAGCAAACCAGCGTGCGCCTCGGAATTAGACTGGTCAGTTTTCTTCAATACCGCCCCCAACCCCACCCGTTACTGTCTGCGCTCATTCATTGAACGGAGAAGGGCGGTAATGAACCTGATGATTTCCATGGCGGCGTTCGCCCTTGCGGCGTCAATTTCTCCTGGGCCCGTGAACGTGGTGGCGCTGAGTTCCGGGGCCCAGTTCGGTTTGGGGGCGAGTCTGCGGCATGTGCTGGGTGCAACGGTGGGCTTTGTCGTGCTGTTGATTTTCACCGGGTTTGGCCTGCACGAAATGCTTCGCCAATACCCGGTGCTCACTGACCTGATCCGTTGGGCCGGAATGGCGTTTCTGATCTACCTGGCCTGGAAGCTGGCGATGGACGATGGCCGCCTGAACCTCGACAAACCCACCCACGCGCCGTCGTTCTGGCACGGGGCTGCGATGCAATGGCTCAACCCCAAGGCCTGGCTCGCGGCAGTGGCGGGAATGGGGGCGTTCGTGGCGGACGGCGAGGCGCGGCTGATCGGGCTGTTTGCGCTGATCTACTTCGTGGTGTGCTACCTGTCGGTCGGCTGCTGGGCCTATGCCGGGGCTTTTTTCGGCCCTTGGCTGCGCAGCCCCCGACGCATTCGCCTGTTCAATCGCAGCATGTCGGCGCTGTTGGCCGGGTGCGCGGTGTCGCTGCTGTACGTATGATCACTGACGGTACTGACCCGGGGTCGCCGCCAGGTGTTTCTTGAACACCCGCTGAAAATGCGCCTGATCGGCAAAGCCGCTCTGCTGGGCGATATCGGCCAGGGTGTCACCCTGACGCAACTGCGCCTGGGCGTGCTGGACGCGGCGGTTGATCAGATAGGCGTGAGGCGTCATGTGGTAATGCTGCTCGAAGGCGCGAATCAGATAGGCCTCTGACAAATTCGCCGCCTGGCAGATTTCCTCCAGCCGGATCGCCCGAAGAAAGTGCTGATTGATGTACTGCGCCGCGCGCTCGACCTTCAGATTGGCCTTCTTCAGCGGCATATCAGTCCCGCCCAGCCGTTGCTGCATCAGCGTGAAAAACGCGACCGCCGCTTCGTGTTTCTCCAGCGAGTCCAGCGTCGGGTCGATCAAGGTCCGGTGCAGCTCCAGCAGCCCGGTGAACAGCACGGAATCGGCACTGGAAATGGCCGGTATCGCCCGAAACCCGTCAACGCCGCACGCCTGCTGCACCCGGCCCAACCACTGCGCATCGACGTAAAACATGATGTACGACCAAGGCTGGTCATCGATCGGATTACAGGCATGCACGTCGCCAGGGTTCATCAATACAACGGTGCCGGTGCTGATGGTCTGGCGGGTTTTTTCATGCAGGTACGTGCTCTGTCCGGAGGTGATCGCACCGATGGAAAACACGTCGTGGGAATGCCGGGAATAGCAGACCTTACGGCCATCGGCGATGGAACGGGCTTCGATGAAAGGCAGTTGCGCGTCCCGCCAGAACACCGGAGTCGCTGAGGGGCTGGCCGGGTTCTGGAGGGGCATGGCAGGTCATCCTTTGCTGTGTTTGCAGCTGTGGAATATATCCAGAGCCGGCTGGTATTCGGTGGTGTTGACGCCGAGCAAGCCTAGCACCGAATGAAACATGTAGTCATGGCTCAGGTCGGGCTGGTTCTGCTTGGCGGCGAGGCAGCTGCGATCGACGCCCGCGTCTTCCAGCGTGGCGTTGCCGAACCACATGACCATCGGTACATGGGTCTGCGCGCTCGGGGCGATGGCGTAAGGGGCGGCGTGCAGGTAGATGCCGTTTTCGCCCAGCGACTCGCCGTGGTCCGAGACGTAGATCATCGACGTGTCGACCTTGTCCTGATTGCGTTTGAGGAGCTCGATGGTCTGCGACAGGAAGTGGTCGGTGTAGAGAATCGTGTTGTCGTACACGTTCTTCAGCTCGTCCGACGTGCAACTGCCCAGTTGATTGGTGTGGCAGACCGGCGTGAAGCGCTCCAGGGATTTCGGGTAGCGGTCGTAGTATTCCGGGCCGTGGCTGCCGTCGGAATGCAGGACGATGATCGCGTTGTCCTCGAGCGAGTCGATGTACGCCTGCAAGCCCACCAGCAGCGATTCATCCAGGCAGTTCTGGCCGTCGCAGAAAGAGCTGGGCTGGTTTTTCGGAATGTCGCTGTGGGGCACGCGCAGACAGGTGCCTTTGCAATCGCTATTGTTGTCCAGCCACACCACCTTCAAACCCGCCCGTTGCAGCATGTCCAGCAGGCCCTCATAGGTCTTGCCTTTCTTGTCGCTGTAATCGCTGCGCGGGAATTTGGAAAACATGCACGGCACCGAGACCGCCGTGGACGTGCCGCAGGACGCCACCTGGGTGAAGTTGAGAATGTCCTGCTTCTTCAACTCCGGGTTGGTCTCGCGGGCGTAGCCGTTGAGCGAGAAATGGTCGGCGCGGGCGGTTTCGCCGACGACGAAAATCATCAGGCTTTTCTTCGGCCGTGCTTGCGCTTCGGGACTGAGGACCGAGTCGGTGCCCACGGTCTGAATCTTGACCGTTTCCTTGATCGCCACGGTTTGCTTGGTCAGCTTGCCAATGGCGTAGATGTAGTTGGTCGGGTTGATGAAATGGGTGAGCTTGTCTTCGTCACGGAAGATCGGGGCGTAGGTCGAGTAGAACGGCCCCACGGCGGCCGCGATGACCAGCACGCAGCCGATGCAGACCAGCACTTTGTTGATCAGCCCCGGCAACACGCGGCGGTACGTGACCGGGATCAGCCAGATCACGGCAATCGGCAACGCACCAAGCAGGCCCAGATACAGGAAGAGCCTGCCGCTGAGCAGCGCCTTGGCTTCGCCCGGGTTGGTTTCCAGGACGTTCTGCATCATCACCGTGTCGATGGTGATGCCGTAAGTGTTCATGAAATACGCGGCGGCCGCCGAACACATCGCCACCAGACTCAACACCGGCTTGAGCGTCGGCCGGAAGGAGAACGGCGTCAGCAGCAGCGTGATCGCCGCCCACAGGAAAAACGCGAAAGAAACATAAAACGCGACGACCTTAACCCCTTGCAGCTGCGTCAGACCGACCAGTGCGTGCCAGGTGGCGAGGTTGTAAAACACCACAAGACATAGGGAAAACAGCATGACCAGGCGGGTGGAGGTGACGACGGGCAGTTTTGAACGTATTTCCATATGACGAACGACTCGGAGCGGGTCTGGGGGTGCATTTCACGTCAAGCGATCCCTGCGACGTGCACGTCAGACAGGCCTGCCGAACAGGCAAGCGGGTTGATGGATAACGGGGATCGCGCGGAGTTTTTCAGAACGTTTGTGAAGACTTCGTGAATACAGCGTAGACGGCGTGTTACGGATTGAAATGTTTTCCCAGGCTGTACATTGCGGCCTTGAGCGCTTCAGCTAGCCTGCGAAGGATCGTTGTCGAAACCCGTCAATTGGCTTGCAGGCTTATAGGAGGCAGGGGATGAAGCTCATCGGAATGCTGGATTCGCCTTATGTGCGGCGGGTCGCGGTCAGCCTTAAACGAATGGGGATCGCGTTCGAGCATGAGTCGGTGTCGGTGTTTCAGGGCATGGCGCGTTTCAGCGAGATCAATCCGGTGATCAAGGCGCCGACGTTCGTCACCGATGATGGGCAGGTGTTGATGGAGTCGAGTCTGATTCTGGACTACGTGGAGTTTCTGCAGGGGCCGGGCAAGGGATTGATGCCCTTGACGCTGGCAGAGCGGACGCAAACGTTACGGCTGACGGGGCTGGCGTTGGTGGCCTATGAAAAGGCGGTGCAGATTCATTACGAACGTAATCTGCGGCCTGCGGAGCGTCAGCATGGGCCGTGGCTGGAGCGGGTGAGTGGGCAGTTGAAGACCGCTTGCGGTGAGCTTGAACGGGAACTGAAGGCGCGGCCGTTGAACGCGGGAATGGATATCGGGCAGGACGGGATCACTATCGCGGTGGGCTGGTCGTTCATTCAGCTGGTCGTAGGCGATCACGTCAGCGGCGAGGCGTTTCCGGTGCTGGCAGGGTTTAGTGCAGAAGCTGAAGCGCTGGAAATTTTTCGAACATTGCCGATGGTTTGAAACTGGTGCTCCGGCTCCGAGGGGGGCTTCGCCGATGCTGGAGGTCGCACGGGCCGTGACGCGATGGAGGGAGGATCAGTCACCGTTGAAACGACTGATCCCCCGCTCACACCCTATCCATCACAGGTCATCAAAAAACCGTTCATGCCAGTCCACCAGGGGCTGCGGTGCATTGAGTTTTTGACCGTAGATCACCGCATAGGACAGCACGTTCTGTACGTATTGGCGGGTTTCATCGAACGGAATGCTCTCGACCCACACGTCGAACGCCAAGTGATTCGCACCTTTCAGCCATTGCCGCACGCGGCCCGGACCAGCGTTATAGGCCGCCGATGCCAGCACCCGGTTACCATTGAACTGCCCATGTATCTGGCTCAGGTACGCCGCACCTAACTGAATGTTGGTGTCCGGGTCCAGTACCTGGGCGGGGGAGGCCAGCGGAATGCTGAACTTGCGCGCCGTCTCTTTCGCGGTGGCAGGCATGAGTTGCATCAGGCCACTGGCGCCAACGCCGGAGCGAGCATCGTCCATGAACGCGCTTTCCTGACGGGTGATCGCGAACACCCAACTGGCGTGCAGGCCCCGAACCTGCGCCTCACGCACGAGGGTGTCGCGGTGTGCCATCGGGAAGCGGATGTCCAGATCGTCCCAATACTGCGCCTGACTGATGGTGCGAATTGCCGGGAAGTACCAGCCCATGTCATACGCCAGCTTCGCCTGGGCGACCATTTCGTCGCGGCTGAAGTGACGCGTCACGTGATACCACTCACGGCGTCCGTTGACGACTTCCCCACGCTGGTAGAACTCCAGCGCACGGCGCACGCCCGCCGTATTGCGGACCTTATTCAGGGTTGCCTGCGTCAGCGGCAGCGGCTTGTTGTTCAGCATGTACGGCGTCTGGGTACGGTCTGCGGCAAGGAAGCCGTAGAAATCCCGCTCCTTCGCCACGGCTTTGTACATGGCGGGCAACAACGGACTGTTCGGCTGTGACAGCTCCAGCGAACGGGCCTGCCAGTAACGCCAGCGGTTGGTGGTCGCCAGGTCCTGCGGCAGACGACGGGTCAGCTCGTAGGCGTCATTCCAGCGGCCCAGACGCAGCAACAAGCGCAGGCGCCATTCGGTGACGGTGTCGTCACGCAGGTCCGGGTCGTACTTGGTCATTAGCGGGAGGGCGCGGTCGTCGTAGCTGCGGGCGAGGGTCAGGCCGATTTCCTTGGCGATCTGCACCTGTTCTTCGTGAGAAAAGTGCAGCATCGGCGAATAGCTGTCGAGCAATTCCATGGCCCGCTGCGGGTCCTGCTTCGCCAGTCGGCGCAGGCCCAGGCCAACCACGTCGGACATGGCCTCATCGGCAGGCATGAACTGACCCTGGTTGTTCACCATTTCCGGCTTCTGCGCCACGGCGATCAGCAAACGGCCCTGAGGAGCGAGAGTGGTCATGCTGTTGACCAACTGATTGGCCAATGAATAGTTACGGGTTTGCGCGGCCAGTTTGGCGCGCTGCCAGCGTTTCTGTTCGGTCAACTGGCCTTCGACGGCCCATTGGGTGAAGAATGTATCGCACGCTGTCGGGAGCGTCTTGCCGGTCATCCAGAGCTTTTCGGCGTTGGCGTAGCCTTCAGAGCGCATGTTGTGGCTGAGCTGGTAGGAGCCGTACAGGCAGTCCAGCTCGGTGAAATTGAGCTTGGGGTCGTAATATTTGACGAACGGTTGCCAGTCACCCCGCGAGGCGAGCAGTCGAAGCCAGCGCAGCTTCATGAAATTGGCCTGTGGCAGGTCGCCATGCTCGGCCAGGAATCGCTCGACCTCGTCGTTGCTCGCGGTGTTGAGGCGGGCCGTGAGTTCGTCATAGGCGAGGTACGGCTCAAGGGGATAGTCCGCCAGGGCCGCGCCGTACATGCGATACGGCCCGGCATCGCCCTTGGCCAGCGCGCGTTTGGCCTGATCGTAATATTGACGTTGGGTGGTGATATCGACCGCTTGGACGGACTGGGCGGCGGTGGCCGACAGAAGCAGGCAGGACAAAAGGCTGAACAAACGACTGCGCATGAGACTTCCGTGCAGATGAACCGTGAAAAGTGCCGCTAGCTTAGCCTGTTGCCTGCGTGGGTTGAAGCGCGAAGGTGTCAGGGGTGAGGGGATGGAAACAAATGGTTGTAGTTTAAGAGGTTCGCTTGGGAATCTTACTCTGATGCCCTTCGGGCCTGATCGCGAGCAAGCTCACTCCTACATTTTTTGCAACGCGCCGCATTCTGTTGGACCGCGTTGTGAGCCTTTGGTGTTCCAGATCAATATCCCGTTAACCCAAAGGCTCCCAACTCGGTCCATCAGGCCATGGCACGTTTAAGCAAATGTAGGAGTGAGCTTGCTCGCGATAGGCCCGGAGGGCATCAAAATAACGATTGAAAACCAATTCCCACCCCATCATCGAATCCCGCCCAATCCCCTCGCCATCTCAGGTAGAATGCGCCCCCGGTTTTTGGAGAAGCTCATGACCCTGCTCAAATTCAGCGATGTGTCCCTTGCGTTCGGCGCCATGCCGTTGTTGGACAAGGTGTCCTGGCAGATCGCCCGTGGAGAGCGGGTCTGCATCATTGGTCGCAATGGCACCGGCAAATCCAGCATGTTGAAGCTGGTCAAAGGCGTTCAACTGCCCGATGACGGCAGCGTCTGGCGTGCGCCGGGGCTGAAAATCGGCGAGTTGCCTCAGGAACTGCCCGTGGCCGACGGCCGCACCGTATTCGACGTCGTGGCGGAAGGCCTCGATGGCGTGGGCGCTCTGCTCGCCGAATACCACCACCTCAGCCAGAACATCGTCACCGCCGAAGACCTCGACAAGCTGATGCACGTGCAGTCGGACCTCGAAGCCCGTGACGGCTGGCGCCTGCAGCAACTGGTCGACAGCACACTCAGCCGCCTGCAACTGCCCGCCGACAAGACCCTCGCCGAACTCTCCGGTGGCTGGCGTCGTCGTGTGTTGCTCGCCCAGGCGTTGGTGTCCGAGCCCGATCTGCTGCTGCTCGACGAACCGACCAACCACCTGGACATCGGTGCGATTGCCTGGCTCGAAGAAGCGCTGAAGGAATTCCAGGGCGCCGTGCTGTTCATCACCCACGACCGTTCTTTCCTGCAAAACCTCGCCACCCGTATTCTGGAGCTGGACCGTGGTGGGCTGATCGACTGGCACGGCGACTACGCCAGCTTCCTTGTGCACAAGGAAGCCGCGCTGGCTGCCGAAGAGACCGCCAACGCGCTGTTCGACAAGCGCCTGGCTCAGGAAGAGGTGTGGATTCGTCAAGGCATCAAGGCCCGTCGTACCCGTAACGAAGGCCGTGTGCGTGCCTTGAAGGCCCTGCGCGTCGAGCGCAGCGAGCGTCGCGACCGCACCGGCAAGGCCAACATCCAGCTGGACACCGCCGAAAAATCCGGCAAGCAGGTCATGGTGCTGGACAACGTCAGCTTCGCCCACCCCGGTGGCCCGATGCTGATCAAGGATTTCTCCATGGTCCTGCAGCGTGAAGACCGCATTGGTCTGCTCGGCGCCAACGGCACCGGCAAGACCACGCTGCTCAAGCTGATGCTCGACAATCTCCAGCCCACCAGCGGTTCGGTGGATGTGGGGACGAACCTGGAAGTCGCTTACTTCGACCAGCTGCGTCACCAGCTCGACCTGGAAAAAACCGTGGTCGACAACGTTGCGGAAGGCCGTGACTTCATCGACATCGACGGCCAAAGCCGCCACGTCCTCAGCTACCTCGGCGATTTCCTGTTCAGCCCGCAGCGTGCGCGCACGCCGGTCAAGGCGCTGTCCGGGGGCGAGCGCGCGCGTTTGCTGCTGGCCAAGCTGTTCAGCAAACCCGCCAACCTGCTGGTGCTCGACGAACCGACCAACGACCTGGACGTCGAGACCCTCGAACTGCTGGAAGAAGTGCTGCTGACCTTCAAGGGCACCGTGCTGATGGTCAGTCACGATCGGGCATTCCTCGACAACGTGGTCACCAGCACGCTGGTCTTCGAAGGCGAGGGCAAGGTCCGCGAGTTCGTCGGTGGTTATCAGGACTGGCTGCGTCAGGGCGGTTCGCCGCGTCTCTTGGGCGTGACGGAAAGCAAGTCCGGCAAAGCCGACCTGAATTCCGCCATCGTCGAGCCGGTTGCAGCCCCTGCACCTGTGCAGGATGCCGCCCCCGCCGCGAAGAAAAAGCTCAGCTACAAACTGCAGCGTGAGCTGGAAGCGTTGCCGGGCGAGATCGACGCCAAAGAGCAGCAGATTGCGGCCGTTGAAGCCGAGATTGCCCATCCGGGCTTCTACCAGCGTCCTGCCCCTGAAACGGCCAAAGTGCTGGCGTCGCTGGAGCAACTGAACAAGGAACTGGACGGGTTGGTCGATCGCTGGGCCGAGCTTGACGAGTGAGCGCCGAGCTGGGCGAGTAAGCGCTTAGCAGGACGGGTAATCCCTCGGCAATCGGCAGCCACAAAAAAGCCCGACCCCTTCAACGGGCCGGGCTTTTGTTTGCGTCGCAGCATTACTCGGCGCGTTTGACCAGGCGGACCGCCAGTACGTCGCACGGCGCACCGTGCAGCACGTCATTGGCGGTTGAACCCAACAGTAGCGACAGGCCGTGACGGCCATGGCTGCCGACCACGATCAGGTCTACGTGATGTTCCTTGGCCAACTGGTGAATTTCCTGGCGCGGCTGGCCGTAGGTCAGATGACTGTCACCGGTTTTCACGTCAGGGTATTTCAACTTAAGTGCTTCAAGCTTTTCCTTGGCCTGATCGAATTGCTGTTGTTGCAGCTGCGAGAGGTCCATTGGCACATCGCCGCCAAAGGCCATGGCCATGGGTTCGACAATGTGCACCAGCGACAGCTTGGCGTTGGTCCCCAACGCCAGCTTGATAGCACGTTTGATAACGGGATCGCACTCTTCAGTGAGGTCCACGGCTACCAAAATATGTTCATAGGACATGGGATGTTCCTTCTGAGGTCTGCGATGGTATTGATTATGGCTCTTTTCACGCGCCTCATGGCACGCCTTCATGTTTTACCCGTCGCTCCCCGCGACAGGGGCATACACATATGACGGTGTGGATAGTGCTGTCAATCATTGCCGTCATATTAAGCCCTTTGGTATGGCTCAGACCATCGCGCTCCCAGAGCGGTCGCATGGCGATGCGGATGGAGGCACGGCGCATGGGGCTGGCCATGCAGCTGATCCCACAGGAATGGCCCCATTGGCTGCCTGTCGAGCCGCCGAGCCCGTGCGCGCAGTATCACCGACCTCGCGTAGCCCGCGAGCCGGATGTCTGGACGTACTGGCAGATGACCCCCGGTGAGTGGGTCAACCAATGGCGCGAGCCGTGTGAGGATGCCCGCTTGCAGGCGCACTTTCAGACGCTGCCCCCCGACGTGTACAAGGTCGAAGCCGGCAAGCAGTTGATCGCCCTGTATTGGGCCGAGCGCGGCGAAGCGGAAGTGTTGCAGCGCATTGCTGCAGTGCTGAAGGCCTTGGCGTAACAGCCGCCAGGCCAAATCGCAGGCATTAAAAAGCCCGATAACAACATCGGGCTGGGGGTTGGCCAGGCAGGCCGTAATTCGTGGTGCTTTGCGGTGCAATACCGCAGAAGACGTGCCGATTCGTTTCACGTCACTTCTGAAAAACGACCCGTCTTGATGCGCAGTGCGCTGAATGTAGACCTTCTTGGTGCGTTTGTCTGCGGTGGATCCCATTATTTTCCAGGATTTGCGTACCGGTCGTCGCTTCTCGCGTTTACTCCGCCAGCCTGTCCGTTGAACGCAATCATTACGCTGAATGCTGCCTTATCACTTGTGTCTTTTACCTGTGATTTGCCGGTTTTGTCCGCTGTCTGCTGAATTGACAATTGCTGGAATATGGCAGAAGGTAGGCGCACCCAAATCAAACGGGCGTATGAATTGAGCGTTTGCCGTAGGAATGCTCTGACAGACGCCCGAATCGTGTCGACGGGGTGCCTGGCGTTTGGTGTTCGCATTGACGGAAACGTCCTTGCCTGCCGCCGGATTTCAGCGTCTGACGCGTATTGTTCAGCTTCCATATCGTGGAGATCAGTTGATGATTTACGAAGGTAAAGCCATCACGGTTAAGGCTCTTGAAAGTGGCATCGTCGAACTGAAATTCGACCTCAAGGGTGAGTCCGTCAACAAGTTCAACCGCCTCACCCTCAATGACCTGCGCCAGGCCGTCGAGGCCATCAAGGCCGACGGGTCGGTCAAGGGCGTTATCGTCACCAGCGGCAAGGACGTGTTCATCGTCGGCGCCGACATCACCGAATTCGTCGACAACTTCAAGCTGCCGGACGCCGAACTGGTCGCCGGTAACCTTGAAGCGAACAAAATCTTCAGTGACTTCGAAGACCTCAACGTGCCGACCCTGGCTGCCATCAACGGCATCGCTTTGGGTGGCGGTCTGGAAATGTGCCTGGCGGCGGATTTCCGCGTCATGTCCACCACGGCCAAGATCGGTCTGCCAGAGGTCAAACTCGGCATTTACCCGGGTTTCGGCGGCACCGTGCGCCTGCCACGTTTGATTGGTGTCGATAACGCCGTCGAATGGATCGCCTCCGGCAAAGACAACCGCGCCGAAGATGCCCTGAAAGTGGGCGCCGTGGACGCGATCGTCGAGCCGGCCAAACTGCAGGAAGCCGCGCTGGACCTGATCAAGCGTGCCATTTCCGGCGAGTTCGACTTCAAGGCCAAGCGTCAGCCGAAGCTGGACAAGCTCAAGCTCAACGCCATCGAGCAAATGATGGCCTTCGAAACCGCCAAAGGTTTCGTGGCCGGTCAAGCGGGCCCTAACTACCCGGCCCCGGTCGAAGCCATCAAGACCATCCAGAAAGCCGCAAACTTCGGTCGCGACAAGGCGCTGGAAGTCGAAGCCACCGGTTTCGTGAAAATGGCCAAGACTTCGGCTGCCGAAAGTTTGATCGGTCTGTTCCTGAACGATCAGGAGCTGAAAAAGAAAGCCAAGATCTATGACGAAGTCGCCAAGGACGTGAAGCAGGCTGCCGTACTCGGCGCGGGCATCATGGGCGGCGGCATTGCCTACCAGTCGGCGCTGAAAGGCACGCCGATTCTGATGAAGGACATTCGTGAAGAGGCCATTCAACTGGGCCTGGACGAAGCGTCGAAGCTGCTGGGCAAGCGTGTCGAGAAAAACCGTCTGACCCCGGCGAAGATGGCCGAAGCGCTGAATGCGATTCGCCCGACGCTGTCCTACGGCGATTTCGGTCACGTCGACCTGGTCGTCGAAGCCGTCGTCGAGAACCCGAAAGTCAAACAGGCCGTACTGGCCGAAGTGGAAGCGCAGGTGGGTGAGAACACCATTCTGGCATCCAACACCTCGACCATTTCCATCAGCCTGCTGGCCAAGGCGCTCAAGCGTCCGGAAAACTTCGTTGGCATGCACTTCTTCAACCCGGTGCACATGATGCCGCTGGTGGAAGTGATTCGTGGCGAGAAGTCCAGTGAAGTCGCGGTCGCGACCACCGTGGCCTACGCCAAGAAAATGGGCAAAAACCCGATCGTGGTCAACGACTGCCCGGGCTTCCTGGTCAACCGCATCCTGTTCCCGTATTTCGGCGGTTTCGCCAAGCTGGTCAGTGCCGGTGTGGATTTCGTTCGCATCGATAAAGTCATGGAAAAATTCGGCTGGCCAATGGGCCCTGCCTACCTGATGGACGTGGTCGGCATCGACACCGGCCACCACGGGCGCGACGTCATGGCCGAAGGCTTCCCGGACCGCATGAAGGACGACCGCCGTTCTGCGGTGGACGCGTTGTACGAAGCCAATCGCCTGGGCCAGAAGAACGGCAAGGGCTTCTATGTCTACGAGACCGACAAGAAGGGCAAGCCGAAGAAAGTCGTCGACGCTTCCGTGCTGGAAGTGCTCAAGCCGGTGATTTACGAGCAGCGTGAAGTCACCGACGAGGACATCATCAACTGGATGATGATCCCGTTGTGCCTGGAAACCGTGCGCTGCCTGGAAGACGGCATCGTTGATACCGCCGCCGAAGCCGACATGGGCTTGATCTACGGCATCGGTTTCCCTCCGTTCCGTGGCGGTGCGCTGCGTTACATCGACTCGATCGGGGTCGCTGAATTCGTTGCCCTGGCGGACCAATACGCTGATCTGGGCGCTTTGTACCACCCCACTGCGAAGCTGCGTGAAATGGCCAAGACCGGTCAGCGCTTCTTCGGCTAAGTGCCCAACGAACAGGTGAGAATATGAGCTTGAATCCGAGAGACGTCGTGATTGTCGACTTCGGTCGCACACCGATGGGCCGCTCCAAGGGTGGCATGCACCGCAATACCCGCGCCGAAGACATGTCGGCGCACCTGATCAGCAAACTGCTGGAGCGCAACAGCAAGGTTGACCCGGCAGAAGTCGAGGACGTGATCTGGGGCTGCGTCAACCAGACCCTGGAGCAGGGCTGGAACATCGCGCGCATGGCGTCGCTGATGACCCAGATTCCGCACACCTCGGCGGCACAAACCGTCAGCCGTCTGTGCGGCTCGTCGATGAGTGCGCTGCACACTGCGGCTCAGGCGATCATGAGCAACAACGGTGACGTCTTCGTCATCGGCGGGGTCGAGCACATGGGCCACGTCGGGATGATGCACGGTGTCGATCCCAACCCGCACATGTCGCTGTATGCCGCCAAGGCCTCGGGCATGATGGGCCTGACCGCTGAAATGCTCGGCAAGATGCACGGCATCACCCGTGAAGCTCAAGACGCGTTCGGCGTCCGTTCGCACCGTCTGGCCCATCAGGCGACCGTGGAAGGCAACTTCAAGGACGAAATCATCCCGATGCAAGGGTATGACGAGAACGGTTTCCTGAAGATGTACGACTTCGACGAAACCATTCGCCCAGAGACCACGCTGGAAAGCCTGGCCGCCCTGAAGCCTGCGTTCAATCCGAAAGGCGGCACTGTGACAGCGGGTACGTCGTCGCAGATCACCGACGGCGCATCGTGCATGATCGTCATGTCCGGTCAGCGCGCGATGGACCTCGGCATTCAGCCGATGGCGGTGATCCGTTCCATGGCCGTGGCGGGTGTGGACCCGGCGATCATGGGTTACGGCCCGGTTCCAGCGACCCAGAAAGCGCTCAAGCGCGCGGGTCTGAGCATCGCTGACATCGACTACTTCGAACTCAACGAAGCCTTCGCCGCCCAAGCCTTGCCGGTACTGAAAGATTTGAAAGTGCTCGACAAGATGGACCAGAAGGTTAACCTGCACGGCGGCGCCATCGCCTTGGGTCACCCGTTTGGTTGCTCGGGGGCGCGGATTTCCGGCACCTTGCTCAATGTGATGAAGCAGAAGGGCGGCACCTTGGGTGTGGCCACGATGTGTATTGGTCTCGGCCAGGGCATCACAACGGTGTTCGAACGCGTTTAATCGGCATGAGTGTTCAAGCCGGGGCCACGTGCCCCGGCTTTTGTGTTTTTCAGGAAATGTTTTTTTTGAAGTTTTTTTCGCGTCCGTTCGAGAGGTCCACAGCATGCCGTTGAAGCCAGGTCTCTACCGTCATTACAAAGGCCCCGAGTACCGTGTATTCGGTGTCGCGAAGCATTCTGAGACCGAAGAAGAAGTCGTGTTTTATCAGGCGCTGTATGGTGAATACGGCCTTTGGGTTCGTCCTTTGACGATGTTTCTGGAGTCAGTCGAGGTTGACGGCGAGCACGTGCCACGCTTTGCTTTGGTCACGGCCGAACCTGACCTTTTTTCAAGGTCGTAAGGCGAGACCTTGCAGTAGCCTCTGCTTGACCTCACCTTGTAGCCACTATATATAGCGGGGCCTCGACGGCTCTGACGTCTTTTTTTCTCGCATTAGGAATTTTCCGATCCATGGGCAAATCGCTGGTCATTGTGGAATCCCCGGCTAAGGCCAAGACCATCAACAAGTATCTGGGCAGCCAGTACGTGGTGAAGTCGAGTATCGGCCATATCCGAGACCTGCCCACCAGCGGTTCGGCTAGCGCTGCGAAAGAACCTGCCGCCAAAAAGGGCAAGACAGCTTCCGAAGCGCCTGCATTGACGCCCAAGGAAAAGGCCAAGCGCCAGCTCGTGGCTCGCATGGGCGTCGATCCGGAGCATGGCTGGAAAGCCAAGTACGAGATCTTGCCTGGCAAGGAAAAGGTGATCGACGAGCTGCGCCGCCTGGCCAAAGATGCCGACACCATCTATCTCGCGACGGACTTGGACCGCGAAGGGGAAGCCATTGCCTGGCACCTGCGCGAAGCCATCGGCGGTGACGACGAGCGCTACAAGCGCGTGGTGTTCAACGAAATCACCAAGAAAGCCATTCAGGAAGCGTTCTCCAAGCCGGGCGAGCTGGACATCGACCGCGTCAACGCCCAGCAGGCCCGCCGTTTCCTCGACCGCGTCGTGGGTTACATGGTCTCGCCGCTGCTCTGGCAGAAGATTGCCCGTGGTCTGTCTGCCGGCCGTGTCCAGTCCGTGGCCGTGAAACTGGTGGTGGAGCGTGAGCGCGAAATCCGTGCGTTCAACCCGGAAGAATATTGGGAAGTGCACGCCGACCTCGGCACCGCGAAAGGCGCCAACGTGCGTTTCGAAGTGGCGCGGGAAAACGGCGAGGCCTTCAAGCCGCTGAACGAAGCGCAGGCCATGGCCGCGCTGGAAAAGCTCAAGGCGTCTGCCTACAAGATCGCCAAGCGTGAGGACAAACCGACCAGCAGCAAGCCGTCGGCGCCGTTCATCACGTCCACGCTGCAACAGGCCGCGAGCAACCGCTTGGGCTACGGCGTGAAGAAAACCATGATGATGGCCCAGCGTTTGTACGAAGCGGGTTACATCACGTACATGCGTACCGACTCGACCAACCTGTCGGCCGACGCCGTGGCCATGGCCCGCACCTACATTGAAACCGAGTTCGGCAAGAAGTACCTGCCGGACGCGCCGATCGTCTACAGCAGCAAGGAAGGTGCACAAGAGGCTCACGAAGCGATTCGTCCTTCCGACGTCAACACCCATCCGAGCAAGCTGACTGGCATGGAACGCGATGCCGAGCGTCTGTACGAGTTGATCTGGCGCCAGTTCGTGGCCTGCCAGATGCCGCCTGCGCAATACCTGTCCACCACTGTCAGCGTGGCGGCGAGTGAGTTCGAACTGCGCGCCAAGGGCCGCATTCTCAAGTTCGACGGTTACACCCGTGTGCTGCCGCAGATGAGCAAGCCGGGCGATGATGACGTGCTGCCAGACATGGCTCAGGGCGACGTGATGAAGCTGATCAAGCTCGACCCGAGCCAGCACTTCACCAAGCCGCCTGCGCGCTATTCGGAAGCGAGCCTGGTCAAGGAGATGGAAAAACGCGGTATCGGTCGTCCGTCGACTTACGCGGCGATCATCTCGACGATTCAAGACCGTGGCTACGTGGCGCTGCACAACCGCCGCTTCTACTCCGAGAAGATGGGCGACATCGTCACTGAGCGCCTGTCCGAGAGCTTCTCCAACCTGATGGACTACGGCTTCACCGCCGGCATGGAAGAGAACCTCGATGATGTGGCCCAGGGCGAGCGTGACTGGAAAAACGTGCTCGACGAGTTCTATGGCGACTTCAAGAAGAAGCTGGAAGTGGCCGAAGCCACGGGCAGCGGCATGCGGGCCAACGAGCCGGTGATGACCGATATCCCGTGCAAGGTTTGCGGCCGTCCGATGCAGATTCGTACCGCGTCCACGGGCGTTTTCCTCGGTTGCTCGGGCTACAGCCTGCCGCCGAAAGAGCGCTGCAAGGCCACGGTCAACCTGACGCCGGGCGACGAAATCGCCGAAGACGACGAAGGTGAATCGGAATCCCGCGTGTTGCGTGGCAAGCACCGCTGCCCGATCTGCAGCACGGCGATGGATGCCTACCTGCTCGACGAGAAACGCAAACTGCACATCTGCGGCAACAACCCGGATTGCGCAGGCTACGAGATCGAGGAGGGCACCTACCGCATCAAGGGCTATGAAGGCCCGAGCGTCGAGTGCGACAAGTGTGGCGGCGAGATGCAGCTCAAGACCGGCCGTTTCGGCAAGTTCTTCGGCTGCACCAATTGCAAGAACACCCGCAAGCTGCTGAAAAGCGGCGAAGCGGCGCCACCGAAAATGGACCCGGTGAAAATGCCGGAGCTGAAGTGCGAGAAGGTGGACGACACCTACATTCTGCGCGACGGCGCGTCGGGGCTGTTCCTGGCCGCCAGCCAGTTCCCGAAAAACCGCGAGACCCGAGCGCCGCTGGTGCTGGAAATCGTGCCGCACAAGTCCGAGATCGATCCGAAGTATCACTTCCTGTGCGAAGCCCCGCAGAAAGACCCTGATGGCCGTCCGGCGGTGATTCGTTACAGCCGTAAGTCCAAGGAGCAGTATGTGCAGACCGAAGTGGAAGGCAAGCCGACCGGCTGGCGTGCCTTCTACGACGGCGGCAAGTGGAAGGTCGAAGACAAGCGTTGATCGCTCGCGTGTGAGCTGCTAACGCGGCTGGCAAGCGCCCGCGCTTTGCGTTAAAAGAATCCCTCGGTGGCCGGCCTGCGCATCGAGGGATTTTTTTCCTTGGCGGATTCGTTACAACACTTTATCGATGGGGAGACCACTGACATGGCTCACGAACTCTATACCCGCACCAACCAGAAGCTGTTCTTTGCAGGCTTGGCACTGGAATCCATGGCCAAGGCGAAAGAAAGCCGCGCCATGAACGCCCAAGGGCTTGAGCAGGCGGAACGCGAGTCGGCGATCTTTCATCTCTATGGTGCGCTGCTGGGTTTGTGCCATGAAATTGCGGGTTTCTATCGCCTGCCCAACGCCAACACGGCCCGCGCCGAGGACTTGCTCACCCCTCAAGTCCTGGAAGCCATCGCAATCCCTGAAATGGGTGAGTTGGTGGAATTGGCTCAGCAGCGCGAAACCTGGCTGGCGCAACTGCTGGCGTCTTACAACGCCCTGTTTCAGCCGCCTCGCGCGCCAAAAAAGCCCAAAGGCGACGTGACCCAGCCGTTGATCATTTCCGTGGGTGCCGAAGACGAAGTCGAGCCCGAACTGACTCGCGAAGAAATGGAAAGCTGGCGCCAACAGCTGAAAAGCCTGGCGATTCGATTCCGTGTAGGGCTGAGCGAGTGTTAAGGCATTGTGATCGGTGGGCTAGGGCCTGAGTCATCAGGCTGTTACAATGCCCGCCTTTCGTGGAGAACTGTCCTGATGCCAACCTCTTTTCTGGAAATTGTAGAACTGCCTGACGGCCGCATTGAGCTGCGCCGCGCCGAAGATGAAGGGTCGCTGGTGACCTTGAATTTCTCTGAGGACGCCAAGGCATTTCTGCATGGCCAACACGTCGAAGTCGCCAAGGCGATGCTCAGCGTGGGCGTGCAAATGGCCGGTCGCCTGGCCGAAGGCGAACTGACCAAAGAAGAAGAGGGGCCTCGCGTCCTGCACTGATCCTGTTCTGGATCAGCCTCGTATTACCCTTTCTGCTGGCTTCTCTGTTTGACGAGAGGCCCGGCGTGTGCCTGTTTCCGACGGTTACGCCCGTACCGATCAGCTCAGGCGAGTAGCCTCAGCCCAGGCGAATATTCAAACTCTGCGCATCCCCGACACGCGCTGCGCTGATCAATTGCTGGCGCGCGGTGCTCGGCAGCGGGTTGATCCAGCTCACAACGGTATGGCTGCGGCCCAGTCGCAAGGCTTCCCGTGTCAGCTCCAGCGCGCTTTGCGTGCCTCTCGGGTGCATCAGGATAATGCGTTCCCGGTTCAGACCCGCGTCTCGCAGCCAGGCTTGTGTCACGCTCGACGGTGGCGCGATCAGCGTCAGCCAGCGATCGTTTCGGTCCTGGCTCAGGTCGCGCAAGATCGGCGCGAGGAGGTTCAGGCAGTTTCCGGCAGCGCCGCGCAACGACAATTCACTGAAGACTTCGGGTTCGTTGCTCCACGGGGCCTCAACGACGTCGTCGAGAACCGGAATCTGGAGCAGCGGCACGTCGAGCAGCGGCATGGCAGGGGCCATGAAGGCTTCGAACAGCGGCAGTTGTGCATGTTGTTGCGGTGTCTGTGGGAACTGCATAAACGTTCTCCTTAGCGGCGAATCACGCCGACGCTCAGCCCTTCGATGACCAGGTCCTGATCTTTCAGGTTGACTTCGATGGGGGCGAATTCAGGGTTTTCAGCGATCAGCCAGACTTTGTTGCCTTCCCGCTTGAAGCGTTTGACGGTCACTTCATCGCCGATCCGGGCCACGACGATCTGGCCGTTGCGGGCTTCGCGGGTGGTGTGAACGGCCAGCAGGTCGCCGTCGAGAATGCCGACGTCCTTCATGCTCATGCCGTGAACACGCAACAGATAGTCGGCACTCGGATGAAAGAAGGCGGGGTTGATGGCCAGGGATTCTTCGATGTGCTGCTGGGCGAGGATAGGGGCACCTGCGGCAACACGACCGATGATAGGCAGGCCGCTGTCGTCTGCCTTGGCTTCGAAGCCAGGAATGCGAATGCCACGGGACGCGCCCGGGGTCATTTCGATGGCGCCTTTGCGGGCCAAGGCCTTGAGGTGTTCTTCAGCGGCGTTGGGGGATTTGAACCCCAGTTCCTGAGCGATTTCCGCACGGGTAGGCGGGTAGCCGTTGTCTTCCAGACAGCGTTTGATGAAGTCCAGGATTTCAGCTTGGCGTGACGTCAGTTTGATCATGTGAATCGCTCTGTCTTTTTATACAGTGACTGGGATTATATACAGTGATCGCGTCTTGGCAATCATCCTTTTCACGCGGCTTGACCGACCGTCGCCGAGAGAACGGATCCGCCGGGCGGGAATGATGGCTTGGGGCCGCGATATATATGATTAAATGCCGTGACTGATCAGACAGAAAACGAACAGCCGAGGGTTGACAGCCTGACGGCTGAAACGTATGTTTCAAACAAGTGTTTGTCAGGCGAAGAACCCATGGCTCAGTCGGAAACAGTTGAACGAATTCTGGATGCTGCGGAGCAGCTGTTTGCGGAGAAAGGGTTTGCCGAAACCTCGCTGCGGCTGATCACCAGCAAGGCATCGGTCAATCTGGCGGCGGTGAATTATCACTTCGGTTCCAAGAAGGCGCTGATTCAGGCCGTGTTCTCGCGCTTTCTAGGGCCGTTCTGCGCCAGCCTCGACAAGGAGCTGGAACGTCGGCAAGCCAAGCCAGAACACAAGCCCACCCTTGAAGAGTTGCTGGAAATTCTCGTCGAGCAAGCGCTGGTGGTGCAACCCCGAAGCGGCAATGATTTGTCGATTTTCATGCGCCTGCTGGGCTTGGCGTTCAGTCAGAGCCAAGGCCACCTGCGGCGTTATCTTGAAGACATGTACGGCAAGGTGTTCCGCCGCTACATGGTTCTGGTCAACGAAGCCGCCCCCCGTATTCCTCCCATCGAATTGTTCTGGCGCGTGCACTTCATGCTCGGCGCGGCCGCGTTCAGTATGTCCGGCATCAAAGCACTGCGGGCGATTGCCGAGACCGACTTCGGTATCAACACCTCGATTGAGCAGGTCATGCGTTTGATGGTGCCGTTCCTGGCAGCCGGCATGCGTGCCGAAACCGGTGTCACCGACGCGGCGATGATCAGCGCACAGCTCAAGCCCCGCAGCAAAAGTTCGGCCCCGGCGCCCGCCAAGGTCTGATTCCCGCCTCACCGGGTGCCGTGCATTTGCATCGCACCCGACGATCCCGCACCATGCCGCATTGGGCAATGGTTGTTGAAGGATCTTTCTATGCATTCTGGCCTGCATGGCTCCCTGATGGTGGATATCGCCGGTACCTGGCTGACTTCCGAAGACCGTCAGTTTCTGCGTCAGCCCGAAGTGGGCGGCCTGATCATTTTCGCGCGCAACATCGAGAGTCCACGGCAGGTCCGTGAGCTGAGCGCGTCCATTCGTGCGATTCGTCCTGACCTGTTGTTGGCAGTCGATCAGGAAGGCGGGCGGGTTCAACGTCTGCGGCAGGGTTTCGTCCGTTTGCCTGCGATGCGGGCGATTGCGGACAACCCGAATGCCGAATTCCTCGCCGAGCAATGCGGCTGGCTGATGGCGACCGAAGTGTTGGCGGTCGGGCTCGACCTGAGTTTCGCGCCGGTGCTGGACCTGGATTATCGGCGCAGTGCCGTGGTGGGCAGTCGTGCGTTCGAAGGTGATCCGGAGCGTGCAGCGCTGTTGGCTGGCGCTTTCATCAAGGGCATGAACGACGCGGGCATGGCGGCGACCGGCAAACATTTCCCTGGCCACGGTTGGGCAGAAGCCGACTCTCACGTCGCGATTCCCACCGACGAGCGCAGTCTTGAGACCCTGCGAGCCAGCGACCTGGTGCCGTTCGCTCGTCTCAGCAAACAACTGGCGGCCGTGATGCCCGCTCACGTCATTTACCCGCAAATCGACAATCAACCCGCTGGCTTTTCACGCCGCTGGTTGCAGGACATTCTGCGCGGCGAGCTGGGCTTTGACGGGGTGATTTTCAGCGATGACCTGTCCATGGCAGGTGCGCATGTGGTGGGCGACGCCGCGAGCCGCATCGAAGCGGCACTGACCGCAGGCTGTGACATGGGGCTGGTGTGCAACGACCGGGCGGCCGCCGAGCTGGCACTGAGCGCTGCTCAACGGATGAAGATCACGCCACACGCCCGTATCGCCCGCATGCGCGGTCAGGGCCTGGCCACTACCGAATACCGTCACCACCCACGCTGGCTCGCGGCGCTGACAGCGTTGCGTGCGGCTCAACTGATCGACTGAGGATTGGCCATGACGGTTTACGCGATCATCGGCGGCACGGGGCTGGCGCAACTGGAGGGCCTGACGATTCGTCAGTCTCTGGCCATGAGCACGCCCTATGGCGAGCCATCGGGCGAGGTTCAGCTGGGCGAGTTTGGCGGGCGAGAAGTGATGTTTCTTGCTCGTCACGGCCATCCTCATCGTCTGCCGCCGCACAAGGTCAACTACCGCGCCAACCTGTGGGCGTTGAAGCAGGCCGGGGCGCAGGCGATTCTGGCGGTCAACGCGGTGGGCGGTATCAACGCTGACATGGGCACGGGCCATTTCTGCGTGCCCCATGATCTGGTGGACTACACCAGTGGTCGTGAGCACACCTATTTTGCCGATGATCTGGAGCGGGTCACCCACATCGATTTCACCCAGCCGTACAGCCAGGCGCTGCGCGAGCGGTTGATCGATGCGTTGAAAGCCGAAGGCAGCCCGTTCAGCGATTACGGTGTCTATGGCTGCACTCAGGGTCCACGGCTGGAAACCGCTGCTGAAATCTTGCGGCTGGAGCGCGACGGCTGTGACATCGTCGGGATGACCGGCATGCCCGAGGCCGCGCTCGCGCGCGAGCTTGAGCTGAATTACGCCTGCCTCGCGCTGGTGGTGAACCCCGCAGCGGGCAAATCGTCCTCCGTGATCACCATGGCTGAGATTGATCAGGCCCTGCAAAACGGCATCGGCACGGTCAAGTCGGTGCTGACGCGGGTTTTGAACGCGGCTTGATGCTGGATGCAGATGGGCGCCCGCAATGGGCGTCTGTCATTGCGGCTTCAGTGTCAGCCATCCCTGATCGGTGATGGAGACGGTGTAAGCGTCGTAGCTGGTCAGGCCCGGATGCGGCGTCTCGATCACATGCTTGTGAGTCGCGGTGATCACCATGACCTTTGCTCCGGCGGCTTCGGCTGCAGCAATTCCGGCCGGCGCATCTTCAAACACCAAACAATCCTCAGGTTTCACCCCCAGTTTCTTCGCCGCCAGTTGAAAGCAGTCCGGCGCCGGTTTGCCATGCTCCACGTCCTCGGCTGAAACCATGATGTCGGGCAAAGGCAAGCCCGCTGCCTGAATCCGGCGTTCGGCCAGCAGACGCGGCGCGGACGTCACCACCGCCCAGCGGTCAGGCGGCAGTGCCGCGAGGAATCGCGCGGCACCCTCGATGGACACCACGCCTTCAACGTCGTCGGTTTCCATCTGGGCCAGCCGTTCGGCTTCGCGCTCAGGGTCCACGCCCGGCAGGTTAAGCCGACGCAGGGTGTCGATGCAGCGCACGCCATGAATGGTCGACAGCAGTTCCTCGACATCCAGCCCTTTGCTCACGGCCCATTGGGTCCAGACCCGTTCCGCTGCGGCGATAGAGTTGGTGAGCGTGCCGTCCATGTCGAACAGAAAGGCGGCGAATGTGTGGGTGTCCTGCATGCCTTGGGCTCCTTCAAGCGTCGAGAAGGAGGCGATGCTAACACGCGTCTTTTGAGGCAATGGCGGTCCATAAATTTTTTCTGAAGACGGTGTCGGCCAGACGGTCATGCCGGCCCGTCGTCTGAGGGCTATGGTTGGGATTCAGGCGTGACATGTCTCGGATGAGGAACTGCACATGAACACCAGCGATTTGCTGGAACAACTTTTGCGCGCCAGTCAGGGGTCGGCGACGCAGCAACGTGGCAACGAAACAGGGCAAGGCGGGCTGGGCGGATTACTGGGCGGTCTGTTGGGTGGCCGCTCAGGCGGTGCGAGCGCTGGCGGTGGGCTGGGCGGACTCGGCGGTCTATTGGGCGGCTTGCTCGGCGGCGGAGGGCTGGCGGGCAGAACCGCCGGTGGCGCACAGACGCGGTCGGGTTCGAACAATTACGCGATGTTGGCGTCTCTCGGCATGATGGCGTTTCAGGCCTACCAGACGTGGCAGCGGCAACAGGCATCCGCGCCACAGGAGGCACCGCGCACGGTCGATCAATTGGCCGGGCCGGAAGCTGAGGATCACAGCCATGCCATCCTGCGTGCCCTGATCGCAGCCGCCAAGGCTGACGGCACTATCGACGAGCACGAGCAGGACATGATCCGCAAGGAAATCGCCCGCCATGCCGACGACCCGCAGTTGCAGCAGTGGCTGGACGCAGAAGTCGCCAAGCCATTGGACGCTGCCGAAGTCGCCCAGGCCGCTGATGGCGAGCCAGGGATGGCCGCTGAAATGTACCTGGCCAGTGTGCTACTGGTGGACGATCAACAAGACGCCGAGCGCAATTACCTCGACGAGTTGGCCGCCGCGCTCAGCATCGATCCTCAGCTCCAGTTGCACCTGGAGCAACAAGCCAAAGGCGTACCAGCCTGAGCCCTGTCAGCCCTAATACCTGCGCCAGTGACCCGGCACCCACAACCATTGATTGCCGGCCCAGCGATAGTGTCCGCCGACCCATTGCGCGCCGGGGGCGGGCATGACGGGCACGACTTCAACGGGCGGAGGCGGACGACGCGGGTGAGGGCGTTCGATGACGCAGCCCGACAGTGACAGCGTCACGGCCACGGCCAGCAGAGCGGCTTTGGTTTTGCGCAGCATGTGAAATCCTTGATCCAGCGTGCCTTCGACCGATTGACGAGGCGTTCAAGGGTTTAACGCGGCTGGCAGGAAAATCCGTCGCTGTCAGTCAGTCTTTTATCGCATCGTCCGTTTTGCCTTGACGTCGGGCGGTCATGGCATCGGCGAGAACGTTGCGCTGGTCGGGAGGCAGGCTTGCCGCAAAATCGGCGAGGGTGGCATCCACGCGGGTGCGCAGGGTGATGTCGGCGGTTCGCGCACGATCCAGGTCCGTATCCAGTGCATCGCGGTCGAGTGACGGTGCTTTCAAGCGCTGGATGACGTCCCGGTGGGCATCGCGGCTCGCCATGATCAACGGCTGATTGTCGGCGCGGGTCTCGCGCAGCATCTGACGCAGTTGATGGCGGCGTTCCTGGGGCAGATGGGCCATCGCCTGACGCAAGCCGTGTTGCACGACGGCGGGTACGGGACGTGGATGTTGCGACCACTGATACAGCCCGCCCACCACGCCGCCCACCAGAAACACATTGGCGAGCAACGATGCAATCAGCAGGCCTTTCAGACGTTGCGGGGACTGGCTCATTCTTCGCTCTCTTCGGTATCAATGCCGATCATCAGCGCCGTGTCGCCCTGATCGAACACACTCGGCAGCAGCTCTTGCGAACCGGACAGCGGCAGGCTCAGGGACGCCACCAGCATGCCTGCCGCAACACCGGCCAGGCCGACGCCCACGAAACCCAGGCTCGACAGCCAGTCGGCGTAGCGTTGCCAAAACGAGGGGCGCTCCACTCGCCGGGCCGAGGCCATGACGTCGTGCATCAATGCCGCGTCCGGAACCGCAGGCAGATGAAGGTCAAGGCGATGGTCGAGCCATGCGGCCTGTTGCAATGCGGCCTGCACGCTTTCATCACCGTGGGCAATCAGTGCTCGCGCAGAGTCGCGCTCATCGGCGGGCCAGTGTCTGAGGTCGGCCCCGTAGGCCTCGGTCAGATAAGCAAAGCGTTCAGGCGTCATGGCGTTTCTCTCCTTGAAGTGGGCTGCCTTGAGGTGAGCCGGGGCGGTTAGCGGTACGCGAATCGGCACCCTCAGCCTCGGTCAAGTAACGGCGCAGGTTGCGCCTCGCTCGGGACAGCAGGCTTTCGAGTGCGTCGATGCTGATGTCCATGAGCGCCGCCGCTTCGATGTTCGAAAGCTCTTGGTAATACTGCAACACGATGGCCTCGCGCTGGCGGTCCGGCAAGGCTGCCAGCGCTGCGCTCATCAAGGCGCTCTGCGCGTCGGTCTCCACCTGTTCGTCAGCGCCGGGCGAAGGATCGGTCATTTCCTGCAACAGCCTTTCATCGTCCAGCGGCTGTTCCTTGCGGCGCCGCAGCCGGTCGTAGCACAGGTTCAGCGTGACGCGGTGCAGCCAGGTGTCGAACCGCGCCTGTCCACTGCGCCAACTGGCAGCCGCTTTCCAGAGCTTGATGAAGCTTTCCTGCGTCACGTCGCGGGCTTCGTCAGCATCGCCCAGTAAACGGCTGGCGAGTGCCAGCAGGCGCGGGAGCTTACGCGACACCATCTCATTGACGGCTTCCGGTTCGTTGTTGCCGATGCGGGTCAACAGCTCGATGTCCGGATCAGTGTCTTTCAATACGGCGTGTCTCGACAGGTCGTGGGGCTGCCAATCCCAAGCGGGAGCGACGGGGAGGGCCTGAAATAGCCTGTCATCTCAGACCACAGCCCCGTCAGTGGTTCAGCGCAGCCAGCGACCTTCTATCCAATACCAGTTCGGGCCACGGGCTTCCCAGTGTCCCGGCTGCCAGCGTCCGTTATGACGCATCGGTTGCCAGTGCCCCGGCACCCAAACGTAGCCGCGTCCCTGCCAGCACCAGTGGCCCTGATCCCACGCATAGCCAGGCCGAGCGACGGGGACGGGCTCCATGCGCACAGGCGGGGGCGCCTCACGAATGATGATTTCTTCACGGGCGTAGGTCGGGGTGCTGGCCAAGGCAGCGAGGGCGACCGGGAGGATCAAGGCATAGCGTAACTTCGCCAGAGATCGTGCTGCTCTCATGACAACTCCTTCAAACCTGTACCCGGTGCGGGTGCAGTTGAAGGGTTAAACGGCGTGGGTAAGGAAATCCGTCGCACAAAAAACACATTTTTTTGCCGTACCAAGAAGCGGTGCCAGGGACACGGTGGGCGCCCCGTTTGAACGAGGAGCTACGCTCGGAAGCCCCTGAAAGTCAACGGCATTTCGTTCAAAAAGTTGTCCACGGAAAGCGTGAATATCTCTGTGGATAACTGGCTGTAAGCCCTTAAAGGCAAGGGCTTACTCGCAATGGTCGTTTAATGATCAGTTCTTTCAATGGCACTGATGCAGTGCGCCAATGGTCAGGTCGCGCCTCAGTGAAAGGCGGCGCTAAACGACGTGTCGATCACGCTGCGTGTGTCGAACGGCTTGGGCAGCGCGCCGGTTTGCACGAGGAAATCAGCGGTGCCTTGATAATCTTTCGCCGCGCCATCGTCCACCGGTCCGACGCTCATGTCAGCCTGGCCGATCCAGTGGCGTGACACCGCCTGATCCAGATTGGCTTTCTTCGCCCACAGGTCCGCGTAGGCCTCCTTGTTGGCCTGCACCCATGCGCGGGCTTTCTGCAATCGGCCCAGGAAGTCGCTGATCGCGGCGCGCTTGGGTTCTATGGCGTTGGCATTCGCCGCGATGCTCGACAGCCCCGGCATCAGGCCACGTGCCGTGATGATGGGACGCGCACCGGAGAACACCTGTTGCTGCGAGATGTACGGTTCCCACACCGGGAACGCATCGATGCTGCCTTGGGGTAAGGCTGCGGCGGCGTCAATCGGCATCAGCTTGACGAATTCTACGTAATCTTTGGGCAAACCCGCTTTTTCCAGCGCGCGCAACGTCAGTTGCTGGCTCCAGGCCCCGGGCCAGTAAGCGACCTTCTTGCCTTTCAGGTCCTGAATGGTTTTCGCTGGAGAGTCCTTGGGCACCAGCAGGGCGATGGTGTCGGGGTTTTGTCGGGATACGCCGATCAGCTTGACCGGTGCACCTTTCGCGGCGAGGAAGATGAAGCCTGAGTCGCCCAGGAAGCCCAGGTCGAGGGCGCCTGCCTCCAGGCCTTCAGCCACCGGGGCGGCGGATTGGAAATGTTTCCATTCCACGGTGTAAGGCGCGTCCTTGAGGACGCCGGAAGCCTCCACCGAAGCGCGGACGTTGTAATAATTCTGATCGCCTACGACCAGGGTGACGGGCGTGGCGGCGTGGGCGAACGGGGTTAACAAGGCCAGGGATGCCAGGCTGCGACGCAGGAAACGGGACAGGGTCATTGCGGTGTCTCGATGTCGTCGATCAGGTGAGGTGGTGTCGACGTTGAAAGAGGAAGCGCTCAAGATCGTCCTGAACGTGGACTGGGGATTGCAGGGGCTGTGCCATCACGGGGTGCCATCGTCGCCCGATACAATTAGCCGGTTCAGCGCCTTGGCGAGACAGGGTGATTGAGGCGGGAAGGGGTTCCGGGCCAAGGGCTGCATCACGAGCAGCAAGCTGTTGATGCGCTGTTGCTCGGTCAACATAGGCATGGGCGGACCCTTCAAAAAAAACCGCCGAAACCCGAAGGCCGGCGGCACCGATTTTCAGCGAATGGGACGCGAATCAGGACTCCGCCCATTCCACGTCAGTCAACCCGAGTTGTTCAGCCTTGGGCTTGCTGACTTTCGGCACCTTGTCCGAACGGTATTTGGGTATTTGCCCGAATCCTGCGTCCACCGACGCCCAATGCCAGGCGGATGCGTTGTCCATGGCTTCGGCGCTGATGTAGAAGCTTTTGTACTTGCCATGCAGCAGGTAATCGATTCTGAAATGCTTGTACTGTGCCACGCTTGCAAACCTCCCTATCAGTCGCTCACATCTCCTTGAGTCAGATCTTTCGGGAAAATTCAGTCGGATTATTCCTTTCGTTGCCAAACGGTTACGCGTGGTACAGAAGGGTGATTCGGAGCTTGCAGATGTGGACGAATGGATGGGTTGAGGGGCATTTCAAAGTCGGTGCAGCGGATGTGCCGGTCGCAGATCCTGGCACCGCCGAGGTCACTGTGGGAGATGCCGGAGGGACGACGGCAGCGAAGCGGTGGGTCAGTTTGCAGACGCGTGTCTGACCCACCGCAATCGCTGCTGTCGTAACCTCCGGCGTCTCCCACAGGATTTGGACCAGGCCTCAGGTCATGCAGTGTCTGACGTGAGGGCTACTTGCTGGAAAACCTGAACACCGTCGTCTGAGTGTACGCCTTGCCCGGATCGAGCCGTGTGGACGGGAAGTTCGGCTGGTTCGGGGAGTCCGGGAAGTGTTGGGTCTCAAGGGTGAAAGCGCCCCAGTGCGGGTAAATCTTGCCAGCCTTGCCTTTGACCGTGCCGTCGAGGAAGTTGCCGGTGTAGAGCTGCACGCCCGGCTCGGTGGTGAACAACTCCAGACGGCGTCCCGATTTCGGATCAACCACGTCGGCCGCCAGATTCGACAACTTGCCTTTGTTATCCAGCACCCAGTTGTGGTCGTAGCCGCCTTGAGTCGGTTCGGCGAATTTCAGTTGCTGGTTGTCCTCACGAATGCGCTTGCCAAATGCGACCGGCTTGAGGAAGTCCAGCGGGGTGCCGGTCACGGTGGGCAGTTCGCCCGTCGGGATCAGCTTTTCAGTGACCGGTGTGTAATGACTGGCATGAACAATGGCGACCTGATCAAGCACGTCGCCATTGCCCGCACCCGCAAGGTTGAAGTAGCTGTGGTTGGTCAGGTTCAGCACCGTTGGTTTGTCGGTGGTGGCGTGGTACTGAATGCGCAGTTCGTTCTTTTCGTTGAGGCTGTAGGTCACTTCGGTTTTCAACGTCCCCGGAAAACCCATCTCGCCGTCAGCCGAAACATAGGTCAGCTTGACGCCTACCCAGCCCTTGTCCTTGATCTGCTCGGCTTTCCAGATTTGCTTGTCGAACCCTTTCGTTCCCCCGTGCAGCGCATTCGTCTTGTCGTTCTGCGGGACTTGGTAGCTCTTGCCGTCGAGGGTGAATTTGCCGTCGGCCAGGCGATTGCCGAAGCGGCCGATGGTGGCGCCGAAATACGCCGTACCGTTGAGGTAGCCGTCGATGTCGTCGAAACCGAGGACCACGTCTTCGGTCTTGCCGTGCTTGTCCGGAATCAGCAGCGATTGCAGTGTGCCGCCGTAGGTCAGCACAGTGGCCTGCATGCCAAGGCTGTTGCGCAACACGTATTTTTCGACAGAGGTGCCGTCTGGCAGTTTGCCGAATGCGGCGTGTTCGGCCGTGAGCCCGGCGCCTGCGTGGGCTTGAAGGGCAGAGACCAGCAGGGTCAGTCCGATAGCAGGGATAAGCGTCTTCCTCATTGCGTCGTTCCTTTTTTGTTTTAGAAGCAGGGGAGGGAGTGGCGAGCTTCGAGCGGCAAGCGGCGAGCGAGTCGACACGCCATCCGATAGAAATCTCAATTGAGTATTGGTATGACTAATTATTCGGTAGTGACCTTGTGTTGGGTTTTATTGGATCGAAAAGCTCGATTTTAAAATTAATTGTAATACTATTCAGCGAGAGGCAGGCTGAGGCCTGCTGTTGAACAGGTTTAGCCCAGCTTTTTGACCTTGTACAGCCGTTTGACAGTCAATCGTATGATGATTAGCCTCGATTTGCGGAAAGCACCGCAAGAAGGGGCGGATGGATGAGCAACAGTTTTCACGCATCAACAGTGGACCGCCTGGGGGCCTGGATTGCTCAGGGCAGTGTGGCGCCGGGGCAGTCGTTGAAGGTCGAAGCGGCGTTGGGCGAGGAGTTTGGCGTCAGTCGAACGGTAATCCGCGAGGCCATCAAGACCTTGGTGGCCAAGGGCATGCTGGAAGTCGGGCCGAAGGTCGGCACGCGGGTACTGCCGGTGCGCAACTGGAACCTGTTCGACCCCCAGGTGGTCGGTTGGTTAGCGGCCAAAGGTTTGCCTGAAAGCTTCGTGCTGGACCTGCTGGACTTGCGTCGGGCCATCGAGCCGATGGCGGTGCGTTGGGCCTGTGAACGGGCCACGCCTGCTCAGATCGCGGAGATTCAGGCGGCGTATCTGCAACTGGCGGCCAGCGTGGCGGACAAGGGCGATTACAACCATGCCGACCAGCGTTTCCACGAGGCGGTGCTGGCGGCCAGTCACAACCAGTTCATCGAGCAAATGCTCCCGGCGCTGGGGGCGTTGCTGGCGATTTCGTTCGAAGTGTCATCGGCGGTGCCGGGCGAATTGGGCCGTACGTTGCCGCTGCACAAGGACCTGGCCGATGCCATCGCGACCCGTGATCCGGCACGTGGCGTGTGGGCTTGCATGAGTCTGATTGAGAACGCCAACGAGGTGATTTCCCGCTCGCGGGCGACGTGACACAGGACGGCACCCCGAGCCTTCCTCACCAAAACAAGAACAGGACATTGCGTATGAAATGGCAGCCGGTCTCCGACCTGCGATTCAAACTGGCCGAAGGGCCGTTCTGGGACGACGTCCAGCAGAGCCTGTACTGGGTGGACATCGCCGGATTTCGGGCGTTGCGCTTGCATCAAGGGCAGGTGCGTCACTGGCAATTCCATGAGCCCGTCTCTGCGTTCATCCCGACCGTCCAAGGTGACGCATTGGTCACCCTGGCCAGCGGCGTGTACCGCTTGAACCTCAATTCTCCTACCGAACATCCCGCCCTGACATTGCTCTGTGTGGCCGACCCCGTCGAAGGCAATCGGGCCAATGAAGCACGCTGCGACAGTCAGGGCCGTCTGTGGCTGGGCAGCATGCAGAACAACCTCGATGCCGAAGGCGGTGACCTGCCTTTGGAACGACGGTCCGGCGGGATCTATCGCGTCGATGCCAACGCCCGCGTCACACCGTTGCTCGACGGCCAAGGGATCGTCAACACGATGCTCTGGCCCGACAACGGCACTGCGCTGCTGACGGCGGACAGCCTTGACGGCGTCATTTACCGCTACCCGATTCAGGCGGATGGACGCTTGGGCGAACGTCGCATCTGGGCCGCTGAACATGAGCGCGGCGTGCCGGATGGCTCGGCCATGGATGCCGAGGGCTACGTGTGGAACGCCCGATGGGGCGGCCATTGCCTCATTCGGTTCGCGCCCGACGGCAGAGTCGACCGGATCGTGGACCTGCCCGTGAGCCATCCCACCAGTTGCGTGTTTGGCGGCCCGGAGATGACCACGCTGTTCGTCACCAGCGCTCGTCCTTCCAGCGAAGCCTTGGCGCTGGACGGGAGCGTATTGCAGGCCGAAACCGGCATCAAGGGGCTGGCATCGAACCGTTTTGCGGGTTGAGTCACGGGAACGCTATAGAGGTGTGACACTCGGTTACATAGACGCCATTGATAATATGATAAGACTGTAATCAGTCGATTCGGCCTGTCGCGTAATTCTCCTTCAGGCTGTCACGACACTCACTGCTGGACGCTGTAGCTAGTCAATAAAAATAAGGAGTTAGCTATGTTGAGTCGCCACGGGATTCGTTCCCTGTGCTGTGCCGCTGTTGCCACTGCCATCGTTGGAATGAGCAGCGGTGCGATGGCCGCCGATAAGGTCAAGATCGGTTTCCTCGTCAAGCAAGCCGAAGAGCCCTGGTTCCAGACCGAATGGCAGTTTGCCGAAAAGGCGGGCAAGGACCACGGCTTCGAAGTCATCAAGATCGCCGTACCGGACGGCGAAAAAACCCTCTCTGCCATCGACAACCTGGCCGCCAACGGCGCCAAGGGCTTTGTCATCTGCCCGCCTGACGTATCCCTCGGCCCTGCCATCGTCGCCAAGGCCAAAGCCAACGACCTGAAAGTCATGGCCGTGGACGATCGATTTGTCGACGCCAAAGGCAAGTTCATGGAAGACGTGCCGTACCTCGGCATGGCGGCCTTTGAGGTCGGCCAGAAACAGGGTGCGGCCATGGCCACCGAAGCGCAGAACCGCAAGTGGGACTGGAAAGAAACCTACGCGATCATCAACACCTATAACGAACTGGACACCGGCAAGAAGCGCACCGACGGTTCGGTCGACGCGTTGAAGAAAGCCGGTCTGCCGGAAGACCACATCCTCTTCACTCCGCAGAAAACCCTCGACGTGCCGGGCAGCATGGACGCCACCAACGCGGCCCTGCCAAAACTGCCGAGCGGGGCGAAAAACCTGATCGTCGGCGGCATGAACGACAACACCGTGCTGGGCGGCGTGCGCGCCACCGCAGGTGCGGGTTTCGCTCCGGCCAACGTGATTGGCATCGGCATCAACGGGACTGACGCCATCGATGAACTGAAGAAAAAGGAAAGCGGCTTCTTCGGTTCGATGCTGCCAAGCCCGGACAAGGAAGGCTACAACACCGCGCTGCAGATGTATGAATGGGTGTCCACCGGCAAGGAGCCGCCGAAGTACACCGCCATGGACGACGTGACCCTGATCACCCGCGAGAACTTCAAGGACGTGCTGACCAAAATCGGCCTCTACAAGTAAATCGCGGCAGCCATCAGCGGCCTGGCGCCCTGCGTCAGGCTGACATCTGCAAGGCCTCGCTTCACCCCAATCGGGCGGAGCGGGGAGGAGGGGTTACATGCAACAGGCATCGGTTCAGCTACAGCCATCCGGCGGCAGTTTGCGCTTCAACGGGATCGGCAAAACCTTTCCCGGCGTGAAGGCGCTGTCGGACATCAATTTCGAAGCCCGCCCCGGCAGCGTTCACGCGCTGATGGGCGAGAACGGCGCGGGTAAATCGACGCTGTTGAAAATCCTCGGCGGTTCGTACCAGCCCAACAGTGGCGACCTGCAAATCGGTGATCAACACCTGGCGTTCAAATCCACCGCCGACAGCATTGCCGCCGGTGTCGCGGTGATTCACCAGGAATTGCACCTGGTTCCGGAAATGTCGGTGGCGGAAAACCTGCTGCTCGGCCACATGCCTAATCGCTGGGGCATGGTCAACCGGCGGGCCATGGTGCGTCGTGCACGGGAACTGCTCAAAGGCCTGGCGGACGAAATCGACCCGAACACCCGACTCGGAGATCTCTCGCTGGGGCAACGGCAGTTGGTGGAAATCGCCAAGGCCATGTCGCGCAACGCCCACGTCATCGCCTTCGACGAGCCCACCAGCAGCCTCTCGGCGCGGGAAATCGACCGCCTGATGGCGATCATCGTCAAGCTGCGGGACGAGGGGCGGGTAATTCTGTACGTGTCCCACCGCATGGAAGAGATCTTCCGCGTGTGCGACGCGGTGACGGTATTCAAGGACGGCCGCTTCGTGCGCACCTTCGAGGACATGGCCGATCTGGACCATGACCGGTTGGTGACGTGCATGGTCGGGCGCGACATTCAGGACATCTACAACTACCGCCCGCGCCAGCATCAGGGGCCGAGCCTGCGAGTGACCGGGCTGGAAGGACCCGGCATTCAGGAGCCGGTGAGCTTCGCAGTGGAAAAAGGCGAAGTGCTGGGCTTTTTCGGTCTGGTGGGCGCGGGTCGCACCGAGCTGTTCCGCCTGCTTTCCGGGCTGACGCGGACCCAGGCGGGCACCCTGCAACTCGACGGCAGTCCGTTGAATCTGCGGTCGCCCCGAGACGCGATTGCGGCCGGGATTCTGTTGTGCCCCGAGGACCGCAAGAAGGAAGGCATCGTGCCGTTGTCCAGCGTGGCCGAGAACATCAACATCGGTGCGCGGCCTCGTCATGTGCACCTCGGATGTCTAATTCAGGGCCGCTGGGAGCGTGACAACGCCAAACAGCAGATCCGCGCGATGAACGTCAAAACGCCTTCGCCGGAACAGCAGATGCTGTTTCTGTCGGGCGGCAATCAGCAGAAGGCCATTCTGGGCCGCTGGCTGTCGATGCCGATGAAGGTGTTGCTGCTCGACGAGCCCACCCGTGGCATCGACATCGGCGCCAAGTCCGAGATCTACGACATCATCCACAACCTCGCGGCCGACGGCATCGCAGTGATCGTGGTGTCCAGCGATTTGATGGAAGTCATGGGTATTTCCGACCGCATTCTGGTCATGAGCGAAGGCGCCATCACCGGCGAGTTGTCTCGCGACGAGGCCAATGAACAACGGTTGTTGCAATTGGCACTGCCGCGCACCCGCGGCTGAAACCGGATCACCCAAGTGAAAAATAAAAACGAGGTGCGTATGTCTACCGAAACCAGCCGTCTGACGGCTCCCCGCCAGGGCATGAACCTGCGCCGATTCTTCGACGACTGGGCGATGCTCCTGGCTGCATTGGGCATCTTCGTGCTCTGTGCCTTGCTCATCGACAATTTCATGTCTCCCCTCAACATGCGCGGCCTGGGGCTGGCGATTTCAACGGTCGGCATCGCCGCCTGCACCATGCTGTTTTGCCTGGCGTCGGGGCATTTCGACTTGTCGGTCGGTTCGGTGCTGGCCTGTTCCGGGGTCATCGCCGGGATTGTGATTCGCGACACCGACAGCGTGTTTCTTGGCGTGTCGGCAGCGCTGGCAATGGGCTTGCTGGTGGGGCTGATCAACGGCATCGTCATCGCCAAGCTGCGCATCAACGCGCTGATTACCACGCTGGCGACCATGCAGATCGTGCGCGGCCTGGCCTACATCTTTTCCAACGGCAAGGCGGTGGGCGTGGGCGACGAAGCGTTCTTCGTCTTCGGCAACGGCCAGTTGTTCGGCGTGCCGGTGCCGATCCTGATCACCATCGTGTGTTTCGTGTTTTTCGGCTGGCTGCTCAACTACACCACCTACGGCCGCAATTCGCTGGCCATCGGCGGCAATCAGGAAGCGGCGTTGCTGGCGGGCGTCCACGTGGACCGTACCAAGATCATTATCTTCGCGGTGCACGGCTTGATCGGCGCACTGGCCGGTGTGGTGCTGGCGTCGCGGATGACCTCCGGCCAGCCCATGATCGGGCAGGGCTTTGAGCTGACGGTGATTTCGGCGTGCGTGCTGGGTGGCGTGTCCCTCAGCGGCGGCATCGGCATGATCCGCCACGTCATTGCCGGGGTGCTGATTCTGGCGATCATCGAAAACGCGATGAACCTGAAAAACATCGACACGTTCTACCAGTACGTCATTCGCGGCACCATCCTGCTGCTCGCGGTGATCATTGACCGGTTGAAACGGCGGTAAGGGCGCTGCCGCCTTTCTACAGTTAAGAAACGGAAACTGTGGGAGCCCATGTATTCGCGATGCGTTGTACAGATGCCAGTACTGTGGCGCCTGTGCTGGCGAATCGCGAATGAATTCGCTCCCACAGTGAGGTCCGCGACACGTTGCATAGGTTGCAGCGCCACGGCACTTCCGTGGGAGCGAATGAATTTGCGAAAAAGTGTGCAGGCGATGACATCATGCCGCCGCACCTTGTGCCTTGCGGATTAGATTTCAGACTCAGGAATTCCACTCAATCTGCCAGGCTGCGCTCGATCCAGTGGGCAAACCCCAACGTTGCCGTGTCGCTCATCACCGGTCCGATCACCTGAATGCCCAACGGCAACTCTTGAGGCCCGAAACCGACAGGCAGGTTCAGGCTCGGCAAGCCCAGCAGGCTCCAGATGCGTGAGAACAGCGGATCGCCCGTTCGCTCCAGTCCCAACTCCGCTTCGCCACAGGCACTGGGCGTCAACAGCACGTCGTAGTCCGCGAAGCCGCGCCCCACCTGGTGCCGGGCCGAGGCCACGTGTGCCCGGTGCTGAAGGCTTTGTTCGAAACTGATCTGTCCGCCACGTTCCAGCATGGCCTGCAGCCGTTCGCTTAACAGGTCCGGATGATTCAGTCGCTCATCGGTCAGTGCCTTGAACGCCTCGGCGGACATTACTTCGTCGTGCACGTCGGCCAGCGTCGCAACCACATCGCTCAACGTCACGTCCACCACGTGAGCGCCTCGAGCCGTCAGCCGCTGAACCGCATCGTTGAACGCCGCTTGCGCCGCCGGGCTGGCCCTATCCCAGAACGCCGTGCGGCACACCCCGATGCGCGGTTTACGATCAGTCGGCAACTGTCGCCATTGCGGGGCGTTCGCCATGACTGACGTAAGCAGTGCCACGTCTTCGACACAACGACCGAAGCCGCCCACAGTGTCGAGCGACTCGCTGAGACTCTTGATGCCGGCCCGGGGGATCAATCCGAAGCTCGGTTTGAAACCGACGATGCCGCAATAGGCGGCTGGGCGGATCACTGAAGCGGCCGTTTGGGTGCCCAGCGCAAGGGGCACCATGTGTGCGCCAACCGCCGCGGCCGATCCGCTGGACGAGCCGCCCGGTGTGTGCGCCGGGTTGTGGGGGTTGCCGGTGGGGCCCGGGGTGAAGGTTGCAAACTCGGTGGTCACCGTTTTGCCCAGCACGATGGCGCCCGCGTCGCGGCACAGCGCAACAGCCGCCGCATCGTGGGCGGGTCGATGCGCCTGATAAATCGGAGAACCGTAGGCGGACGGGAAATCACGGGTGTCGAACAGATCCTTAACGCCCAATGGCAGCCCATGCAAAGGGCCACGGATCGGGCCACCGTCCAACTGCCGTGCCAGCGCTCGGGCGCCGTCAGCATCATAGTGGCGCCAGGCCTGGAGTTCGGGCTCTCGCGCTTCGATCCTCTCAATGCAAGCGTCCAGTAAAGCGAGCGCGGTCAACTCGCGGCGTTGTAATAACCGAGCAGCGGCGCTGGCGGTCAAGCCGGTCAGATCAGGGGCGGTATGGGTCACAGCGATGTCCATGGGGCGTCGTCGAATCGGTGAATCATGCGCTACGAAGTGCGGCGGTGTACACCGGAGCGGTCAAGGGCTCACGTCAGTTTTGAGGTGACGAAAATCAGCCTGACAGACGCTTGTGCCAACTCTTGCGCCTCGGTGCGGATGACTTCCAGTTCTTGTTTGACGGCATTGTCCTGAGTGCCACTGGAGCGCACTTCCACCAATAAAGCCATCTGATACAACGCGTCGATGAGCCCGTGAAGATTGCGGTGTAATTGTTCGGTCACTTTTTCCAGATGTTCGTTAGGTGCATGATCAGGCATAAACGGAGATGGCTTGGTGCTATCAAGTTCAAGAAGGCGTGAACCTGTCAGTACATAATTGATATCAATACCGGCACCTGAAATACGCAATAAATAATCGGCCTTTGGCGACCGTGCGCCGCTTTCATAATTACCTTGAGCGTTGGTTTCAACGCCTCCAATCGCCCCCAAAGCGCTTTGCGAAAGTTTAAGTCGGGTGCGCTCTTGCCGAAGTCGCGGACCAATCCCTGTCATATGAACCTCCAGCGTCCATCCGCAGGTGGCCTTCGTCGGCCCGGCAGCGAGCGGGTGTACGCATAACACAAGTGAAGTTGAATGAATGATTAATCGAAGAGCTCGATCATTATTATCGAAGTTTCGTAGAGAGTTTATGAATGATGTGATGACAATACAGAACATCCGATTGAAGTGGAAAGGGATCCAATCGGTTGTTAAAGATATTTTATGAAACGTACGTATGATCTATTGTTGTTGATAGCTGTACGTGATGGCTTTTCTGTATAAGTTACGAGTGAAAGTTAGGGCCGCTGCGACGCCAGCGGCCTCCCGGACAGAAAGCCGTTTTAATAGAATGTCTAATCAGGAAGGGCAGCGGGCTGCCGTGTTTCGAGCCCATTCATTTGCGGTTTTGGCGATTGCATTGGCCAGGCTGGACACGGCTTTTTGATGGGCAATGACCAGATTTTCCATACCCGTCCCGGCAGGCTGGCGAATCACGCTGCTGCAGGTGAGGGTCTGGCGTTTGCTGCCGTCGGCACGCAGGCTCAAGTTCCAGACGACATCGATCAAGGCGTATTGATCCAGCACCGACTCGAAGCGACGCACGTCCGTTCGGACCGTCAGAACCGGCTGGTCGCTCTGTTTGGGCAAGCCGGCCAGATCGCGGGAACCGAAGCGGCGTTCCAGCTCCCCGGTCAGCGCGTCGTGAAATTCATCTCCCAACGGCGCTCCCCAACGCTCGTTTTCCAGAATGGCCAGGCTGCCGTTGCCCTGACGAACGACGAGCGGCGGCTGATCCACCTGAACGGCCATCAGCACCGGTTGCATCTCGAACTGAAAAGGGGCTGGTGTGACACCCGCCGAGCCCTGAGCAGCGGGGGCGATCAGGGTGTAGTAATGCGTCGGCGTCGACGAACAGGCGGCAAGGCTCAGCGCGCAGACGACAGCCAACAGGTGAGTACGCACAGTCATTGGGCAGGCTCCGGAGCAATTTCACGGGAAGAGGACGAACCTTTGTATGAACCGGGTGCGGCATCGCCAGAGCGGCCACGAATCAGCGATTCGGGGTGGCGACTGAGGAAGTCGGTCAGCACCCGAACCGAGCGGGCGGTGCGCTGCACTTCATCCAGCGCCTGACCCAATTGCTGCCGCGCAGGCGAGTCGTCCGACAGCGTGTCGTTGGCATTGCCGAGGGTTTTCTGCGCCTGTTGCAAAGTGCCGGTCATTTGCGGCAGGACCTGACCGTTGACGGTTTTCATGGTCTTTTGCAGTTCGATCAGGCTGCCATTGAGGTTTTTCGCCAGATCGTCGATGGGGATCTTGCCCAGCTTGTCGACGAAGGCCTGAAGTTGCTCCTGCAATTTGTCGAAGCTGCCGCCCACGGTCGGGATTTCCAGCGGTCGCGCTTTAGGGTCGTAGGCAATTCTTGGGGCTTTGGGATCAAAATCCATGGCCACGTACAGTTGGCCGGTCAGCAGGTTGCCGGTGCGCACTTGCGCCCTCAGCCCGCGTTCGACGAAGCGTCCCAGAATCCGTGACGTCTGTTCTTCTTCGTCGCCACCACCGGCTTGCTCCTTGAGTTTGTCATTGGCCGCGCCGAGCCGCTGCGGGTAAATGACGGCGCCGACGACGCCGGGGAACGTTCCCGTCGCCGGGTCATAGTCCAGATCCACCGACACCACCCGCCCGATGTTCACGCCAAGAAAGTCCACCGGGGCGTTGACCACCAAGCCTCTGAGCGACTGATTGAAGCGCATGCGGATGTATTTCGGTTCGCCGTCGGGAGGCGCAAGTGCAGTGGTCTGGTCCTCGAACAATTTGAATTCGGCGTTGGCGTTGGCGGGCTTGGCGTCCGGGCTGTACTTCGGTTCGCGGAAGGCGATGCCGCCGGAGATGATCGAGGTGAGCGATTGCGTCGACACTTTCAAACCCGCCGCGCCCAGGCTGACGTCCACCCCGCTGGCGTTCCAGAAGCGCGAATCCGTGAGCACGTACTGATCGTTGGGTGAGCTGACGAAGATTTCGATGTCCACGCCCTTGCCGTCTTTCGCCAGCTCATAAGCCACCACCTGGCCCACTTGAATACGCCGGAAGTAGATCGGCGAGCCGATGTCGAGTGAGCCGAGGTCGTCGGTGTGCAGAATGAAGCGCTTGCCTTTCTCGCCGAAGGTGACCGGTGGCGGGTTTTCAAGGCCGATGAAATTCTTCTCGGTTTTGTCCGAACTGCCCGCGTCGGCGCCGATGAAAGCCCCGGACAGCAGGGTGTCCACGCCAGACACGCCATGTGCCCCGATGCGTGGGCGTACGACCCAGTATTGCGAGTCGGCGCGCGTGAACGGGGTGGCCGACTGATTGAGTTCGATGGTCGCCAGAATGTGCGTGCGATCGTCGCTCAAGGCGATGTCGGTCACCGTGCCGATCACCACGTTCTTGTACTTGACCTGGGTTTTCTTGGCTTCCAGGCCTTCGGCGGTCAGGAAACTGACCACGACCTTCGGCCCGACGTTGAGAAAGTCGTGAATGACCATCGACAAGCCAATGACACCGGCGACGATCGGCACCAGCCAGACCAGCGAAATACGGGCTTTGCGGGCCTTGACCTGCGGTCGTGCAGGCTCCGGGGCCGACGGGGGGAGGGCGTTATCAGACATCTTCAACCTCTGCGTCCCAGATCAACCGGGGATCGAAACTCATGGCGGCCAGCATCGTCATCACCACCACCAAACCAAAGAACAGGATGCCCAGTCGCGGCTCGATGGTGCTGAGCCCGCGAAACTGGACCAGTGCCGCCACCAGGGCGACCACCAGCACGTCGAGCATCGACCAGTAGCCGATCAGCTCGATGAAACGGTAAAGCCGGGAACGCTCACGCATGGCCCATTGGCTGCGGCGCTGGCAGGTGATCAACAGCATGCCCAGCACCAGAAACTTGATGCACGGCACCAGCACGCTGGCGATGAAAATCAGAATCGCGATGTCCCAGGAGCCGCCCTCGGCGAACTCGATGACACCGCTCATGATGGTGTTTTCACTGGCACTGCCCAGCAGCGTCGTGAACATCACGGGCAGCGTATTGGCCGGGATGTAAAAAATCAGCCCCGCGATGAGAAAGGCCCAGGTGCGCGTCAGGCTGTTGGGTTTGCGCCGGTGCACCGCCGAATCGCAGCGGGGGCAGACCTCGGCGTCTTCCGGGCAGACGTAAGAGCAGACATGGCAGAGCGTGACCTGGCGTTCGCGGGCGTAGGGGATGCCGTTCATTCGGGCTCCACCCCCAAGTCGTCCCACAGCCTGCGGATGTCTTTACCCGCGATCAGGACGATCAGCACCATGAGCATGGCCATGGCCCAAAGGCCCACACCGGGATGAACGTCAAGCATCCCGCCGAGCTTGATGATCGCCACCAGAATGCCCAGCAGACAGACTTCCAGCATGCTCCAGGGGCGCAAGTGTTCCAGCGTGCGCATGCAGGTCTTGAAGCCGGGGGCGATTTCGTTGCGTCGCGCGTGCACCAGTACCCAGAACAGCAGTGCGATTTGCAGGGCGGGGGCGAGAATGATCGCCAGCCCGGCCACCATCGCGATCAAGGTGATCTGCCCCTGAGCCAGCGCCTCGACCGAACCCCAGAGGGTCACCTGGTTGTACAGGCCCTTCATGCTGATACTGATGACCGGAAACACATTAGCGAAGATGAACATGATCCCCGCCGCAACGCTCAGCGCCAGCATCTGTTCGATGGTCATGCGGTGCCCACGGTTGAGAACCGCCGCACAGCGCAAGCAATACGCGGATTCCCCTTTGCTCAACGGCTGGGCGTGGTAAAGCGAATCGCAGTGTTCGCAGATGATCCATTGCGCGGGATCGGGCTGCGGGGGCGGGCTGCTGATCATCGGCGCCGTCGTTGGAGAAATGGGCGTATTCACGTTAATTCGGTATCTAGCGGGGCATGTGAGTCATTGACCACAATGCCAGCATGGCGTTCGATGCGGTCGGGCGGCGTGGAAAAACAACTGAATCAAAGCACGTTCGCCGGTGCACGGGGGGGCGAGGTGTTACGACGTGTGTCGTCTGAAGCCCGCCGATTGTAGCGCGATACGTCGCCTTCGCGCTGGCTGAAGTGAGTTCGCGCCACGGCTATTCAGGTCCGCGGGTGAGCGGAGCGATCACAGGCTAGAGCTTCGCCCAGAAATCCTCGGCGAAATCGCTCAACGCCATGCTCGGTCTGAACAGGCGGATTTCCACCGGGATGTCCCAGTGTTCGTCCAGCGCCCGGCACAATTTCCCGTTGGTCATTTCCGGCTCGGCGAGGGTCCTGGGCAACCACGCGAAACCCTTCCCCTCCAGCGCCATCGACAGCAAAACTGCCGCCAGGTGAGAGCTGAACACGGTCTGCAAGTGGGGTGGCTGGGGCTCTTTGCGCAACCGTGCGGACACGATTCGGCCCAGCCCGGACTCGGCGGTGTACCCCAACAATGGCTGCGGGCCGCCCGACGCGGGCTCAGCAGAGTGTCCGAGAGCTCCCGCACCGAGGGGAATCAGGACATCGCTGCCCACCACTTTGGAATAAAAGGACTCGGCCGGAAACAGCGGCGGGACCTCTGGGTGCTGGTGGCACAGCAAAAACTGCACTTCGCCGCCCAACAACATCTGCTCACACACCCGCATGTTGTCCGAATGCAGGCGAATGGCCTCGATAGGGCTGGTACGTTCTGCCGCTCTGACCCAGCCGGGAAAGAACGTGAACGAGAGCGAGTGGGTGGCGGCGAAGTGCAGCGAACGTGCCTGCTTTCCGGCGACTTCCCGCGCCTCCTGGCGCATCTGGTACACGCGCCGGGTCATCTCTTGCGCGTTGGCGAGCATGTGCTGGCCCGCGTCGGTCAGGGTCGCGCCTTGGGTGGTGCGTTCGAACAGATCGACCCCGACCCACGTCTCCAACGCCCGAATCCTGCGGCTGAAGGCGGGTTGAGTGACGTGGCGCAATTCGGCAGCGCGGGAGAAATTGCCGCTTTGGGCCAGCGCATTGAAGTCTTCCAGCCAAACCAGTTCCATCGTGATGCCGTCCGCGCATTGAGTGCCGCGTTTTTAGCATTGGCCGTCGCGAAAGGTCCAGCCCTAGAGTGAGGCCAACACGCGCTGCACCTCTCACTGAAAACAATAGGAGTGACTTCATGCGTATCGTCGATATTCGCGAAAAGACGGTTTCCATTGCTTCGCCGATTGCCAATGCCTACATCGATTTTTCCAAAATGACCTGTTCGGTGGTCGCGGTGATCACCGACGTCATTCGCGATGGCAAGCCGGTGATTGGTTACGGCTTCAACTCCAACGGCCGTTACGGACAGGGTGCCCTGATGCGCGACCGTTTCCTGGCCCGCGTGCTGGAAGCCGACCCGGAATCGCTGATCGATCAGGAACATAACAACCTCGACCCGTTCGCCATCTGGAAAACCCTGATGACCAACGAAAAACCGGGCGGCCACGGCGAGCGTTCCGTGGCGGTGGGAACGATTGACATGGCGGTGTGGGACGCTGTCGCGAAGATCGAGGGCAAACCCTTGTATCGCCTGCTGGCCGACCGGTATCGCGATGGCGTGGCGGACGACAAGGTGTGGGTGTATGCGGCGGGGGGCTATTACTACCCCGGCAAGGACCAGACCAAGCTCAAGGCAGAGATGCAGAGCTATCTGGATCGCGGCTATGGCGTGGTGAAAATGAAGATTGGCGCCGTGCCGCTGGCAGAAGACCTGCGCCGCATCGAAGCCGTGCTGGAAGTGGTAGGCGACGGCCAGCGCCTGGCAGTGGACGCCAACGGCCGTTTCGACCTGAAAACGGGTATTGCCTACGCCGAAGCGATCAAGCCCTACAACCTGTTCTGGTACGAAGAAGTGGGCGATCCGCTGGACTACGCGCTGCAAGCCGAGCTGGCCAACCACTACGAGCTGCCGATGGCGACGGGCGAAAACCTGTTCTCCCACCAAGACGCCCGCAACCTGCTGCGTCATGGTGGCATGCGTCCGGATCGTGATTTCCTGCAATTCGACTGCGCGTTGTCCTACGGCCTCGTGGAATACCTGCGCACGCTGGACGTAATGAAAGAGCTGGGCTGGTCCTCTCGCCGCGTCGTGCCCCACGGTGGGCATCAGATGTCGCTGAACATCGCCGCTGGCCTGCATCTGGGCGGCAACGAGTCCTACCCGGATGTGTTCCAGCCGTTCGGGGGCTTTGCCGACGGCATTCGGGTCGAGAACAGCTACGTCGGCTTGCCGGACATTCCGGGTGTGGGCTTTGAAGCGAAGTCCGCGCTGTACTCAGTCATGCGCGAGTTGGGCGAGGGCGCCTGATCAAAACCTTCGCTGTGCTTGATCGCAGGCGGAGTGTGCGCAGGGACGATCTACAGCCGGAGAAGCTAGGGCGTGAAGCCCTAGCGAATGACCGGTGTCACTTTTTCTTTTTCGCAGGCTTGTCGGCTTTCTCTGACTTCTTGGCCTTTTCGGGCTTGCTGTCAGCCTTCTTGGCCGATTTTTTCGGCTCAGCGTCTTTCTTCTTGTCTTTCTTTTCGGAAGCTTTGGACAGCGCTGAAGCCGCGGCCGATTTTTTCGCCGGCGTCGCTTTTTTATCTTTCAGGTCCTTGCTGGCTTTCGTCGCTTCGCCTTTGCTTTTCTTGTCATCTTTAGCCACGTTAACCACCTCTCGGAATGTGCCCGGATTGGCACAGGGCTTGTGGAAACCTCCCCAAGCTGTTCATTAGGCGAAGGCTTCCAGGAGCGGTTCCATCTTTTTGCGACGCCTGCGATCGTTATCCTGTTTGACCCGCGTCGGAACGTCGCAGCCTCGGCGCGCCAACGTTGATTCACAGTGCCCGCACCCCACTCATCGATCCTTCACCCTGCTTCTCGGTCAGGTCCACGGTGATAGACTCTCGCCACTTCAACCGAGGAGCGACAGACGTGCGCAAGATGGCAATGATGGTGGCGGTAGTGATGCTCGCTGGCTGTGATGGCGGCAAACCGGCACCGACGACCAAAGTATCGACCGCCGATTCGGTCGCGGAAGCACCGACCCCGGCCTCATCGCAGTGGACCATTCGCGTTCATTTGAAAGAGGCCTTGAGCGACATGGCCTACTGGCTGGTCGAGCACCATTACCCGTCGTACGTGGTCAAGGTCGAAGGTAAGGAAGTGGTGATGATCGGCCCGTTCGATTCCCAGGCCGCTGCCGAAACCGCCAAGACCGACATCGACGCTGCGCTGGTCAAGGGCCATCGCCTGTCGCAACTGGAAGTCATCCCGCCTAAATCCTGATCGTTTGACGATCTGACGCGACACCCTGCCGTGGCTGTGCCACCCTCCCTTCACGTATCCGAATACTCGGGTGCGTGAACCGGGAATCGCCGTTATGGACGAGATTCAACGCCTCAGCGATCTGCTGGCGGCCAATCAACGCTACGAAGAACAGAAACAGCAACGTTTTCAGGACGATCTGGCGCAATGGAATGCCAGCATCGAAGCGCTATACGCGCAGGTCGGCACTTGGCTGAAGCCCTTGATCGACGCTGAACAGACGCGTTTCGAGTACGAACCTCACCTGGCTCAGGGCAAGGGTTATCCGGACGAAAACTCACCGTTCATGACCCGGCGCATGAGCTTTTTTCTGGGCAATCATGAGGTGGCGTTCGTGCCGGACGCCATGGGTGCCAAGGGCCAGGTCAGCGTGTCGTTGGCGGGTGTGAGCCTGCACGGGCAAGAAAAATACAGCCTGCAACTTGACCCGCTGCGTCGTGACTGGCTGTTGAAGAAAACCGTAGGGGTCAAGGACTCGGAGCCGGTGGCGTTCACGGCCGATCATTTCGGCAAACTGCTGCAGGCGGTGGTGCCGCAGCGGCAGGGATAAATGAGAACGGCGTGGCGACAGGGGGCGCCAAAACGTGACGGCCCCTTTACGGTGCCAGCGCCTTCGCCACGCTCCCGTCTGCTTTCAACTGAGCGAAGGCCTGGGTCACGCGCTGGACCGTGTCAGGCGGGGTTTTCAGGCTGAGGGCGACGTAGAGGCTCTGGGAAAGGTCGTCGATGGTGTACACGTTTTCCAGCAGGTCGAAGGAGACGTTCAGGTCGCGGCACTGGTCGCGGGCTTCTCGCTCGGGCATGGGCACCAGTGCAACCTGGCCGCTGAGCAGCTTGCGCAGGTTGTCGAGGTTGTTGGCGGAGACCACCATTCTGCTGAAATGCTGGCTTTCCAGGTATTGCTGGCGGGCGTCGTCACGGACGACGCCAATGGTGAATTTCTTCGCGTCTTGCAGCGTACCGACGGCGACGTCTTTTCGCTCACGCAGTTTGAAGAACACCTGAATCACCGGTTCGAGCTCGCCCACCCAGTGAAACTGCGTCTCGCGCTCGGCGTTGCGGATCATGGGGTAAATCACCACGTTCGGTTCCAGCCGCGCCATGTCGTACGCCCGCGCCCACGGATACAGGGCCATCTGGTAATCGTTGAGTCCTGCATTGACGAGGGTCTTTTCGACGAGCTCGCTGGCCGGGCCCGCGACTTTGCCGTCCTGGAGCCAGCTGTAGGAGGAATCCTCGGTGACAACGTGCATCGTCTCGGCCTGGGCGCTCAGGCCCACCAGCACCAGGACGGTGGCCGATAACACGCCCAAGCGCTGTTTGATCGAATAGCGGGTACGGCGCATGTCGCATTCTCCCTGATCGGGTCAGATCTCACACCGGTTGCGGCCCTGACTTTTGGCGCGGTACAAGGCTTTGTCGGCGCTTTGCAGCAACTGATCGAAACGGTCCATGTTGGCGGGGTCGAGTTCGGCGATGCCGATGCTCATCGTCACGTACGGCGACACCCCCGAGCCTTTGTGCGGCAGCTTCTGGTCGGCGAGCAGCGCCTGCAAACGTTCGGCGGAGCACAGGGCCTGTTCGCGGCTTTGTCCGGGCAGCAGCACCGCGAACTCTTCGCCACCCAGGCGTGCCACCAATTCGCCGGAGCGCGAAAACAGCGCACTCATGGTCAACGCCACATCGCGCAGGCATTGATCGCCATTGGCGTGGCCGTAGTTGTCGTTGTAGAGCTTGAAATAATCGATGTCGCACATCAGCACAGAGAAGGCTTGCCGATGGCGCAAGGCGCGGTTGAATTCCAGCTCTTTCACTTCGTCGAAGTGACGACGGTTGGCAAGGCCTGTGAGAGGGTCGAAGCGGGTCATGGCCTCCAGCCGGGTATTGGCAGCCTTGAGCTGGGCGGTGCGTTGCTCCACCAACTCGGCCAACTGATCGCGGCTGGCGGCGAGGGCCAGTTCGTCGCGGGTCTGGCGTTCGAGGTGATTGGCCAGTTTGTCTTGCAGGTCGTTGACCCCGGCTTCCAGCAAGTCCAGCTCGTCGCTGGCCTTGCTGCCGCGCCCGAGCGCCAGATGGTGTTTCAGGTTCTGCGGCGTCAGTTGTTCCAAGTGCTCGGCGATACGGCGCACATGCAGGGTCACCGAACGGTTGAACATGCCCATGATCAGCCCGGCCAGGGCCAGCGACTGAATGATCTGGGTCAGCATGATGACCGCGACTTCCTTCCACAGCCGTTTCCACAGCAGGCTTTCGTCGCCCTCGATGGTCAGTTCGCCGACCACTTCATTGGCGCCGGGGTAGGGGACGACTGTCAGTTGACGGTGCAGCGCGGGGGCGAGTGATGAAGTGCCATGGCCCGGATGCTGACGCTCCAGCACTTCCGGTGGCCGGCCGGGGCGCAGAATGCGCAGCTCGACGCGGCCCACTGGCGCCGCAAGGGCCACGCTGTCGATTTGCGTTTGCAAGGCCTCGTTGTCCATTTCCCAGACCGCTTTGGACAATGTGCCCTGGAACACTTGGTCGATCAGACCGAGTTCGGCGTTCATATTGGAGAGGTTGGTGTTCCAGGCGAAGCAGGTCCTGACGGTAACGGTGGCCACGGTGAACAGAATGCAGAACGCCAGCGTCGCCAACACCAGCCTGCGCGCCAACGAGCCGGCTCGCGGGGGCGCGGCGGCGTTTTCAGGGATCTTGGACTCGGACTCAGCCAGCATGCTCAATTCCATTTACGTGCTATGGCATCGTAGGTTCCGTTCTCACGGACAGTCCTCAGCCCTTTCTCAAACAGCCGAACAGTAGCATCCGGGGTCCCTCGGCTGAAAGCCATGCTGAACCCGCCTGCTTCTTCCAGCTCGGGCACACGCAAGGATTGCACCAGAGTCTGCGCCGGGTTGTCTCCCGCCTGATGGGCAATGTAATTGGCGTTCAGCTCGTCGGAGATCCACAGGTCCACATGCCCGGTCCGTAGCTTTTGATAGTTGAGTTCGTAGCGGTTGCTCGATTGCAGCTGGCGGCCGACCTTGAAGCGCCTGCTCATCAGGTATTGCTCGCCGACGTCCTCGTTGACCGTTGCGGTCTGCCAGTCGCGGGCGTCGTCCAGGTCCAACAGCGAGATGGGGTGGGTCGAGGAGGAGTAAATGAACCAGCGCGACGCGGCGATGGTGCCGACCCATTTGAACAGCGGCTCGCGTTCGACGGTGCGGGTGATGGAATAGATCAGCACGTTGGGGTCGTGCAGCGCCAGATCATAGGCCCGGGCCCACGGCATCGACTGGATGGTGGCGTCGACGTTCACTTCCTTGAGGACCGCGCGCACCACCTCAGTGCTCATGCCGGTCAACTGGCCGTCCCGGGTCATGTTATAGGGCGGCAACTCTTCGGTGACGATCCGGATCGGTTCGGCGCTCGCCCCGAGAACGCTCAGGCACAGCAAAACCGCGCCGTACACCACGTTGCGTGTCTTCATCTTGAGCGTTAGGGGAGTCATGGCCTGCGACCTCGTCGATGGCAGCAGTGGCTGTTATCCGGTCTCCAGACGGAGCGGGGGAACATGACCTGACTGCCTCTTATGCCCTAGATATCGGCTGAAAAATCCGGCACTTGAGGCGGTTATCTGCCGTTTATCATTTACTTCTCCGGCGGTGGCCGTCCGGCCTGTCGGCGGCGCAGACCGTCAATGCGCCAGGGGCAGCGAGTTCTGCGATTAAACGCGATAAACCCCACTGTGGCGTTGTGTCACACCCTGTTACCCGGCGTTTTTTGACGTGGATCAATGGTCTCGGAAGGTGCCGTAGGAAAATTACGACGCACCCCGACGAGTCTTCAACATGCCCGGTCCCTTCGATTTCCTCAAACACCCCTTGGCGAAAGAAATAGGACTGATCCTGTTGATCAAGCTCGTCCTGTTGATGGGCATCCGTAGCGTCTGGTTCGACGCGCCGGTCGAAGTCAAGGATGACGGGGTGCAAGCTGGCCTGCATGTATTGGGCGCCCCTCCCGTATCTGATGAGAAGAACCCAAAATGATTTCGGAATCAGTCGTCGACCTCTCTCGGCTGCAGTTCGCGATGACCGCGCTGTATCACTTTATCTTCGTGCCGCTCACGCTGGGCATGACGTTCCTGCTGGCCATCATGGAGTCGGTGTACGTCATGACCGGCAAGCAGGTCTACAAGGACATGACCAAGTTCTGGGGCAAGCTGTTCGGCATCAACTTCGCCCTCGGTGTCACCACCGGCCTGACCATGGAGTTCCAGTTCGGCACCAACTGGGCCTATTACAGCCACTACGTCGGTGACATCTTCGGCGCCCCGCTGGCCATCGAAGGCTTGATGGCGTTCTTCCTGGAATCGACCTTCATCGGCCTGTTCTTCTTCGGCTGGGACCGCCTGACCCGCGTGCAGCACTTGACCGTCACCTGGCTGGTGGCGATCGGTTCGAATATGTCGGCGCTGTGGATTCTGATCGCCAACGGCTGGATGCAGAACCCGGTCGGCGCCGAATTCAACTTCACCACCATGCGCATGGAGCTGACGAGCTTCGCCGACCTGCTGTTCAACCCGGTCGCGCAGGTCAAGTTCGTGCACACCGTGGCGTCCGGTTACGTGACCGGTTCGATCTTCGTCCTGGCGATTTCCAGCTGGTACCTGCTCAAGGGCCGCGACATCGGCTTCGCTCGCCGTTCCTTCGCCATCGCTTCGGCGTTCGGCATGGCCTCGATCCTGTCGGTGATCGTGCTGGGTGACGAATCCGGCTACGAAATCGGCGACGTGCAGAAAACCAAGCTGGCCGCCATCGAAGCCGAATGGGAAACCGAGCCTGCACCGGCGGCGTTCACCCTGTTCGGGCTGCCCAATCAGGAAACCCAACGCACCGATTACGCGGTCAAGATTCCCTACGTGATGGGCATCATTGCCACCCGTTCGGTGGACAAGCAGGTCACCGGCATCAAGGATTTGGTCACCGAGCACCAAGGCCGCATCCGCAACGGCATGGTCGCCTACGACCTGCTGGGCAAACTGCGCGCCGGTGACAAAAGCGAGCAGACCCTCGACGCGTTCAACGATGTGAAGAAGGACCTGGGCTACGGGCTGCTGTTGAAGAAATACACCGACAAGGTGGTGGACGCCAACGAGCAGCAGATCAAGCAGGCCGCACTGGATTCCATCCCGCACGTCGCGTCGATTTTCTGGACCTTCCGCATCATGGTCCTGAGCGGTGTGCTGATGCTGGCGCTTTTCGCCTGTGCCTTCTACGCCTCGGCGCGCAAGAACGAATCCAGCAAGCGCTGGTTGCTGAAATGGGCGCTGTTCAGCCTGCCGCTGCCGTGGATTGCCACGCAGACCGGCTGGTGGGTGGCCGAGCACGGTCGTCAGCCCTGGTCCATCGGTGAAGTGCTGCCGGTTCACCTGTCGGCATCGACCCTGTCCAGCGGCGATGTCATCGGCTCGATCCTGGCGCTGGTGGGCTTCTACACCGTCCTGCTGATCATCGAGATGTACCTGATGATCAAGTTCGCCCGCCTGGGCCCAAGCAGCCTGCACACCGGTCGCTACCACTTCGAGCGCCGCGAGAGCGACGTGCCCGCCGCCCCACAACCGACGCTGGCCTGAGGAACACACGATGTTCGATTACGAGACACTCAAACTCATCTGGTGGGTGCTGGTCGGCGTGCTGCTGATCGGCTTCGCCCTGACCGACGGCTTCGACCTGGGCGCCGCGATGCTGATGCCCTTTGTCGGCCGCACCGACAACGAACGGCGGGTGGTGATCAACACCATCGCCCCGCACTGGGACGGCAATCAGGTCTGGCTGATCACCGCCGGTGGCGCGCTGTTCGCCGCCTGGCCGCTGGTCTACTCGGCCGCGTTTTCCGGGCTGTATTGGGCGCTGTTGCTGGTGCTGTTCGCGCTGTTCGTGCGCCCGGTCGGTTTCGACTACCGCAGCAAGCTGGACAACACCCGCTGGCGGCAAAGCTGGGACTGGGGCCTGTTCGTTGGCGGCCTGGTGCCGTCGCTGGTGTTCGGCGTGGCCTTCGGCAACCTGCTGCTGGGCGTGCCGTTCCAGTTCGATGACACCCTGCGTTCCAGCTACCACGGCAATTTCTGGCAACTGCTCAGCCCGTTCGGCTTGCTGGCCGGTGTCGTCAGCCTGAGCATGCTCGGCCTGCACGGCGGCAGCTGGTTGATGATGCGCACCGAAGGCGCGATTGCCCGTCGCTCCCGTCACGCCGCACAGCTGCTGGCGCTGGTGTTCCTGCTGTCGTTCACCGGCGCAGGAGTCTGGTTGCTGCTGGGCGGGATTCAGGGGCTGGAGATCACCTCGGCGTTCGACGCAGGCGCTGCGCTGAACCCGCTGGCCAAGAATGTCGAAGCCAGCAACCACGGCTGGATGGCCAACTACCACGCTCACCCGTTGACCGTGATCGCGCCGCTGCTGGGCATCTTCGGCGGACTGCTGGCCTTGCTGTGTGCCAGCGCAGGGCAGGGCAGGATGGCGTTTCTCGGCAGCAGCCTGGCCATCGTCGGCGCGCTGTGCACGGCGGGCTTTGCGATGTTCCCGTTCGTGATGCCGTCGAGCCTTGATCCCGCGTCGAGCCTGACCGTGTGGGACGCCGTGTCAAGCCAGAAAACCCTAATCATCATGACCATCGCGGCGGCCATTTTCGTGCCGATCATCCTCTGCTACACGCTGTGGTGCTACGCCAAGATGTGGGGCAAGGTCACCACCGCGCACATCGACCAAAACCCCCACGGCTTGTATTGAGCCCGGAACCGAATCGAGGAGAACAACATGTGGTATTTCGCCTGGATACTTGGCGTATTGCTGGCTTGCAGCTTCGGCATCATCAACGCGTTGTGGCTGGAGTCATCCGACGCCAACGCGCTGGAGAACGGTCGTGACCGCTGAGGCGCTGAACGCACCCTTCAAGCACAGCCTCGGCAGGGCGCTGTCCCTGCTGATGGCGGTGCCGATGAGCCTGGTGCTGTTGGTGCACCCCGCGTCGATGCTCGACGCCAACGGCCACTATTCCCACAGCCTGCTGATGCTGGTCATGTGGGGCGTGGCCGGGGGCTTCGTCCACGGGGTCGGTTTCGACCCTCGGGCGCTGGCCTGGCGGGTGGTGTTCCACCCGCTGTTGGCGTGGGGGTTGATGGCGGTCGGTTACGGTGTCTGGCTGACGGCGCGTCAACTGCTCTGAGCGGGGGCTGCCGACTTCAGGGCCGGCACGATGGACAACGCGATTAACGCACCGATCACACAGAGCAGGCCGGAGATAAAGAAGGCCGGCAAGTAACTGGCGAAGTGCGTGCGTGTCCAGCCGGCCCCGAAGGCGGCGAAGGCCGCGCCCAGTTGGTGGCCCGCGAAGATCCAGCCAAAGACGATGTTGGCGCGGGCCGGGCCGAACCGTTGTACCGTCAGCTTCACCGTTGGCGGTACGGTGGCGATCCAGTCCAGCCCATAGATGAGGGCGAAGAACGACAGGCCGTAGACCGTGAAATCCGAGAACGGCAGGATGATCAGCGCGATCCCCCGAAAGCCGTAATAGCAGAACAACAGCCAGCGGTTGTCATAGCGGTCCGACAACCAGCCTGAACCGATCGTCCCGATGAAATCGAAAATCCCCATCACCGCCAGCATGCTGGCCGCCGTCGTCGCGATCAGGCCGTAATCGCCGCACATGCTGATGAAGTGGGTCTGGATCAGGCCGTTGGTGCTGGCGCCGCAGATGAAAAACGTCATGAACAGCACCCAGAACGTCCAGGTTTTGGACACGTCGCGCAGCACGTGCAAGGGCGTGATCAAAAGCTGGGAGAAAGTTTGCGTGCTGGCCGGGGCGGGCAGGATTTCAGTCTCGCCGTAGGACGGCATTTGCAGGTCGGCGGGGTGGTTGCGCATGAGTGCGATGACCGCGACCCCGGCGACGACGATGGCCACGCAAATGCAGGTCAGCGCCGTGCGCCAGCCGAAGTGCTCGGTCACGTTGGCGAGCATTGGCATGAACACCAGTTGCCCGGTCGCGGAACTGGCGGACAGCAGCCCCATCGCCACACCGCGACGCTGGGAAAACCAGCGTGTGGCGACGGTCGCCCCCAGCACCATGGCTGTCAGGCCAGTGCCGAAGCCCACTACCAATCCCCAGAGCACGACCAACTGCCAGAACTGGGTCATGAACAGCGACAACACCATGCCGCTGGCGACCAGGGTCAGGGCGGTCAGCACCACGCGGCGCACGCCGAAATGGTTCATGAAGGCTGCTGCGAACGGGCCGACCAGGCCGAACAGCGCAAAGCGAACAGCCAGTGCCGAGGAAATCTCCGCCGTGTCCCAACCGAATTCGGCTTCCAGCGGCCGGATAAACACCCCCGGCGCCCCCACCGCGCCCGCCATCACCAGCATGGTCAGAAAGGTCACCGCCAGGACGACCCAGCTGTAATGAATGCGCCGACGCGAAAGCGACGCCGCCAGAACCGACGAAACCATGAGAAATCCCCGAGAGACAAAAAAGGGTGAATTGGAGTATGACCGTTCGCCAATATGAACGCTTATCGAGGGGCTGTTCGTCAAGCGAATATTACGGGATGTGTCTAATCGCTCGGCGCAATTGCTGAAGGCCAAACCCTCTATTGGGGTAGAAGACCCCTTGTGGGAGCGAATTCATTTGCGAAAGAGCCGTACAAGCGATGCATTTCTGCCGCTTGTCACGCCGCCTTCGCGAATGAATTCGCTCCCACAGGCGTACGAGGTCGCTGCATAAGTTACGCCCGGGCGCTGGCCCCCTGTAGGAGCGAATTCATTCGCGAAAAATAGGCCGGTCGATTGAAATGTGTCGGCTGTGCCAGAGTCTCTCTGTTACGAGGCATTGTGTGCAGATCAAGCCAAAACGCTACTATCGCCTCCTTTCCAAACCCTGCAGTAACGCCGAGCCCTCCCATGGACAGATTTCAGGAAATGCACATATTCATTGCCGTGTGTGAAGAGCGCAGCTTCGCAGCGGCCGCTCGGCGGTTGGAGGTGTCTGCACCGAGCGTGACCCGGGCCATCGCGGCGCTGGAGAAGCGCATCGGCACGGTGCTGTTGTCCCGCACCACCCGCAGCGTGCACTTGAGCGAGGCGGGGCAGCGTTATTTCAGTGATTGCCGTCGTATCCTGAGCGAACTGGAGGAGGCTGAAGATTCCGCCGGTGGCAGCATTGCCGCGCCGGTCGGGCAACTCACGGTCACCGCGTCAATGCTGTTCGGCGAACTGTTCGTGATGCCGCTGGTGGTGGAATACCTTCGAGAGCACCCCGGCGTCAGCGTCAATGCGCTGTTGCTGGACCGCATCACACGCATGGCCGAGGAGGGCATCGATGTCGCGGTGCGCATCGGCCACCTGATGGATGACAGCCAGCACGGCATTCCGGTAGGGGAAGTGCGCACAGTCCTATGTGCGTCGCCTGACTACCTGACGACGCAGGGGTATCCACAGCACCCTCTGGAGCTGAAAGACCACCGTCTGATCGTTTCGGCTGCCAGCGTGTTGACCCGCCACTGGACGTTCGTCGAAGCGGGTAAACCGTTTCAGGTGGATGTGCAATCACGCCTGAGCGTTTCCGGAAATCAGCCTGCACTCACCGCCGCCGCGCTGGGTTGGGGCATCACCCGGGCGTTGTCCTATCAAGTGGCGAGCCGCGTGGCATCGGGTGAACTGGTGCTGATCCTGGAAGACTTCGAACAGCCTCCCGTGCCCGTGCATGTCTGCTATCAGGCTGAACGCAAGGTTTCGGCCAAGGTGCGCACTTTCGTCGATTTCTGCGTCGAGCGCATGAGGCAAGACCCGGCGATCCGCGCCGCCGGGAAGAGCCGCACGTAATGGAACGCCATCGGCAGATGACCGTCTTTGCGGCCGTGGCGCAGTCGTCGGGGCTGGCCGCGGCTTCGCGTCTGCTGAACGTGTCCGAGGCCACGGTCAGCCGCGCGTTGTGGGCACTCGAACAACGTCTGGGTACGCAACTGCTGGAGCGCAGCACGCGAGGGGTGAGGCTTACCGAAACCGGACGCCTTTTCGCCGAGGAGTGTGTGCGCCTGCTGCGCGCCACCGACGAGGCCGATGCTTCCGCCAACGGCCTGCACGTCGAGCCCAGAGGGCTGCTGACCCTGGCGACGCCCGTGCTGTTCGGCGACCGGATGATGATGCCGGTGGTCCTTGAATACCTCGACGCCTGGCCCGGCATTCAGATGTCCATCGCCTATCAGAACGCTTTTCCCGATCTGCACGAGGACGGCGTGGACGTGGCGGTCCTGATCGGTGAGCTGCCAGACGCTCACATGGTGGCGCGCCGGGTGGGGCGTGTTCGGCAACTGATCTGCGCAAGCCCCGCGTACCTGCTGGCCCACGGAGAACCACGGGAGCCGGTCGCGTTGACGGACCACAGGCTGATCGTCTGCAGCGCGGACAGTTGGACGCAGCCGTGGCGCTTTGAGCCCGAGGGCGGTGTGCGTCATCTGATCTCGAAACCGGTGTTGCGCTGCACCAGTCAGGTCGCGGCCATTGATGCCGCCCTGCAAAGCGCCGGTCTGGTGTCCTGCCTGAGCCACGAAGTTCATGAGCACCTCGAAGAAGGACGTTTGCGAGCGGTGCTCCAGACGTTCGAGGTCGCGCCGCTGCCGGTGCATCTGATCTACCGAGAAGGCCTGCGGGCCTCGGCGCGGGTCCGCAGCTTTATCGACTTTGCGGTCGAACGACTGCGCACTCACTCCGCCCTGAGCGCTTAACACGAACAGGCACTATTTCAGTTCCTGAAACGCTGGATTGCTTTCGCTGGTGATTCTGCACATCGACGGCGTGATTCATCATTCATCCCATCAGCGCGATGAATGCCTACGCAGACGTCCCGCCGTGCAGACCTCAACCCACGATCCGCCAGGAGCCTTCCAATGACTGCCATCACTCTTCACCACTTTCCGTTGTCCGGCCACTCTCACCGCGCACAGCTGATGCTGTCGTTGTTGGGCCTGGAGCCGCAGATCCAGTTCGTCGACCTGGCCAATGGCGCCCACAAAACCCCTGAATACCTGGCCATCAACGCCTTCGGTCAGGTGCCGGTGCTTGAAGACGGTGACACGGTCATCGCCGATTCCACGGCTATCCTGGTGTACCTGGCCAAGAAGTACGACACCACCGGCCAGTGGCTGCCTGCCGACGCCGACGCCGCTGCCCAGGTGCAGCGCTGGTTGTCGGTCGCGTCCGGCCAGATCGCGTCGGGCCCTGCGCGCGCTCGTCTGATCACGGTATTCGGTGCGGATTTTGACCCCAAGGACACCATTACCCGTGCCCACGCCGTGCTGCAGGTCATCGAAAAGCAGCTGACCGGCCGTGAGTTTCTGGTCACCGATCACGCCACCATCGCTGATGTGAGCGCCTACAGTTACATCGCCCACGCGCCGGAAGGCAATGTCTCACTGGAGGCGTATCCTAATATTCGCAACTGGCTGGCTCGCATCGAAAGCCTGAAAGGTTTCGTGCCGATGCCGACGACCAAAGCGGGTCTGGTGGTGTGAGGCGGTAAAGACCTCTTTTAACGCACCGGGGTGTGAAGCGATATCGCTTCACACCCGTTGGTGGTGGTACTGGAATCGTAGCGTCCTCATCCCTGGGAGCCTGCGCCATGAATACTGTCACGCTGGAAAAAAACTCGCCTTGGCACGCCGGTGAGCTGCACGTGCAAACCCATGCGGGCGTCGTCGAGCGAATGGATGCCGTGGGCCGCAGAGTGGTCCGCGACTTCATGCCGGATCAGCACCGCGAATTCTACGAGCACATTCCGTATCTGATCGTCGGTGCAGTGGACGGCGAAGGCTGGCCCTGGGCGAGCATGATGGATGCGCACGAGGGCTTCATCACGTCGCCCGATCCCAAACGCTTGGCCATCGGCTGGGCCCCGGACGCTGACGATCCGGTCGCCAGCGCCTTCGAACCCGGTGCGGCGCTCGGGCTGTTGGGAATCGACCTTCACACGCGTCGACGCAATCGCCTCAATGGGCATATCGAAGCGCGGACTGAGCGTGGCTTTTCCCTCGCCGTCGACCAGTCGTTCGGCAACTGCCCGCAGTACATTCAATTGCGCCCGCTGCAAAGCGGCAAACGCCCGTCCACAGCCCTGCGGCCGCCGGTTGAACGCCTGAACGCGCTGGACGAAGCGGCGGTGACCGCCATTCGCGGCGCCGACACCTTTTTTGTCGCCAGCTACGTCGACCTTGAAGGCGATCCTGAGCGTCGATTCGTCGACGTGTCCCACCGTGGCGGGCGCGCCGGATTTGTCCGAGTCGAAGGCGATCTCCTCACGATCCCGGATTTTGCCGGCAACCTGTTTTTCAACACCTTGGGCAATTTGCTCGTGAATCCCAAGGCCGGTCTGTTGTTTATCGACTTTGCGACCGGCGATGTGCTGCACGTCGCCGGGCACGCCACCGTCATCCTCGAAGGCCCTGAAATCGCAGCGTTCCAGGGCGCCGAGCGGCTGTGGCAGGTCAAGGTTCATCAGGTGCTTCGTCGGCCAGCGGCCCTGCGTTCCCGTTGGGGCTTCGAAGGATTTTCTCCCAACAGCCTGATGACGGGTGACTGGGATCAAGCGGCGGCCCGGTTGCAGGCGGAAACGTTGCGCGATCAATGGCGGCCCTTGCGGGTGGCGCGCGTTCATGACGAAAGCGAGGGCATTCGCTCGTTTTACTTCGAGGCCGTCGGTGGCGGGGGGCTGCCGGTCTACAAGGCAGGCCAGCACTTGCCACTGCGCCTGTCGTTGCCGGGGCAGGCGAAGCCGGTCATTCGCACGTACAGCTTGTCGAGCGCACCGTCCGATGACTTTTTCCGCATCAGCGTCAAACGCGATGGTCTGGTCTCCGGGCATTTGCACGACCAGCTCAAGGTGGGCGATGTGATCGACGCCCGGGCGCCTCAGGGCGGCTTCTTCGTCGAGCCGCTGGAGACGCGCCCGCTGGTGCTGTTGGGCGCAGGGATCGGGGTCACGCCCATGCTGTCGATGCTGCGGGAGGTGTTGTATCAGAACAAACGCAAGCGTCGTTCACGCCCGGTCTGGTTCATTCAAAGTGCACGTCGTCTGGTGGATCTGGCTTTTCGCGAGGAATTGGACACACTGATAGCCAACGCCGGAGAAGAACTAACGGTCGTTCGCCTGCTGAGCCAGCCCGAGCGCACGGCCCGCCCCCGCAAAGACTTTCACCTTGCAGGTCGCATTGACCTGAATCTGCTCAAGACGCTGTTGCCGTTCGATGACTTCGATTTTTATGTCTGCGGACCGGCCAGTTTCACCCAGGGCCTGTATGACGAACTGAGGGCGATGCACATCCGTGACGAGCGGATTCACGCGGAAACCTTCGGCCCCTCGACCCTCAAACGCACGCACGACCCACAGGCGGTGGTGCTGCAGCAGCCGCCTGCCGCCACCACGTCGGTGCCGGTGGTGTTCGAGCGGTCCGCCAAGGAGGCGCGCTGGCAGCCCGACGGCGGTACCTTGCTGGAGCTGGCCGAAAGCCGAGGCCTGGAACCCGAATACAGCTGCCGCAGCGGTTCGTGCGGCACCTGCAAGACCCGGCTCGTCAAGGGCCAGGTGCATTACCCCGTTCCGCCTGCGGAAATGCCGGCGGAGGGCGAGGTGCTGATCTGCTGTGCAATCCCGGCTTCAGGGCCGCTGGTGCTTGATCTCTAAGCTGCTTGATCTGTGAACATCCATGTGTCAACGACATGCTGTGACGGGAGGTGCCGAAATGAGTGAATGGCCTGCGTTCGAGAAAGAAGACGACCCCAATCTGTGCCATGCCAGCGAGCAGGAAGTGTCCTGGCTGTTGCCGCAATCATTGGCGTCCCTGGCGGGTGAGCTGGCCTCCGATCATGAGGAGCACGACAACCCCGCCACCTTGCGGCTGATCAGTTGGGTGCGTTCGGTGTCGACGTTCCATCGCCATCGGTGATTGTCATGCGCGTTTGAACGAAGCGCCCGTAAAGTGGTTGAAACAGCACGTGCGCAACGTGGATGATGTGCGTCGGTTCAAAGTCCTCACACACCGTCCTCAACCATCGAGATTTCGCATATAAAAGTCAGCGCGCGCAACGTATTCAAAGGCACCGTGAAGGCGATTCAGGAAGGCGCGGTCAACGCCGAAGTGGCCCTGACCTTGCCGGGCGGGGAAGACCTTGTTGCCGTCGTGACCCTGCAAAGCGTCAAGAGCCTGGGCCTGGCGGTGGGCAAGGAAGCGGTGGCGCTGATCAAGGCGCCGTGGGTCATGCTGATGACCGACGACAGCGGATTTCGTCTCTCGGCACGCAACACCCTGAAAGGCACCGTGACCCGCGTCAGCGACGGTGCGGTCAATGCCGAAGTGGTCGTCACCCTGGCTGGCGGCACCGAGGTGTTCGCCATCGTCACCCGCGAAGCCGTGACGGAACTGGGCCTGGCCACTGGCGTGAGCGCGACCGCGATCATCAAGGCGTCCCACGTCATTCTGGGCGTGCCTGCCTGACCCTTAAGGGTCGCCGAAGTGTGATGGTCGTCGTGGCAGACGGCGGCCGTTTCGGTGATCATGTCGTTCATCTGCCACAACAAGGACGTGCATTTTGATCACTCGCAGAACCCTCCTCAGCGCCTCGCTGCTCGCGGTGCCTTCGCTGTGGAGCCTGAAGGCTCTGGCCAGCGATGCCGACGGCTCATCCGACGCTTCCCTCCAGCAAAAACTTGCTGACCTCGAACACCGCCACGGCGGACGTCTGGGCGTGGCCATCCTCGACATCGGCAGCCAGCGCCTTGTCAGCCATCGCGGCGATGAACGCTTCGCGATGTGCAGCACGTTCAAGGCACTGGCAGCCGCCCATGTACTGGCCCGCGTCGATCGCAAGGAAGAGGAACTGTCGCGGCTGATCGTCTATGGCAAGGACCAACTGGTGCCGTATTCGCCCACCACCGAAAAACACACGGGGGAGGGTGGTCTGAGCGTGGGTTCGATCTGCGAAGCCGCCGTGACCCTGAGCGACAACACCGCCGCCAACCTCCTGCTCGACAGCTTCGGCGGGCCCCAAGGCCTGACTCAATGGCTGCGCTGGACCGGCGATGAGGTGACCCGACTTGACCGCCGCGAACCCGAACTGAACGAAAACCGCGCGGGTGATCCGCAAGACACCACCACCCCGATTGCCATGTTGCAGACCCTGCGCACATTGATTTTTGGCGACGTGCTGACCGGCGCCTCGCGGGATCAACTGATCGCTTGGCTGGTCAGCAACACCACGGGCGACAAAAAGCTGCGAGCGGGGTTGCCGAAGAAATGGCGGGTCGGCGACAAGACCGGCTCCGGCGCGAACAATGCCAGCAACGACGTGGCGATCCTCTGGCCCACACACCGCGCTCCGCTGATTGTAACGGTGTACTACAGCGAGTCACGGGCGACCGCCGAACAGGTCAACGCCGTCATGGCCGACATCGGCCGGATCGTGGCGGAGTTGTAAACCAGAGGCGTGTCGTGCCACGCCTTCAGTGACTGGGGTTGGCAGGAAGCCTTCATCCCACGATCAACGCCGTCCAATACATGCCAATCGCAAACACCACATGGCCCACGACGTTCTGCATGCGCGCCATGTTCGGGTTTGGCGCCTTATTGCACGCGACGCCGACGCCCATGCCCGGTTGCAGGATGTACCAGCCCGCACCGACGGTGACCAGGCCAACAATCAGTGCCGGAAAGAAGGTCGGCGAGTGCGCCCACTGCACGCCCCAGATCATCAGCAACACCGCCGCGAAGACGATGCCGACCACGTAGTGCATGGTCCAGCCGATTTTCAGCTCGTTGTGGACTTCAGGGGAGTTGCCAATGCCTCGGTGGTGCACGAAATGACCCTCGCGCATGCCCGCGAACCAGCGGCCCACCAAATGCCATGGCGGCGTTGGCAACCCAAACGCCTTTTTCAGAAACAAGGCCCAGAGGTCGAGCAGGGCCGTGCCACCGATGCCAATCAGTACAGCAAGAAAGATGAACTTGAACATGGCGTTCCTTACGTCTTGTCGTTGATCAATGGGTCCGCAGTGGCGGCCACGTTAGCAGTTTTGACGGGACAAGACGCCAGGAAAAAAGAAGACGGACGCGAAAATTCATCCGTCCGGATGCAGGGTCAGGCAGCGGTCCATTCCACGTGAGTCAGGCCCAGTTGCTCGGCTTGGCGCTGGGTCAGACGCGGCACTTTGTCGGAGCGGTACTTGGGAATCTGGCCAATACCGGCATCGACCGTCGCCCAGTGCCAGGCCTCACTTGCGTCCATGGCCGGGGAGTGGATATAGAACGTTTTATAACTGCCATGGATCAGGTAATCGATGCGGAAGTGGGTGCTGTTGGCCATCTCGGTTCTCTCACAAAAAGCTTTTTAAAAGGACGCATTGAAAGTGCTGCCTGAAAAAGAGAGTCCCCATCGCGGAGATAATTCAGCGAATCTGCTCGGCTGCTGCCGAAGGGTGTTCATCTTTCTGCAACATCCGGAAACATTCAGCCATGCCCGCAGGTCCATAGGACTTCTCCTCTCCAAGACGACTTCATGAAAACCCCTCGTCCCACGGCACGGCTGGAACCTCTCACTCAACTCCGCAACTTGAAAATGGCCCGTTCCGCCCACGCGTATGTGCGCGGCAGCACGGTGCAGTTTTACGAGTGGCTGCATTCCCAGCCCGGCAGACGCCTGCCCAGTGGGCCGCCGGTATGGATTTGCGGCGACTGTCACGCGGGCAATCTGGGGCCGACTGGCGACCTCAAGGGCAAGATCGACATTCACATCCGCGACCTGGACCAGACCGTCATCGGCAACCCGGCCCACGATCTGGTACGCCTGGCGCTGTCATTGGCCACGGCAGCCCGCGGTTCTGATCTGCCGGGAGTCGCCACAGCACGGATGCTTGAAGAAATGATGCTCGGCTACGAACAGGCCTTCGAAGCCAACGACGAGGAAGAACCGCAACGACCGGCGCAGGTGAAGGCCGGGATGCGCAGCGCCGTGCAGCGCACCTGGAAGCACCTCGCCCAGGAACGCATCGAAGACATGAAGCCGACCATTCCACTGGGCAAGCACTTCTGGCCGTTGTCCAAGGATGAGCGGAGTGCGTTGAAAACCCTGTGCGCGACGGACGAGATTCACGCGCTGGTGACCTCGCTGAAAGGCCGGTCGAGGGATGACCGCGTCGAGCTGCTGGATTCGGCCTATTGGGTCAAGGGCTGTAGCTCGTTAGGCCTGTTGCGCTATGCCGTGCTGATTGGTGTGGGCGATGACGACGATCAGGATTTTTGCCTGCTCGACATCAAGGAAGCCGTGGCCGCCGCCGCGCCGCGTACGGTCAGGGCGGGCATGCCTCGGGATAACGGCAAGCGCGTGGTCGAAGGCGCACGAAGCTTGTCACCCGGTCTGGGCAATCGCATGGTCGCGACGCGTATGCTGGACCACGGGTTTTTCATTCGCGAGCTGCTGCCCCAGGACATGAAGCTGGAGCTGGATCAACTCAGCCAGCCGGAAGCCATGCGTGCGGCGGGGTATCTGGCAAAAGTGGTGGGCGTTGCCCACGCGCGGCAGATGGACCTGGCGACCCGTGCCGCGTGGATTCGCGAACTGCAAGCCAACCGCACACAAACACTGGATGCGCCGTCGTGGCTGTGGTCCAGCGTCGTGCAACTGGTGGGCAGCCATGAGCAGGGCTATCTGGAACATTGCCGACGGTACGCGCTGCAGAACTGAACGGAAGCAGAGTCGTTCTCGGCAGGCCGCCACGCCATTCATTTCCGTGGGAGCAGCCGGAGCAGTGCGAAGGCCGCGAAGGCGGTGTTTCAGGCAGCCTTCAAGTCACTGACACACCGCATTCGCGGCCGTCGTAACTTCCTGCTGCTCCCACAGGTATCGGGATCGACGCTGAACGTGTGGGAGCTTCTGGAGGTTACGACAGTGGCGAAAGCGGCCTGCCTGACACACCGCTTTCGCGGCCGTCGTAACCTCCTGCTGCTCCTACAAATATTGAGATCGACACTGGACGTGTGGCCATGCCGCTAAAGACCCTCGCTCAATTCTGAATCGCCTGCACCGACCCGCCGTCGACGCGCACGTTACTGCCGTTGATGAACGACGCGCGATCCGACACCAGCAGGGCGATGGCCGACGCGACTTCCTCAGGCTTGCCCCGGCGTTTCTGCACGATGCCGGGACGTTCTTCGTCGAGGAAGCTCTTGATCGCTTCATCGAACGACACGCCCATTTCCTCGGCACGTTTTTTCATCATGCCGTCGGTCATGCCCGTTTCGATGAAGGCAGGCGCCACGGTATTGCACAGCACGCCGTCGGCCGCTTCTTTATAGGACAGGTTCTTGATGAACGCACCCAAGGCTGCCTTGGCCGTGTTGTAGACCGCCTCTTCCCAATAGGGCTGTACGGAGTTCTCCGACGTGATGCAGACGAAGCGCCCCCACTTGCGCGAACGCATCGCCGGAATCGTCGCCCGCGCCACCCGGACCGCCGAGAAGAAATCGGTGTTCCAGGCCTCTAGGTAATCGTCGTCAGACAGCTCCAACGGATCGCCCTTGGCCCCAGTCACCCCGGCCGTGTGCACGACAATGTCCACTTGGCCGAACTTCGCTTCACCGGCCTTGATCACCTTTTCGACCTCATCCTGACGGGTCAAATCGGCGGCGACGAATACGCATTCTGTCCCAAGGCCTGCGCAGGCCTTTTCCAGCTTGTCCTGGTCGATATCGCTCAGCACCAGCCGCACGCCTTCTTCGCTGAGCAATGTGGCGGTCGCCAAGCCGATGCCGCCACTGGCGCCCGTGATCAGTGCCACGCGGCCTTTGATTCCCAAATCCATATCCACCTCGATGGTTGTCATGACGAAAAAACAGGACCGGCGCGTCCGCGACGAACACGCCGGTGTTGAATCAGCCGCACTGTTGGCGGGCGAAGTCGAGCATCAATCTGGCCAGCGCCCTTGGCGTTTGCAGCGGCATCAGGTGCCCGGCGTCTGGAATGATTTCAAGCTGGCTGTGAGGGAAGGCCGCCAGCGTGGTGCGACGCTGTTCGTCCGGGCCAGGCACTTGCTCGTCAGCCTCGCCACACACCAGCAACACGGGGTAATCGAGCGTCCCGAGGCGCTCGCTCCAGTCCTCGCGACTGCCGTGATCGACCCACGCACGCCAGGCGTTCAAGTTGACCCGCTGTGCGTCGGCGATGGCCACTTCGCGAACATCGTCCGGCAGGCGAAACGCGCTGGATTCATCGACGAAGGCCTCGGCTTCCGGACGCGTCTTGCCATACGCGCGCTGCTGATCACGGTCCGCCTCGCTCATGGGTTGCGGGCCAGGTGGGGAGGGCGCCACCAACACCAGCCCTTTCAAATACTCGGGTGAGCGCGACGCCAGTACCACGGCCACTTTGCCGGTCATCGAGTGGCCGACCAGTACGACGTTTTGCAAGCCGAGGCCGCGAATGAAACGGTCCACGTGCTCGACCATCGCCTCGACGCTGTAACCCTCCACGTCGGCGGCGTCGCCAAAACCGGGGGTGTCCAGCGCCACGCATTCATGCTCGTCGTCCAGATACGGCAGGGTCGGAAACCATGTCCGATGCGAGCCGCCAAGGAAATGCATGAGCACGAACGTCACGGCGTCGGAATGTTGTCCGCGGCGTTGTCCGCGGCCTTGGCGACTGTGTGGAAGGCTGCTGTGGGATGGCATCGCAATCGCTCGCACTGGGTTTGCCAGTGGAGGGAGCGCACGCCGACAAAGTTCAACGGGATTGAAGGCCGGACGTGTATTTCGAATCGCCCCTACCACCGGTCGTCAATATCCGCGCACGCGCTGAACAATGGCAAATGGTCAGCAGTCATCTGCTGTGAGTTCGCTGAATCAGCGCGCGGCCACAGTGCGCGACGAGGCACCGAATCCCTACCGTGATTGAACCGATGATGAAGCGGAGATAACGCTGATGACCGAATTGCCTGTGACCCGTTTGCCGGTGGTGCCGCTGCCGTTCGAGCAGTCTTTCGAAGAGATCCCCGACGACGAGGCCGAGACCAGCAAAGAGTTGGCCGAAACGCTGCACTCGATCATGGAAACCACCTTCAAGGATGAAGGTCATGCCAACCGCAGCGTCCACGCGAAATCCCACGGGCTGCTGAAAGGCCGCCTGATCGTGCCGGAAGGTTTGCCGCCTCAGCTTGCCCAGGGCGCGTTCGCCAAGCCGGGCACGTTCCCGGCCGTGATGCGGTTCTCGACCAACCCCGGCGACATCCTCGACGACAAGGTCTCGACCCCACGCGGTCTGGCGCTGAAGGTCATTGGCGTTGAAGGCCCGCGCCTGCTGGGTTCGGAAGGTGACGTGACTCAAGACTTCGTGATGCAAAACGCCAAGGCGTTCACCGCTGCCAACCCCAAGGCGTTTTTGCGTACGTTGAAACTGTTGGCGAAAACGACGGACAAGGCGCCGGGCATGAAGAAAGCGTTCTCGGCGTTGTTGCGTGGCGTCGAGTCCACCATTGAAGCCATGGGCGGCGAAAGCGGGACCCTGAAAAGCCTCGGCGGCCACCCGCAAACTCACATCCTCGGCGAAACTTTCTACACCGTGGTGCCACTGTTGTACGGCCCGTATTACGCCAAGATTTCTGTCGCGCCGGTGTCGGACACCTTGACCGAGCTGACTAACAGACACGTCGATTTCGGCGGCAACCCCGATGGCTTGCGTCAGGCCGTGATCGACTACTTTACCCAGCATGGCGGGGTGTGGGAGGTACGCGTTCAGCTCGCCAGCGACCTGAAAAAAATGCCCGTCGAGGACGCATCGGTGGTCTGGCCGGAAGACGTCAGCCCCTACGTCACCGTGGCCCGCGTCGAGGTCGATCCGCAGCCTTCGTGGAGTCAGGAACACGTGCGCGAGATCGACGACGGCATGGCGTTCAGTCCGTGGCACGGCTTGCAGGCCCATCGTCCGATTGGTGGCGTGATGCGGGTGCGCAAACCGTCGTATGAGATGTCGTCGGGTTTCCGAGCAGCGCACAACGGTTGCCCGGTTCACGAACCGCGCTGATCCAGTAACGCCTTAGAGCTGATTCTGTCACGCCTTGGAACAGGGGTTCCCCATGCAGCTTCTTCATCCCGCCGCCCACTCGACCGCCCATTACCGGCCCTACACCTCCGCTTCGGGAGGCTGGGGGTCGGCGCATTCGGTCATGAACATCCTGTGGCGCGAGCAGGCGTACGCCAAGGCGCCCGCCGCGTTGATGCGGCAGAACAAACCCAAGGGTTTCGCCTGTGTCAGTTGCGCCTGGGCCAAACCGGGCAACCCTCATGCGCTGGAGTTTTGCGAGAACGGCGCGAAGGCCACGGCCTGGGAATTGACATCGCTGCGCACCGGGCCGGATTTCTTCGAGCAGCATTCGTTGACGGATTTGCGCACCTGGGCTGACCACGACCTGGAGCAACATGGTCGCCTGACGCACCCCCTGCGTTATGACACTGCGACCGACCGCTACCAGAAAACCAGTTGGGAAGAGGCGTACGCAGAAATCGGCGCGCAGTTGCGCCAGTTGCAGCCGGAAGAAGCGGTGTTTTACGCCTCGGGCCGGGCGTCGCTGGAAGCGTCGTTCATGTACCAACTGCTGGCCCGCGCCTACGGCAACAACAACCTGCCGGACAGCTCGAACATGTGCCACGAAAGCACGTCGGTGGGTTTGCAGGAGAGCATCGGCGTGCCAGTAGGCACGGTCACGCTGGCAGATTTCGAATACACAGACTGCATTTTTTTCTTCGGCCAGAACGTCGGCAGCAACAGCCCGCGCATGCTTCACCCGTTGCAGGAAGCCCGCAAGCGCAACGTGCCGATCATCACCTTTAACCCCCTGCGTGAACGCGGCTTGGAGCGCTTCGTCAATCCTCAATCTCCCCGGGAAATGCTCGGGCCGGCCTCCACGGTGATCAGCACTCAATACCATCAGGTAGCGATTGGCGGCGACACGGCCGCGGTGATGGGCATCGCCAAGGCGCTGCTGAACATGGACCGGGTGTCAGGTGGTTCGGTGCTCGATCATGATTTCATCGCCGAGCACACCGACGGTTTCGACACCTTCGTCGCTGACGTGGATCGGCACACCTGGCCGGAGCTGGAAAACCGCTCGGGCCTGAACCGTAGCGCGCTGGAAGCCGCGGCCACGGTGTACGCCCGCAGCGAGCGGGTGATGATCATCTACGGCATGGGCATGACCCAGCATCGTCATGGCGTCGAGAACGTGCAGATGCTGGTCAACCTGCTGTTGATGCGCGGCAATATCGGTAAAACGGGGGCGGGGATCTGCCCGGTGCGCGGGCATTCCAACGTGCAGGGCCAGCGCACCGTGGGCATCACCGAAGACCCGGCCAAAGTGCCGAAGGACAAGATCGAGGCGCTGTTCGGCTTCAAGGTGCCGGAGCGCAAGGGCCTGGCCACGGTCGATACGTGCGTGGGCATTCTCGACGGCAGCGTCAAAGCGTTCATCGGCCTGGGCGGCAATTTTCTGCGTGCGATTCCGGACACGGACCGCATGGAGCCTGCCTGGTCGCGGCTGGAAATGAACGTGCAAGTGGCGACCAAACTCAACCGCACGCACCTGTTGCCAGGCAAACGGGCGTGGCTGCTGCCGTGCCTCGGACGGATTGAGAGGGATATGCAGGACGGCGTCGATCAGGTTTACACCACCGAAGACAGCACCGGCTGCATCCGGGCGTGGCAAGGGCGGAGCGAGCCGGGCGGCGAACAGTTGCGCTCGGAAGTGGCGATCATCGCGGGCTTGGCGCTAGCCACGTTGAACGGCGAGGCGCGCATCCCGTGGGAAGCGTGGCGTCAGGATTACGCGAAAATTCGGGCGGCCATTGCCGAGGTTTATCCCGAGATTTTTCATGACATCGAGTCGCGTATGTGGGAACCGGGCGGCTTTCATCGCCCGTTGCCGGCGGCCCAGCGTCAGTGGAAAACCGAGACCGGCAAGGCCCGCTTCATCGCACCTCGGTGCCTGGATGAAGACGATGACGTCTCGCCGGGCCACGGCGCCCGCGATGCGATTCAACTGATGACCCTGCGCAGCAACGATCAATTCAACACCACGATTTACGGCTATGAAGACCGTTTTCGCGGGGTGTCCGGTACGCGCAGCGTGGTGTTCATGAACCGCAACGATGTCGTGCGGTTGGGCTTCGCGCCGGGTGAATGGGTCACGCTGCGCACCGCCATCGAACCTGAGGTGTTAAGGGAAGTGGGTCCGATGCAGATCATCGCCTACGACATCCCGGTCGGCTGCGCGGCGGCCTACTACCCGGAATGCAACCCGCTGGTCCCGCTGTGGCATCACGCCGAACGCAGCAAAGTCCCGGCGTCGAAGTCGGTGCCGGTGACCTTGCACAAGGCCCAGCCCGATGCCCGTGCGCGGGAGAGGGCATTGCCGCTGAAGGATCAGGTGGTGTGAGGCGGTGTGCTTGGTAAAGTCGAGGTATCTGCTTCTGCCTTGCTTTGCTTCTGCCGAAGGTGTGGGAGTTGGCTTGCCTACGATCAGTCCGGGGTCGCGTCCGACCGCAGCAGTCGTAAACCCGGTAAACGCGGTGTGCCAGACACAACCGAAGCGTTTGGTTTTGCCGCCGCTACGCGCCAGATCGTAGGCAAGGTGGAGCGCCACCCCGGCACTCCCACGCCTTCGGCAGAAGCGGAATTGAGGTGTGGTCGAGGCGTTTGATTCTGGCCGAAGGCCGTGGGAGTTGGCTTGCCTACGATCTGGCGCGAAGCGGCAGTCAAACCGGGCGGCGTGATGGAGCTGACACATTCGAGATGTCAGCTTACTCATTCCACCTTCCCATAACAAAAATTACCGTTTGGTCGCACAAAATGTCGGTTCAAATCCCCGCCCGCCTGTGCCTACACTCCGCACGATCAATCCGCCACACCTCGAATGACAAGGAAACCACATGCAGTACCGAAGCGGGGCGCAGGCCTTCTGGCAGGGGGTTCGTGCTCTCCTGCCACTGACACCGGGGGTCATTCCCTTCGGGCTGGTGACCGGGGTTATGGCGATTGGAATGGGCATGTCGCCAGGCACGGCCATGGGCATGACGCTTATTTTTTACTCCGGCTCCGCGCAACTGGTCGCGCTGCAACTGATGCAGACCGGCGTGCTCCCGGTCGCCATCGTGGTCACGGCGCTGATCATCAACCTGCGTTTCATCATGTACAGCGCGTCGCTTGCCCCGCACCTGAACCATTTGCCTCGACGCTGGACCTGGCCGGTCTCGTACATGCTCTCTGATCAGTCCTACGCGCTGTGCACGATGAGATTCGCGTCGGGCCAACTGTCCGGGCCGTTCGCGCACTGGTACTACGCCGGAACCGCGTTCTCCATGTGGCTGGCCTGGCAGGTCTCGGTGCTCGCGGGCGTGTTACTCGGCGCGAGCATTCCTGAAAGCTGGTCGCTGACCTTCGCCATACCGCTGTCCTTCCTCGCGCTGCTGGTGCCTGGTCTGCGCAACGTGCCGACCCTCGCGGCCGCAACTGTTGGCGGCCTGATTGCCGTGCTGGCGGTCAAGCTGCCTTACAACCTCGGTCTTGTTATCGCCTCGGTCGGCGGGATCGTCGCGGGCGTGCTGGCGGAAAACGCCCGTAGCAACGCCCCAGCGTCATCTCGCGATCAAGAAACGGAAGGGGAGGCGCAATGAGCGATCTGGTGATGTGGTCCGTATTCATTGCCGTCGGCGTGGGCACGTTTGCGATGCGCGTGTCGTTCATCGAGCTCTATGGCCGCTGGCGCATGCCTCCACTCTTGAGCCGCGCGCTGGTGTATGTGCCCGCGAGCGTGCTGGCCGCGCTGGTGCTGCCAGCAGTGGTGTACCCCAATGGGCACGGCGACTTCGTGATCAACAACCCACAGATCCCCGCAGCGATTATCGCCGCGCTGGTGGCGTGGAAGACCCGCAATACCCTGCTGACGCTGGGCGTGGGGATGGCGGTGTTGTGGGGGTTGAGGTGGGTGATGCCGAGTTGAATCCGGAAAGATGAACGCATCGGTCAGCGAGGCGGCCGAACCGATGCGCTCATCCGGAGGGTGTTACACGATGAAGTCCCAGTTCGCCGCCTGGACCACGTGCTGATTCATCTCTGCCCCCTGCACGAAGTTGTCGGCTACCTGTGCGAGCGTCATGCCATGGTTCATGGCGTCGGCCCAGTAAGCGAGGCCGGCTGAATCACTCTGACGTCCGTAGATCCCCTGATAAAGCGCTTCCAGGTCATGGGACGCCGTGCCGTTGAACGCATTGGCGCCGCCTTTCAAGCCTTCGCTTGAGTTGATCAGCGACACCGCGATGTCTCCCATGCTCACACCGTTCTTGGCCTCGACAGCCCAGTAGTCGAACCCTTTGTAATCGGCCTGACGCCCGAGCACGGATTGGTACAAGCCTGACAACTGCGTTTGTGCCGCGGTCGTCTGAACCACCAGACTTGCATCGCTGAACGTCAGCGTCTCGGCGTTGATCACCACCGCGTGGGCATCCGGCTGCGCTTTGGACGTCACGAGCGTGTAGCCCTCATGGTTTTCTACCACGTAGTCGGATTGGGCGCCGTTGAACGTCACGGTGTCACTGCCTTGGCCGCCGTGCAGAATCGACGTGCTGCCCCCGCTCGGGACACTGCTGGAAAAGCCGAAACTCAAGGTGTCGTTGCCGCCACCCGAGAAGACCGAGCCGGGTGTGGCGGACGACACGATGAAGTGCTGCGCGGCCGCATCCCCTGTGAGGATCTGACCCGACGTGTTGCCCGTGACATTAGCCGCGCCGACGATGGCGGCAAAGTCCACCCCATTCAACACCAGCGAACTGCCGCTGCTCACCTGCGATGCATCGATCACCAACGCGGTGTGTTGACTGTCGGTGCTGGTGCCGGTCAGGGTCAGCGCACCTGTGGGCGAAGTCTGGCCGGTGACCGGGGTCACCGTTTCCACCAGCAGCGGCGCCGAGCTGGCCAGTGTCTTCAGGAAGGTCACGCCATTGCCGGTGAGATGATCCTGATCGCCCACCGTATGGCCCGGTGTCGCTGCCAAAATCGCTTGAACCAGATGATCGTTCGACGTCCCGGCAGGCTGACTGACCCCGCCGGTCGCGGTGAGGCCAAAACCGGTCGTGAGCTGTGCCAGCAACAGTGTGCCGTTGCTGTTTACCACCAAGGGGATGTCGGCGGTCACGGCATTGCCCGAAGATTCGATACGGCTTGAATCGACAACCGGCACGACCACCTGTGTACCGCTGCCGCCGCCGGACAAGGTGACGGTTTGCTGAGTGACCGTCACGCCATCGACCGACGAAGAGGTGGTCGGCGGCGCAGGAGGCGCTGGTGGGGTTTCGATGGTCAGGGCCAGGGCCGCGCTGTCGGTCGAGACGTTGCCTGCCACATCGGAGGCCCGAGCGGTCAATGAGTGGTTGCCCACGGTCAGTGTCGTGCTGGTGATCGTCCAGTTCCCGAGACCATCAGCCACCACGGAGCCCAGCGAGGTAACGCCGTCTGTGTCGTACAGCGTGACGGTTGCGTTGGCGGTGGCCGTGCCGCTGATGACCGGACGGGCCACGTTGGTGATGCCGTCGCCCAGGGTACCGCTGTCGCTCGCGGTGGTCAGCGAAGGCGTGAACGGTGCGGCAGGAACGGTGGTGTTGATGGACACTGTTAGCCCGTCGCTGGCACGGGACACGTTGCCGGACAGGTCTGTCTGTTTGAAGGTGAGCGTGTGACTGCCCTGGACAAGTGTGCTGGTGACGATGCTCCAGTGTCCGGTGCCGTCGGCCGTCGTGGTGCCCAACAGCGTCGTGCCGTCAGTGTCGTACAGTTTGACCTTGGCGTTGGCTTCGACCTGTCCGGTGATCGTCGGCGTGAGGTTATTGGTGATGCCGTCACCGAGTGTGCCGCTGTCACTGCTGGCGGCCAGGGTTGGCGCGGAGGGTTTCGCGGGGGCTGTGGTGTCGATGGTCACGGCCTTGGCGTTGCTGGCCGCAGACTCGTTACCGGCAGCGTCAGTTTGTTTGGCGGTCAGGGTGTGAGCGCCTTCGCCGAGCGTGCTGCTGGTGATGCTCCAGTTGCCCGAACCGTTGGCGGTCGTCGTGCCAAGAAGTGTCGTGCCGTCCGTGTCGTACAACCTGACGGTGGCGTTCGCTTCGCCGGTGCCGGTGAACACCGGCGTGGTGTTGCTGGTAATGGCGTCGCTGCTGGAAGCGCCGGTATCTGTACCGGCGGTCATGGCGGGCGTGGACGGCGCGGAGGGTGTGGTGTGGTCCAGCGTGAATGTCTGACCTGCGGTGTAGCCGCTGAGAATCGCGTTCGAGCCGCCGTCCTGGATGCCGGTGCCGCTGCTTTTCAGATCGAGACGAAGCGTGCCGTCGCCACTCAGGCTATCGACCGTGAGGTTATAAGTGGTGCCGGAGCCGGAAATCCCGGTGATGCTGCCCGTTGCGGTGCCCGATGAGGTCAAGGTGAAGTCAGAGGTGTCCACGCCAGTGACAGCCTGGCTGAACGTCACGGTGTAATCCAGCGTGTTGGCCGAGCCGGGCAAGGTCGCGCTTGCACCTCCGGCGCGAACGATGGAGCTGACCTCAGGCCCGTTGACCACGTTGATGGTGAATATCTGGTACGCCTGGTTGCTCGCTGCGTCCGTGCCGTTCAGATAGAGGTGATAGGTGCCTGCCGCCAGGTTTTGAGCGGCGACAAGGTTGTTCCCGGAAATCGTGAACTTCCCGTTGTCGGCATCAATGACCCCGTTGCCTACGCTGAAACCATAGGTCACCGATGTCAGGTCGCTGGACGAGAGCGTCGCCACTGTCGAACCGTTGGTGGCGCTGGTCTGATTCACCTGAGTGGTGCTGAGGGCCATGTGTATCGGCCCAATGGTATCGAGGGTGTAGTCGAACCCGGCAGAAGCGACCGAGACGTTACCCGCCACATCGGTCTGTTTCGCCGTGAGCGTATGCGCCCCTTCGGTCAGCGCGCTGCTATTTATACTCCAGGCCCCGCCACCGTTGGCCACCGCCGAGCCGAGTACGGTGGTCCCGTTAGTGTCGTACAACGTCACCGTGGCATTGGCTTCGGCCTGCCCCTTCACGGTGGGCGTTGCTGAGTTGGTAATGCCGTCCCCCAGTGTGCCGCTGTCGCTGCCCGCATTCAGCGCCAGGCCGGTCGGGGCGGCAGCCGAGGTGTCGATGGTCACCGACAGGCCGGTGCTGAGCGGCGATATTGCGCTGCTTGCATCGGTTTGGGTCACCTTCAACGTATGGTTGCCGTCTCCCAGCGTGCTGCTGGTGATCGCCCAGGCGCCCGAGCCGTTTGCTGTCGTGGTGCCCAGCAGGGTCGTGCCATTGGTGTCGTAGAGTTTGACCGTGGCGTTGGCGTCTGCTGTGCCGGTTAGCGTTGGCGTAGCGACGTTGGTAATGCCGTCGCCTATGTTGCCGCTGTCACTGCTGCTTGCCAGAGCAGGCGTCGGCGGAGCGGCAGGTCCGGGTCTACTCATGGCCACGGTCGTGGTATGAGTGAAGCTTGCCGCATCGGCGCCATCCGTACCCTGAATGACAGACACGTCATTGCCTCCCGTCGGGTCGGTGTAGGTGAAGTCAATGACGTCGCCCGGCGTGAACGCTGAGCCTGAGACGCTGACCTGGACGGTTTTGGCCGCGCTGTCGACCGTCACTCCGCTGACGGTAACGGGGGTGCCATTGACTTGCACACCAAATGCACCAATAAGAGGAGGATTGGCCGCGTCCAGAGGCACATCGAAATGCAGTGTGAAGTAATGCTCGCTGGTGTAGGCATCAGCGCTTGAATAGGTAGGTTGAGACATTCCTTCGGCCCTCAAGACTAGAGAGTGGTAACGGTTCTGATTTTTTTACGACCGTTTACACTGTCTCGGCTTGTCCTGAAGGTTCTTTAAGGCCTCGCATCGGCGGGGAAATGTCTTTGTTCGGCTGCTGTTCAGCCGCGCTGTCGGACGCTCAAATCTGCTCCAGCAACCACCCCCGAAATGCCTGCAACGACGGCAGCATTTCATTGCGCGGCGGGTAGGTCAGGTAATAGCTGCGCTGGCTGGGGAAGGGCAGGTCGAGGGTGATCAGTTCGGCGCTGGCGATTTCGTCGGTGACCAGAATCCGGGGCACCAGGCCGATGCCGATGCCTGCCTTGACCGCCTGAATCAGATGCGAGGTCAGTTCGAAACTCGGCCCCAGGCGCATCATGCGGTGGGGCAGGTGATGGTGGCTGAACCAGTCGCCCCAGACGTTGGGGTTGTTGGCGACGTTGAGCAGCATCTGGCTGGCGATCTGTTCCGGCGTCCATGCCGCTTGGGCGTTCGCCACCTGCGGGGCGATGACCACCACCAGTTCCTCCGCGTGCAGGCGATGGCTGATCAGGCCTGGCAGGCCGGTGTGGCCGACGACGATGGAGGCGTCGATGCCACTGGTGTCGAAGTCCACGGCGTCGATGCGCGAATTGATGTGCACTAGCATGCCGGGGTGATTCGTGTAGAAGTCGTGCAGGCGCGGCAGCAGCCATTTCGAACCGAAAGTTGGAAGCGTGGCCAGACGCAGACTGCCGCCGCCGGATTGATAAGCGATGGCCTGTAAGGTGGCGCTGCGGATGCGACCGAGGGCGTCGCTCATTTCCCGCTGATACAGGCGTCCAACGTCGGTCAGTTGCACCTGTCGGCCTTCGCGGCGGAACAGCGTCAGGCCCAGTTGCTGCTCCAATGCCTGGACTTGACGACTGACCGCGCTTTGGGTCAACGACAGCTCGACCGCCGCGCGGGTGTAGCTTTCATGCCGGGCAGCGGCTTCGAATGCCAGCAGCAAGGACATGGACGGCGTGAGATGGCGGTAATTCATTCAGAAAAGTCATCGATAGCGGCAGGAATATCTGTTTGTTTCGCGCTGAAGCCTGCGGGATCATTGGCGCCCATAACGACCCGAGGCTGACCGATTAATGCTCGGGCGACAAGTGTTTTGCTGTTTTCCGTGATCAGACCGACAAGAGGCCATCCCACGATGATCGCCCAACTCTCGCCCGCATTGCCTGCGAGCCAGTACCCCGAATTTCTCGACGCCCTGCGCGCCAGCGGCTTCCGTGGTGAACTCAGCGCCGACTACGCCACCCGCACGGTGCTAGCGACCGACAACTCGATCTATCAGCGATTGCCCCAGGCGGCGGTCTTTCCGAAAGACGCCGAGGATGTCGCGCGCATCGCCACGCTGATGGCCGAACCGCGCTTTCGTCAGATCAAGCTCACGCCCCGTGGCGGTGGCACCGGCACCAACGGCCAATCATTGACCGACGGCATCGTCGTCGATTTGTCCCGGCACATGAACACCATTCTGGAAATCAACGTTGAAGAACGTTGGGTTCGCGTGCAGGCCGGTGTGGTCAAGGACCAGCTCAACGCCGCGCTCAAGCCACATGGGCTGTTCTTCGCGCCTGAGCTGTCGACTTCAAATCGCGCCACGGTTGGCGGCATGATCAACACCGACGCCAGCGGGCAGGGCAGCTGCACCTACGGCAAGACCCGCGACCACGTGCTGGAACTGCACAGCGTGCTGCTCGGCGGCGAACGCCTGCACAGCCATCCGATCTCCGATGACGAACTGGAAACCGCCTGCGCCCAGTCCGGCCGCATCGGCGAGGTCTATCGCACGGCGCGGCAGATTCAGGAAACCCAGGCTGACCTGATCGAGTCGATCTTCCCCAAACTCAACCGCTGCCTGACCGGCTACGACCTCGCGCACCTGCGGGACGAGGCCGGGCGCTTCAACCTCAACAGCGTGCTGTGCGGCGCCGAAGGTTCGCTGGGCTATGTGGTCGAGGCCAAGCTCAACGTGCTGCCGATCCCGAATTACTCGGTACTGGTGAACGTGCGCTACAGCAGCTTCATGGACGCCCTGCGTGACGCCAATGCGCTGCTGGCGCATAAGCCGCTGTCCATCGAGACCGTGGACTCCAAGGTGCTGATGCTGGCGATGAAAGACATCGTCTGGCACAGCGTCGCCGAGTATTTCCCGGCCGATGCGGACCGTCCGACCCTGGGCATCAACCTGGTGGAATTCAGCGGCGATGACGTGGACGAGGTCAATGGCCGGGTCGCGGCATTCATCGAACACTTGCAGGCCGACACCACCATCGAACGCCTCGGCCATACCCTGTCCGAAGGCGCGGCGGCGGTGAACAAGGTCTACACCATGCGCAAGCGTTCGGTGGGCTTGCTGGGCAACGTCGAGGGCGAGATTCGTCCGCAGCCATTCGTGGAAGACACCGCCGTGCCGCCGGAAAAACTGGCGGACTACATCGCCGAATTCCGCGCGCTGCTGGACGGCCACGGCCTGGCCTACGGGATGTTCGGCCACGTCGATGCGGGGGTGCTGCACGTGCGCCCGGCGCTGGACATGAAAGATCCCGCACAAGCCGCGCTGGTCAAGCCGATTTCCGACGCTGTCGCCGCGCTGACCCAACGCTACGGCGGCCTGCTGTGGGGCGAACACGGCAAGGGTCTGCGCTCCGAATACGTGCCGGCATTCTTTGGCGAACTGTACCCCGCACTGCAATCGCTCAAGGGCGCGTTCGACCCGCACAACCAGCTCAACCCCGGCAAGATCTGCACGCCGCCGGATGCCCCGGAAGGTCTGCTCAAGGTCAACGAAGTCACCCTGCGCGGTGACCTCGACCGGCAGATTGACGAGCGCGTCTGGCAGAGCTTCGGCACTGCCGTGCACTGCAACGGTAACGGCGCCTGCTACAACTTCGACCCGAACGACGCCATGTGCCCGTCGTGGAAAGCCACCCGCGAGCGTCAGCATTCGCCGAAAGGTCGGGCGTCGCTGATTCGTGAATGGCTGCGCTTGCAAGGTGCGGCGAACATTGACGTGCTGGAAGCGGCGAAAGGCAAAGCCAACTGGATCAAAGGCCTGCCCGCGCGCCTGAGCAACAACCTCAAGCGCTCCCGAGGGCAGGCGGATTTCTCCCATGAAGTCTACGACGCCATGGCTGGGTGCCTGGCCTGTAAATCCTGCGCCGGACAGTGCCCGATCAAGGTCAACGTGCCGGAATTCCGCTCGCGTTTCCTGGAGCTGTACCACGGACGTTATCAGCGTCCGCTGCGGGATTACCTGATCGGCTCGCTGGAATTCACCATCCCGTACCTGGCCCACGCACCGGGGCTGTACAACGCCGTAATGGGTTCGAAATGGGTGAGCGGCCTGCTCGAACGCCACGTCGGCATGCTCGACAGCCCGTTGATCCATCGCTACAACCTGCAAAGCACGCTGACCCGCTGCAATGTCGCAGTCGCCAGCGTGCCGGCCCTGCGTGAACTGAGCGACGAGCAGCGTCAGCGCAGCGTCGTGCTGGTGCAGGATGCGTTCACCCGTTACTTCGAAACCCCGCTGCTGGCGTCGCTCATTCAACTGGTGCATCAACTGGGCTACCGCGTGTTCCTCGCGCCGTACAGCGCCAACGGCAAGCCGTTGCACGTACAAGGTTTCCTCGGCGCCTTCGCCAAGGCCGCCGTGCGCAACGCTACCCAACTCAAGGCGCTGGCCGATTGCGGCGTGCCGCTGGTGGGGCTGGACCCGGCGATGACCCTCGTTTATCGCCAGGAATACCAGAAAGTGCCAGGCCTCGAAGGCAGCCCCTCCGTGCTCCTGCCGCAAGAATGGCTGATGGACGCGTTGCCGGAATCCGCCGCACAGCCATCAGCGGACACCTTCCGCTTGATGGCCCACTGCACCGAGAAAACCAACGTCCCGGCCAGCACTTCGCAATGGGAAAAAGTCTTCGGGCGCATAGGCCTGAAACTGGTCACCGAAGCCACCGGTTGCTGCGGCATGTCCGGCACCTACGGCCACGAAGCGCGCAACCAAGGCACGTCGAAGACCATCTTCGAACAGTCCTGGGCGACCAAACTGGACAAGCCGGGTGAGGCACTGGCGACGGGTTATTCGTGCCGAAGCCAGGTCAAGCGTCAGGCGGACCGGGAGCTGCGCCACCCGCTGGAGGTGGTGCTGGAGCGGTTGTTGGCGAAATGATGAGTGCATTGAGGGCGTGAGCTGCTCGCGCCATTGATGCTGCTCGTTGCCGACCGTCTGGGGGCTTTATGCGTTGTAGCCGCCGTCCGCGTCGATGATGCTGCCGGTGATGTACGACGCAGCGGGGCTGGCCAGGAACAGAATCGGCGCGACCACTTCTCGCAACTCACCGTAACGGGGGAAGCACAGTCGCGAAATGAACGGTGCCAAGGCATCCCGCATATGGGCGTTGAGGTCGGTCTTCATGAACCCGGCGTGCACCACGTTCACCGTGATGTCTCGTTCGGCCAGGTCTCGCGCCACGCCTCGGGCGTAGCCGTCTATCGCCGCCCTGAGCGCTGACAGATCCGACGCCCCTGCGAACCCGACCCGCGTGCCGAGATTCGAACCGATCATCACGATCCGGCCAGCGTCGCTGATGACTTTTGAGGCCGCGCGAACGGTGGCCATGAAACCGGTCAGGTTGGTCGCCCAGAAACGGTCGAAGGCTGCGGCGTTGCGCTCGTGGTCATCAACGGTCCCGACTTCATCGATGGAGGCGTTATTGATCAGAATGTCGAGACGGCCGAACCTCGCCATGACGTGATCGATCAATTGTTCGGCCGCCGTCACATTGGCCTGATCCGCCCTGAACGCTTCGCCTTGCACCCCCTGTGCCTTGATCCGGGCGACCACCTCCTGCGCCTTTTCTTGCGAGTTGGCGTAGCTGATGGCGACGTGGGCGCCTTGCTCCGCCAGGGCCTTGGCCGTTTCGGCGCCCAGACCGCGTGAGCCGCCCGTCACCAGTGCCACTTTCCCGCTCAATGTCTTCGTCATACTCGATCCCGCGATAGTTGAATGCATGCGCACGGTTGCGCTCGATCCAGCCTATCGGCGGGGCCCCGGCTTGATAATGGCTCGCGCTCCGATAAGCGTTATCGCGCTGGGGAATAAATCAATCCGCGACATCGCTCGGCGGGGCGGTGCGCAGATGGGCGGCCATGGCTTTCAGGCTGTCGCGTGTCGCGGCGAGAATCTGTTCTGAGCGTTGAGGGTCAGTGCGCTTGGTCGCCCGCGCCAAGGCAACGCTGCCGACCATGCTGCTCATGAAGAACAGCGCAATGCGGCGGGCGTCCTCGGGGGCGATATCTCCGACCAGCGTCTCCTCCAGCAGAGCCGTCATGTCGTCGAACCCGAGGGTGAAGATCTGTTGGGTGCCAGCGTCCTGACTCTTGATTTCACAGGTGTAGGCCGACATCGGGCAGCCGTCGGCGACGTTGTCGACATGCTCGGCGGACACGTAAGCGTCGATGAGGGTGCTCAAGTCGTCAGCGCCCGAGCCCTTCATCGCGACCCACTCATCGTGGCACCGGTCCAGCGATTGCTGACAGGCTGCCTGGGCCAACAGGCTCTTGGATTTGAAATGGCGGTAGAAGCCACCTTGAGTCAACCCGGCTTCCTCGCTGATCTGGGCGACCCCAGTGGCGGCAAAGCCTTGCGCTTGAAATAGCCGGGACGCAGCGGTCACCAACGCCTCACGATTCAAACCGGTTTGTGCTCTTGAGACTTTCACGCAGGCTTCCTGTGGGTATTTTTGAAAGTGATCACATTCAATAGCTAATATTGCGAGTGATCACTATCATAAATGCCGCTCGGCGATTCCCCCAACCTTCTTCTCAGGACATCTCACATGAAAGCGATCCAGATCACAGCTTACGGCGATCCCCTGTCGGGTCTCGAATGGGTCGACATGCCTGAGCCCGCCGCGCCGGGGGCCGGGGAAGTCTTGATCGGGGTCGAGTACGCTCCGGTCAACCACAATGACCTGCTGCTGTTCGGGGGGAAATTTCCGGTGCATCCGCCATTGCCCAGCGTGGTGGGTAACGAAGGCGTGGGCATCGTCCTTGCGGTGGGATCGGGCGTCGATCAGGTGAAGGTGGGCGACCGCGTCACGCCACCGCTGTACAGTTTCACCTGGCGTGAACGCATGGTCATTCCCGCCGAAGGGCTGTTTGCGCTACCCGTGGAGGTGGACCTTCAACAGTTGGCCATGTTGCGCATCAATCCCCCAACCGCCGCGTTGTTGCTGAGTGAATTCGTCGATCTCCAGCCGGGCGACTGGGTGGTGCAGAACTGCGCGAATTCCGGCGTTGGCAGGGCGGTGATCGCCATCGCCAAGGGCCGTGGTTTGCGCACGGTCAACTTCGTACGTCGCCACGAGCAGGTGGCAGAAGTGCAAGCAGCGGGCGGCGATATCGTGCTGGTGGACGAGGGCGACGCTCCTGAGCGCGTCCAGGATCTGGTCGACGGCGGCAATGTCCGGCTGGCCCTCGACGGCATCAGCGGCACCGCGAGCGCTCGCCTGATCAGTGCGCTCTCCACCGGTGCTTCGTTGGTCAATTACGCGCAGATGAGTGGCGACATGTCGGCGCCTGGTGACTTCCGCCCCCTCATGCGCAAAAGCATCACGCTGCACAATTTCTATCAGGCCAAGCCCGGTTATCGATCGAAGATTCCGGGCATCCTCCAAGAGGCCGTCGAGCTGATCCGCACCGGAAAACTCCACGTCCCGGTCTCGGCGGTGTATCCGCTGGCAGAAGTGAAGCAGGCCATCGAGCACACGCGCCGGGGCGGCAAGGTGTTGCTGGACATCGGCGGGGCACGCTGACGCCTTTCAAAACGGATGAAACGGAGGAACGTGAGCCGGGTGGACAGATTTGCAGCGCTGGAAATGTTTGCGCGAGTGGTGGAACTCGGCAGTTTTTCGAAGACGGCCATCGAGCTGTCGGTCAGTCAGTCGACCGTCAGCAAGCAGATGAGCGATCTGGAGAATCATCTCCAGATTCGACTGCTATCGCGCACCACTCGACGGCTGTCTTTGACCGAGGCAGGGGAGGCGTTTTATGCCGACGCCAAATCGATCCTCAGTCAGTACGCGAGGGCTGTGGGAGATGTCGTCCAGGCCGGACAAACGCCCTCTGGAACCTTGCGGATCGCCACGCCGGTCCTGTTCGGACGTAAGCACCTGACCCCACTGCTGCCGGTTTTTTTCGAGCGCTATCCGGAGATAGTGGTCGAGCATGTCCTTAGCGATTCAACGATGGACCTGGTGCGCGACGGGATCGATCTTTCCATTCACATCGGCGAGTTAAAGGACAGCTCTCACCATGGGCGCAAGCTAGGGATGTTGCAACCGGTGACCGTTGCCTCGCCCGCCTTTCTGAAAGACCGGCCAGCGATCCTGCATCCGCGTGACCTCGTGTCGGTACCGTGTTTGATTGATCTGGGCCAGATTGCGCCGTTCGAGTGGCCGTTCCGGGAGTCGACAGGCGAACCCTGCTTGATCGCAGTGAACGGCCCTTATCGTGTGGATGTTTTCGAGGCGCTCTGCGAGGCCGCGATCGCCGGGCTCGGTGTGCTGCGTGCGCCGCTGTCGGCCTGCGGCGAAGATCTCCGGGCGGGGCGTCTGGTTCGGCTCCTGACCGAGTTCGACCCTGGTTTCGTACCGATCCATGCCGTGATGCCCGCGTCATCGTGGATTCCGCAGAAAACCCGGGTCATGGTGGATTACCTGATCGAGACGTTTCCGCGCAATCCCTGGCTCAGATGCCCGGAGTGATCTTCGGGCTGTCCGGAAACGCTTGCATCGCCACCTGCACGATCTCCAGCAACTGCTCGGGCGTCGCGCCGTCCCTTGCGTGGACCGCAAGGCCTCGGGAGAGCGCGTTCAGATAACCCGCCAACGCTTGCACATTGGTGTCAGCAGGCACATCGCCTTCGTCGATACCGCGCTGGATGCGCTTTTCCATGGCTTGTCGCGCCGCAGTCCGATGCTGAGTCATCATGTCGCGCACCGATTGCAGCGCCGGGGGCACGTGCACCGACGCCACGGAAATCATGCAGCCAGCGGGCAGGTCGTCGCGGGTGAACTCTGACGCCGTGGTTTCCAGAAGGCGGGTGAAGGCCGCTCGCGCATCGGTGTTCTCGTTCAGTATCCCGATGAACCATTCTCCCGATGCGGTCAGATAGGCGTCAGTAGCCTCGGCGTAAAGCTGTTCCTTGCTGCCGAACGCGTTGTAGAAGCTCGACGCGCTGATCCCCATCGCTGTAATCAGGACATCGAAGGACGTGCCCTCGTAGCCCGACTCCCAGAACAGCCTCATCGCCCGCTGTACAGCCGTCGCCCGATCGAATGCAGAAGGGCGTCCACGGCTGCGTTTCTTCGGTTCCGCTATTTTTGGTTCCATCGCTCCAATATTCCTTGACGGGGAGAATTCCGAGGGCCTAGTATTGCATATCGGAGTGATCGCTCCAATAAATAACCATCCCTTATCCCGGAGTTGAAAAACATGATTGACGAAAACGGTCCGCACTACTTTGTCGCCTTCCAGACCCCTGGCCCGAACTGGGTCAAGGGCGTGAAATACAACGAACAACCCGAGTTCATGACTCACGTTGGCTACATGATGCAGCTTCAGGAAAAAGGCTTGACCGTTCTGAGCGGACCGTTCATGGAAAAGGCAGGCGGGCTGAATGGCGTGTTGGCCGATGGCGGCATGACTATCTTCAAGGCTGCAGACCTTGAAGAGGCGACCCGGATCGGTACGGAGGACCCTACCGTCAAGTCCGGCATGTTGAACGTGGAAGTGAAGATGTTCTGGGTGCCATTCCATACCTGAGCCGGGGCTCAGGACGGCAACAACGAAGAAAACAGCTCGGACTGGGTCTTGATTCCGAGCTTGCTGTAGATGTGCCGCCGATGGGTTTTTACGGTGTCCACCGAGATGTCCCGCAGGTCGGCGATGCGCTTGCTGGAGTGCCCGCTGAGCATCAGTTGGCAGATGTCGAATTCCCGTGACGTCAGGGTCGCCTTGAGGTTTTCCAGCCCTTGATGTGACGGCACCCGTGGCGGATGGGGATCGTGCTGGCCGTGAAGCAGGCGCTGGCGAATCAGCGCCTCCATCCACGGTTGAAACAGCGCCAGGTGCGCGACTTCGTCCTGAGTGATCGGCGTGCGCGAGCCGAACGACAGGCACACCAGCTGTCGGTCATCGATGCGGCAGTTGAACTGAATCTCGTCGGCGACCACGTTCAGGTGAAAATAGCGCTGGTAATACTCGGTTTGCTCGAAGCAGTCCGGCGCGACATCCCGCAATTGAAACAGCCCGCTTTGGGCCTGTTCGCAGTTGACCCGGTAGAACGGGTCGATCAGATAAATGCCCCCCAGATAATCCTGAAACAGCGGGTCCGGCCCGCCATCTTCGGCGGGCGACTCGTCGAGCAGGTAGGGGCGCCCGTCCTTGAACAGCAGCGCGACCCAATTATCGAACCGCAGCACGTCGCTGACCCGGCGCACCACCGTCTGCCAGAAATTCGGCTGGTCGATGGCGCCAATCAGGATTCCGAACGTGCGATGCCAGGCGATTTCCTGCAACGTGGGCGACGTGCTCATTGTCACTCCTTGGGATTACCCATGACGTGTGATTACCCCGTGGGCGGCGAGGGCTGATAATACCTGACGACAGGTGGTCGGCGGCGACCGGCATGCAGGAGTGAAAGATGAATGTAGAACTGGCCCAGGTCACGGGGCGTGACGGGGATGTGGCGTACAACCTTGAACGCACGTTAGCGTTGATCGAGGCGTGTGCGGCGGACACCGAATTGCTGGTGTTGCCGGAAACTTACCTCACCGGCTTTCCCACGAAAGACAACGTGGCGCAGATTGCCGAACCCCTCGACGGCCCGACACTGACGCGGGTTCAGCAGGCGGCGACGGCGCGGGGCGTTGCGGTGGCGGTGGGGTTCGCTGAAGTGCATGACGGGCGCTTTTACAACACCACGGTGCTGATCACCCCCGAGCAGGGCATCGCATTGCATTATCGCAAGACCCATTTGTGGTCCGGCGAGCGGGACGTGTTCGACGCCGGTGACCGGCTGTCCACGGTGATGTGGAAGGGTATCCGGGTGGGGTTGTTGATCTGCTACGACATCGAATTTCCCGAGACGGCGCGGGCGCTGGGCCAGCTCGGCGCGCAACTGCTGATCGTCACCAACGGCAATTTCGACCCCTACGGCCCCACGCACCGCACCTGCGTAATGGCGCGGGCACTGGAAAATCAAGCCTTCGCGGTGATGGTCAATCGCGTGGGGCAGGGCGATGACGGGCTGGTGTTCGCCGGTGGCAGCGCGGTGGTCGATCCCTTTGGCGACCTGCTGGTGGAAGCCGGTCGCGACGAAGCGACACTCAGGCTCACCCTCGACCTGAACCTGCTGGACAGGGCCCGCGAACCCTACGTCTACGACCGTCACCAGCGCATGCGACTGAGCGGTGACGTGATCGACAGCGGCGACCGGCGCGATCTGATCATCGGTTCATGATCCCTGACGGCCACGCCATTCCTTCCGGAGAACACCACTGACCTGCAACCGCTGACCCCCAATAATCATTAGCTGTCACTTTCTTTGCCACTGCCAAACATCCGGCGCCTCGCGCGCAAACGACTAAAAAGATAATCGGAGACGTTAATGGCTCATTTGAAACGCACTTTATCCCTCGGCACATTGGTCATCTTCGGCGTCGGCCTGATGACCCCCATCATCGTCCTCGGCACCTTCGGCATTCTCGCGCAATCCAGCGGCGGGCACGTGCCCATGGCCTACCTCGCCGCGCTGGTGGCGATGTTGTTGACCGCCATCAGTTACGCGCACATGGCCAAGGCCTTCCCGGTGTCGGGGTCTTCGTACACCTACGTGCGAAAGGCCATCGACGCCCGATTGGGCTTCATGACCGGCTGGGCGATCCTGCTGGATTATCTGTTCCTGCCGATGGCGATCTGGTTGATCGGCACCGCTTACCTCAATTCCGCGTTTCCCGAGGTGCCGCAATTCATCTGGCTGCTGGCGTTCATCGCCCTGACCACGGTGATCAACATCCTCGGCCTGAAACTGGCGACGGCCGTGAACATCCTGCTGTTGCTCCTGCAGGTATTGATTCTGGCGGCGTTCATCGTGCTGTGCGTTCACTACACGTTGGGCGATCCCACGAAACCCTTGTTCACCCTGGCGCCGTTCGCCAGCGGTGGCGTGCAGTGGTCGATGATCATGAGCGGCGCGGCGATCGCGTGTTATTCCTACCTCGGCTTCGACGCAGTGAGCACCCTGACCGAAGAAACCCACGATCCGGAACGCAACATGCCACGGGCGATTCTGTGGGTGACGCTGATTGGCGGACTGATCTTCGTTGGCACCTCGTACGTGGTGCAACTGGCCCAACCGTCGCTGCAATTCGCCAACGTCGATTCGGCGGCCTACGAGATCGCGAAAAACATCGGCGGCGACCTGTTCGTGTCGATCTTCCTGATCGGTCTGGTCATCGGACAATTCACTTCCGGCATCGCCGCCCAGGCCAGCGGTTCCCGCCTGTTGTACGTGCTGGGCCGCGACGCGGTGCTGCCGAAGGCGTTCTTCGGTTACCTGTCCCCACGCTTCGGCACCCCGGTCGGCTGCATCCTGCTCAGCGCCGTGGTGGCCTTGCTCGCGCTGAAAATGGACGTGACGACGTCCACCTCATTCATCAACTTCGGCGCGTTCCTGACCTTCATTCTGGTCAACCTGTCGGTGATCTTTCACTACTGGATCGCCCAGAAACGCCGAGGCCTGAGCGCTGTGTTGTTGTATGTGCTGCTGCCGCTGGCGGGGATGGTCGCTGACCTGTGGCTGATGTTCAGCCTGGACTCCAATGCGGTGGAACTCGGGCTGTCGTGGCTGGCGATCGGGTTCGTGTATTTGATGTATTTGACGGGTGGACTGCGTCGGCAGCCGCCAGAGTTGACCCTGGAAGAAGCGATGTGACCTGGATGGTTGGCTGTTAACGACCGGGGGGCAGTCGGTTTATGGGCCGTCTGGACCTCCGCTTCGCTGCCGTCGTGCCTCCGGCGGCTCCCACAGGATTTTCTTCGTGGCGCGCAGAGGGTAACGACACGACATCGCGTACGTGAGGGCGCCAACGAATCAGGGTTCAACGCGGTTTCTGTGGGAGCCGCCGGAGGGACGACGGCAGCGAAGCGGTGGGTCAGTTGGTTCAAAGACCGTCTGAGCCTTCGCTTTCGCGCTCAATACTCACACCCGTCCAGCCAGTGAGCATCCCACAACGGGTAGTCGTGTACCCGTTTGACCAATCCTGCTCTTATCGGGTTAGCAATGATGTAGCGGGCTACCGGCCGCACATCTTCATCACTGCGAAGCGCTCGGTCATGAAAGCCACGCTGCCAGAATTGCCCTGATCTGCCCAAATACCCATTGACCTGGCCCGCCGCCTGGCATTTGACCCTGTGCACCACCGCCGACAGCTCTCGGTCTTTGAGTTGCATGAGCCAGTGGAAGCGATCGGGCATCACGACCCATGCCAACGAATCCGCCAATCCAGCCCATTGCGCCTTGCGCAGTTGATGCACCAAGAGTCGAGCTGCTCGCCAGTCGCTGAAGAAAGGTTGTCGGTTGTGGGTCACCGCAGTGATCAAGTAGACCTGATCGATCAGAGAGCAGCGACCAAGGCGCAGTCTTCGGGATTGGGGGCGTGCGGACATTCTTCGTCTTCCTGATGTCAGGTGGGAAGGTCAAGGTTAGTGTCCACAGGAGGGTTAGAGCGTTGGAGTCTGATTCGGGATGTAAACGGGATTTTGTGTCGCCTGATCCATTGCCGTCGCTGCCGTCGCTGCCGTCGTGCCTCCGCCGTCTCCCACGAGATTTTCTTCGTGGCGCGCAGAGGGTAGCGACACAACATCGCGTACGTGAGGGTGCCAACGAATCAAGGTTCAACACGGTTTCCGTGGGAGCCGCCGGAGGCACGACGGCAGCGAAGCGGTGGGTCAGGCGTTGCACAACCGGCTGACCCACCACGGTCTTGAATCAAGGGCTGCCGAACCCGGCGCGCAGTTTTACAGCCGCCTGCTCAAACGCCACTTTCATCGCATCAATCACTTCATCCCCATGGTCGAACGAAATGTAGATCCGTCCATAGGGTGACGGCATCATCAGCACACCGGCTTCGCGCAGGGCGAGGTGGAGGGCTTTGGTGAAGGCGGGGTTGGCAACCTTTGAAGCTTCTTCATACGTGACAGGCGCAACGTCGGCGTGCCAGATTCCGAATACGTTGCCATACCCACTGGTCACGGCCTGAATGCCCTGGGCCTTGAAAATCCCTTCGACCGCCACACGCAGGTGCTCGCCGCGCTGCACCAACTGTTCGTAATCGCGTTGATCCAGCAACGCCAAGGTGCTGCTGACCGCCGCGCAGGCCAGCGGGTTACCGCTGAACGTGCCGCCACGGGCGACGCGGCCTTCTTCGAAGCCCTGCAAGATATGCGGCTTGCCGACGACCGCCGAGACCGGCACGCCGTTACCGATGGCCTTGCCGACGCTGGCCAGGTCCGGGTCCAGGCCCTCGCGCAGACCCGCCAGCCCGGCAAACAGACGAAAGCCCATCAACACCTCATCGCAGATCACCAGCGCGCCGTGTGCGTGCGCGATGTCCTGGACGTGCTTGAGGTAACCGGGCAGCGGCATGATGCAGCCCGCGTTGGCGAGCATCGGTTCAAGGATCACCGCCGCAATATCCCCGTCTTCCGCAAACAGCCGCTCGACGTCAGCGAAGTCGTTGAAGCGCAGCAGCGTGGTGCGTTCGGTCGCGGGGCGAGCGCCGTCTTCGAAACGCGCTTCGTTGGAGGTCACGTTGCCGAAGCTCACGTCATCGAACCAGCCGTCGAACCCCGCCGCCATCTTGGCGATCCTGCCGCGCCCGGTGTACGCACGGGCCGCTCGGCAGGCGAGGTGCACCGCTTCGCTGCCGGAGTTGGTGAACATCACTTTGGTCAATTCGCCGGTGTGCTTCGCCAGCGCCGTCGCTGCCGCGTGTTCGCGCACGTGGGCCCAGGACGGCGCGGCACTGTCGCTCAATGCGTGCGTCACGGCCTCGTTCACGGTGTCGTTGGCGTGACCCAACAGCACCGCGCCGAAACCCAGCGCGGTATCGATGTACCGACGCCCTCTGTCATCCCAGAGCCAGGCGCCTTTGCCTTTCTGGATGAACAGCTTTTCACCGTTCAGTTCCGGCAGGATACGCGCGGCGCTGGATACATCGCCCACTAAGTTAGCCATTCTCAACCTCTGAATCCGGACAGTCGTTTGCCGCCCCGGCGCACGGTCGGGGCGGCCTCACATGGTTTTTTTCAATACGTCCCGAACAAGGGACTGCCGCCTATTTATTGTTGTTTGACCTTCAATTTTTCGTTACGCCGCCGCAGCACCTCCAGCGTCAGCAGCATCAAGACCGACAGCACGACCATGATGGTGGCGACGGCGGCGATATTCGGGCTGATGTTCTCGCGAATCCCGGCGAACATTTGCAGCGGCAAGGTGCGTTGCGAAGGGCTGGCGAGGAACAGCGTCACCACCACTTCATCGAACGAGGTGGCGAAGGCGAACAGCCCGCCGGAGATGACGCCGGGCGCGATCAGCGGCAGCACGACGCGAAAGAACACCGTCAGCGGCGGGGCGCCCAGGCTCGCGGCCGCACGGCTCAGGTTGGTGTTGAAACCATGCAGAGTCGCGTTGACCGTGATCACCACGAATGGCACGCCGAGCATGGCGTGGGCCAGCACCAGGCCGAGGTAGCTGTTGAGCAACTGCAGCTTGGCGAAGAAGAAATACAGCCCCACCGCGACAATGATCAGCGGCACGATCATCGGCGAAATCAGGAACGCCATGACCACGCTCTTGCCGCGAAAGTCACCGCGGCACAGCCCGACCGAGGCCATGGTGCCGAAAACCATCGCCAGCAGCGTCGCACCGGGCGCGATGATGAAGCTGTTTTTGAACGCCTGCCGCCATTCTTCCGAAGACATCAGTTCCTGGTACCAGCGCATGGAAAACCCGTCCATGGGGTACGTCAGGAACGACGACGAATTGAACGACAGCGGGATGATCACCAGGATCGGCACGATCAGAAACAGCAGGATCAGGATCGACACCGAAACGAGTCCGAAGCGGGCGAGTTTTTCGGCGGGGGATGCGTAGGGTTGCAACATGTCGATTACCTCGCCTGAGTCGGGTTGGTGAGTTTGCCGTACACCACGTAAAGCAGCAGCGTGGCAATCAGCAACAGGCTGCCAAGGGCAGACGCCATGCCCCAATTCACGGTCTTGTTGGTGTAGAACGCGACGAAGTAGCTGACCATCTGATCCGCTGCACCGCCCACCAGCGCCGGGGTCACGTAGTAACCGATGGCGAGGATGAACGTGAGCAGACCGCCCGCCGCCAGGCCCGCGAAGGTCTGCGGGACGTACACCCGCCAGAACGCCACGAACGGATGCGCGCCCAGGGAAATGGCAGCCCGCACGTAGTTCGTCGGGATGCTTTTCATCACGCTGTACAGCGGCAGAATCATGAACGGCAGCAGCACGTGGGTCATTGCGATGATCACCCCGGTGCGGTTGAACACCAGTTGAATCGGCGCATCGGCGATGCCGAGAAACATCAGTGTGCGATTGATTAAACCGTCCGATTGCAGCAGGACGATCCACGCAGCGGTGCGCACGATCAGCGAGGTCCAGAACGGCAGCAGCACGCAGATCATCAGCAGGTTGCTTTTGCCCTCCGGCAAAATGGCCAGCCAGTAGGCCACCGGGAAACCCAGGATCAGGCACAGCACGGTGACGATGGCGCCGATGTAAAAGGTGCGGGCAAAAATGTCCACGTAGATCGATTGATTTGGCTCCGCCTTCACCAGATTGCCCGTGGCCGAATCCAGCCGATGATCGACAGACGCCAGCAGGTAATAGGGCGTCAGTTTCGACGAAGCCTGTTTCAGCGCTTTCCAGTACGCGACATCGCCCCAGGCTTTGTCGACGTCAATCAGCGCCTCGCGTTTCGATGCCGCGCCGTCGTCGGGCAACTTGCGCAGGGTTTTGGTGATGACGGTGCGGTAGTCGGGAATCTCGTAACTCAGGCGCTTGCTCAAGGCGAGGATCTGACCGTTTTCCTTGGCGCTGGCAAGGTCTTTGATCAACGCGGCGTAGGTGCTTTCGCCGGGCAGTTCGGTGCCTTCCCAGCCGCTCAAGGCAGCGGTGGTGGCGGGCATGGCAGTGTTGACTTCGGGGTTGTCGACGCTGCGGCTGAGCAGGGTGCCGATGGGGAAGGCAAAGCACACCAGCACGAACAGGAACAGCGGCGCGATCAGCGCCAGCGACTTCAGTTTATACGTGCGTTGCGACCTTCTGAGTTTGGCCCTCAGGTCGACGGTGTCCTCGTCACGGTGCAGCAGAACGGCGGTCTGACTCATGATCGGCGCCTCAGTGCTGGATGACGTCGAGCGCACGGATGTGCTCGGGCGCCCAGGACAGGGAGATGGAACTGCCGACGGTCCAGCTGCTGTCCATTTGGGTGGCGGGCAGTTTGATCATGAAGTCAGGTTGCCCTGCGATTTCAGTGATCATGCGCACGTGATCGCCGAGGTAGATGTATTCGCGAATCCGTGCGGTCAGGGGCGTACTGCCTGCACCGCTGACAAGGACGCGTTCAGGACGGATGCACAGCGCGACAGGTTCTCCCGGCTGCGCGCCGGTCACGGTGATCGCCTGAACCAGACTGCCGTCCTTCAAGCGAACGGTGGAGTGGGTGGCGTCCTGGGACAGCACAGTGCCGTGCAGGGTGTTGTTCTCACCGATGAACTGGGCCACGAAGCTTTTGGTCGGGGTTTCGTAGATCGCCGCCGGGGTGTCGATCTGTTGGATCACGCCGTCATTGAACACGGCCACGCGGTCCGACATCGTCAGCGCTTCACTCTGGTCGTGGGTCACGTAAACGACCGTCAGCCCCAACTGTTTGTGCAGGTGCTTGATCTCCAGCTGCATGTGTTCGCGCAGCTGTTTGTCGAGGGCGCCCAAAGGCTCGTCCATCAACACCAGCTTGGGCTCAAACACCAGCGCGCGGGCCAGGGCAACACGCTGTTGCTGGCCGCCGGACATCTGCGCCGGGTAGCGTTTGGCGAAGTCGTTGAGGCGCACCATGTCGAGGGCGCGGCGCACTTTCTCGGCGCGCTCGATGCGGTTCATCTTGCGCACTGACAGCGGAAACGCGAGGTTTTCCTCGATGGTCATGTGCGGGAACAGGGCGTAATTCTGGAACACCATGCCGATGTCACGCTTGTGCGGCGGCAGGTTGTGCAGCGGTTTGTCTTTCAGAAAGATCTCGCCCTGAGTCGGTGTTTCGAAACCCGCGAGCATCATCAGGCTGGTGGTCTTGCCCGAACCGGAAGGGCCGAGCAGGGTGACGAATTCTCCTTCGGCGATGTCCAGGTTCAGGTCTTTCACGACCGGACGAAAGCCGTCGTAGGTTTTCTGGATGTTCTTGAAGCTGACCAGGTGTTTCATGTCGCAGCCCTCATCAGGGTGTAGGCAGGTGCCGTCTTCGCTACTCATCTGCCTGTTCACGCAAAATGAAGAAGCAATCAGTGGCCGTCACGTCGCGCACGGGCGCGACATGGCGGAGGTTTGCAGGGTGAGCCGCCACGCTGGAACGGGTGGCGGAAAATGCGCCGGAATTACTTCTGGGCGATCCAGGCGTTGAAGCGCTCGGTCAGCGATTCGGTGTTGTCGACCCAGAACTCCACGTCCAGCGGCAGCGCGGCGGCGAGGTTGTCCGGGGTGGTCGGCAGGTCGGCCTTCAGGTCCGCGGGAACAAGCTCGTTGGCCTTTTTGTTCGGCAAGCCGTAGGCGATGAATTTCGGCAGTTTGGAGAGGTTTTCCGGCTTGCTGGCGAAGCTGATGAAGTCCATCGCAGCGGCTTTGTTTTCACTGCCTTTGAGCACGGTCCAGGAGTCGATGGCCGAAACGCTGCCGTTCCACAGGAATTTGAAGTGCTTGCCTTCGTTGCGGTTGAAACCGGTGATGCGGCCGTTGTAAGCCGAGCTCATCACCACGTCACCCGCCGAGAGCATTTGCAGCGGCTGCGCGCCCGCTTCCCACCAGACGATGCTGGACTTGATGCTGTTGAGCTTGTTGAACGCACGGTCCACGCCTTCCGGGGTGCGCAGGACTTTGTAAACGTCAGCGGGCTTCACGCCGTCGGCGATCAGGGCGAACTCCAGCGAGTATTTCGGGCCTTTGCGCAGGCCGCGTTTGCCGGGGAATTTCTGGGTGTCGAAGAAATCGGCCCAAGAGGTCGGAGCGGTTTTCAGCTTGTCGCCGTCCCACGCCACACCGGTGTTCCAGACGATGGCGCCCACGCCGCAATCGTTCACCGCTTCCGGAATGAAATCAGCCTTGTTGCCGACCTTGGCCCAGTCGATTTTTTCGTAGAGGCCGGTGTCGCAGCCCAGCGCGAGGTCTTCGGCTTCCACTTCGACCACGTCCCAGTTCGGGTTGCCGACTTTCACCTTGGCGTCGAGTACGCCGACGCCACCGTCCCAGCTCTGGTCGAGGACTTTTTTGCCGGTCTGTTCGCCGAATGGCTTGAAGAAAATCTCACGTTGCGCGTCCTGAAAGTTTCCTCCCCAGGAAACGATGGTCAGGTCACGGGCGCTTGCCGACTGTGCGGCGGCAAGTCCGGCAACGGTCAACGCGAGAGCGGCTAAAGCGTGGCACGGCTTGTGCTTCTTGTGCATGTGGAACCTCGACGCAGATGGTGTTGTGTGGTGGTGGTAAAAATATTTACCACCTGCAAATCTGCGAAGCAAGTTTTATTTTTCCGCGCCCCCGAAAACTGAAATCGCCCGGATGACCGGTAAGCGATTGTTTTTTCACGCCCGGCTTTTGCGATCAGGCCAGCCGTGAAGCTCACGCCGTTCGGGGCATCGAGCCCACGGCCACGCCCGCGTCCGGTGATCGGTCGTCAGCAGTTGTTACTTTTGCGCTTGTCAGCCGACGCCGGTTGGTGCGAAATACCCAACTTGGTGCACCGCGACCCTTTTCAGGCATCGACGGATGCACGCCGTCTCATCCGCGCATTCACGCGGCGTCGGCCCGTGACATGCCGAGTTCACTTGAGGACACAACCGTGACAGATTCGCCGGCGATCAGCCGTAACCCCCACGCGCCGGAAGAGCCCGTCGAAGACGAGGTCCCGAGCGAAGACACGGCGTCGGTCGGCGAACGGCTCAAGGCGCTGCGTCAGAGCCGGGGGTTGTCGATCCGTGGACTTGCCGAACTGGCGGGCGTTCCCCATGCCACGCTGTCGATCATCGAACGCGACAAATCGAGCCCGTCAGTCAGTATTCTCAAACGCCTGCTCAAGCCGCTGAACGTCACCCTGAGCGTGTTTTTCTCCGACTCGGCGGTCGTCGACCGTGCGGTGTTCTACAAGGCCAATGAACTGGTCGAACTGGCAGACGGCAAAATGCTGTCCTACCGGCAAGTCGGGGCCAACCTGACCAACAGCTCGATGATGATTCTTCACGAGCGCTATGAACCCGGCGCCGATACCGGCCAGGAAGGCGAAGAGCTGTACTCCCACGAAGCCGAGGAGGGCGGCATCATCATTGAAGGTCGTCTGGAAATGACCGTCGGCGATGAGGTCCGCATCCTTGCGCCGGGCGACGCCTATTACTTCGACAGCCGCTTGCCGCACCGCATGCGCAACCCGTTCGACGAAGTGTGTGTGGTGGTCAGCGCGGTTTCGCCGCCGACGTTCTGATCGGCGTGCTTATTCCCATGGATGTTCCTTCAGCTTGTCTTCCAGAAAATCGCGGAACACGCGGATTCTCGGGCTCAGGTGCTTCCTGTTCGAATAAATCAGGTAAATCGGCTCTTTATCTGCCAAGTTGAAGTCGCTCAGCAGCGGGACCAATCGACCCTGCCGGATGTCCTCACCAATATGGAACTGCGCCAGTTTGACGATCCCCGCGCCGCTCAAGGCCATCTCCCGCAGCATGTCCCCTTGGGCAAAAACGGCCTTGGGGGCAATCGGCAGGGTCACGATGCCGGCCTCGGCGTCGCCTGTCCCGGCACGAAATTGCCAGGTGTTCCAGGCGCTGTGAAAGCCGAAGTTGAAGCAGTCGTGGTTCAGCAAGTCCTGCGGTTGAGCAGGCGTCCCTTTGCGCGCCAGGTAATCCGGTGACGCGCAGGTAACCCACGCGCTTTCGCCGATCTTGCGCGCGATTCGCGAAGAGTCTGGCAGTCCGCCGCTGTGAATTGCCACGTCCAGCCCCTGATCGAACAGGTCCACGTATTGCGGCCCCACTTGCACATCCACCGTCAGGCCGGGGTAACGCGCCAGGAATTCCGGCAGCCACGGCAGGATCTGGTGTTTGGCGAACGTGGTCATCGTGTGAATGCGCAGCGCGCCGCTGACCCGACCGGGAAATGCTTCCGCCAGCGAGTCCGCTTCCGCCATCGCATGGATCACCGCCCGCGCACTGACCAGATAGGCCGAGCCTTCCTCGGTCAGGGTCAACGTGCGGGTGCCGCGCTGAAACAGCCGAACCTGCAAACGGTCTTCAAGCCGGGTGATCAGCTTGCTGATGGCCGAAGGGGTCAGGCCGTTGGCCCGCGCCGCCGCCGAGAAATTGCCATGTTCGGTCGCCCACATGAAGGCCAGCATCTGTGAGTAGTTATCCATCTGCACGCTCGCGACAGGCTACGGTGGGCGCAGCCTGCCAGCATTCGGGCACACGAACAAGCCACCCGCCCGTCGCCGGAGATCGGCCTGTCAGCGAATGAACTGCTCGATGTATTCGTCCGGCAGCCCCAGGGATTTGTAATGTTTGCGTGCGGTTTCGAGCTTGGTGAACACGTCCTCGTACCCCACGGCCACGCCTTGCGGGTCAACGTACGTGTAACCGCCCTGGACGTGGAACCAGGTGATCATTTCTTCCACGTCTTCCGGCACGAACAGGGTGTGGGTTTCCCCTGGAGGCTCGTAGGCGAAAGAACCTTCGGTGGCCACCCAATCGTGTTCGAGGTAATACCAGCGACCTTTAAGGACCAGCGCATGCACGCCGCCGCTGTGGCGATGACGGGACAGCACGCCGCTCTGGCGAACGCGCAACAGGTTGATGTAATAGCCGCCGGTGGTGCTGAGCAACAGGGGTTTGAACGAGACCGACGCGGTGACCGGCACCCATAGATTGTCGTCTTGCAGCCAGTCGGTGAGGACGCCAGCGTGCACCATGTCCGGCGTCATGAACGGCACTTGGGGCAGTTGATAAGGGATTGCGAGTTCATCTGGCTTGGGGGCTGTGCTCATCGGTCTCTTTCCACGGTCAGTGATCAGAATCCCCAGAAGCATGTGTGTCCGGGGTTGAGCACAGCGTAGGCGAGGGTTCCGGGCAATAAAACACCACAGATGGCACAGCCAGTGTGAATGCTCGTCACAGGTGGGCGCGTAAAAAATGAGTCAATGCAGCATGCGTCTGACGTCGGCCAGTCCATCCTTGAGAATGGCATTGAGTTCCCGCCAGGGGTAACGGGCTCCGGCCGCAGAGACCTCGCAGGTCTCGGTGTGTTTGAACGGTTGCTCGTTCAACGCGGGGCACTGCCCGGCACCACAGGACCGGCACACCAGTTTGTGGCCATGGATGATCCAGTCCTTGTTCCAGCAATCCAGGGTGAAAGGGGGACGTTTGCTCGACATACATACACCTCCCGAAGTGAACAACGGCATGGGTGATTCGGTTGATGGGGCGGGGATTGTCTGGGGGCGAGCGGACGGCTGGGCGTCATCCCCGAGAAAGACATCAAGAGTGTAGGAGGGTTTTGGAAGGTGAGCAGGCAACTGGTCGGATCGCCGCAGGGCCCGTGAATGCCCGACAGGACCTCAACGATCTGTTCGTTCTTCTGGATGACACAGTGGTGGTGCATGACCCCTGAAAGTGTGTCGTCGCGCGCCGCAGGCGCAAACCCCGCGTGAGTGAGCGTGGTTTGCGTCTCTACGCCTGTACACGCGCCGAACGGTGACGTTCTTAATCATGACAACGGGCAGATTTAGGTACTATCTGCGCACTGCGACCCGATGAAGGCGAGCGGCATTAGAGCGTCTGGCGGGGTTGATGAAGCATGCAGGGAACTGAAGAAAGTCTTGAGCAGAAGTCGTTCGCTCAATTGCGGCCGCTCAAGATATCCAGCGAGATTCTGGCCGCCGTGGCGTGCTGCGTGGTGTTGTTCGTGGCCAGCCGGACCCAGCCCATATCGCCCTGGTTGTATGGCTACTGCGCCATTGCCGGGGTCATCTGTTTTCTCACGTACCGCGCCCGCACCACACGGGAGCTGTGGCTGACCGGGCTGCTGCTGTTGTGCACCTGCACCGCGTGCCTCGGTTCACTGGCCATCGCCCTGGGCAATCCGCTGCTCTGGTTCCTGCCCATCGGGCTGGTCTTGAGCTTGCCGGTCTCGGCCATGCATTTTCATCCGCTGCAGGCCTTGAGCACCGGCGCGGCCATCTGGGCCACGCTTTTTTACACGGTGCAACCGGCCTTTGATCGGCAACTGGACCTGACCCTGACACTGATCCTCATCACCGGCAGCCTGCTGGTGGCCACGCTGGTGTGCCAGACGTTTTGCCTGATTCGCAAGGATGTGTTCGACCTGCAACATCAACTGCACGGCATGGCCTACAAGGACACCCTGACCGGGCTGCCCAACCGGCGCGCCTTCATCGAACGGCTCACCGCCACCGTGGAAGACGGAAGCGCCACGTCGCCGCTGTTCTTCCTGATGCTCGACATCGACGATTTCAAGAAGATCAACGACGGCTACGGTCACGACGTCGGCGACCGGGTATTGGTCGAAGTCGGCAGGCTGTTGAAGGACCGGAGCCAGGGCCATAACTTCGCCCGGCTAGGCGGCGAAGAGTTCGCCGTCGCGGCTCAATTGCACGACCTCGCGGCGGCACAAGTGCTGGCGCTGGCCATCGTCGAAGCCGTCAACACCAGCCCGTTATACGGCCTGACATTGTCGATCAGCGTGGGCGTGGCGGAACGTGAGCCGGGCGAGTCGATGTTCAGCCTGATGCGCCGCGCGGACCTGGCGTTGTACGACGCGAAAAGTGCGGGCAAGAACCGCTTCGCGATGGCCCCGTCGGAAGCGGCCAACGCCTGATCTTCACGGGTTTTACCGAGTCATGTGCGCAATCGTGGCTCGCTGTGAACGCACTCGACCAGAAAATCCATCACCGCCTTGACCGACGGCGAGCGCCGCAGATCGGGGTACACCGTCAGCCACAGATCACGGGCAGGCCCTTCGCTGTCGACCGTCAGGCGGCGTAGCGCCGGGTCGCCGTCGCCCACGGTGGTCGGCAGCACCACCGCACCCAATCCGGACCGGGCCGCCATCTGCTGGGACATCAAGTCGCTGGCGGCAAACACCACCGGGCGATGACGACGAATCTGGTGCAACCACGCCTGCTGCGGCAGGTGATCGCGGCTTGCGTCGTAGCCGATGAACGTCCATTGCTCGGCGGGTTGCTCGGCAAACGCAGCACTGGCGTAGAGCGCGAACCGCACCACGCCGACCTTGCGACGGACCAGCGCGTCCTCCTCGGGCCGCACCGTGCGCAGGGCGATGTCGGCTTCGCCTTTGTCCAGCGCCGCCAGCGACAGCGAGGGCAACAGTTCCACGTTCAAGCGAGGGTGCTGGCGTCGCAGCTCGGCCATGCGTGGCGCAAGCGTGTGAATGGCCAGCGATGGCGGCGCGCTGACCTTGACCGTGCCCGCCACGTCGATAGACGCCACCCGCGACAACTGCTGCACTTCACTGGCGATCCCGGGCATCGCTTCCAGAATCCGGCTCAAGGCCCGGCCGTCTTCCGTCAGCGGCCGGCTGCGGGGCAGACGGTCGACCAGACGCAGGCCCAGCGCTTTTTCCAGTGCGTCAAGGCGCCGTCCCACCGTCGCGTGCTCCACTTGCAATTCGCGGGCGGCCGCGGACAACGACTGCGTGCGGGCCAGCACCGAGAACACGTACAAATCCTGCCAGTCGAACATCGGGTTATTTCCGAACGGAGGGTGGGAGAGATTAGGGAATTATCGATCCGAACGCCGCGTTTTAACATGGATCGCATCAACGACGACAACCGTCCGGTATAGACCCAGGAGCGACCCACGATGAAAGGCATCATGATCCAGACCTACGGCGGACCTGAGGTTGTGCAATTGCGCAAAGACCTGCCAATGCCTCAGGCCACGCCCGGCCACGTGTTGGTCAAGGTCGCTTACGCCGGGATCAACTTCATGGACGTGCACACCCGTCAGGGCAAGTACGCGTCCTCCGCGACCTACCCGGTGCGAGCACCCTGCACGCTGGGCATGGAGGGCGCCGGGAGAATCGTCGAGGTGGGCGAGGGCGTTACGCACTTGACGGTCGGTGATCGGGTGGCGTGGTGCATTGCGTGGGGCAGCTATGCCGAGTACGCCAGCGTGCCCGCTGAAAAGGTCGCAAAAATCCCTGACGCCATTCCCTACGACCTGGCCGCTGCAACGATTTTTCAGGGCGCGACCGCGCATTATCTGGTGGACGACATCGCCCGATTGGGGCCGGAAAGCACGTGCCTGATTCACGCCGGGTCCGGCAGCATCGGCCAGTTGCTGATCCAGATGGCCAAGGCACGGGGCGCCGACATTTTCGCCACGGCCAGCAGTGAGCGTAAATGCGCGATTGCCACCGAGCGCGGCGCCCATCACGCGATGCGCTACGACGAAGGCGGTTTTGCGGATCGCATTCGTGAAGCGACACAAGGCAAAGGCGTGGACGTGGTGTTTGACTCGGTGGGCAAAACCACCCTGCGCGACAGCTTCAGGGCGTGCCGCACTCGCGGGCTGATCATCAATTACGGCAACGTCTCCGGCTCGGTCACCGACCTCGACCCCATCGAACTCGGGGAGGGCGGTTCACTGTTTCTCACCCGGCCCCGGCTGGCGGATCACATGGCCGACGGAGCCACGGTTCAGCGCCGCGCCGATGCCGTGTTCGGGGCCATTCTCGACGGAACACTGAAGATCGAGATCGAAGGTCGTTACCGGATGGAAGATGTCCAGACCGTTCACGCCCGGATCGAAGCCCGGGAGCAGATCGGCAAGTCGGTGTTGTGGGTGGCGGATGTGGATTGAGCGTCAAGGTCACCGCTTCTGTGCGCGATCAGTTGTCCGATTCAGTCTGCGGGCTCGGCTCGGCAGCGGCTTCAGCCTCAAGCTTTGCCCGGTCGGCCTTGCTGATGTACGTGGACTTTTTCTTGGGGGCCAGTTTGGCGCTGGCTTTTTTTGCCTTGGCCTTGAACAACTGTTGGAGCTTTTTCTGACGGTTCATCTTCGACTCGGCGCGTTCGGGCGGTGATGCGGAGGGAGGCGCATTGTAGCGGTGGCGCGCCCTGGCCGATAGCAGGCGTCCTGCCAACCGACGAGCCGACGCCCTCTGCTACTATCGCCAGCCTGTAAACGTCATCCCATGATCTTCGTGAGGCCGAGGAAATGAACAAGGATCAAGCCGATTTCGAGGGCTGCTGCCACTGCGGCACCGTGCGCTTTCGCGTCCGACTCGCCGATGGACTGCACACCGCCCGTCGTTGCAACTGCTCGTACTGCCGGATGCGTGGCGCGGTCGCCGTGACTGCCCGTCAGGAAGACCTGCAGATCGTGACAGGCGAAGACGCCCTCACGCTGTACGAATTCAATACGCGCACGGCCAGGCATTACTTCTGCTCCAAGTGCGGCATCTACACCCACCATCAACGCCGCTCCAACCCCACACAACTGGGGATCAATGCCGCGTGCCTGAGTGGCATCAGCCCGTTCGATTTTGCCGAGGTGCCGGTGAACGACGGGGTCAATCATCCTTCCGACAGAAAACGTGAAGGCGGGAGCGGCATTCTCGGGGTGTTGCGCTTTGAGCCTACGGAGGAAAAAGACCGCTAAGAAAGGGTCTGACTGTCGGACACATCCCGGCGCTGCCATCACCGGCTTGTATGATCAGCCCTGACGGTATTCCTTCGTGGTCTTGCCGGTCCAGCGCTTGAAGGCACGCCTGAAGTTGGTGGGCTCCGAAAAGCCGAGCAATAGGGCAATGTCATCAGTGCTCATCACGGTCGTCTTCAAGTATTCGACCGCCAGTGAACAGCGGACGTCATCGACGATGGCAGCGAACGACGTGTCTTCCATCTGCAGCTTGCGGCGCAGGCTGCGGGTGGTCATGTGCAGGTGCTCGGCCACTGCTTCCATGCTCGGAAACTCTCCTGGCGTCTGCATCATCATCTGATAGACCTCTCCGGCAATGCCCGCCGACACCTTCGCCTGCCCGATCAATCGTTCACAGGTTTCCTGGAGCACGGTCGCGGTCAGGCGATGGGCAAGGTGCGGCTTTTGATCGAGAATCGCGCTGTCGTAATGCAACTCGCATTGCGGGTGGTCGAACACGCACGGACACCCCAGATAGTCGGGGTAGAGGTGGGCATAGGCGGGCGCGGGGTAGGAAAAGCAGGCTTTGGTCGGCGGGCAGCTCTGGCCGAACACGTCTTGAAGATGAGTGACGTGCTGGGTGAATTGCTGCTCGATCCAGAACTGTTTGATTTCCCGGGACGGGCTCGGTGTAGAAGCATCGGGAAACGTCCACACCGCGCGGTCTTCGTATTCCTGCCATTCAATGGTCAGCGTCGGCGTGGCCAGCGCGTGGTATTTAACGCCCAGCCGAAAATAATCACGCAGTGACAGGCACGACATCAGCGCATATCCATACATGCCGTAGGCAGACAAGTGCAGGCGTGCGCCAGTCTTGAACGGGGTGGCCGGGTCTTTGGACAGCGACACGGCATTGCCGCACACGGTCGCGTATTGGCGGACCGAGGTGAGGGTAGTGGCGTCGTTGATCTGGTCTTCCGTTATGCCGCTGCCTTTCAGGCTGTCGGCAGGGGCGATCCCTTGTTCAGCGAGGACTTCCACCAACGCCGCAATCTTGTAAGGGGCATAGATGCGTTCGTTGAACAGCGGCAGTTTTCGTGACATTCGTGGGGCTCCGCTCAATGTCCTTCAGGGATTCTTTAGTGTCCGGTAAGGATCTTACTGCGAATGCGCAAACGCAATAAGCTGATCTCGACACGCGCCGCGCCTGCCTGACGTCATTCGCGATGGCGCCCACGCCAATAAAAACAAAGGTTGTCCTTCATGAGCTCGCCGAACCGAAAGGTCATCATTTCCTGCGCGATCACTGGCGCTACGCACACGCCGTCGATGTCCGAGTACCTGCCCCTGACGCCCGCCGAGATCGAACGACACGCCATCGAGGCCGCCGAGGCAGGCGCGGCGATTCTCCATCTGCACGCCCGAGACCCTGAAGACGGGCGCCCCACGCCCGATCCCGAAGTGTTCGCCCGATTCGTACCCGCGATTGCCCGCGCCACCGACGCCGTCATCAATATCACCACGGGTGGCAGCACTCGGATGACGCTGGCCGAACGTCTGGCGTATCCCCTGACGGCTCAACCGGAGCTGTGCTCGTTGAACATGGGCTCGATGAATTTCTCGATCCATCCGATCGCCCGCAAGATTGCGTCGTGGACGTATGACTGGGAGCGTGAACACGTCGAGGGCATGGAAGATGTGGTGTTCAAGAACACGTTCAAGGACATCCGCCAAATCATGCAGCAACTGGGCGAATGCGGCACGCGGTTCGAGTTCGAATGCTACGACGTCGGGCACCTCTACAACCTGGCGCATTTCGTCGAGCAAGGGCTGGTCAAACCACCGCTGTTCATCCAGTCCTGCTTCGGGATACTGGGTGGACTGGGTGCCGACCCGGAAAACATGCTGCTCATGCGCACCACTGCCGACCGGCTGTTCGGGCGCGAGAACTACGAGTTTTCAATTCTCGGCGCAGGGCGTCACCAGCTGCCTTTCGTGACCATGGGTGCGATCATGGGCGGCCATGTGCGGGTGGGGCTGGAAGACAGCATCTACCTCGCCAAAGGGGTCAAGGCCAAGACCAACGCCGAACAGGTGCGCAAGGTTCGGCACATTCTCGAGGAACTGTCATTCGAGATCGCCACCCCGCAGGAAGCCCGCCAGATGCTGGGCCTCAAGGGCCGTCAAAACGTGCACCTGCAGTGATGCGACGCGGCCAGATTATCGAGCAGTCAGAACAAAACAAGAAGAGGTTTGATCATGACGGTCATGTCCAACGCTGCGCAGCTCCATGCGCTCGCGACCCGGCGAGCGATGGTTCGATTGATACCGTTGATGTGCGCCATTTATTTTATGTCCTACCTGGACCGCACCAACGTTGCACTGGCGAAGGCGGCGCTCAATGCTGACCTGGGGATCAGCGCGGCGGCGTTCGGACTGGGCGCGGGCATTTTTTTCATCGGATACGCCTTGCTCGAAGTCCCCAGCAATCTGCTCGCCCACCGCATCGGGCCACGACGCTGGATTGCCAGGATTGCAGTGACTTGGGGCGTGCTGTCTTCGGCGATGATGTTCGTGCAGGGCGAGGCGTCGTTTTACCTGCTGCGGGTGCTGCTGGGCATCGCCGAGGCCGGTCTGTTTCCGGCCTTGATGTACATGGTGACCCTGTGGTTCGCACCCAAGGACCGCGGCATCGTCATCGGCTGGATTTACATCGCCCCGGCGCTGGCGCTGGTCATTGGCAACCCGATCGGCGGCGCGTTGATGCGGCTGGACGGGGTGAGCGGTTTGCACGGCTGGCAATGGATGTTTTTGCTGGAAGGCCTGCCGAGTGTTGTGGTTGGCGTGATTCTCTGGTTCAAATTGCCGGACCGGCCACGGGATGCGCGCTGGCTGAATGCGGCGCAGGCCCAGTCGCTGGAGACCCACGCGCTGTTGCCGGGGCAGGGTGAGCCTCATCGCTATTCCGGGCAGTGGATGAAGGCGTTGACGCGGCCGACCACGATCCTCATCGGCCTGATTTACTTCCTTAACCAAGTAGCGTTCGTGGGCCTGGTGTTCTTCACGCCGTCGATCATCCAGCAGATGCAGATCACCTCGCCACTCACCGTGGGCCTGTTGTCCAGCAGCGTCGGCTTCGGTTTTCTCGCGGGGGTTCTGGTGCTGCCTAGGGTGCATCGCGCCGTGGATCGCGACACGTATTGCCTGATTCTGTTCACTGTGGGGCTGATCGCCAGTTCAGTGGCGTTCACCCTGATCGATGACGCGATAAGCCGCATTGCGCTGTTCACGGCCACGTCATTCTTCGCCGGTGGCGTGCTGCCGACTTATTGGGCCATCGCGATGAAACGGTTGCAGGGCATCGAAGCGGCCGCTGGGCTGGCTTTCATCAACACGCTCGGTTTGCTGGGTGGTTTCGTCGGCCCGTTTCTGTTTGGCCTGGCGGAAAAAGCATCGGGACTCAGTTCATCCGGCTTTTATGTGATCGTGGCCGCCGCCGTGCTCGGCTTGCTCCTCGTACCCTTGTTGGGCATGGCGATCAACGCGCAAGCCGGTCGCCCATTGACTGAACCTGCCATTGAAGGAAGGGAAGCGCTGTGAAGATTGTCGATTTGCTCAAACCGCCCCCGGGTCTGAAAGTTTTGATCACCGGGGGCGCCGCTGGAATCGGTGCGGTCATTGCCAGGGCCTTCCATGAAGTCGAGGCCCAGGTGTATATCTGCGACATCGACGGCGAGGCCGTGGAACGGATGAAGCGCGAACACCCCGGCTTACGGGGCAGCGTGGCGGATGTTGGCGTCCGGCACGACGTGGACCGCATGATGGACGAGGCGACGTCATCGCTCGGTGGCGTGGACGTGCTGGTCAACAATGCCGGCATCGCAGGCCCCACCGGCAACCTCGAGGATCTGGATCCGGACGCGTGGGAGCACACCGTCTCGACCAACCTCAACAGTCAGTATTACGTGCTGCGCAAGGCAGTGCCCTGGCTGAAGAAGTCAAACTGCAACCCCCACATCGTCGCCATGTCTTCGGTCGCCGGGCGCCTTGGTTATCCCTTCAGAACGCCTTACGCCTCAACCAAATGGGCGATCATCGGGCTCATGAAATCGCTGACCGGCGAACTGGGGCCAGACAACGTCCGGGTCAACGCTATCTTGCCGGGCGTGGTGGCGGGCGAGCGCATGAACCGGGTCATCGATGCACGGGCGCAGACGCTGGGGATCGGCTTCGACGCGATGCGGGACCAGTATCTGGAAAAGATTTCCCTGCGCCGCATGGTGACCATGGAAGACGTCGCAGCGATGGCGCTGTTCCTTTCCTCTCCCGCTGCGGTCAACATCAGCGGCCAGGCGATCAGCGTGGACGGGAACGTCGAATACCTGTGAGCGTACCCCGCTAGCCGAGGGCTACGCCAACTGCTGTTCAATCGTCTTGCTCAACGGCGTCTCGACGTCGCCGGTGTGCAGGGTGTCCATCGGCTCGATCAGCACGATCCAGCATTCCTCGTCGGCCACCGGGTTGTGCATCACGCCTTTGGGCACGACGTGGATCGACCCGGCAGGCAACTGGGACACGCGGCCCCCTTCGTATTCGATTTTCAGGTGGCCGCGCAGGACGTAGAACAGTTCGTCCTGTTCCGCGTGGTTGTGCCAGACGAATTGCCCCAGCAATTTCGCTACTTTGACGTATTGGTTGTTCACTTGCGCCACGACCTTCGGCGACCAGTGTTCGGTGATGTCGTCGAAGCAGGCATTCAGGTCGAAGGATTCGGCAAACGGCAGGCTGAGCATGGTCAACTCCAGGTGGGAATGATGGACAAAACGAGCAGGGCGGCCATGGCCAGGTTGAACACTCGCCAGTGACGCGACGTGCGCAGCAGCCGCGCCAACAGCACGCCGAGCCAGCACCAGAGGGTCAGCGAGGCACACGCGGCGAGACCGAACGACACGCCCAATAACGCTGCGAACCCGGCCGGGTGGGTCGCCAGAGGTGAAAACGCGGCGGCCGCGCTGACGGTCATGGCCCAGCTTTTCGGGTTCAACAAGAGGAGCGGAATGGCGTTGGTAAAACCCAGCGGCTCATCCGATCCGGCGCCCGGTGCTGCGCCTGTAGAGGGCGCGCCGCTCCGGGCGATGCGCCACGCCAGCCACAGCAGATAGGCTGAGCCCGCGACCTTGACCGCGAGTTCCAGGCCGGGTTCTTGAGCGATCAGGTTGCCGAGGCCGAACGCTGCGATCGTGGCGACAAACGCCAGGCTGAAGGCGATCCCGAGAATCAGCGGCAGGGAACGGCTTAAACCGAATCGCGCACCGGAGGCGGTGGCGAGAGACGTCGCGCCGCCAGGAGACAGGGTCGAGGCGGCGACGAACAGAAACAGCGGCAACAGCGTGGGCATCGGCCTTTCATCCGGCAGTTGAATGCCGCCGACAGTACGGCTGGCTGGCGGATTAGAAAATCGAATATCTTTAATGCCTGACATTACTGATCGTAATCCCGCCATGACCCGAAACCTTGACCTCAGCCTGATTCGCACCTTCGTCGTCGTCGCCGATCACGGCAGCATGACCGCCGCCGCCAACGCGCTGTTCATGACCCAGGGCGCGGTCAGTCAGCAGGTGAAGCGCCTCGAAGAAACCCTCGGCTGTCAGTTGCTGATTCGCAAACCCCGGCAGTTGGAGCTGTCGCAACAGGGCGAGCTGTTTCTCGGCAAGGCCCGGCAGCTGCTGCAATTGAACGACGACATTTGGGCGGACACCGTCGAAGGGCCGATTCGCGGGCACCTGCGGGTCGGTGCGCCGCCTGATCTCATCAACTCGCTGGCGCCCGCCATGAAGGCGTTTACCGACGCGCATCCCCTGGTGGAGCTGTCGTTGAAATGCGAGCCGTCGCCGGTGCTGCACGAGGCCATCGACAACGGTCATCTCGACGTGGCGCTGATCGAGTACCTCACCCCCAACGCCCAAGGTCGGGTGATTCGCACCGAGCCGCTGGTGTGGGTGGGAAGTCGCAGCAGCGAGGTCTGGAAAACCCGGCCGTTGCCACTGTCATTGGTGGACGAGCGCTGCGTGTTTCGCCCATTGGTGTTGGGCGCGCTGGCGAAGGAGGGGATTGCCTGGCGGACCGTGTTCGAGAACGGCAGCTTCGAAGCCACCGCGTCCACCGTGCGGGTCGGTCTGGCGATTACCGCATGGCTGGCGTCCACCGTGCCAGAGGACCTGGAAGTGTTGCCGGATGACATCGGGTTGCCCGAACTGCCCGCGTTCGCCATTTGCTTGCGCTTGCCTGCAACCGTTCAGCCGGTGGCCGAGGCGTTCGCGCAATGCCTGTTGGACAGCTTGCCCCACGAGGACATCGTGCGGATCCAGGAACCGGCAATGGCCTGATCGCTCAGGTCATTGCCGGGACTGTTCTAGCGCAGGCCGCCCGACACGACGAGCAGTTCGCCGGTCACCCAACGCGATGCATCCGAGGCGAGGAAGGTCGCCACATCGGCGATGTCGTCGGGTTGTCCGGCGCGGCCCAGCGGCGTCAGCGCCACGAAGTGTTTCTCCATGTCGGAGCCGGTGATGCCGCCCGCGTGGGTGCCCTCGGTTTCGGTGTAGCCGGGGTTAATGGCATTGACGCGGATCTTGCGCGGCGCCAGCTCGTTGGCCAGCACGCCGGTGATGGCGTCCACGGCGCCCTTGGTGCCGGTATAGAGGGCACTGGTGGCGGGAGACAGCGAGGTCGCGCTGGAGCTGATGTTGATCACGCTCGACCCTTCGCCCAAGTGCGGGGACGCCGCTTGCGTTACCAGCAACAGGCCGAGAACGTTGGTGTTGAACTGGCGGTGAAACTCGTCTTCGGTGATCTCTTCCAGCGGCGAAAACGCATAGACGCCGGAGTTGTTGACCACGATGTCGAGGCGCCCGTAAGCGTCGATGGCGGTTTGCACGAACTTCTGCGCATCCGCCGCCTTGGTGACGTCGCCGCCGACCACGGTGGCCTTGCCGCCGCTTTCGACGATCTTCGCCGCCACGGCTTCCGCCGCTGACTGAGCGCTGGCGTAGGTCACCACCACCGCCGCGCCTTCAGCGGCCAGCGCCTTGGCAATGGCCGCGCCGATGCCTTTGGAAGCGCCGGTGACGAGTGCAACTTTTCCTTCTAACTGAGCCATGATGTTCTCGCATCTGAATGAAGCATTTAGGGAATGAAGCGACTGCGTTGGCCTCGTGGCCGTGTGGCCTCGGAGTGCCGGGTGAAATCGAAACGGGTCGTCAATGGCGGTCTATGAGTGAGTCCCGGATCTGACGCTCCTGAAAAGAATGAGAAATATTGTGCGTTCAAAGACAACAATTAGCGGCAAAAAAAATCACGGACCGTCTTCGATGGCGGTCACGATTTGAGAGAGGGTGTGTTGCGCAAGGCCCTGTTCGAATGACGTTTGCGCGCTGCACAGCACGCCTTCGAGGCAGCCTTTGATATTGCGACTGACGTGACAGCCCTCGGCGACGGCATACCCGTGGACCACATAGGCCTTGGGCGCGTCGCTGGCGTTGTAAATATCGAGCAAGGTGATCTCAGTGGCGGGGCGTGCCAGCATGCAGGACCCCATCTTGCCTCGGGTGGTGGTGACCAGACCGGCCTTGGCCAGCTTGGAAATCACCCGCCGCACAAAGCTGGGGTCGGCGTTGACGCTGCTGGCCAGATCGGACGAACGGGTGGGCTCGCCGGGGCGGACCGCCAGCGAAGCCATGATGTGCGAAGCGACTGAGAACTGAACGTTGGGCTGAGGCATATTGTGAAACTAATCGTCACAATTCTGTTTGTCAACTGAGGATTGGTCGTTGGGGGTTGAACTGGGCTGTGTTTGAAACCTTCGGTGTGTCAGGTACAGCGCGTTCCCCGTGTTTACGACTGCTGCTCAGCCGATCGCGGGCAAGCCGGCTCCTACGCCTTCGGCAGAAGCGGTCGCGGTTCGGTTGAGGCATTTGATTCTGGCCGAAGGCTGTAGGAGCGCCGCTTGCTCCGAGCTGCGGTCAGACGATCTGGCGGGCCGCGGCAGGCATCCAGACAACTCAGGACCCGGCTGCGCGCGCAGTCCTGTGGGAGATTCTATGGTTGAGGGCAATGCTTTTTAGCCCTCTTTCCTGCGTCATATTCGTCTTCGTTCTGCATCAGGGAAAATGCGACGCGGGCG
>NZ_JBIVNG010000015.1:0-202802 GCF_044753445.1 Pseudomonas sp. NPDC088368
GGGTTTCCCCATGTGAGAGTAGGTCATCGTCAAGATTAAATTCCAGAACCCCATTTGCGAAAGCAGATGGGGTTTTGTTTTTGCGCGCGGAAAAATGCTTGGCATAACTCAAGCCCAGTCCTGGCACGAACTGTGAGAGCCTCGCAGAGCTGCACATATCCCAACTGTCACAGCCATCGGCCAGCCAGGTTGCTAGATATGTCACCCGACAGCCCATTCCAGCGGTTAGAGTTCCCAATCAGTCCCAGTGATAACGCTGCAATCACCTGACCGTTGCTTAACAAAAGATAACGTCATGTTGATTGTCATACGTTTCCCAAGCTGGATAGGATGGGTTCGCCTCGGAAGGCTCGTACGCAGGCTAGAGCGCTTGCAGTACTGAAATGACCTTCCGGAGAACCTAATAAAAATAAAGGAAGGGGAAGCTCCATGCGTGAGCCAGTCATTCGGCGCACTCGGTCCGCGGTCATTCAACGTCATGACGATTCCCGGACGCTACACACGAGCAGGCCTCTGAACGCTGTAGTGTTGGTGCTCATCTCCATGGCTCTCTGCGGCACGGCACTGGCTGCTGAAAGCACGCCGACCGCTGCCCCCGTCGTCAGCGACACGGCCGTTTTCGCACTGGAGTCCGCCAAAGCCTCTCGCAGTCTGCTGTTGGACGTGACTCACGCCGGTAAGCGAATTGTGGTGGTGGGAGACCGCGGTCACATTCTTTATTCCGATGATCAAGGCAAGTCCTGGACTCAAGCCAAAGTCCCAACCCGGCAATTGCTCACAGCGGTGTACTTCGTCGACGACCAGCACGGCTGGGCTGTCGGTCATGATGCGCAGATTCTCGCCAGCGGCGATGGCGGTGCCACCTGGAACAAACAATTCGAAGACCTCAAGCGCGAAGCGCCGCTGTTAGACGTATGGTTCAAGGACCTCAGCACTGGAATCGCAGTAGGGGCCTACGGCGCGCTGCTGGAGACCACCGACGGCGGTCAGCACTGGACCGACATCGGCGAACGGCTGGATAACGAAGACCAGTACCATCTCAATGGCATCGCCTACGTGAAGGATGCAGGTCTATTCATCGTCGGCGAAATGGGCAGCATGTTTCGCTCATCGGATGACGGTCAAACCTGGGAAAAACTCGAAGGCCCGTATCAAGGTTCGTTGTTCGGCGCAGTGGGTACGTCCCAAGCGAACACGCTGCTGGCGTACGGTCTGCGCGGCAATCTGTTCCGCTCGACGGATTTCGGCAGCAACTGGGAGCCGGTCGCGCTGCAGGGGGAGCGTGGGCCGTTGGAATTCAGCATCGCCAACGCTTCATTATTGCCGGACAACTCCATCGTGCTGGTAGGAAACGGCGGGAGCGTCATGCGCAGCACCGATGACGGCGAGACGTTCACCGTTTCCAATCGCTCGGACCGTCTCTCACTGGCCGGTGTGGCCGAGGACGACAAAGGCAATCTCATTCTGGTAGGACAGGGCGGCGTTCACGTCACCTCGCCGACAGGCGTTGATGTCGCTCAACAATAAGAACTGACCAGGCGAGGACGCTTATCGATGACAAATCTTCAACAGCCACACGACAAACCGACCTTTCTCGAACAATTGATCTTCAACAATCGTCCGACCGTGATTGGCATTTGTCTGTTGGTCAGTATTTTCCTGTTCTGGCAAGCCACTCTGGTTCGGCCGTCTACCAGTTTCGAGAAGATGATCCCGCTGGGTCATCCTTTCATTCAGAAGATGATGGAGCACCGCAACGACTTGGCGAACCTGGGCAACACCGTGCGGATTTCGGTGGAAGCCAAACAGGGCGATATCTTCACCAAGGAGTACATGGAGACCCTGCGGCAGATCAACGATGAGGTGTTCTACATTTCGGGTGTTGACCGTTCCGGGCTCAAGTCGCTGTGGAGCCCAAGTGTGCGCTGGACCGAGGTGACAGAGGAGGGCTTCGCCGGTGGCGAGGTGATTCCCCAGAGCTATGACGGTTCCCAGGACAGCCTCGACAAGCTGCGCAATAACGTCCTCAAATCCGGTCAAGTCGGGCGATTGGTGGCGAACAACTTCAAGTCCAGCATCGTCGATGTCCCTCTTCAGGAGTTCTACCCGGACCCGGCGGATCAGGGCAAATTACTGCCGCTGGATTACCGGCTGTTCTCCCACCAGTTGGAGGAGAAGATCCGCGACAAATACGAAGCGCAGAACCCCAACGTCGATATTCACATCGTCGGGTTTGCCAAGAAAGTGGGCGACCTGATCGACGGCCTGATCATGGTGGTGATGTTCTTCGGCGTGGCCTTCCTGATCACCCTCGTGCTCTTGATGTGGTTCACACGCTGCACGCGCAGCACCATCGCCGTCTTGAGCACCACGTTGATCGCCGTGGTGTGGCAACTGGGGCTCATGCATGTGGTGGGCTTTGGTCTCGATCCTTACTCGATGCTCGTACCGTTTCTGATCTTTGCCATCGGCATTTCCCACGGCGTGCAGAAAATCAACGGCATTGCCCTGCAATCCAGCGACGCCGACAACGCCCTGACTGCCGCGCGTCGCACGTTTCGCCAGCTGTTCCTGCCGGGGATGATCGCGATTCTGGCGGACGCCGTGGGCTTCATCACGCTGTTGATCATCGATATTGGCGTGATTCGCGAGCTGGCCATTGGCGCGTCCATTGGTGTCGCTGTGATCGTGTTCACTAACCTGATCCTGCTCCCCGTTGCCATTTCCTACGCAGGGATCAGCAAAAAGGCCGTGGTGCGCAGTAAACAGCATGCCGTTCGTGAACACCCGTTCTGGCGTCTGCTGTCGAACTTCGCGGCACCCAACGTCGCTAAGGTGTCGGTCACATTGGCATTGCTGGCACTGGCGGGAGGCCTCTGGTACGGCCACAACCTGAAGATCGGCGACCTTGATCAGGGCGCGCCGGAATTGCGGCCCGACTCCCGCTATAACCAGGACAACAATTTCATTATCAGCAATTACTCCACCAGTTCTGACGTGTTGGTGGTGATGGTCAAGACGCCGCCTGAAGGCTGTTCGGCCTACCAGACGCTTTCGGCCATCAATGAGCTGTCGTGGAAGATGGAAAACACGCCGGGCGTGCAGTCGGCGATCTCGCTGGTCACTGTGTCCAAACAGGTGATCAAAGGCATGAACGAGGGCAACCTGAAGTGGGAGTCGCTGTCGCGCAACAAGGACGTGCTCAACAGCTCTATTTCCCGTGCTGACGGTCTGTACAACAACACCTGTTCACTGGCGCCGCTGCTGATCTTCCTCAACGATCACAAGGCCGAGACGCTCGATCGGGCCGTGCACGCGGTGCAGGACTTCGCCAAGGCCAACAACAAGGAAGGGCTGGAATTCCTGTTGGCGGCCGGCAATGCCGGGATCGAAGCGGCGACCAACGAGGTGATCAAACAGGCCGAGTTGACCATCCTGATTCTGGTGTACATCTGCGTCGCCGTGATGTGCATGATCACCTTCCGCTCGTGGGCCGCGACGCTGTGCATCGTGCTGCCGTTGGTGTTGACCTCGGTGCTGGGCAACGCGCTGATGGCGTTCATGGGCATCGGGGTGAAGGTCGCGACCTTGCCGGTGGTGGCATTGGGCGTCGGGATTGGCGTCGATTACGGCATTTACATCTACAGCCGTCTGGAAAGCTTCCTGCGCGCGGGTCTGCCACTCCAGGAGGCCTACTACGAAACGTTGAAGTCCACGGGCAAGGCTGTGCTGTTTACCGGTCTGTGCCTGGCGATTGGTGTGTGCACGTGGATTTTCTCGGCGATCAAGTTTCAGGCGGACATGGGCTTGATGCTGACGTTCATGCTGCTGTGGAACATGTTCGGCGCGTTGTGGCTGCTCCCTGCACTGGCGCGATTTCTGATCAAGCCGGAGAAGATGGCGGGCAAAGTGGGGAATTCGTTGTTCTCCCATTGATGGCCGCTTGAAACAAAAAAACCGCAGCCTGAGAAGGTTGCGGTTTTTTTATGAGCCTCGGGAATCCCGTGAGCAGTCAGCTGTAGACGAAGAACCCGCGCCCGCTCTTGCGACCCAGATACCCCGCCGCGACCATTTCCTTGAGCAGCGGCGCAGGGCGGTATTTGCTGTCGTTGAAGCCCTCATGGAAGGCCTCGACGATGGCCAGCAACGTATCGAGTCCGATCAGGTCGGCCAATGCCAACGGCCCGATCGGCTGGTTGCAACCCAGACGCATACCGTCGTCGATGTCTTGAGCTGTCGCCAAGCCCTCCTGAAACACCAGGATCGCTTCATTGATCATCGGCACCAGAATGCGGTTGACCACAAAGCCAGGCCGGTTGCCTGCGGTGATGGCGGTCTTGTTCAGGCGCTCGGCCAGCTTGATCGCAACGACGTGGGTTTCGTCGGCCGTTTGCAGACCACGAATCACTTCGATCAGGCCCATCATCGGCACCGGATTGAAGAAGTGCAGACCGATGAAACGCTCCGGACTGTCGACGCTGGCCGCCAGCTGGGTGATCGACAGCGACGACGTGTTGGAGGCAATGACGCAATCCGCCCCCACGTGCGCGGCGATCTGTTTCAACAGGCGCAGTTTGAGGTCGAGGTTTTCGGTGGCCGCTTCGATCACCACCTGCGGCTCATTCAACTGCGCGTAATCGGTGATGCAGCGAATGCGTCCCAGCGCCTCTTCAGCCAGCTCGACCGTCAACGTCTGTTTGTTGACCTGGCGCTCCAGGTTTTTGCGCACGGTGGCCAAGCCCCGTTCCAGCGCAGCGTCATTGATGTCTAGCAGGGTCACGTCGAACCCGGCAATCGCACAGACTTGCGCGATGCCGTTGCCCATGGTGCCTGCGCCGATCACGGCGATGTGATGCAGGGTCATGCAGCCTCTCCCTTACACGCGTTCGAAGATGACGGCGATGCCTTGACCGCCGCCGATGCACATGGTGACCAAGGCATAGCGGCCGCCGATGCGGTGCAGTTCATGAATGGCCTTGGTCGCGATGATCGCGCCGGTCGCACCCACTGGATGACCGAGTGAAATGCCGGAACCGTTCGGATTGACCTTCTCCGGGTCGAAACCCAGCTCGCGAGCCACGGCGCAGGCCTGGGCGGCGAACGCTTCGTTGGACTCAATAACGTCCAGATCGGCCACGGTCAGGCCCGCACGTTCCAGCACCTTGCGGCTGGCAGGAATGGGTCCTAGCCCCATCATCGACGGTTCGACACCCGCGTGGGCATAGGCCACCAGGCGCGCCAGCGGCTTCAGGCCGTGTTCGCGCACCGTGTCACCGTTGGCCATCACCAGCGCGGCGGCACCGTCGTTCAGGCCCGAAGCGTTGCCTGCCGTGACCGTGCCGTCCTTCTTGAACGCGGTCTTCATCTTTTCCAGTTGCTCGGCGGTCACGTCGCCGCGCACGTGTTCATCCTGTGCAAAGGTGACGGTGCCTTTGCGGGTGGCGATTTCGATCGGCACGATCTGCCCTTCGAAGCGGCCTTCAGCGATGGCACGTGCGGCGCGTTGTTGGCTGGTCAGCGCCAAGGCATCCTGATCGGCACGGGTGATGCCGTAGTTTTCGGCGATGTTCTCGGCGGTGATGCCCATGTGAATGTTGGCGAACGGGTCATGCAGCGCGCCGAGCATGTAGTCGTAAGCCTGCACGTTGCCCATCCGCGCGCCCCAGCGGGCTTGCGGCATGATGTAGGCGCCACGGCTCATGGATTCGGTGCCGCCGGCCAGCACGGCGTTGGCATCCCCCAGCAACACGGATTGCGCAGCGGAGACGATCGCTTGCAAGCCCGAGCCGCACAGGCGGTTGACGTTCATGGCCGGGGTTTCCTTGGTCAGACCGGCTTCCAGTGCGATGACGCGGGACAGATAGGCATCGCGCACTTCGGTCGGGATCACGTGGCCCATGACCACGTGCCCGATATGCTCAGCCGCCAGGCCGGAAGAGGCGAGGGCCGCTCGGCTGACCTGAGTGCCCAGTTCGATGGGCGAGACGTCTTTGAGGGAACCGCCGAATCCACCGATGGCGGTACGCAGTGCGCTGACGACGAAAACTTCGGTATTACTCATGTCGACTCCTGAAACCCGTTGAATGAAAGAGATGGCAACGACGGGCGGCATTTCGGCCACGTGCCCATTGCGGGCAAGTCTAGATCGGCATTTGGGGCGGGCCTATGCCGAAACTGTCCAGATCGGCTGGCGTTCTTTACCATCAGCGCCGTGGCTTATAACGACAAAAGGAAATACGGCTCATGCGGGAAAAGGATTCGGTGTCGATTTATTTCGTCCAACTGGTGGTGCATGCCTTGCGCGACCAGCCTCTGCGCCTGCAATCGGTGCTGGACGGAGCAGGAATCGACAGTGCGCTGCTGGACGATCCGACGGCCCGTGTGCCGGCCAGTGCGTTCGCCTCGCTGTGGCTGATTCAAATCAAGGAGCTGCGCGATGAATTCTTCGCCCTGGATTCCCACGGCATGCCGCTCGGCAGCTTCTCGCTGATTTGCCGGGGCTTGATCCAGGAGCCGAACCTGGAGAAAGCTTTGCGTCAATGTCTGGCCAACTTTGGGCTGTTCCTGCGGGACTTCAAGGGCAGCCTGATCGTGCGCGGTCAGCGGGCCGTGATTGCGCTGGACAACCTCGCCACCGACCCTGAAAAACGCCGGTTTGGCGAAGAGACGTTTCTGCTGCTGATGATCAGCCTGTTGTGCTGGCTGGGCGGTCGTCGTATCACCATCGACCGCGCGCAGTTTTGCCACACACGCGAACGGCTGAGCGACGATTCGCTGTTGTGGGGTTTCAACCTGAGCTTCGGCGAGGCGCGCACTGAGGTCGAGTTTTCCAGCCAATACTTGCGCCTACCGGTGGTGCAGACATTGCCGTCGCTCAAGTCATTCCTGCGCACGGCGCCGCAATGGCTGGTGATCCGCTTCCGCAATCAACGGGGCCTCGCCGCGCAGGTCTATCAGCGCTTGCGCGGTAGCCATTACGGCCACTGGCCGACGTTGCTGGAGATGGCCCTTGAACTGAAGCTGAGCCCCACCACGTTCCGCCGTCGGCTAGAACGCGAAGGCTGCGCGTTTCAGGGGATCAAGGACGACGTGCGGCGGGGTATCGCCCAACAGAAACTCCGCGAAACCGACATGAGCGTGGTCGAGATCGCAGCGCTGGTGGGTTTTCAAGAGCCCAGCGCCTTTCACCGGGCGTTCAAGAAATGGACGGGGGAAAGCCCTGGCGGCTACCGTCGAGGGCGGGCTGCTCAAGGCTGAACCCAGCCTCCCTTGGCGGTGTGCAGTCGCCTACGGCAACCACGCCTTGAGCAGCGCCTGCTGATAAGCAGCGTCCTGAACCCAAGCGCTCAGGACCGCGTTGCGCAGGTGTTCGCCCCGTGCGATGCGGGCGCCTTCATCGTGCACATGTTCTGCTATCGCCCCTGACCATACGGCCACTTGATTGCTCAGGCGCATCACCGGCAGTTCGCCACGAAAGCCGTCCACGTCGCTACAAATGATCGGCACGCCACAGGCGCCGTATTCCAGTAGCAGGCTGTGATCACGGCAATGATTGCTCAGGGTGTCGCGCAGCGGGATCAACGCCAGGTCCAGATTCAAACCGGTGAGCGCGTCGCGATTTCCCCAGAAATGAGCATTGCTGTGCACTTCTACGGCCAGGTGGTTGAGGCGCGGATGGCCACTGCCCAGCAGAATCCAATCGACGTCGACTTGGTGCATCAGCGCTTCGATCAAGGGGATGTCCGAGTGATGATCACCGCTCACGAAGCAGCCGATACGCGGTCGTGGGTTGGACCGACGCCACGGCAAGGGCATCGCCCATTCAGGGCTCAGGCGCGTGGGCAGAATCAATACGGGGCGAGCATCGCGATCGAATATCTCTGCCAGTACGGGGGTCGCCACCACAATGCGGTCAACCAAGTCCTGAGCGTTTTGAACGGCGCCCGCCATTTCCAGGTCGCTGGGCAGGCCATCGATGTCCAGGACCTTGAGGCATTTGGAATAGGACGCGAGCTGGCGCATTGACTCCAGACGTGGGGGATCAAGGCGCCGATGCAGGACAATAGTGTCCGGCTGATAACGCTCCACGTCGATCACCCCGGGCAACTGTACGCTGACCACGCCATCGACCAGGCCTTCGGCTTTGAGGGTTTCGAACGGTTGCCAGATGCGCCGTTGGGCCGATGCGGAGGCGATGGCCGGGACCGCCAGTGCGGTGGGTATGGGCAGCCCTTTGAGTGGCCGCCAGGTGAATTCAGTACGCCCATCGAACTTGAAGCCGGTGTCTTCGAGGGATAGGTTAGGGCTGTATGCAGGATCGTTAGCCATGATGGGCAGCCATTTACTCATCATGCCGTGCTGTTCGGAGCGGAAGCGCTTGATCTTCGCCGCAAAGGCAGTGGGATCGACATGGATCTGGCTAACGCTGCCTTCGTGCAGCAGTAATGCGTGAGGCGTCCAGACGATCAGATAGCCCTGTGCACTGACCTTCAGACACAGGTCTACGTCGTTGTAGGAAACTTTGAACAGTTCCTCGTCAAGCCCGCCGACTTCATCATAGATCGATCGACGAACCATCAGGCAAGCTGCCGTGACGGCGCTGTAGTTCTGGTCGACCAACACACGTTGCATGTAACCCGGTGTGGCGGCAGGCTGACCGATGAAGGGGTGCCCGGCGGGGCCATTAAGGCCGATGACCACACCTGCATGCTGAATATGACCGTCTGGGAATAGCAGCTTCGCACCGACGATCCCGACCTCCGGGCGCTGGGCGTGGTTGAGCAGCGCGTCCAGCCACCCCCCGTCGAGAACGGCCGTGTCGTTGTTGAGCAAGACCAGGTACTCGCCCTTGGCGTGGGTGACGGCGAAGTTATTGATCGCCGAATAGTTGAACGGATACGGATAGCGCAGTACACGGATCTTCTCGCCGCCGATGACCTCTAGCTCGTTCAGCCAGGCAATGGCTTCTTCGGTCTGGCTGTCGTTGTCGACGATGAGCAGCTCGTAATTGAAGTATCGGGTCTTTTCCAGCAACGTTTCCACGCAACGACGCAGGAAGGGCAGTTGGTCCTTGGTCGGGACAATGATGGAGACCAGCGGCTGAGTCGCGTGACCATAGTGGATGTGGTAATGGCGCAGCGGATACTCTCGCACCTGATGATTGGGATAACCCCGACTGTCGAGGTGACGACCCAAGGCCAAGACTTCATCCGGGTTAGCGCTCAGTTGTGGCGGTTCACAGCTCACCAGCGGTTCTGCGATGTGTTCGATGCAGCTCAAGCCCCGGTCGTCGATGATTCGCAGGATCAGATCGAACTCCAGCGCTTGGGGCAGTTGATCGTCCAGTCCACCCACGGCCAGAAACGTGTCGCGGCGAAACAACCAATGCGTCGCCATGATCACAGGCAAGCTGATGAGGTAATCCAGATTGGTGTCGGGTTTGAATACCAGCCCCGCGTGCCCGCTACCGAGCTGAATTTCATCGCAGTACAGCATACAAGCCTGCGAGTTCGACAACCGCTGTTCGAGCATGCAGACGCCACTGTCAATCAACTCATCCCCAGCGTTGAGCAGAAGGAGCCACTGGTGATCGACCTTGTCGATCAGTGAGTTGATCTGGTGCGCTGTGGAGTGGCCGAGGCGATCCCATCCCACGTCGAAAGGCAGCGGGCCTTCGGGTTCAAGAGGCGTGAGCACATGAACACCAATGCTCGTCGCAGAGCTGGCCTGCCAGTGCAGCACGCTTTTCAGCGTCTTTCTGAGCGCATCGACAGCTCCCGTCGAATCCAGGATCACGACGCCCACGCTTGACTGAGCGTGTGCCGCTTGGTGTCGATCCAGCAGCCGACGTTGCACGGTGGTCAGATTGCGGTCTTCCAGCCAGCGGGAAACCTGCAGGTTCATCTGGCTTTGGTGACGCTGCGCCGCTTGCAAGGTCAATGCGATAAACCGCTCCAACTCATCACGTTCCGGCGCCGTCACGTGTAGGTCATCGTTCAGCGGCAGCGTGAGGATCGTCGGCTCGGTCGCCCGGTGACTGACGTCGTGGCTGTGGTAGAACACCAAGTCGGTATCGACCGTGCCGACTTCTTTGGCAATGAGCTCGTCCGACGCGTTGAGGATGTAGCGCGCCACAACCCGGCTCGACAATGGGTTGCCTTGCAGCGAGCCGGGATAGACCGCAATCGGCAGCCTCTGCTCAATGCTGCACGCTTCCAGAATCTCTTCCGTCACCAACGGGGTGTTCAGGTTCGGACTGACCACCGTGCCTCCTGCGATGTACGCATTGAGCCCGGCGAGGTTCAACGCATGACACAACAGGTGCATCACCCGGCTGTCATTGTTGGTTTCTTGATAATCACCGGCGTAGAGGAAGTAGGGATGGGCTGTCTTTTTATCGAAAGTCACGGCGTGCTCGATGATCATCAGTAAGTACAGACGGGCTGATCGGCCTGTCAGAGAAGTGGCGATAGGCGGCAAAAAACAAAGGTGCAGCAATATTTCGGCCAGTTAGCAGGAACACCTGTGATGCTTGATATTTTGAACGACCGACGTTTATTTTGTACGCCTGCCGCACCACACCGCGCGGCCTGCCAGCCAAAAAGGATTTGAGTCATGTCGAGCGATGGCCACAATTCACTCGCGCAGCGATTGATGGGCATTGATGAAATTGAATGCGTCACCCCGGACCTCAACGGCGTGCCGCGTGGAAAAGTGATGACGGGAGAGGGCTTTCTCGAAGGGCGACGCCTGCAACTGGCCCGGGGCGTGCTGCTGCAATGCATCATGGGCGGCTACCCGGCGGCGAAGTTCTACGGCAGCGACGATGGCGATCTGGCGCTGATCGCTGACGAGCAACAGATCCATCGCCTGCCCTGGAGCGATGAGCCGCGAGCATTGGCGATTTGCGACGCCGACGAGCTGGATGGCGAGCCATCGAACCTGTCCACCCGGGGCCAGCTCAAATCGGTGATCGCACGGTATGCGCATCACGGCTGGTCACCGGTTGTGGCCACCGAACTGGAGTTTTTTGTCTTCGCGCCGAACAGCGATCCCGCTCAGCCGTTCAAGCCGCCAGTGGGGCTGGACGGTCGCCGTGAGGACGGGCAATCAGCGTTCAGCGTGACCTCCAACAACGGCCTGCGCCCGTTCTTCAGCGAAGTCTATAAATGCATGGCGGCGCTGGGGTTGCCTCGCGACACTTTCATGCACGAAATGGGCGTCAGCCAGTTCGAGATCAATCTGCTGCATGGCGATCCTTTATTGCTGGCGGACCAGACGTTCCTGTTCAAGCACATGCTCAAGGAAGTGGCGCTCAAGCACGGCCTGACCGTGGTGTGCATGGCCAAGCCGCTGGCCCATACGCCGGGCAGTTCGATGCACATCCATCAGAGCGTGGTCGACAGCGTCACCGGGCAGAACATTTTCAGCGATGAGCAGGGGGAGCCGACGGAGGCATTCCATCACTTCATTGGCGGGCAGCAGGCGGCAATGGCGGATTTCACCGCTTTATTTGCGCCGAACGTCAATTCCTACCAGCGTTTGTGTCATCCTTTCGCCTCCCCGAACAACGCTTGCTGGTCCCACGACAACCGTGCGGCCGGGCTGCGCATTCCGGCCAGTGCACCGGTCGCACGTCGGGTGGAAAATCGTCTGCCCGGTGCAGACGCCAATCCCTACCTCGCAATTGCAGCTAGTCTTTCAGCCGGGCTGTACGGGATCGAGCAACGGTTGCAGCCGTCGGCGCCGATTCAGGGGGAATTCGTCGTACCGGACAATCTCTCGCTGCCCTGTACCTTGCACGCGGCATTGGAGCGTCTGAAACGCAGCGCTCTGGCCAAGGAACTGTTCGGCGCCGAATTCATCGAAGGCTACATCGCGTCGAAGACCCTGGAGCTGACCAGTTTCTTCAACGAAATTACCCCTTGGGAGCGCCGCGTCTTAGCCTCTCAAGCTTAAGAACCGTGGTTCGAAAACCCTTCATTGGAGGAGGGTTTTCGTTTTTGGAAAGCCAATGCGCCAAATCTGGAAATCGTTTCGAGCGCTGTATTTTGCCTCACTGATGATGTTGATCGGTTCGGGCCTTCTGAGTACCTACCTTGCCTTGCGTCTCGCTGCCGATCAGGTCGATGGCCTGTGGGTCGGTGCGTTGATGGCCGCCAACTATGTCGGCCTGGCGCTGGGCGGCAAGGTCGGTCACCGGCTGATTGGCCGGGTCGGGCACATCCGCGCGTACGCAACGTGTGCGGGGATCGTCGGCGCTGCCGTTCTGGGCCACGGGCTGATCAATTACCTGCCGGCCTGGATCTTTCTGCGGATGATCGTCGGCCTCGGCATGATGTGTCAGTACATGGTCATCGAGAGTTGGCTCAACGAACAGGCCTCGCCCAAACAGCGCGGCACGGTGTTCAGCGGCTACATGATCGCGTCGTACCTGGGGCTGGTCCTCGGTCAACTGATACTCGTGGTGCACCCGCAACTGGGGCCTGAGCTGCTGATGCTGGTCGCGATGTGCTTTACGCTCTGCCTGGTGCCGGTGGCGATGACCCGCAGCATTCACCCGGCGCCGATGCGTCCTGCGCCGCTGGAGCCGCTGTTCTTCATGCGCCGCGTGCCGCAGTCGCTCACCACGGTGCTGAGCGCCGGTCTGATCATCGGTTCGTTTTACGGCCTGGCGCCGCTGTATGCCGCGCAGCAGGGGCTGAGCACCGAGCATGTTGGTCTGTTCATGGCGACGTGTATCGGCGCGGGTCTTCTTGTTCAAGGGCCCTTGGGCAAACTGTCGGACCGCTATGACCGTGCCTGGCTGATTCGCGGCGTGGCCGGTCTGTTGGTACTGGCGGCGTTGCCACTGGCGGTCTTTCCGGGCTTGCCGTTGGAAGCGGTGTTCGCGATGGGCTTCATGGCATCGTTGCTGCAATTCGCGCTGTACCCCCTCGCGGTGGCGTTTTCCAACGACCACGTCGAAGGCGAACGCAGGGTGTCGCTGACGGCCATGCTGCTGATGACCTACGGCGTGGGCGCCAGTATCGGGCCATTGGTGTCGGGCGTGCTGATGAAGCAGTTTGGCAGCAACATGCTCTATGCCTTCGTCTGTTGCATCGCTTTGATTCTGACGCTGCGGATTCGTCCGAAAGCCGTGACCAATCTGCACCAGGTCGTCGACGCGCCACTGCACCACGTCGCGATGCCGGACAGCATGTCCAGCTCGCCACTGGTGGTGGCCCTCGACCCACGGGTGGACGAACAGGTGGTTCAGGATCAGATGCAGACCACGACGGAACCGGCGCCCGACGCTGCCGAGCCTCAGACAGGACAGTCGGCGGAGCCGCAACCGGGCAGCGAAGAACAGCCGGAACGGGTAGTGGCGTCAGGCGAAGGCGTTGTGAGGCCGGTGGCTGTGGTGGACGGCGACGTCAGCACCGAGCCTCAGTCTGCCAAGCCGGATGCCGCTCATGATGCTTCGCGGGATGTGGGCGTGGATCGACCGCTGTAAGGCCCAAACCGCCTGTCCCCGGGTTTCGAACGTTGCGCTCAGTGCAGGGGACCGCTTCGTTCCCATTGCATGAGGAACAGGCTCCAGGTCGCGTCGTCCAGCGGGCATCGCGCCTTGCCCGTCACCTCGATCACGGCGCTGACATAGCGTGTCAGCGCCGTCGGCAACAAGGCCCGGTGGGTGCGATAGTTCACCACCAGCGTGATGCTGGCGTCGGCGCTCAACAGCCGCTCGATCCGTTGCGCATCTTCACGGCGGGTCAGGTCGCCCGCCAGCACTTCCACCAGACGCCCGGAAACATCGGTGATCCGTCTGGCCACCGTTTGCAGCCGATCACGATCCGCCGCGACCAGAATCAGATCGTATCCCTGAGCGGCCATGCGCCGCGCGTATGCCAGGCTTGGGCCTGACGAAACGCCGGTGATCACGGCGGTGCCTCTGTGACTGAACATCCCGCACCTGCTGTCTTGACGTTATCAGGCGTCAGGGTAAGCCTTGTTGTCACCGCGCACCGGTCATAAAAGCCACGAATAAAGACGTGTTTTCCGGCCTTGCACGAATGGCCGGAAAGGGTGTTTTTACGGCACATCGCGCCATCGCCCTCTCTCTAACATCAGTTCCCGAGATGCACACAACGCCACGGCCCCGCCTGGCGGCGTGCGCATCAACCCTTACTTTCGGAGAACCGACATGAAATTGACCCACAACACGATCTTCATTACCGGCGGCGGTTCTGGCATCGGCCGCGCCCTGGCGGAAGCCCTGCATCAACGCGGCAATAAAGTGATCATCGCCGGGCGCCGCGAGGCGCTGCTCAAGGAAGTCGCTGCGGCGAATCCGGGCATGGAAAGTGTGACTCTGGACGTCGGCGATGCAGCCGACATCGCCAAAGTGACCGCTGACGTGGTGCGCCGCTTCCCGACGCTGAACGTGCTGATCAACAACGCTGGCATCATGCAGATCGACGACGCCAGCAAGCCCATCGACGAAAAACTGTTGATCGATACCCTGACCACCAACGTCTCCGGCCCGATCCGCGTGACCTCCGGGCTGATCGAGCACCTGAAAACCCAACCCGATGCGGTCGTGATCAACGTCTCGTCTGTACTGGCCTTCGTGCCTCTGGCCCTGACTGCGGTCTACAGCGCGACCAAGGCGGCGTTGCATTCGTACTCGCTGTCGCAGCGTTTCATGCTCCGCGACACCTCGGTGCGTGTGCTGGAAATCGCGCCGCCGTGGACCCAGACCGACCTGTTGGGCAGCAACGACGAACCGCGCGCCATGCCGCTGGGCGAGTTCATCGAAGAAACCCTTGCTGCGCTGGCCACCGATGCCGATGAAATCCTGGTCGAACGTGCCAAGCCTCTGCGTGCAGCGACAGGCCCGAACGAGATGGCTTTCGTGACCGAGTTCAACAACGGCTTCCTGGCCGGTTGATCCCCTTGCGTCGCTTTGTCCCGTTGCCTCTGGCGCGGGGCAGAGCGTCTGCATTTTTGATTGAAAGTGCGCTTCAAAGAGAAGGCTTGCTTGCGAGGCGCTTGGGTCTAGAATCGAGTTCTTTGTGACGGGCACCGCCTCTATGCAAACCGTTGCGCTTATTGTCCGGCCTGATTTTCAAGTCATGAGCCTCGCCGCGTTGTCGGCGTTCGAATTTGCCAATCTGGCGGCCGAGAAAAAACTGTACGACATCCACGTCTTGTCTGAGCATGGCGGGCTGGTGGCTGCCAGCGCGTTGTACACCTCGGTGGCCACTCAACCATTGGATCGTCCGCAATTCGACACGGTGCTGATCAGTGGCGCCATGGATGCGTCGTCGGCCTCACCGGCGATCAATGCGTTTCTCGTTGATGCCTACGCGACGTCCCGTCGGGTGGGCGCGTTGTGCGTGGGCGCGTTTGCCCTGGCCGAAGCGGGGTTGCTTGATGGGCGTCGCGCCACCGTGCATTGGGCGCGAGCGCGTGAAATGCGTGAGCGCTTTCCCGCCATCAAGGTCGAGGAAGACCGGATTTACATCATCGACGGCAAAATCTGGACCTCGGCCGGCATGACGGCGGCACTGGACCTGACCCTCGGCATGGTGGAAAAGGACCACGGCGCCGAACTGGCGCGCAAAGTGTCGCAGCACTTGGTGCTCTACCATCGTCGCGCTGGCGGACAGTCGCAGCATTCGGCGATGTTGGAGATGAGCCCCAGCTCCGACCGCATCCAAATGTCGCTGGAGTACGCCCGCAAGCACCTGCGTCGGGAGCTGTCGGTGGAAGAGTTGGCCGACGCCGCTTGCCTGAGCCCGCGCCAGTTCAGCCGGTCATTTCGGGCGGAAACCGGCATGTCGCCCGCAAAGGCCGTGGAGAACCTGCGGCTGGAAACGGCCCGCCTGATGATGGAGCAGGGGCGTCACTCGCTGGAAGCGGTGGCCACAGAAACGGGATTCGGGGATCGGGAACGCATGCGTCGGGCGTTCATCCGCGTCTACGGGCAGTCACCCCAATCGCTGCGACGCAGTTTTGGCCCCGTGGTGGACGCGTTCTAACGTGCTACACGGCGCGTACCTGTGCACGGCCTCACCCTGTGGGGGCCGCCAGACGTCCCGGCGACACTGCATTCTGTAGGAGCGAATTCATTCGCGAAGATTGACCAGGCGCTGGAAATGCATCGGCTGTACCGCCCCCTTCGCGAATGAATTCGCTCCCACAGGTTGAGGTCGCGCCCGGCCTTGGATTCGGAGGCGACGCAGGACTTCTGTAGGAGCGAATTCATTCGCGAAGATTGACCAGGCGCTGGAAATGCATCGGCTGTACCGGCCCTTCGCGAATGAATTCGCTCCCACAGGTTGAGATCGCGTCCGGCCATGGCTTTGGAGGCGACGCTGGACTTCTGTAGGAGCGAATTCATTCGCGAAGATTGACCAGACGCTGGAAATGCAGCGGCTGTACCGGTCCTTCGCGAATGAATTCGCTCCCGCAGTTGAACCAGCGCCAGCCGCCAAACTTCGAGGCGAAACCGGCTTGTGTGGGATGCCGCCAAAAGGGATGGGTAAAAGATGAAACGGCCCCGAAGGGCCGTTATCAGAAGTCGTCGTCTTTGTCGAAGCGACGGGCTTCGCGCTGCAATTGGTACACGAACCGTTCGACTTGGCGTTGCACCAACCCACTGATGTTGTGGAAGCGAACACCGGCGAAGGTGGTGTTGATCTTTTCTTCGAAGTGCAGGTATCGCAGCTCTACCGAGGTGCTCATGCTGCCGAAGGGCAGGGAGGCGATAAAGCGTTCGTAGACCTGGCCCAGTTGCATGCGTTCGGAGACGTCGCCTTCGAAGCGCAATTTGCAGCCGGTGGCCGAGACGTCCAGCAGCTTGCCGCGCAACGGCGCCTTGAGCTTGTCCCCGCCAATTTCGATGTCCACCAGCGAGGCCAGCTTCAATGCAGCACGGAAGGCATTGCGGCGTTGGTGGTAAACGACTTCTTCAGGCAGAGGGCCACGGTAGCTGTGCGGCTCCTCGATGATGGTCATCTGTGCCTTCACTTCCCAGGCGATTCGCACGCCGTCGTGGAAGCCTTCGACGCGAAACGGCTCGCCATTGGCCAGATACCGTTCACCGTCGCGGGGAATCATTTCGTCGAGCGCGATCTCGTTGCTGTCGCGATCAACGTCGATGACATAGCTCTGGAAGCGCTGACTGCGCTCGTGAAAAGTGATGATCAGCGGATCATGACTTTCCATCAGCAACCGCATGTTGGCGGCAATTTCCAAAGGCGTGGTAAGTACCTTCGGGGGCTGCGGAACATCTTCCGCGCTTGAGGCATTCACGGTTCATCCATCTCCAGGCAAAAAACGACAGCGTGCGGCCGAGGCATTTTGCCATCATGTTGCACGCCTTGATACAAGAACTTACGCCTGGCTGAGCGGACGTGGTCTGGCCCTGCCTGATGTCGAACCCCGGCTGTCATAGAGCGTTGGAGTGTCGCCACCGTTGAGGATTCTGAGTTGCTGTGCCGTGGTCAGTTGCTGTAACTGAATCAGGCCGCCGTTCTGTTCATTGGCCGCTTGGCACTCGGCTATCAGTGCACTCAGTTCATCGCCCGCTGTCAATAACGCTTCACCCACTGACGAGTGTTTAGCCACTTCCTCAAGTCCCGCTCGACTGGCGGGCAGGCCAAGACTCGACAACAGTTGCGAGCGTCTGCGTCCGTGCTGTTCGAGCACGATCACCAACGCCTGTTTCTGCGCCAGGATGTGTTCCATTTCGACCATATTGCGACCATGCAGCGCCAATGACTCGGCCTTCAGGATCTCCAGCAGATGCTGGGCTGGCGCAATATCGTCCGTGATCAGTTGAAGCAAAGTAGTGTCTTGCATCGCATGCCCTGGGATTTAAGCGTCCAGAAGCCCCTGCGCGGACCGGGGGCTAGCGCTGGGCTTCAAAATTAAGCATTTTGCTCGCAACACGGTTGCTGTCGACCTTGTAGCTGCCGTCGGCGATAGCCTGCTTCAACTCAGCGACACGGCTGCTGTTGACGACGGGCTGATCACGCAACGAATCAGTGATCTTCTGCAACTGTTGAGCTTCGCTGCTCAAATGTACTGTCTCGCCACTGCCACTGCCGCTGACGCTTTCGGAAGTGCTGACCGTCGCCGCGGCGTCGGTTTTGCTGGATTCCTTGGCGTTAGGAGTACGTGTCGTACCTCCAACGGTGGTGGAACTATTCAAACGACTGAAGTCGATGACCATGATTGAAAACCTCTGGGTTCTAGGACGCTTGCCTTGGTTTCGGCCAAACCCGGAATAACTTTAGGGCCTATACGAAAACAGTCTCAAATGGACTGCGTATCAGGCGTATGGGTTCCGAGTGTAGGAAAAGCGCAAGCGTAGCGCCAGAGGACATCAGCGTTTACATAGGCACCTCGACCTGACCGGGGGCCACAATATTGGCCTTGATCACGCGTTTCGAATTCAGGTTTTTCACCCGTATCTGTTCGTTGAAACCGCCATCCGAGAGGGCCTCGCCGGGCATGCGCACACTCATCGAGCCGCTGCGCGCACTGATGACCACCTGATCGCCTTTGTGCACCATTTGCGGCTGCTCCAGGTGGACGGGCGTCAGAATCTGATCGATGACCGTTGGTCGGACCGCTTTCTGCCCGACCGCCTGATCGAGGGAATCAAGAAAGCCTTGCCCCAGCTGCCCTACGTCGCGTTCACGCAGCGCCACATCGCCTTCAGAAACGATGGCATCCCGCTTCATTGGGCGGACCACCGTCACGACATTGCGAAACAGATGTACCTGGGCGGGCACGAACACCGTCCATGGAGCACTGCCTTCGCAGCGTACTTTGACGGTGACCCGGCCAATGGGTTGGGCGGGGCTTTCCAGTGACGCTGTCAAATCCTTGTCGCAATGCGCCATGCGCAAGCGAGGGTCGAGCTGCTTGACCTCGATCTCGTAGCGACCGGCGGTCTGACTGGTGGCCAAATAGTCTTCCACGGTGAATTCAAGAAAGCCCTGGGTGACGCCGATAAGTTGTTCAGGCAAGGTCACATTGTCCGCACGGCTGATCCCGGCGGCACAGAGCAGACACGCCGCCATGAGCAGGCTGAAAAGACTGCGAAGGGCGGAGGCCGGGTGTCGGGATACTGTCGTTTGTGTGTTCATGACAGGTAAATAGCAAGGCCCGTGCCGCTTGCCGATGGGGCAGTGCGCAATTGGTCGTTTTGGGAAGGAGTGGGGCATGGCTGGTGTTTTGGATTCAGTGAACCAGCGCACTCAACTGGTAGGGCAGAACCGCCTTGAACTGCTGCTGTTCCGTCTGGATGGCAAGCAGTTGTATGGGATCAACGTGTTCAAGGTAAAAGAGGTGCTTCAGTGCCCAAAACTTACCCATATGCCCAAATCCAGTCCGATTGTGCGCGGAGTGGCAAATATTCGTGGCGGGACCATTCCGATCCTCGATCTGGCAATGGCAACGGGTGCGGCCCCGTTGGGCAGCGTTGATAATGCGTTCGTCATCATTACCGAATACAACACCAAGATTCAGGGCTTCCTGGTGCATTCGGTCGAACGCATCGTGAACATGAACTGGGAAGACATTCATCCGCCACCCAAGGGCACCGGTCGCGATCACTACCTCACGGCCGTGACGCGTCTGGACAACCAGTTGGTGGAAATCATCGACGTGGAGAAAATCCTCGCCGAAGTGGCGCCCGTGTCGGAAAACATTTCGGCGGGTGTGGTCAGTGCGGAAGTGCAGCACAAGGCCGTGTCGTTGCGGGTGTTGACCGTCGATGACTCATCGGTGGCGCGCAAGCAGGTCACGCGTTGCCTGCAGACCGTTGGCGTTGAAGTCACGGCGTTGAATGACGGTCGTCAGGCGCTGGAGTTCCTGCGCAACCTGGTGAACGAGGGCAAGAAACCCGAAGAAGAATTTCTGATGATGATCTCCGACATTGAAATGCCGGAGATGGACGGCTACACCTTGACTGCCGAGATCCGCAACGATCCGCGCATGCAGAAGCTGCACATCATCTTGCATACTTCGCTGTCTGGCGTCTTCAACCAGGCGATGGTGAAGAAGGTGGGCGCTGATGATTTCCTGGCCAAGTTCCGGCCGGACGATCTGGCAGCTAGAGTGGTAGAGCGTATCAAAGCGGCAGATATCAGTTGAGGAGGGGCGTTCCCTCCTGGCTGTTCACATGATTTGAGAGGCGGCATGTCTACAGGTAATTTGGATTTTGAACAGTTCCGGGTCTTCCTGGAAAAAGCCTGTGGCATTTTGCTGGGTGAAAATAAGCAGTATCTGGTGTCCAGCCGCCTGAACAAGCTGATGGAGCAGCAGGGCATCAAGTCGTTGGGTGAGTTGATTCAGCGTATCCAGAGCCAGCCCCGCAGCGGTTTGCGTGAGCAGGTGGTGGACGCGATGACCACTAACGAAACGTTGTGGTTTCGCGACACCTATCCGTTCGAGGTGCTCAAGAGCAAGGTCTTGCCGGAGCAGATCAAGGCCAGCCCTGGCTTGCGTCCGCGCATCTGGTCAGCGGCCTGTTCGTCGGGGCAGGAGCCGTATTCGCTGTCGATGTCGATCGATGAGTTCGAGCGCAGCAATCCGGGGCAGTTGAAGGCCGGTGCGCAGATCGTCGCGACGGACCTGTCGGGCAGCATGTTGAACAATTGCAAGACGGGCGAGTACGACAGCCTGGCGATTGGCCGCGGGCTTTCGCCCGATCGCCTGCAACGCTATTTCGATCAGAAAACCCCCGGCCGCTGGACGGTCAAGACGCCGATCAAGAGCCGGGTCGAGTTCCGTTCGTTCAACCTGCTGGACAGTTATGCAGCACTGGGCAAGTTCGACATCGTGTTTTGCCGGAACGTGTTGATCTACTTTTCCGCCGAGGTGAAGAAGGACATCCTGCTGCGCATTCATGCGACGTTGAAGCCGGGCGGGTATCTGTTCCTCGGTGCGTCGGAGGCATTGAACGGTTTGCCGGATCATTACCAGATGGTGCAGTGCAGCCCGGGGATCATTTACCAGGCCAAGTGATGGTGGGTTGGGCGATGGTCTTGAAACCCTGCTTCGGCGGGGTTTTTCTTTTTTGGGGCCTGTCGCCATTTCCCTGTAGGAGCGAATTCATTCGCGAAAAGTTGAAGGGCGACAGAGATGTGTCGCCTGCGCGGGCCTTTCGCGAATGAATTCGCTCCTACAGTTGAACTCACGGTGCGCCCCACCGGCAAAAAAACGACACCTCGCTTGCCGCTTTCCTCCCCGACAGCGGAAATCACTTGCCGCTTTTCTGGCATTGCCACGGTTCAAGTCCTTTGAAACCCCATGAATACGGGTGTTTTGGAAAGTGGCACGCCGCTTGCTATCTCTCTGTCACGAACATCTGGTCAACCGATAAAGGTTCCCGACATGAGCATCAGCTTCGAAAACGCACTGGGCATTCACGAGAAAGCGCTGAACTTCCGCGCCCAACGTGCCGAAGTGCTGGCGAACAACATCACCAACGCCGACACGCCTAACTACAAGGCGCGCGACCTTGATTTTTCCAAGGTGCTGGCGGCCGAGAGTGACAAGGCCAAGAACGGCACGTTCGCCTTGAACACCACGAACAGCCACCACATCGAAGCCAGTGGCATGGACACCGGCGAAGCGAGCCTGCTGTACCGCACGCCGTCGCAGCCGTCGCTTGACCAGAACACCGTCGACACTCAGGTCGAGAACGCCAATTACGCGGAAAACGCCATTGGCTTCCAGGCCAGCTTCACCCTGCTTAACAGCAAGTTCAAAGGGCTGGTTTCAGCCCTGCGCGGAGAGTAATTCATGTCTCTATCCAGTGTTTTCAATATTGCCGGTAGCGGCATGAGTGCCCAGAACACTCGCCTGAACACCGTGGCCAGTAACATCGCCAACGCCGAAACCGTCTCGTCCAGCATGGACAAGACCTACCGTGCCCGTCACCCGGTGTTTGCCACCGTGTTTCAGGGGCAGGAATCGGGAGGCAGCGCTTCGTTGTTCGAAGATCAGGGGCAGGCGGGCACTGGCGTGCAGGTTTCCGGCATCGTCGAAGACGCGTCCAACCTGGAAGCGCGTTACGAGCCCAACCACCCGGCTGCCGACAAGAACGGTTACGTGTATTACCCGAACGTCAACGTCGTCAACGAGATGGCAGACATGATCTCGGCCAGCCGTTCGTTCCAGACCAACGCGGAAGTGATGAACACCGCAAAAACAATGATGCAAAAGGTCCTGACCCTCGGTCAGTGATAAGGGGCGAACGCCATGACGGCTGTAAATAACGACACATCGAGCGACTACCTCAAGTCGCTGCAGACGGCGACCTCGGGCAAGGTTGGCGACTCCACCACCGGTGCGAGCACCCTCGGCAAAGATTCCTTCTTGAAATTGCTGGTCACGCAACTGCAGAACCAGAACCCGCTGGACCCGCAGGACAACAGCCAGTTCGTGGCTCAGTTGGCGCAGTTCAGCAGCGTGGAAAGCCTGCAAAACCTGAGCACCTCCGTCGATGCCATCGGTGGCATGTATCAGTCGTCGCAAGCGTTGCAGGCGTCTTCCCTGGTCGGTCGCTCGGTGATCATCGATGGCACCTCGACCTCCGTCGACACCACCAAAGGCATGACCGGTCAGGCGGTGTTGCCTTCGACCAGTACCCTCACCTCCGTCAAGATCAAGGACAGCACCGGCACCGTCGTGCGCACCCTGGATCTGGGCGAACAGAAGGCCGGCACCACCAACTTCACGTGGGACGGCAAGAACGACGCGGGCGAAACCGTGCCTTCCGGCAACTTCAGCTTCGAGGCGACCGGTTCGCTGGATGGCAAGAACACCGGTCTGACCACCTACCTGCCCGCGACCGTCAATAGCGTGACCATGGGCACGGCAGGCAGCCCGCTGACTCTCAATCTGGCCAACGGCACCAACATTGCCTTGACCAAAGTTCAACAAATCGGAATCTAGAGCCGACTCGACGGCGCAGGAGTGATACATGTCTTTCAATATCGGTCTGAGTGGGCTCTACGCAGCGAACAAAAGTCTGGACGTGGCGGGTAACAACATCGCCAACGTCGCCACGGTCGGCTTCAAGGCCTCCCGTGCCGAATTCGCTGACCAATACGCGCAATCCATCCGTGGCACCTCCGGTGGCACCGACGTGGGCAGCGGCGTGCGTACCGCAGCGGTGACCCAGCAGTTCACCCAGGGTTCGCTGACCACCGGCACCGGCCGTGACCTGGACCTTGCCATCAACGGCAACGGTTTCTTCATGATGAGCAACAACGGCGAGAAGCTGTACACCCGTGCAGGCAACTTCCACACCGATACGTCCGGCAACATCATCGACAACAACGGCAATAAGCTGCAAGGGTATGCCACTGACGGCAACGGCAACGTCATGACCGGCGTGCTGACCGACCTGAAGATCGACAACTCGAACATGGCGCCGAAGGCCACCTCGGCGATTTCCATCGCGTCCAACCTTGATTCGTCCAAGCCTATCAACACCGGCGCGGCGTTCGACCCGGCTGACACCAGCACCTACACGTCGACGTTCAGCACGCCGATTTACGACGACCAGGGTAACGAGCACACCCTGTCCCAGTATTTCCGCAAAGACGCTGCGAACGAATGGACCATGTACAGCCTGATCGATGGTCGAAGCATCAATGACCCGGCGGCGACTCCGCCCGTTGCGGACGTCACCAAACTGTCGTTCGACGGCAGCGGCAACCTTCAGCCGATCACCACGTCCGGCCCGAACGTGACAGTGAACGCGACCGACAACACCTTGGTCATCAACGGCTGGAAACCAGGCCAGAGCACGCTCGACAGCACCGGCAAGACGGTGTGGGTAGAGAGCAAGGCCACCGGCAATGCCACGATGAAGCTGAACATGCTGGCCACTACCCAGACCAACGCTGTGGGCGGTCCGATCTCCAAGACGCAGGACGGCAACTACACTGGCCAGATCAGCGCCATGAGCGTCGACTCCACCGGCAACCTGTTCGCCAGCTACACCAACGGCCAGTCCAAAGTGATCGGCCAAGTGGCGCTGACCACCTTCGCCAACGTTCAGGGCCTGGCCCCGGCGGGCGGCACCATGTGGCGTGAAACCTACGCGTCGGGCATCCCGGTCACCGGCGCGCCGGAATCGGGTACGCTGGGCAACATTACCGGTTCTGCGCTGGAAGAATCCAACGTCGACCTGACCGGCGAACTGGTCCAGTTGATCAAGGCGCAGAGCAACTACCAGGCGAACGCGAAGACCATCTCGACTGAGAGCACCATCCTGCAAACCACGATTCAAATGGTTAACTGATTCGGCGAGAGTCGAATCCTTAAACAGCCCCTCTTCGGAGGGGCTTTTTTTTTCCGTCGCATTCCGAAAACATCAAGAGCTGTCCCACTCCATAACTGGAAATTTCCTACGTTCGTCAATGGGAGAATCGAATTCGCCCGCAAATCAATGCCATTGAACCGGAGCCGTTCGATTGCATTCATTTGCCCGCGAAACCCAATGCATTGACGAACGTGTCGTGAAAACGACTCAGGGAGAGTTCATGTCATTCAACATCGCGATCTCCGGATTGAACGCCGCGCACAAACGAATGGAAGTCGCCGGCAACAACATCGCCAACGTCGGCACCACTGGCTTCAAATCATCCCGAGCGGAATTTTCCGCGCTCTACTCATCCTCTGCATTTGGCGGCAGCCGTACCGCGGTTGGCGACGGTGTGCAGTTGGCCAACGTCAGCCAGGACTTCGCCGAAGGCGGCGCGCTTTCCGGCACAGGCAAGCCGCTGGACATGCGCATCCAGGGCAAGGGTTTTTTCGTCATGAGCGACAACGGTGCCGTCAGCTACACCCGCTCCGGCGCCTTCCATGCCGATGCCGAAAACTACGTCATCGATGCCCATGGCAGCCGCTTGCAGGGTTATGCGGTGAACGCCGATGGCACCGTCATCAGCGGTGTGCGCAGCGATCTGAGGATCGAGGGCGGCAGCATTGCGCCCAAGGCGACGAGCCGTATTGAGCGCACGTTGAATCTGGACGCTGCCGAAGCGTCCCTGGCCGCAATCCGCACGTTCGATGCCAATGATCCGACGACCTACACGCGCATGACCACGCGAACGATTCAGGATGCTGGCGTGCCCGAGGTCAAGGAGGTGAAGGGCAAGGACGCGAATGGCAACGACCTCATCATCACCCACGCGCAGCCAGCGATCCCGCCGCAGGACCATGCGCTGAACCAGTATTTCGTGAAGCTCGACGACAACACCTGGACCTCGTATCTGCTCATCGATGGCGTGAATCCTCTCGACCCGTCCAGCTTCGCGCCGCTGGAGGTGGGGTTGCATCAGTCGTCCCTCGGCCGGTTGTCGATGACCGGCACCAGCGCGGCGGTGAGCGTGACCAGCGACACCGAGTTGTCGTTGCAGGGCTGGCGGCCGGCGATTCAGGTCAACGGCAGTTGGGTGGCGAGTCAGGCAGCCAACGGTGGGCCGGTCGCCTTGCCGCTGACGGACGCCACTGGCCCGATGCTCAACCCGGCCGATGGGGCGATGGCGCGTCCGGTGCCGACGTTCGACCCTGCGGACCCCACGACCTACAACAAGGCCTGGACGGCGGGCATTTTCGACAGCCTCGGCAATCAGCACCTCTTGACTCAATACTTCGTCAAAGACGGCAACAACAGCTGGAAAACCCACCTGCTCATCGACGGTCGCAATCCGCAGGACCCGGCACGAACCGATCCCCTGACGGCCAGCGTGCTGTTCGGCAGTAACGGTGAGATGCGTTCGTTGGTGGCCGGAAATGGCCTGACGGTCGCCGACCATAAACTGACCCTCAGCAGCTGGGTGCCAGGCAGGCCGCTGGACGCCGGAAAACCGGGAGGGCGCTGGGGTGCAAACGGGGCGACGGCCGATGCAAGTGGCATCGTGATCGACCTGGGCAAACTGACCCAGCATCAGACCGCGTCGGCCAGCGCCAATCTGGTGGTGAACGGTTATGCGGCGGGAGAGGCGAACCAATTGTCCGTCGATAAGAGCGGGGTCATCAGCATGAATTTCAGCAACGGCCAACACCGCAAGATCGGTCAGATGATGCTCGCCAGCTTCGCGAACGTTCAAGGCCTGACCCCGATCAGCAACACGCGATGGACGGAAAGCCATGCGTCCGGCGTCGCCAATTACGACGCGCCGGGCGCGGGGAATCTGGGGGGGCATCGTCAATCAGTCGCTGGAAGGGTCAAACGTCAATCTCACCGATCAACTCGTGGAATTGATACAGGCGCAGACGGCGTATCAAGCCAACTCCAAGACCCTGTCCACCGAGGCGGAATTGATGCAGACGTTGATCAGGGCGACGTGATTTTTCTCTAATGCGAACCGTGATTGGGCTGGCCGCAGGCGTGGGAGCGCCACACCGGCATTCCAACGGCCTGCTGCCGGACTGCGCCGCTATCACGCTTCTGCCGAAGGCGTTGGAGTTGGCTTGCCTACGATCTGCCGGGAACCGGCAGTAAAACCTGAAAAATGCGATTTGCCAGGCACACCGCGTGCACAGGTTTTGCTGTCGCTTCGCAACAGATCGTAGGCAAGCCAACTCCTACGGCCTGCGGCCAGAACCAAAACCCTTATCCGCGCTATCTCGCATTTCCACGGCCTGCGGCCAGAACCAAAACCCTTATCCGCGCTATCTCGCATTTCCACGGCCTGCGGCCAGAACCAAAACCCTCATCAGCGCTATCTCGCACTCCCACGGCCTGCGGCCAGAATCAACTTCAACTATGTCACTCCGGTGGCTCTTACCGGCTTCCACCCGAATCAAACCCCCTTATCAAATCGAACAATCCGCCTTCACAAACGCGCCACTGATCCGGACCCAGCCCTTGCCGGGGCTGGTCTGGGCGCAGATTGTCGTGTGTTTCCCCTGCCACCAGTAATAAGACGCCGGGGCCGCAATGGCCGCGGCCGAAAGGAAGGCGAGGGTGAGGAGGAGGGCGAAGCGCAGGCGCATGACAGATTCCTGTGGGCAAAAGGCCGATGGGGCAAGTCGCTGCAATTATCGCTCCGGTCGCGAAATTTTTTTGGCGGCGTCCAGGCAGGTTTGCGTGGAAAGTGGCGGTCCACCGTCGCGGTAGAAACCTGAGCCTTGGCCAAAGTCCGATTGCGCCCAATAACCATTGGTGAATCAGCACTTTGTATCACGCCTGAAAAACTGGTTCGATTATTGCTATTACCTCATCAGTACAGCTACAGGCGGCAAGCGTCTGTCGGAGGAGGAAGACTGTGGACAAGTTGCTTTACGTGGCCATGAGCGGAGCGTCTGAAAACGCCATCGCGCAAAAGGCCCATGCCAACAACCTGGCGAACGTTTCGACCAACGGGTTTCAGCGCGACCTCGAACAGGCGCGCTCGATGCCGGTGTTTGGCGAGGTGAACCCGTCGCGCGCCTATGCTATGAGCGAACGTCCGGGCACCGACTTCAGTCAGGGTTCGATGATCGACACCGGTCGCGAACTCGACGTTGCCGTCAAAGGCAATGGCTGGATGGCTGTTCAGACCGCCGATGGCGGCGAAGCCTACACCCGCACTTCCAGCATGAACATCGACGCCCTCGGCGTGCTGCGTGATGGCAATGGTTTGCCGGTCATGGGCAACAGCGGGCCGATTGCCGTGCCGCCTCAGCAACAGATCGAAATCGGCGCCGACGGCACGATCAGCGTCCGCTCGCTGGGTGAAAGCCCGCAAGTCATGGCGCAGATCGACCGCATCAAGCTGGTGAAGCCGGACCTGGCCAACATGGAAAAAGGCCCCGATGGCCTGATGCACACCAAAGACGGCAAACCGGCGCAGGTCGATGCCGATGTGCAAGTGGAATCCGGATTTCTGCAGTCGAGCAACGTCAACGCCGTCGAGGAAATGACCTCGGTCCTGGCGCTGTCCCGTCAGTTCGAACTGCACGTCAAAATGATGAAGACCGCCGAGCAGGACGACGAGTCGATGGCTCGCGTCTTGCAAATGGGCTAATGACTGACAGCTTGCGCCGACAATCAGGCGCTTGAGGAGATTAACGAATGCTTCCGGCACTCTACGTAGCGAAAACCGGTCTGGCCGCCCAGGACACCAACCTGACGACCATTTCGAACAACCTGGCCAACGTCTCGACCACGGGCTTCAAAAGTGATCGCGCCGAATTCCAGGACCTGCTGTATCAGATCAAGCGTCAGCCAGGCGCGCAGTCCACTCAGGACAGCGAACTGCCCTCGGGCCTGCAATTGGGTACGGGTGTGCGCATCGTCGGTACGCAGAAGAATTTCACCGCCGGTAGCTTGCAAACCACCGACCAGCCGCTGGACATGGCGGTCAATGGCCGTGGTTTCTTCCAGATTCGCCAGCCCGACGGCACCGTGGCGTACACCCGCGACGGTACTTTCCACCTGGACCAGAACGGCCAGATCGTGACCTCTAACGGCTACGCCCTTGAGCCTGCGATCGTCGTTCCACAGGATTCGCAGACCTTTACCGTCGGCGAAGACGGCACCGTGTCGATCACGACCTCGGCCAACACGGCGACGCCGCAGATCATCGGCAACATCCAGACCGCCGACTTCATCAACCCGGCTGGCTTGCAGTCCCAGGGCGGCAACCTGTACCTGGAAACCGCTTCCAGCGGCGCGCCACAAGTCGGTACGCCGGGCCTGAACGGTCTGGGCGTGGTCAAGCAGAACACCCTGGAAAACTCCAACGTCAGCACCGTTGAAGAGCTGGTGAACATGATCACCACTCAGCGCGCCTACGAGATGAACTCCAAAGTGATCTCGACCGCCGACTCGATGCTGCAGTACGTGACGCAGAACCTGTAATTGGCTTTTTGAGCGGAATCTGAACCACCTGATGTCCTGCGACGAAACACCTGATCAATCCGATGGGGCGCCTGAAAAACGCCTGCTACACCGCGAGGTTTTAAGTGTCATGAAACGGCTTTTTGTATTGCGGCTTTCCCTGTTGGCAGCACCGCTTTGCGGTATCGCGCTGTTGACCGGTTGCGTTGCGCCTTCGGCCAAACCCAATGACCCTTATTACGCGCCGGTGTTGCCACGAACGCCGCTGCCTTCGGCGGCGAACAACGGCTCGATCTACCAGGCCGGTTTCGAGCAAAACATGTACGGCGACCGCAAGGCTTACCGGGTCGGTGACATCATCACCATCACCCTGTCCGAGCGCACGGCAGCCAGCAAGGCGGCCAGTTCCGGCATCAGCAAGACCAGCAAGACCAGCCTGGGCCTGACCTCCCTGTTTGGCGCCGGTGTCAGCACCAACAACCCGGTGGGTGGGGGCAGCCTGAGCCTGGACGCCGGTTATGAAGGTGACCGTGCCACCAAGGGCGACGGCAAGGCCGCACAGAGCAACAGCCTGACCGGTTCGATTACCGTGACTGTGGCCGACGTGCTGCCCAACGGCATCCTGTCGGTGCGCGGCGAGAAGTGGATGACGCTCAACACCGGCGACGAGCTGGTGCGCATTGCGGGCCTGATCCGGGCCGACGACATCGCCACTGACAACACCGTTTCGTCCACACGCGTGGCCGATGCACGGATCACATATGCCGGTACAGGTGCGTTCGCCGATTCCAGTCAGCCAGGCTGGTTCGACCGATTCTTCCTCAGCCCGTTGTTCCCTTTCTGATAGCGGGATAGCCATGATCACGTTCAAGCAACTGATAGCGGCCGCGTTACTCTCCGTCACGGCGGTGGGTGCAGTACAGGCCGAGCGTCTGAAGGACATCGCCAGTATTTCTGGCGTGCGGACCAACCAATTGATCGGTTACGGCCTGGTGGTGGGGTTGAACGGTACGGGTGACCAGACCACCCAGACGCCGTTCACCTTGCAGACCTTCAACAACATGCTGTCCCAGTTCGGCATCAAGGTGCCGCCGGGATCGGGCACCGTGCAACTCAAAAACGTCGCGGCCGTGGCGGTGTATGCCGACCTGCCGCCGTTTGCCAAGCCCGGTCAGCAAATCGACATCACCGTGTCCTCTATCGGTAACTCGAAAAGCCTGCGTGGCGGCAGCCTGTTGATGACCCCGCTCAAGGGTATCGACGGCAACGTGTATGGCATCGCCCAAGGCAACCTGGTGGTGGGCGGTTTTGACGCCGAAGGCCGCGACGGTTCGAAGATCACCGTCAACGTTCCGTCCTCGGGTCGTATTCCTGGCGGTGCGTCGGTGGAACGTGCGGTGCCGAGCGGTTTCAATCAGGGCAATTCCTTGACCCTGAACCTGAACCGCAACGACTTCACCACGGCCAAGCGCATCGTCGACAAGATCAACGACATGCTCGGCCCTGGCGTCGCTCAGGCAGTGGACGGCGGTTCCGTGCGCGTTACCGCGCCGCTGGACCCCAACCAGCGCGTCGATTACCTGTCGGTGCTGGAAAACCTGGAAATCGATCCGGGCCAGACCTCGGCCAAAGTCATCATCAACTCGCGGACCGGCACCATTGTCATTGGCCAGAACGTGAAAGTGTCGCCTGCCGCCGTGACCCACGGCAGCCTGACCGTGACCATCACCGAAGACCCGGTGGTCAGCCAGCCGGGTGCGTTCTCCAACGGCCAGACCGCTGTGGTCCCGCGCTCGAAGATCAACGCGCAGCAAGAGCTGCACCCGATGTTCAAGTTTGGTCCTGGCACCACGCTTGACGAGATCGTACGCGCGGTCAACCAGGTGGGCGCGGCCCCCGGCGACTTGATGGCGATTCTCGAAGCCCTGAAACAGGCTGGCGCTCTGCAAGCCGACCTGATCGTGATTTAAGGGAGCAGGCATGAGTATTCCCAGCGGCGGTACGAGCAATGTCGATTCCGGGGCGTATACCGACCTCAATCGTCTGACCGCCATGAAACACGGCGACCGTGACAGCGAAGCGAACCTCAAGAAGGTGGCGCAGGAGTTCGAGTCGCTGTTCGTCAGCCAGATGCTCAAAGCCATGCGGTCGGCCAACGAAGTGTTGGCCAAGGACAATCCGATGAACACCGCGGCGACGCGGCAGTACCAGGACATGTACGACCAGCAGTTGGCCGTGAGCATGTCGCGGGAGGGCGGCGGTATCGGTCTGCAAGACGTGCTGATGCGTCAGCTGTCGAAAATCAAGTCCGGCACCGTACCGCCTGCAGGCACCGACGCGACCGCCGCCAAGACAGACGCGACGCCTGCGCAGACCGGCCTGGCAACCCACATTGCCCAGCGCCCGCTGTGGGCGACCCGCTCGGTGGCCAAGGCAGACACGTCTGCCGATGGCACGCCGCACAATGACGTGGCCGCGCTGAATGCCCGTCGTCTGGCCTTGCCGAGCAAACTGTCCGACCGGATTCTGGCGGGCATCGTCCCGAACACCGCCGGGACCCAGGATGCCGCCGCCAGCGCGACCACCCTGAAAAACCGTATTGCCGTGTCCAATGCCGTCGCGGCCGCCAAAAAGGCTGGCAGCAATGGCGACTGGACCATCGGCCCGGAATACACCGCTCAATCCGACGCCTACGTACGCAGCCGGGTGCAGACCCCGCTGGCGCCGGCCAAGGCCGCGTTCGCCAACGCCGACGATTTCGTCAACACCATGTTGCCGCTGGCCAAGGATGCCGCCGCCCGCATTGGCGTCGATCCGACCGTGCTGGTGGCGCAGGCCGCGCTGGAAACCGGCTGGGGCAAATCGATCATGCGCCAGTCCGATGGCAGCAGCAGTCACAACCTGTTTGGCATCAAGGCGCAAAGCGGTTGGCAAGGGCCTGAAGCCCGCGCCATCACCAGCGAGTTCCGTGACGGCAAGATGGTCAAGGAAACGGCGGACTTCCGTTCCTACGATTCGTACGCAGACAGCTTCCACGACTTGGTGAGCTTCCTGCAGAACAACAATCGCTATCAAGCCACGCTGAAATCGGCCGATAACCCGGAACAGTTTGTGAAAGAGCTGCAAAAGGCCGGTTACGCCACGGACCCGGGCTACGCCAGCAAGATTTCTCAAATCGCGAAACAAATGAAGAGTTACCAGAATTACGCAGCCGCATCGGGCTCTTCCACGACTTTATAAGGTTTGAACCATGTCACTGATCTCAATCGGGCTTTCAGGGCTGAACGCCAGCAGTGCAGCGATGACCACCATCGGCAACAACACTGCCAACGTCGATACGCTGGGCTATTCGCGCCAGCAAGTGATGACCACGGCCAGCGCGCAGCAGAATATCGGGGTCGGTTTCATCGGCACCGGTACCACGCTGTCCGACGTGCGTCGGATCTACAACAGCTACCTCGACACCCAATTGCAGACCAGTACGTCGCTCGACTCCGATGCGCAGGCGTACCTTGGCCAGGCCAGCAAGCTGGACTCGCTGTTGTCGAGCAGCTCCACCGGCATCAGCTCGGTGTTGAGCACCTTCTTCAATAACCTGCAGGCGCTGTCGAACAAACCGACCGACTCGGCGGCGCGCACCAATTTCCTGACCAGCGCCTCGGCGTTGTCTGCGCAGTTCAATTCGATCTCGTCCCAGATGAAGGACCAGAACGCGAACATCAACACCCAGATGTCCGCCGTGGCCGGTCAGGTGAACTCGCTGGCGGCCTCGATCGCCGACATGAACAAGCAGATCACTCAGACACAAGCCTTGGGCGGTCAGCCGAATACGCTGCTGGATGCCCGTAACGAAGCGGTGCGTCAGCTCAACGGTCTGGTGGGCGCCAAGGTCGTCGAGACCAACGGCAACTACGACGTTTACATCGGCACCGGTCAGCCTCTGGTCACCGGCACCCAAGCCAACACCCTGAGTGCGGTGCCCAGCGACACCGATCCGACCGCGTTCGCGCTCAAGCTGAACTACCAGAACAGCAACGTCGATGTCTCCAGCGTCGTGAGCGGCGGTACGCTCGGTGGCTTGCTCCGCTATCGCAGTGATGTGCTGCAACCGGCAGCCAGCGAGCTGGGTCGCATGGCCGTGGTGGTGACCGATCAGGTCAACCAGCAACTGAATCAGGGTGTGGACGCCAACGGCCAATTCGGCGCCAACCTGTTCAAGGACATCAACGATCCGAGCCTGACCATCCAGCGCTCGATTGGTAACAAAAATAACGACCAGAGCTCCGGCATCCTGGCCGTTAACATCACCAACACGGGTGTGCTCAGTACCGGCAATTATTCGGTCACTTTTGGTCCCGGCGCTGCGGGCACTGCCGCTTCGACGTACACCGTGAGGGCGGCCGACGGCTCTAGCCTGGGTCCCTACAACATTGCTGATCCGGCGCCGACCACGTTGACCGACAAATTGGGCTTTTCCCTGTCGTTCAATAATTCGAGCAATGGCACGACCCCGCCGGGCACGTTCAAGGTGGGCGACAGCTTCCAGGTCAGCCCGACCAAGACCGGTGCCGATGGCATCAAGACCGTTCTCACGGACCCGAAAGCCATCGCGGTCGCCGCCCCCCTGACGGGTACTGCAGGCGCGAGCAACGATCAGTCCGCCAGTTTCACCCAACCGACGCTGGTCAATCACGCGGACATCTACAACCCGACCGCGACCGCCGATCTGCGTAATGCGATTACCGGTGCCACACCGATGCGGCTGTTGATGGGGGCCGTCACCAATGGCGCCCAGGGCTACTCGCTGGTGGATGCAAACGGGAACGCAGTCAAGGACAAAAACGGCGTCGCCATCACCGGTAATATTGTGCCGGGTACGAAAAACGACATCACCCTGAACGTGGGCTACACCGACAGCGCTCCAAGTGCGCAGTCGTTCACGATCGGCCTGTCGATTTCGGGCTCGCCAAAGGCAGGCGACACCTTCAGCATCGCGCTGACCGGCGCTGGCTCTTCGGACAACCGTAACGCCGAGTCCACCCTCGGCCTGCAAACCAAGCAGACCATTGGCAACAGTGCGAACAACGGCACCGGCACCAGCATCAGTGGCGCCAACAGCAACATGATCACCGCCGTCGGCTCCAAGGCCAGCCAGGCCAAGGACGACGCCACGGCGACCACTGCCGTGCTGACCCAGGCCAAGAGTGCTCGCGACAGCGTGTCTGGCGTGTCCCTCGATGAAGAAGCGGCCAACCTGGTCAAGTACCAGCAGTACTACACCGCGTCGTCGCAGATCATCAAAGCGGCTCAAGCCATCTTCAGCACGCTGATCAACAGTCTTTAAGGAGTCGTAATTCATGCGTATCTCAACGACCCAGTTTTACGAAACCAGCGCGTCGAACTACTCGCGTACTTACGCCAACGTCGTCAAGACCGGCGACGAAGTGGCCAGCCAGGTCAAGCTCAACACCGCAGGCGATGACCCGGTGGGCGCGGCCCGTGTGCTGCAATTGCAGCAAATGGGCACGATGCTGAACCAGTACAAATCCAACATCGACAACATCAACACCGGTGTGGTCCAGACCGAGACGGCATTGACGTCGATCACGTCGGCCATCCAGCGTGCCCAAGACCTGGTGCTTCAGGCGGGCAGCGCCACCTTCACCGACAAGGACCGTCAGGCCAACGCCGCGGAGCTCACGTCCCTGCAGAGCCAGATTCTGGGCCTGATGAACAGCAAGGACGCCAACGGCTCGTACCTGTTCTCCGGCTCGAAATCCACCACCCCGCCGTATGTGGTCAATCCTGATGGCACCTACAGTTATCAAGGCGACCAGACTCGTAACATGCTGGCGATCGGCAGCGGCATTTCCATGGCCAGCAATACCACTGGCTGGGATGCGTTCGAGCAGGCGGTCAATACGACCCGTACCTCGTCAACCCTGACTGCGGGTGCCGATGACGGTGTGATTTCCCTGTCCGGCGGCGTTGTCGCCAACGACGCCACCTATGACAGCAAGTTCACGGCGGGTCAGCCGTACAAGATCAGCTTCACCAGCAGCACCCAGTACCAGATCCTGGACAAGAACAATACAGATGTCACCGCCGAAGCGACCTCGGTCGGCAAATTCGACTCGTCCTCCGCCGCAGGGCAGACCATTGGTTTCCGCGGGCTGGAACTGACGCTGAACATCAATCTGACCGACGCTCAGAAAGCCACGACCACAGCGGCAGACGCCGCTGTGAGCAATCACACCTTCACCTTGGGCGTGACCCCAAGCTCGGTCAGCACCGCGCGCCTGCCGACCAACTCGTCGGCCAGCACGGTGATCACCTCGTCGCAGGTCACCGATCAGGCGACTTTCGACAAGATTTTCCCGAATGGCGGTGCGATTCTGCGCTTCACCGGGACCAACACCTTCGATTTGTACGCCGCACCGTATGACCCGGCCAGCACCCCAGTGGTCACCGGTGGCTCGTTGACCGGCACGCCCGTGGCCAACCAGGCCGTTGCGGCGGGTGTGACATTCACCTTCAGCGGCTCCCCGCCTGCGTTGGCGAATGGCGACCAGTTCACGGCTAACTCGTCGACCCAACAGACCGAGAACCTCCTCAACACCCTGTCGACCGTGATCACGGCCCTCAACGGCAAAGTGGACGGCGACCCGGTGGCCACGCAGAAACTGCAAGCCACCCTGAACTCGACCATCGGCAACCTCAAAAGCCAGGCCAACCAGATCAGTGACGCGGTCAGCGACGGCGGCGCCCGTTCAGCCACCGCGACCGATCAACGCGTCACCAACCAGAACCTTCTGGACAACGGCACCACCGAAGCCGGGACCATCACGGCCTCCGACCCGGTCGACGCCATTTCGCGGCTGACCCTGCAAAAAACCATGTTGCAGGCCTCGCAACTGGTGTTCACCCAGCTTTCCTCGCTGAACCTGTTCAGCAAGCTGTAATCGCCTGACCTCTGGCAGGGCCGACGATCAATCGGCCCTGCCAGCGCAGGCCGTCAACCGTTATTGTCAGCGGTTCAGCAGGACAGACCCATTCTGCTTGCCGCCTGTGAGTCTTTCCCGTGAATTCAGCGCCTCTCGTCAGCATCGTCATTCCCGCCTACCACACACGTTTCTTCCAGCGGGCGCTGCAGGGGGCGCTGATTCAGCACTATGGCGCTGTGGAAGTCATTGTCTGCGACGACTCCCGGGGGGACGAGATCCGCACCGTGTTCGACGCCCTGACGCAGGATTCGGCGGTGTCGGCGCGTTACGTGCGCAACCCCCAACGCCTGGGCTTCATTGGCAACCTGCACGCGTGCCTTGCCGAAGCCAAGGGTGAATTCATCAAGTTCCTGTGCGACGACGACCAGATATTCCCGCAATCAGTGGGGATGCAGGTCGAGCAACTGGTCAAGCATGCCGACGTGAGCCTGGTGCTGTCGCAACGGTTGTTCTGGGACGCCGACGACATCCAGTTGCCGTCGCGTCTGGAGAACTCCCCGTTGTCGCCCACCAGCGCGATCTTCAAGGGCGAAGACCTGCTGAACATCGTCGAAATCTACCCGCTGAATTTCCTGGGTGGCCTGAGCAGTGCGCTGTTCCGCCGCGAAGACGTGTTGAATTATCTGCCAGGCCTGACCGTGCCGGGTCAGAGCTTCGCCGGGCTGCTGGACCTGGCGCTGTATGTCTGCATGATGCACCACGGCAACGTGGCGGTCCTGAACAACGTGCTCGGCGTCGAGCGCCTGCATGCGGAACGCCTCAGTCGCCAGCAGGCCATGCAGTCTTCGATTGAAACCGAGCAATCGTGGCTCCTTGAGATGATCAAGGCCCGCACCGGTGAGCCCTACCTGGGCAAAGGCTGGGTGCGGTATATGCCCTTCACCGACGACATGGGCGCCGAGCGCGATTGGCAGGAGCACGCGTTGTCTCGCTCACTGGGCACGCTGCAGACAACCCAGGGTTTGCGGGTGGGCACCAGCAGCGAAAGCTTCGCCGAACTGTACGAACAGTGGCTCGCCTGCCGGACCTTGCGCGACGTGCAGCGCCAGCAACTGCCGAACCTCCTGATGCATTGGCCGTCGCGGCCGAAGATCGTTCCGGTGATCCTCGATGACACCGGCAGCCGCGCCAGCCTGGACACGACCCTGGAGAGCCTGGACGAGCAGCTTTATGCGCCTGAGCTGACATTGGTGTTGTCCAGGGACAGCACGTCTTCGTCGCTTGAGGGCCGCATCTTCACGATGCCGTTGCAGGATGATCCCTGGACTCAGCTCAACACGCTGTTGCCGCAACTGGACGGCGCGCAGTGGGTTTACCTGCTGCGGGCGGGCGACCGTTTGGTCAAGCCGGCATTGCTGATGCTGGCCGAGCGCATTGCCATGAACGATCGCCTTCGCTGTCTCTATTGCGATGAGGGCGCGTTGATTGATGGTGAGTCGGCGGAGCCGGTGTTCAAGCCTGCTTTCAACCTTGATCTGTTGCGCAGTTACCCCTATGTGGGCCGGTGCCTGGCGTTTCAGCGCGACGCGCTGCTCCAGCATGGCGGCCTGGATGCCCGCTTCGGCGAACTGGCGCCCCACGACCTGCTCTGGCGTCTGGTCGAGGAGGGCGGGGCCGATGCCATCGGGCACCTGAGTGAACTGACCGTGGAATCCCGCTTCCCGCTGTCCAGGTGGCTGGCGCTGCCCGAGGTGGGGGAACACAACCTCGGCGTGGTTGAGGCCCATCTTCAACGCTGCGCGATTGCCAGCACCGTCGAACGGGACGTCAACCTGCCGCTGCTCAACCGTATTCGCTACCTGCATGACGACGAGCCGCTGGTGTCGATCATGATTGTCATCAAGGATCAGCTCGCGCCGTTGCAGCGCTGCGTGGAAAACCTGCTGAACCTGACCGCTTATGGCCGCTATGAACTGCTCATCCTCGACAACGGCAGCGTGCAGTCCAACACCCTTGACTGGCTGGGAGAAATGGGCCAACTGGACCCGTCTCGCCTGCAAGTGCTGACGTTCGCGGGCGACACTGATCATGCAGCGCTGTACAACGCTGCCGCCGTGGAGGCACGGGGCGACTACCTGCTGCTGCTCAGTCCGTATTCGGTGGTGACTCACGGCAACTGGCTCAACGAAATGCTCGATCAGGCCCGTCGTCCCGACGTGGGCGTGGTGGGGCCGAAACTGTTCGGTCCGGATGGCAGTGTGGTGCACGCCGGGATGATCCTCGGGTTGCACGGCCCGGCTGGTATGCCGTTTCGCGGCGAGACGCTGCAGGCGGGCGGCTACATGCAGCGTCTGCAAGTGGTGCATGACTTGAGCGCGGTCGGCGCGGATTGCCTGATGGTGCGCAGGTCGCTGTTCGAGGGGCTGGAGGGGCTGAATGCGGCTGACTTCGGGTGCAGCCTGAGTCATGTGGATTTCTGTCTTCGGGTGCGTGAGTCCGGTCATCTGGTGGTGTGGACACCGCAAGCGCTGCTGGCGCGTGGCGCCCAGCCTGACGTCCCTCATGATGCCGAGCGGGCCAGGCGGCAGCAGGAGGAAAACCAGCGGTTTTACCTGCGCTGGCTGCCGTGGGTCGCTCGTGATCCCGCCTACAATCCGAACCTGTCGCTGAAGAGCCTGGGGGCCGCAAGCTTTGGCCTGGACCCCGGCTTGAACAGCGGCTGGACGCCTTTTTCCGCGGCTCACCTGCCGAAAGTGCTGGCGTTGCCGATCAACGCCTCGGCCATCGGTCACTACCGCGTCACCGAGCCTCTGATTGCCCTTGAGTCGGCAGGCCGGGCGACGGGGGTGATCAGCTATGCGCAACCCGACCTGATCGAGGTCGAGCGTCATTCCCCGGACATCATGGTCCTGCAAGGCCGTTACAGCCAGACACGGGTGGATGAGATCGCCGAACTGAAAACCTACTCCAACGCGCGACGCATCTTCGAACTCGACGATTACGTGATCCACGTGCCGAAGAAAAACGAACACGTGCGGGGCATGCCGGACAAGCAGGAGATGGAGCGTCTGGTGCGCCAGGGTATTTCGTTGTGCGACCGGGTCGTGGTGTCCACGCAACCGCTGGCGGACGCGCTGTCGTCGATGCACCACGACATACGCGTGGTGCCAAACATGCTGACCCCGGCCCTGTGGGACAGTTTGCGCAGCCAGCGGCGCACCAGCCGCAAACCGCGAGTGGGCTGGGGCGGAGGCACCAGCCACACCGGTGACCTGGAGATCATTGCCGAGGTGGTGCGCACCTTGGCGGATGAGGTCAACTGGGTGTTCTTCGGCATGTGCCCGCCTGGGCTGCGGCCTTACGTTCACGAGTTTCACCCGGTCATTCCGCTGGACATGTACCCGGCGAAACTGGCCAGCCTGAACCTGGACCTGGCATTGGCGCCGCTGGAGAAGCACATCTTCAACGACTGCAAGAGCAACCTGCGCCTCTTGGAATACGGCGCATGTGGCTACCCGGTCATCTGCACGGAAACGGCGGCGTATCAGGGCTACCTGCCTCGCACCCGGATTTTGACCAACAGCACCGAAGAATGGCTGGACGCGATTCGCGGCCACCTGTCCGACCCGGATGCCAGCTACCGCCAGGGCGATGCACTGCGCGAAGTGGTCAAGCGCGACTTCATGCTGCGCGAAGACAACCTGCAGCATTGGGTGCATGGGTGGTTGGCGGATTAATCTCCGCCAGCGGAGGCCTGTAGGCACGCATGCATTTGCGCGAGGGCGGCACAGCCGACAAACCCCTCGCGCCCGACCCCTTTTTCGCGAACGAATTCGCTCCTGCCATTGATCCTGTCTCCCCGCCGAGATCCCGAGAGACGCCGTCGAACCGTGCCTGCGATGGCGTCAAACCGGGCACGTCTTCCCCCGCCCAAAACTGGCGCGGTTCATGCAAGTCCTCCTGATATCGCCATAAATCGTGCGTTGCGTGTGTCGTTTTTGCGAATCAACGCGAAGGTCGGATCAGTCGTTTGACGTTCGGGGCACACCCTTCGCGCGAGCGCGGCGGCGCGCTGTCGGGACAGGAGGAGTAGGCAGGTGAAGGCAATTATTCTGGCGGGTGGACTGGGAACTCGGATCAGCGAGGAATCCCATCTCAAGCCGAAACCGATGATCGAGATCGGCGGAAAGCCAATTCTCTGGCACATCATGAAGCAGTACTCCGCTCACGGTATCCACGACTTCGTGATTTGCCTGGGCTACAAGGGTTACGCGATCAAGGATTTCTTCGCCAACTACTTCCTGCACACCTCCGACGTGACGTTCGACATGCGCAATAACCGCATGGACGTCCACGAAAACTACAGCGAGCCCTGGCGCGTGACGCTGGTCGACACCGGCGAAGACACCCTCACCGGTGGCCGCCTCAAGCGCGTACGAAAGTACGTGGAAGACGACGAAGCGTTCTGTTTCACCTATGGCGACGGCGTTTCCGACCTGAACATCGGCGCGTTGGTCGATTTCCATCTGCAGCATGGCAAGCTGGCCACGGTCACCGCCGTGCAACCCCCTGGCCGCTACGGTGCGCTCAATTGCGTGGGCGACAGCGTCACCGGTTTCACGGAGAAACCACCGGGAGATGGCGGCTGGATCAACGGCGGCTTTTTCGTGCTGTCGCCCAAGGTCATCCCGTACATCGAACACGATCAGACCCCGTGGGAGTCCGAGCCCTTGGCGCGCCTGGCCACCGAAGGGCAGCTCAAGGCGTTCGAACACGCAGGCTTCTGGCACCCGATGGACACCTTGCGCGACAAGAATCACCTCGAAGACCTGTGGCAGCGCGGGGAGGCTCCATGGAAAAGCTGGGCGTGAACGCCGGCTTCTGGCAAGGCAAGCGCGTGCTGCTGACCGGCCACACCGGGTTCAAGGGCAGTTGGCTGTCGCTGTGGCTGGCGCGCATGGGCGCGCAGGTGACCGGCTTTGCGCTGGACCCCGGCACCGAGCAGAGCCTGTTCGAACTGGCCCGCGTCGATCAGGGCCTGAGCGACCAGCGCGGCGACCTGCGTGACCTGGGCGCCTTGCTCGATCTGATCGCCCGCACCCAGCCGGAAATCGTCCTGCATCTGGCGGCGCAGCCGTTGGTGCGTGAAGGCTACCGTGATCCGCTGGGCACCTATTCCACCAACGTCATGGGCACGCTCAACTTGCTGGACGCGATTCGCCAGGTGGGCGGCGTGCGCGCCTGCGTGCTGGTCACCACCGACAAGGTGTACGCGAATCAGGAGTGGCTGTGGCCGTACCGGGAAAACGAACCCCTCGGCGGTCACGACCCTTACAGCAGCAGCAAGGCGTGCTGCGAACTGCTGGCGCAATCCTACGCCGCGTCATTCTTTCCGGCCGAAGGCTACGCCGAACATGGCCTGGCGCTGGCGACGGCGCGGGCGGGCAATGTGCTGGGCGGTGGCGATTTCGCCCCGGAGCGCCTGATCCCCGACGTGCTCAGAGCCTGGTCGGCCCACGACCCCGTGACCCTGCGCTACCCCCACGCTGTGCGCCCGTGGCAACATGCGCTGGAGCCGTTGGCGGGGTATCTGCTGTTGGCTGAGCGGCTGTATCAACACGGCCCGGAATACGGCGGTGCCTGGAATTTCGGACCGAGCGACGACGACATGTGTTCCGTCGGCGATGTGGTCGCGACCCTCGCCAGACACTGGCCGCAGGCGCCAGGCTTGCGCGTCGAGCCGAGCGACATGCATGAGGCCGGTTTGCTGCGACTGGACAGCGCCCGCGCCCGGCAGCGCCTGCAATGGAAACCCCGCTGGTCCCTCGAACAGTGCCTCAAGCACACCGTGGACTGGCACCTGGCCTGGAAACGCGGCGACGACATGCACGACTTCACCCAACGCCAGCTGGCGTTGTACACGGAGGCGGCGTGAGCGAAATGCAGTTAATCGCGTTGCCGCTGGCGGGCCTGTTCAGCCTTGAGCATCGCCGTCATGCCGACGCCCGTGGGCAGTTCAGTCGTTTGTTTTGCGAAGGCAGCCTGAGTGCGTTTGGCCGTCCGTTTCATGTTCGTCAGATCAACCATTCCTGCACGGCGGAGCGGGGCAGCGTGCGCGGGCTCCACTACCAGACCGCTGCGCAGTTGGAGGCCAAGCTGATCACCTGCCTGCGCGGTGAAGTGTGGGACGTGGCCGTCGACCTCAACCCTGAGTCGGCCACTTTCCTGCACTGGCACGCCGAACACCTGGTCGCCGGTGACGGGCGTAGCCTGTTGATTCCCGCCGGGTTCGCCCACGGTTTTCAGGCGCTGAGCGATGACGCGCAGCTGCTGTATCTGCACAGCGCCGACTACACCCCCGAGCATGAAGCCGGGTTGTCGGTGCACGACCCAAGGCTGGCTATCCAATGGCCGTTGCCTGTCAAGAATCTGTCAGCCCGCGACGAATCCCATTCTTTTCTGACCCCATCCTTTGCCGGAGTGCGTGTATGAACTGCCGTGGCTGCGGCGCTCATTTGAGCCTGCCACTGATCGACCTGGGCACGTCGCCCCCGTCCAACGCCTACCTGCGTGCCGAGCAATTGACCCAGGCCGAGCAGTGGGTGCCGTTGAAAGTGGAAGTCTGCGAAGCCTGCTGGCTGGTGCAGACCAATGATTACACCAGTGCGCACAGCCTCTTCGACGCCGACTATGCCTATTTCAGTTCGTATTCCAGTTCTTGGCTGAACCACGCGCAGCAATACGTTGCGCAGATGGTCGAGCGCTTTGGTTTGAACGCCGACAGCCGCGTGGTGGAAATCGCCGCCAACGATGGCTACCTGTTGCAGTACGTCAAAGCGCGCGGTATCGCCTGCCTGGGTGTCGAGCCGACCCGCAGCACCGCCGAGGCCGCGCGGGCAAAAGGGCTGGAGATTCGCGAGGTGTTTTTCGGCAAGGGCAGCGCCACGGCGTTGCGCGACGAAGGCTGGGCGGCCGACCTTATGGCCGCCAACAACGTGTTAGCCCACGTACCGGACATCAACGATTTCCTGGCGGGCTTCGCGACCCTGCTCAAGCCGTCAGGCGTTGCCACGTTCGAATTCCCGCAACTGCTAACGCTGATGGCGGGCGGTCAATTCGACACCCTGTACCACGAACACTATTCGTACCTGTCGCTGACCGCCGTCGACACTCTGTGCGCGCGCAACGGCTTGCAGGTGTTCGACGTCTCCGAGCTGCCGACCCACGGCGGTTCGCTGCGGGTGTTCGTGCAGCGTATCAACGGCACGCAACCCCGTTCGCCTGCGGTCGCGCAACAACTGGAAAAAGAGCTGAGCGCGGGAGTCAAGACGCGTGATTACTACGCCACGCTGGCGCCTGCCGCCGAACGCATCAAATTGCAGCTCCTGGACTTTTTGCTCAAAGCGAAAACCGAAGGCAAACGTGTCGTCGGTTACGGCGCGGCGGCCAAGGGCAACACTTTGCTCAACTACGCCGGGGTCAAGGCCGACCTGCTCGCCTGGGTCGCCGACGCCAACCCCCACAAGCAGGGCAAATTCCTGCCGGGCAGCCGCATCCCTGTGGCGTCACCGGATCGCCTGATCGTAGAGCAACCCGATTACGTGCTGGTGCTGCCGTGGAACCTGATCAATGAGGTCAGCGAACAACTCGCTGTCGTGAAAGGCTGGGGCGGACGTTTCGTCATCGCTGTGCCTGAGCTGCGCATCCTGTGAGCGGCGCCAAAGTATTGCTGACCGGCGCGACGGGCTTCGTCGGGCGCCACCTGGCCAGCGCGTTGCTCGAACGCGGTTTTCAGGTCCGAGCGGTGGCGCGCAACGTCGACGTGGTCCGGCGCATGCCGTGGTTTGCCGACGTCGAATGGGTAGCGGCCGACCTGCATGGCGAAGGCCTGGATATCGCGGCGCTGACCGACGGCATCAGCGCCCTGGCGCACCTGGCCTGGCCGGGTTTGCCGAATTACGGCGGGCTGTTCCACTTCGAACGCAATCTGCCCGCGGATTACGCCTTCATTCGCCAGGTGGTCGAGGCGGGCGTCAAGCACGTGATGGTCACCGGCACCTGTTTCGAATACGGCTTGCAGAGCGGCGCCCTCGATGAAGACCTCGTCGCGCAACCGGCCAACCCCTATGGCCTTGCGAAAAACACCCTGAGGCTGTTTCTCGAATCGTTGGCGCGCCAACACCCGTTCACGCTGCAGTGGGCGCGGCTGTTTTACCTGCACGGCGAAGGGCAGAACCCCAACAGCCTGCTGGCCAGCCTTGAGCGCGCCATCGACGAAAACGCAGTGTCGTTCGACATGTCCGCCGGCGAGCAACTGCGCGACTACCTGCCCATCACCACTGCAGCGAGGCACTTGGCGGCCTTGCTGCAACACCCCGAATTCAGCGGCGTGGTCAACATCAGCAGCGGCCAGCCGGTCTCGGTGCGCCGTCTGGTGGAACAACGCCTCAAGGATAGCGGCGCATCCCTGTCCCTGAACCTGGGGGCATTCGGCTATTCGGCCCACGAGCCAATGGCGTTCTGGGGAAATTGCGAACGTTTGCAACAGATACTGGGAGCTCACTATGTGGCATGAGTTATACCGCGCGACCGATCTGCCGGTGCTGCAGAACCGCACGTTCGCCGATGCCGAAGCGGCACAGCGGTCGGCAAGTGCCGACGTGGTGCTGGTGCAGGACCGCCGTACCGGGCTCATCTACAACCAGGCGTTCGACCCGGACAAGCTGGTCTACGACAGCAACTACCAGAACGAACAGGCTCATTCCGGCCTGTTCAAGCAGCACCTGGACGACGTGGAAGGCGTCATCGGCCAACATTTCGGCGGCCTGAGCCTCATCGAAGTCGGTTGCGGCAAGGGCTATTTTCTGGAATTGCTGCGCGAACGCGGCTATCCCGTCATCGGTATCGATCCTGCCTACGAGGGCACCAACCCCGACGTGGTGAAGGCGCCGTTCACCGCTGAGCTGGGGTTACGCGCCGATGCCGTGGTCTTGCGCCATGTCCTGGAGCATATTCCGGACCCGCTGGCATTCCTTCAGGAAATCGCCAAGGCCAACCAGGGCGGCCAGATTTACATCGAAGTGCCGTGTTTCGACTGGATTCTGGAGCACCGCGCCTGGTTCGACCTGTTCTACGAACACGTCAATTATTTCCGCCTCGACGATCTGCGTGGCCTGTTCGGCACCGTTCACGAAGCGGGGCACCTGTTCGGCGGCCAGTACCTGTACGTGGTGGCGGACCTTGCGACCGTGCGCGAGCCGGTCGCCGAGTCCGTGCCCGGTTCGATCCTGGAACACATGCCCGACGGCTTCACTGCCAGCCTCGAACGGGCGGTGCAGATCGTCCGCTCGACACCCGGCCAGGGCGCGGCGATCTGGGGGGCGTCCTCCAAGGGCGTGATCTATTCACTGTTTCTCCAGCGGGCCGGGGTAGCTGTCGATCATGTGGTCGACATCAATCCGGGCAAGCAGGGCCGATACCTGCCACTGAGCGGTCTACGCGTGTCGTCGCCGCAAGAGGCGCTGGACAGCCTGCCCGAAGGGGCAAACCTGTTCGTGATGAACTCCAATTACCTGGAAGAAATTCAACGGATGACCTCCGGCCGCTATGTCTACCACGCCGTCGACAGCGCGCAATTCCAACTTTGAACGAGGCACTACCCATGGCAAAGACTCCCGCGCAAATTTTCGAAGAAGAAGGCCAGGCCGAGATCGCGGCACAGGGCAAAGACCCGGAACTGGCTCGCCTGTCCCGCGACTTTTTCGACGTGTCGGCCCGGCACCGCTACAGCTATCACTTTTCGTGGATGGGCCGTCCGGTCATTCAGTACCCGCAAGACATGATGGCCATGCAGGAAATCATCTGGAGCGTGCGCCCGGACGTGATCGTCGAGACCGGCATCGCCCACGGCGGCTCGATCCTGTTCTACGCTTCGATGCTCGAACTGATCGGCCACGGTGAAGTGATCGGCATCGACATCGACATCCGCGCCCACAACCGTGAAGCCATCGAAGCCCATCCGATGAGCCGCCGCGTCAGCCTGATCCAAGGCTCGAGCATCGACAGCGCTATCGTCAATCAGGTGCGCGAGCGCGTCGCCGGCAAGAAAGTGCTGGTGGTGCTGGACTCCAACCACACCCATGAACACGTACTCGAAGAGCTTCGGCTGTATGCACCGATGGTGGCGGTGGGCAGCTACTGCGTGGTGATGGACACCGTGGTCGAAGACATGCCGGAAGATGCGTTTCCGGATCGTCCGTGGGGCAAGGGCGACAACCCGAAGACCGCCGTGTGGGCCTACCTGAAGGAAAACGACGATTTCCAGATCGACTCTGCCGTCGATCACAAGCTGTTGATCACCGTGGCACCTGACGGCTACCTGCGTCGCGTACGCTGAACCGCACCCGATCCATCACGCCATTTGAGCCGCCGGTAGTAGGAAAGAGACATGAAAGGCGATAAACATTTCGAAGCAGCAGCACCGCTTGACGCCCTGCTGACCATGGTCTTGATGACCCACGAGCGCCCGGCGTTCCTGCGCCGTGCCTTGCACTATTACGGCAGTCTGCCGTGCAAGATTCTGGTCCTGGATTCGTCGGCGCAGGCGCTCGATGCCGAGGACACCCGCTTCCCCCACGTCGACTACCGGCACCTGCCCGAATACAGCTATTGGGGCGTTCAGGCCAAGCTCGATTTCGGCGTGAAGCAGGTGACGACGCCGTACATGGTGTTCGCTGCGGACGATGATTTCGTCGTGCATGAAGCGCTGTCCGACAGCGTGAACTTTCTCGAAGCCCACGCCGATTACGGCATGTGCCATGGCTACTGCCTGATGTATTCGTCTCACGGCAACAAGGTGCATTACTTGCGTCGGGACAAGAAAGTCCAAGAGGATTACGACAGCGAGCAGGCCCAGGACCGTATCCACGATTACTTCAGCCAGTACCTGCCGCCGTTCTACGCCGTGACCCGCACCTCGGTGATCCGCGACTGGTACGACACCATGCCCGCCGGTACGGCGTTCGAGTGGCAGGAAGTCGGCCACGTGTATTACCTGCTGGCCCGGGGCAAGGCGCGGGTGCTGCCGATCCCTTATGTTGTGCGCGAAATCAACATCGGCCGCTCCGAACACAACACCGAGATCTACACCAAGCTGGCCGGAGTGGACGCGGCCACCGTCGCCGAGCGGGAAGCCTTCGCCGGGTTCCTGGCCGACGTCGCGGCGCCGCTGTTCGGCGTGCCTGCCCAGGCGGCAAGAGCGCTTACGCTGGACAGCTTCGACACCTTGGCCGAAAGCCTGCGCAGCCGGAACTCACTGACGGCGGAGCATATTTTCAATTCCACGTGGACCGACTTCCAAGGCCAGCCAACCCGTCTGTTCGGCCTGCATCAATACGTGGAAATGCCGTTCTACAACCAGGCCTTTTTCGATCAGCTGACGGCTCAGGAATTCCTGTTGCACGCCATGCCTGCCGGGTATGCGCAACTGGACGAACTCGAAGGCATCTGGGTGCGTCAGGAAGCGCTTTTGGCGACCCACGCCAACGATGTGCCGGACACCGTGATCAACCGCCTGTGGGCGGCGATGGACCTGAACGCGTTCAACAGGCGTGTGGTCAAGCGCCTGGCGCAACTGCTGACCGAGCAGGACGCCGAGGAGGCACCGCTGATGACTGCCTGGGCCGAACGGCTCGCGGCAGCCCCCGACTACGACAGCCTTCGCCGGCTTGAGGCCATGCCCTCGGGCAAGCTTCTGAACTGGCTCCCTGCCCGTAACCCTGACGCCGCTGAAGCGTCGGCGATTGGCCGGTACCTGGCCGGGAAAGATGGCGGGCCCGTGTTCGGTCTGCTGTTGCTGGACCTGGAAGGCGACATGGACAAGCTGCAAGTGACGCTCGACAGCTTGGTCGAAGGGCACAACAAGGCCTTTCGCGTGGTCGTGTTCACCACCGCCGAGCCGCCCACGTCGACGACCTTCAGCAACACGCTGCATTTCGTCAAGGTCAGCGCCAGCAACTACGTCGACAAACTCAATCAGGCCGTGCGCCAGATGACCAGCGACTGGGTCATGCTTGCTGAAGTCGGCGATCAGTTCACCGCGTCCGGCCTGTTGCGGGCGGGCCTGGAATTGCTCGGCGCCGACGGCATTCGTGCGGTGTGCGCCGATGAAATCCTGCGTCAGTCCAACGGCGCGCTGATCCATCAGTTCCGACCGGGCGTCAACCTGGACTTGCTGCAAGGCTCGCCGACCGGGATGGCCCGGCACTGGCTGATCCGGCGTGAGGTGTTCATCGAAGCGGGCGGCTATTCCGCCGACTTCAAGAACGCGCTGGAATTCGACCTGCTGCTCAAAGTCATCGAGCAGGGCGGCCTGGGCGGTCTGGCCCATCTGGATGAGCCGCTGCTGATCAGCGACGCGCCGCAGCTGGCAGATAACCCCCATGAGCGCATGGCGCTGGTCCGTCATCTGGGCGCGCGCGGCTACAAGGCGCTGGTCACCTTCGGTGAGGGCGGCACGCTGCAGATCGATTATCAGCACAGCGCACGTCCGCAGGTGTCGATCATCCTGCATGGCGCTGACGACCTGGACGCCTTGCAACGCTCGGTCACGAGTATCCTGCAGCGCACGCGCTACAGCGCGTATGAAGTGTTGGTGCCGGTGCATCAAGGCACCAGCGCCGCGATGCTGGACTGGCTTGCCAGCCGCGAGAAAGCGTCGAGCCGCCTGCGCGTCATCCGTGACGACGGCGACCGCACAGGGCCTGCGCAACTCAACGCGGCGGCCCGTCAGGCCCAGGGCGAGTACCTGGTGCTGCTGGCCGCCAACGCCGAAATCGTTAACCCGAACTGGCTGGGCACTTTGCTCAACGGCGGCCTGCGGCCCGAGGTGGGCATCGTCGGCGCCAAATCGATCGACAGCGTCGGCAAGCTGACTCAGGCGGGCCTGATTCTGGGCATGAACGGCGGCGTGGGTTCACCCTTCGTTGGCGAGGAGAAAGATGCCCACGGCTACTTGCAGCGCTTGCTGGTGGAACAGAACTACAGCGCCGTTTCAGCGACGTGCCTGATGGTGCGCAAAGAACTGTTCGACGCTGTCGGTGGTCTGGATGAAGAGCAGTTCGCGCAAGGCTTTGCCGATGTCGACCTGTGCCTGAAGGTGGGGCAGGCGGGCTACCTGACCGTATGGACCCCTCACGTGCAGATCGTTCATCCGGGCACCGTGCTTGATGCGCCCGGCGCATTGGCGGCGCTCAAAGACAAATGGGCCGCTTCGTTCGCCCATGACCTTGCCTACAACCGCAACCTGTCCCTGACGGGTAAAGGGTTTACCCTGGCAGCGCCGGCCCCGGTGAATTGGGCGCAGTTGCTCGCTTAGGGCATCACGTAAAGGACATCGTCATGTTCAACGGCAAATCAGTGTTTATCTCGGGCGCGACCGGTTCGTTCGGTCGCGTATTCATCCGCACGCTGCTGGAGCGCTATCAGCCCCGGCGCGTGGTGGTGTTTTCCCGCGATGAGCTCAAGCAATACGAAATGCAGCAGGAATTCAATGCGCCCTGCATGCGCTATTTCCTGGGCGACGTGCGCGATGCCGAGCGCTTGCACCAGGGCATGCGCGGCATCGACTACGTGGTTCATGCGGCGGCGCTCAAGCATGTGCCCGCAGCGGAATACAACCCCACCGAGTTCATTCGCACTAACGTCAATGGCGCGGAAAACATCATCTCGGCGGCCATCGCCAACGGGGTGAAAAAAGTCATCGCGCTGTCCACCGACAAGGCGGCCAGCCCTATCAACCTGTACGGCGCCACCAAGCTGCTCTCGGACAAACTGTTCGTCGCCGCCAACAACATCGGCGGTGAAGAGCAGACGCGTTTTTCCGTGGTGCGCTATGGCAACGTTGCCGGGTCCCGAGGCTCGATCGTGCCGTTCTTCAAGAAGCTGATCGCCGAGGGCGCCACGGAACTGCCGATCACCGATCCGCGCATGACCCGCTTCTGGATCACCCTGGATCACGGTGTGGATTTCGTGATGCAGAGCTTCGCGCGCATGCACGGCGGCGAAGTGTTCGTGCCGAAGATCCCGTCGGTGCACATCGTCGATCTCGCGAAGGCCATGGCCGTCGATCTGCCGCACAAGCTGGTGGGCATTCGTCCCGGTGAAAAACTGCACGAACTGATGGTGCCCCAGGACGACGCTCGCATGACACTGGAGTTCAAGGATCACTACACCATCGTGCCGTCGATTCGCTTCAACAGCATGGACACCGATTTCACCACCGACGCCACCGGTGAAAAGGGCCGCCCTGTGGCCGATGAGTTCGAATACCGCTCCGACACCAACCCGGACTTCATGTCGGTGGCGCAGATCAGCCAACTGCACGCCGACATCCAGCCATGATTCCGTACGGCCGTCAGAGCCTCGATCAGGCGGACATTGACGCCGTGGTCGAGGTGCTCAAATCGGACTGGCTGACCCAGGGTCCGACCATCGAACGCTTCGAAGCGGCGATGGCGGTGCGCTGCGAGGCAGGTTTTGGCGTGGCGGTGTGCAATGCCACGGCGGCCCTGCACATCGCCTGTCTGGCGGCGGGATTGGGGGAGGGCGACTGGCTCTGGACCAGCCCCAACACCTTTCTGGCGTCGGCCAACTGCGGTCGTTATTGCGGGGCTAATGTGGACTTCGTCGACATCGACCCGTTGACCTGGAACCTCGATGCCGACGCGCTGGCGCAGAAACTGAAGATCGCCGAAGGCGAGGGCACGCTGCCGAAGGTGCTGGTGGCGGTGGCGTTTTCGGGACAGAGCTGTGACATGCGGGCGATCCGCGAGCTGTCGCGACGCTATGGGTTCGTGGTCATCGAAGACGCGTCTCACGCCGTAGGTGCCCGCTACGCCGGTCGCCCGGTGGGTTGCGGCGAATACGCCGACATGACCGTGTTCAGCTTCCATCCGGTCAAAATCGTCACCACCGGGGAGGGCGGACTGGTGCTGACCAACCGCCCCGAGCTGGCCGAGCGCTTGCGGCGTCTGCGCAGCCACGGCATGACCCGCGACCCGGCGCAGATGGACGAACCGAGCCACGGCCCTTGGTATTACCAGCAGGTCGAACTGGGGTTCAACTACCGCATCACTGACATGCAGGCGGCGCTGGGCCTTTCGCAACTGGACAAACTGGAGGGTTTTCTGGCGCGCCGTCGTGCGCTGGTGGCCCAGTATCAAACTCTGCTCGGCGATCTGCCGCTGACCTTGCCGACCCTTCAGCCCGACGCCGAATCGGCGTGGCATCTGTATGTCGTGCGGGTGCAGACCGAGGGCTTGAGCGTCAGCCATCGCGACGTGTTCGAAGGCCTGCGCGCAGCGGGCATCGGCGTCAATGTGCATTACATCCCGGTCCACTTGCAGCCGTATTACCGCGACCTCGGCTTCAAGCCTGGTGATTTCCCCGAAGCCGAGGCTTATTACGCCCAGGCCATCAGCCTGCCGATGTACCCGGCCATGACCGACGAGCAGCAGGACTACGTGGTCGATCACTTGCGGCGTTTGCTCGCTGACGGTCAAGGTCCGCAACGATGACCGCGCTCGCTGTGATTCCTGCCCGGGGCGGCAGTCAGCGCATCCCGCGCAAGAACCTGAAGTTGTTCAACGGCGAACCGATGATCGTCGGCTCGATTCGCGCTGCGTTGAAAAGCGGCCTGTTCGACCGCGTGATTGTCAGCACCGACGACGAAGAAATCGCCGACATAGTGCGTCAACACGGCGCTGACGTGCCGTTCCTGCGTCCGGCGGAGCTGTCCGATGCCTTCACCGGGACCGGACCGGTGGTGCAACACGCGATCCGCACGCTGGACCGGCGCTACGATTACACCTGCTGCGTTTATGCCACAGCGCCGCTGTTGCAGCCGCGTTTTTTGCGCAAAGGGTTCGAGGCGTTGCAGGCGGCGCCGGACAAGGCCTTTGCATTTTCGGTGTGCAGTTTCGGATTCCCCGTTCAACGCGCCCTTAAGCTCAACGATGACGGCAGCGTCGACGCCATGCACCCCGAGTTCCGCCACGTACGCTCCCAGGATTTGCCAGCGGCGTATCAAGATGCCGGTCAGTTTTACTGGGGACGCAGTGAGGCGTGGCTGCGAGGCGACGTGATGTTTTCGCCCCGGAGCCTGCCGGTGATCCTGCCTCGGCATCTGGTCCAGGACATCGACGACGAAGAAGACTGGCTGCGCGCTGAATACCTCTATGCGGCGCTCAAGGCGGGCGGGGAAATCGAGCCGTGAGAGTGCTGATTCGCGCCGACGCGTCCATCGCCATCGGCAGCGGCCACATCGCCCGCTGCCTGACGCTGGCCAATGTCCTGCGCAAAGGCGGCGCCGAGGTGGTGTTTGCCTGCCGGGCGTTGCCCGGCCATTTGCTGCAACGACTGCGCGACCAAGGCTACGTCGCCCACGGCTTACCCGAGCGTTATCCGCACGAGCAGAGCGGCGCGGACATCGAGGCGCGTTTGCCGTGGCAGGCCGACGTCAATGCCCTTGCCGATGCCGTTGCGCAGGCGCCGCGCTTCGATTGGCTGATTGTCGATCACTACGGGCTGGATGCGCAGTGGGAGCGTGCGGCGCGGCGTTTCGCCCGGCGCTTGATGGCCATCGACGACCTGGCCAATCGGCCTCACGCCGTGGACCTCTTGCTCGACCAGAATTTTTCCGCTCACGCCGTGCAGGGGGCTTACGCCCAGTGGGTGGACCGCGATTGCCAGACGTTTCTCGGCCCCCGGTTCGCCCTGTTGCGTGACGAATTCCAGTGCCAGCCCATCGTGATCAAGCCGAAGGTGAAGCGGGTGCTGGTCAACTTTGGCGGGTTCGATGCGGCGCGTCAGGTGTACGCCACGTTGTTGGCATTACAGGGCTTCGATGATCTGCACGTGGATGTCGTCGCCGGGCTGCATAACCCCGAGTGGGCTGCGATGAGCGCGCTGGCGGAGGCGCACCCGAACTGGCGTTTGCACACGCTGGTCGTCGATTTTTTCGAGCGAATGCAGCAGGCGGACCTGTTCATTGGCGCAGGCGGCGGCACCACTTGGGAACGCGCCGCGCTGGGGTTGCCGACGATCTGTATTTCGGTGGCGAACAATCAACAGCTCAATGCACAGCTGCTGGCTGAGGCGGGCATACACCTCTACCTCGGCCCCCATGAACAGTTGGAACCGCAGCGATTGGTCGAGGCGATTGCCCGACTGATCGACGACGCGCCGCAACGTCGGGCGTTCGCTGAACGCTCACGGGCGCTGGTGGACGGCTGCGGCGCGCAACGGCTGGCGGACGCGCTTTTCGGCGCAGTCGGGCCATGACCCCTTTTCAGTGAGTGAACGACCCATGAAGGCTTTCAAGATTGGCCCCAGAACCCTTGGTCACGACGCGCCGCCGTTCATCATCGCGGAGATGAGCGGCAACCATAACCAGTCGCTGGAGCAGGCGTTGCGCATTGTCGAGGCCGCCGCGAAGGCTGGCGCCCATGCGCTGAAGTTGCAGACCTACACCGCCGACACCATGACGCTCGACATCGCCGAGGGCGAGTTTTTCATCAAGGACCCCAACAGCCTGTGGGCGGGAACCTCGTTGTATGCGTTGTATGAACAGGCCCACACGCCGTGGGAATGGCACGCGCCGATCTTCGCTCGGGCGAAGGAATTGGGGCTGTTGGCATTCTCCACGCCGTTCGATGAAACCGCTGTGGACTTTCTGGAAAGCCTTGACGTCCCGTCGTACAAAATCGCCAGCTTCGAAAACACCGACATTCCGCTGATCCGCAAAGTGGCGGCTACCGGCAAACCGATGATCATTTCCACGGGCATGGCCAGCATCGCCGAGCTCGACGAAACCGTGCGCGCCGCCCGGGAGGCCGGGTGTCAGGACCTGGTGCTGCTCAAATGCACCAGCACCTACCCGGCGTCGCCCGAAAACAGCCACATTCGCACCATTCCCCATTTGGCGGGGCTGTTCGGCTGTCAGGTCGGACTGTCCGATCACACCCTGGGCGTCGGCGTGTCGGTGGCGGCGGTGGCCATGGGCGCGACGGTCATCGAAAAACACTTCACCCTCGACCGGGCAGCCGGGGGCGTGGACGCCAGTTTTTCGCTGGAACCTGCCGAGATGGCCAGTCTGGTGACGGAGACCGAGCGCGCCTGGCAAGGGCTCGGCCATGTGCAATACGGCGCGACCCAGGCCGAGCAAAAATCGCTGGTCTACCGCCGGTCGCTTTACGTGGTCAAGGACATGGCCGAAGGGGAGGCGTTCAGCAAAGACAACGTCCGCGCGATCCGCCCGGGCCTGGGCCTCGCACCCAAACACATCGACCGCATCCTCGGCCGCACCGCCCGCCAGGCCGTCAAACGCGGCACGCCGTTGCGCTGGGATGTGGTGGGCTGACTTATCGATGGCAACTGTCCCTTCGCTTTCGCTGCCGTCGTAACCTCCGGCGTCTCCCACCGCTATCAGGCACGACGCAGGCCCTGTGGGGGCTTCCCGAGGTTACGACGGTGGCGAATAGGTTCTGACTGACACACCGCGCCCACACCGCCGTGACATCTTCATGTCAATTGCCTGTCTGAACCCTAATCCACCCTTGCGCAGCACTCATCGGTCAGCTAAAAGCTTGTAAAACTTTTGGTGACCTGTGAGTCATAACGGACATCTTCACTGTATCGTGCTCGCAGAAGAGGATGGCATCAGGCTGATTTCACAGACTTTCTCTGGTCGCCCGAGCCATTGCGTCGCCGGTTTTCCGGCTGCGAGCCCCGGATTTCAATGCCCCGCCTTCGAGCGATGGGTGATGTTCAGCAGATTTTGATTGGGAAGCCATGATGATTGGCATTAAAAGCATAGCGAGTTACGTGCCTAAGGCTGGCGTCGACAATTACGCGCAGGGCGCCAAATTCGGCAAGGATGAAACCTTCATCCTCGGCAAGATCGGTTCTGCTTTTCTGCCCCGCAAGGAAGACGCCCAGGAAACCTCCGACCTCTGCGTCGAAGCCGCCAACCAGTTGTTCGCCAACAACCCCGACTTGTCCCGCGACGCCATCGACGTGCTGATCGTCGTGACTCAGAACGGCGACGAAGAAGGCTTGCCGCACACCTCCGCCATCGTCCAGCACAAGCTGGGTCTGTCGACCAACGTGGCGACGTTCGACATCTCGCTGGGCTGCTCGGGCTACGTTTACGGCATCTATGCGATCAAGGGCTTCATGGAAGCCACGGGCTTGAAGAACGGCCTGCTGATCACCGCTGACCCGTATTCGAAGATCGTCGATCCCGAAGACCGCAACACCACCATGCTGTTCGGCGACGCTGCCACTGCGACCTGGATGGGCGAAGACGCGCCGTGGCACCTGGGCAAGTCAAAATTCGGCAGCGACGGCGGTGGCGCGGAGTTCCTCAAGACCATCAACGGCGATTTCTATATGAACGGCCGTCAGGTGTTCAATTTCGCACTGGTCAAAGTGCCCGCACACCTCAACGAATTGCTCACCGACTCCGAGCTCCAGGCGTCGGACATCGACGCGTTCTGCATCCACCAGGGCAGCGCCGCCATCGTTGACGCGGTGGCCCGCCGTTTTGAAGAGGGCGCGTCCGCTGACAAGTTCATCAAGGACATGCTCGAAACCGGCAACACCGTGTCGTCGAGCATCCCGCTGCTGCTGGAAAAGCACATGCTCACCGGGCCCTGGAAGCGCGTGGCCATCAGTGGTTTCGGCGTGGGCTTGTCGTGGGGTTCGGCGATCCTTTATCGTCCCTGACCTGTAGTCACGTACAAAACGGCGACGCTGACCCTCACGTCGCCGTTTTGCATTCTGTTCTTCTCGTGGGATAGGGACGTTGTCATGAGCGAGATTCTCCAGCGCAATCTGGCGGCGATCGAACGGCGGTGGCCCGACGTCGCCCGGCGCCTGCTGGCTGAAAACACCGATGCGGTGCCTGCGCAACTGCTCGAAGGCCAAGGCTCGACGCTCAGCGTAAACGGCGTCCAGCTCACCAGCCGGCACGACCGCGTCGCCGAAGCGCGGGTGCAGGCCGACAGTCTGCCCGCCAACAGCCCTCATGTTCATGTCTACGGCACTGGCCTGGGCGATTTGCCGCGTGTGCTGCTGGCCGCCGACACCCTGCAAACGTTGCACGTCCACATCCTCAACGGCGCGCTGTTCGCGCTGGTCCTGCAACTGCTGGAGCACGACGACTGGCTGGCCGACCCACGCGTGGCCCTGCTCTATGCCGACGCCGCTGCGGAAATTCGCCTGCCGTTCTTTGCGTTGCCCGCCGAACTGGTGCTGGCCGACGACAGCAGCGCGCGCATTCGTGACCGGCTGGTGAGTGAAGTGCACGTGCGCTTCACCAATCAGGATTTCGCTCCGGACAACCCCGAGAACGCTCAGCGACTGGAACAGGGCAGGGCCCTCCTGCTGAACGACGCAGACGTGGCCGACCTCTTCGGCAGCCAGCGCGGGCGTGATGTGTTTGTCATTGCGACCGGCCCTAGCCTGCAACAGCACCTGCCGCGACTGACGCAAGTGTTTCACGCCGCTGAGCGACCCGTGTTCATTTGCGTGGACACCGCCTACGTGTCATTGCGCCAACTCGGCATCAAGCCGGACCTGGTGGTCAGCATCGACCATCGCATCGCCCCCCGTCACCTGCCGCCCGACGATTCCGACGGCATCGCGCTGGTCTACCTCCCCGGTCAGGACGCCGACGTCCTCAAGGCTTGGCAGGGACCGCGCTACGGAGGCTACTCCAGCAGCCCGATCTATTCGGTGATCCGCGAAGCGATTCCCCGTGGCAGCCTGCACATGGGCGGCAGCGTGATTCACCCGGCCGTCGACCTCGCGGTGAAAATGGGCGCGCCGCGCATCACTCTGTTCGGCGCCGACTTCGCCTTCCCCGGCGGCAAGACCCACACCGGCTGGGGCGACGGCCATTTGGGCCCGAACGTCGACATCGCACGCCACTGGGTGCTCGACGGCAGAGGTGACAAGGTCAAGACCCAGCTCAACTTCCGCAGCTACCTCATCGAACTGGAACGCTACATCGCGCTGCACCCTGAAGTGATGTTCCTCAACACCAGCCGCGACGGCGCACTCATCGCCGGCACCGACTTCGACCCGAACTGGACCCCGGCATGAACGACGCCTCCCCAGCCCTCATCGACACCGCCCGTCACTGCGCGCGCCTGTTCCGCCTGGGGCGCGACATCGAAGCGTCGCTGAAGATGGTCGACCTCATCGACAACGCGATGCCGTTGATGGCCTCGCGGGCGGCTGCGGAGCAGGCTGAATGGACGCGGGTGTTGAGTGCGATTCTGACGTGTCAGGAACGGCAGGACTGGTTGGGGGTGGCGGATTGGTTGGAGGTGGAGTTTGTGGGGTTGATCGGCCAAGCCCTTCCGCCGAGCCTTTAGCCATTAATGGGCTTGGTTGGCCGACAGAGAAACTCTGGTCGGCCAACGCATTCATTTGATCTGTTCTTGTCCGGTCAATCCGTCATTTGGAACGTTAGGACATAGTCATACGGAGATGACCAGCGATATACCGATTGCAGCGCGTAGCAGTTATTTCTTCCGTCGTTGGAGGTAGCGCTCTTCTCAAATTCGACCCTCGTGTCCGACCAGACTCGATGCGAACCTGCGAAATGGCAAGTCTTACTGCCTGTTGAGTAGCTAACATTCACATAGCTTGTATCGTGGAAAAAATTAAGCTTTACGGTGGCTGTTTCACCTGGTGCCAGGCGGGTAGGAAAGTCCGAAGATGATCCTGTCATCATTTCACTTGAGAGATTGCGAATTGTGACCGTGACATCCGTCGCGTTGGCTGCTTGAGCCACCAAGAAAATTGCGCTTGATGCTAAGGTCGATACGATTTTTTTTGTTTTCATTATGATGATCTCGCATTTATTAATTTGTGGTTTTGCTGTGACGCAAAATCACGTAACTCTTCCTGCAAAATATTATCAATGCTGAAATTTCTGACCGACATGTAGGAACTTTCTTTTGCGTGTCTACAATGGATGCCATCAGTCTTGGTGGCGATATTTTTTGAGAACGGCATGTTTTGGAAAAAAACCTTTGCTATTCGTTATGTTGGATTTCTTTTTGTCCTACACATGTAGTGGTGGCATCTTCTTTTGAGGAGGGTTACCTAAATATTTTTACTAAAGTCAGCTTTTTCTGAGGCGATAACGAAGTTGTAGGTTTTCCGGGAGAAATGGACTTCCCCGCTTTTTGAAAACCTGCCGTTTCTATCAACGAGGGAATTCCAGATGGCTTTAACCGTAAATACCAACATTGCGTCGTTGTCTATCCAAACCAAACTCAACCGCACCAGCGATGCGTTGAGCACATCAATGAGTCGCTTATCTTCGGGGTTGCGTATCAACAGTGCCAAGGACGATGCCGCTGGCCTCCAGCTCGCAACAATGATGAGCAGCGAAATCCGAGGGCAGACTGTGGCGCTTCGAAATGCCAGTAATGGATTATCGATCGCTCAGGCGGCGGAGGGAGCTCTTCACGAAACGGCCCAGATCCTCATCAGGATGAAAGAGTTAGCAGTTCAGGCTCGTGATGACACAAATGGGCCTGATCAACGCGTCGCAATGAATAGCGAATTCGCAAAGATGAGCGATGAACTGACGCGCCTTTCTGAAAGCTCGAAACTTAACGGTCGACCACTTCTTGATGGAACAGCTGGGGTTTTGGAATTGCAGGTGGGCACTGGGACTGCTGCCGCAGACCGCATCAGTTTGGAGCTGAGTGCTAAATTTGATGCCGCTTCCTTAAGCGTTGCTTCCTCGACGCTAGCGTTGTCAGGTGCCACGACCTCAGATGCTCACGCTAATGCAGATGCAGCTATGTCTGCAGTTGATGCAGCGTTGGCACTTGTGACCTCGACGCGGGCAGGTTTGGGTGCTGCTCAGAACAGGCTGACCTCGACCGTTGCCAACCTCCAAAGCATGCGTGAGAACACTGATGCTGCTCGCGGCCGCATTCAAGACGTCGACTTCGCCGCCGAAACCGCCGAGCTGACCAAACAACAAACCCTCCAACAGGCTTCCACGGCCATTCTTGCCCAGGCGAACCAACTGCCTGCGGCGGTGTTGAAGCTGCTTCAGTAAGGCGGGTCTTTTCAGGTAAACCGCTGAACCGGGCACGTCCAGGCGACGTGTCCGTCTTGAATCCCGTTGGTAATCATAGGTTTAACGTCTTGATTAAAGCTTGCGAGGATCGCGCCGAAACGCTGTGTAACCCCCGTCGAAAGCAGGGGTGGCGCTCTGGTGGCAAAAAATTTTTGAAAAGCCCTCAAGCTCCTGGCAACCACGACGATAAACATTACGAAGGTTCTCTAGGCCACACCCGGCGCTTGCCAGGGCCGGAAAGCCGCAGTACCCAACCAACGAGGAATTCATCATGGCTTTAGGCGTAAACACTAACGTAGCTTCCCTCTCCGTTCAGAAGAACCTTGGTAAAGCTTCCGACGCTCTGGCAACTTCCATGCAGCGCCTGTCTTCCGGCCTGAAAATCAACAGCGCCAAAGACGACGCCGCCGGCCTGCAGATCGCTACTCGCGAAACTTCGCAAATCCGTGGTCAGACCGTAGCAATCAAGAACGCCAACGACGGTATCTCGATGGCTCAGACCGCTGAAGGCGCTCTGCAAGAATCGACCAACATTCTGCAACGTATGCGTGAACTGGCTGTTCAGTCGCGAAACGACACCAACGGCTCGGCTGACCGTACCGCTCTGAACGCTGAATTCGCTCAGATGTCGGACGAACTGACCCGTATCTCGGCTTCGACCAACCTCAACGGCAAGAACCTGCTCGACGGCTCCGCCGGCAGCATGACTCTGCAAGTGGGTTCGGACGTAGGTTCGGCTAACCAGATCACCCTGACCCTGACCGGCAAGTTCGACGCCACTTCCCTGTCGGTTGCCAGCGGTTCGGTTGCCATCTCCGGTACCAGCTCCACTGCTTCGGGCAACATTGACAAGGCGATCACTTCGATCGACGCGGCTCTGGCCTCGATCAACTCCACCCGTGCTGCTCTCGGTGCTTCGCAAAACCGTCTGACCAGCACCATTTCCAACCTGCAAAACGTCAACGAAAACGCCACCGCTGCACTGGGCCGTATTCAAGACACCGACTTCGCAGCTGAAACCGCTAACCTGACCAAACAGCAAACTCTGCAACAAGCTTCCACCGCTGTTCTGGCCCAGGCTAACCAACTGCCTTCCGCTGTACTGAAACTGCTTCAGTAATATCGGAATGAGTTTTGGCGGGGGAGTGTGCTTGCGTACTCTCCCGCTTTTTACTTTTGAGAGGTGAGTAGACATGGACATAAGTACGCGGCTGAATCTGTCTTATGCTGCTGTGCAGACGACGCCATTGGTCACGGATAAGACCCCGGTATCTCCTCCGGTTATTCCTGCTCCCGTTCCCGTGTCGGCTTCTGATACGGACACGAACAAAAGTAAAGACTCAAACTCCGACAAAGGTGATCAAGCCTTGAAGGCCGCCGTCGATCAGATCGAAAAGTTCGTTCAGTCGGTTCGGCGTAATCTGGAATTCTCCATTGATGAGGCATCCGGTAAGGTCGTTGTGAAAGTCATTGCCAGCGAAACGGGTGAAGTGGTGCGGCAGTTGCCGTCCGCCGAAGCACTGAAAATCGCTGACAGCCTTCAGAACGCTCATAGCCTGTTGTTCGACGCTAAAGTCTGAGTGGCATGAAACGTGTACGCGGTTGTTTTGAGCTGTGATTAGTCAAAAGACCGACTCAACCTGAAAGGAGACACACATGGCGAGTCCAATTACCCCATCAACCGGCCTGGGATCTGGCCTGGCGATTGGCGATATCGTTACCGCACTGGTCAACTCTGACAAGCTCGCGAAGCAAACGCAGATCACCACCCAGACCAAACTGGTCACGACCAAACTTTCCGGCATCGGCACGCTGCAATCGGCGTTGTCGGCGTTTCAGACATTGCTCAAGCCTCCAACCGGCACCACCAGCAAACTGCAATTCGCAGGCTATGCGGCGACTTCGTCGGACGCCACCAAGGTGAGCGTAACCTCCGACAACTCTGCCGTGCCTGGCACCCACACGGTTGTCGTGAACAAAGTTGCAACCAGTTCCAGCGTCGCAACGGCGGCGTTCGCCGGTGACGCCAAGAGCAGTGCTATTCCGACTGGGGGGTCGCTGACCGTCAGTCAGAATGGCATTGGCAAGACTTACACGATTGCCGATGGCGACACATTGGCTTCCGTTGCCAAACAGATCAATGCTGATACCAAAACCACGGGTATCAGCGCCAACATCATCACCGATACCAATGGTTCCCGGTTGGTGTTTGGCTCTACCGCTACAGGTGCCGGCTCTGATATCACTACCACCAGTGATATCACAGGCCTTCAGATCGACGCGGGTGTTCCTGTCGACACGACCTCGGCGTCTTCCGCCGGTTACATCGGTGCCCAGCCGATCGATGCTGACGTCACCATCGACGGCTTTAACTTCACCAGCAAAAGCAACACCATCGATAAGAACCTCGGTGGTGTGTCGCTGACGTTGCTGCCGGGCAGTGACAAATCGACGACGCCGGTGACCGTGACGGTCGCCACCAACACCGACGGGCTCAAGGCGTCGCTGCAAGCGTTCGTCGATTCCTACAACTCGGTCGTCAAAGCCGTCAGCACGGTCACCAAGGCCACGGTCAGCGCCACGCCTGACCCCACCACCGGCGCGACCGTGACCCCTGCGGCCCTGACCGGCGACTCGATGCCGCGCTCCATTCTGTCGGCACTGCGCAACGAGCTGGTCACCACGGGCGCGGGCGGCGACCTGTCGGTGCTTTCGCAGCTCGGCATCACCACGGCCCAGGCAGACGGTACGCTTTCGCTGGACAGCACCAAGTTCGATGCGGCCATGAGCAAAGGTCTGGCGGGCGATGTGCAGACACTGTTCAGCGGGACCGGTGACGGCAGCAACGGCCTGATCGCGCGCATGAACACCGCCATCACGCCATACACCCAGACTGGCGGTATTTTCGCCACTCGGACCACCAGCCTGAACAAGCAGCAGAGCGACTTGCAGGATCAGCAGGCGGCACTGGACCTGCGTGTGACCACGCTGACCGCTACACTCACTGCGAAATACAACGCGATGGACTTGCTGGTCGGACAGTTGAAGGCGTCGGCGACGAGCATCACCTCGTTCTTCGACTCTTTGAACGCGTCGAAAGGCTGATCCTTAGCGCTCTAAACCATGACCCGGCCCAAGTGCCGGGTTTTTGGCATCTGGCCTTAAAGTTTCCCAAGGCCGTGTCGATACATTGAATATACGAACTTCGAGTTGTGCGAGGTAAGAAAACATGAACCGTATGGCAGCCCTTCGGCAGTATCAGAAGGTTAATTCACAGGCGCAGACCGCCGTGGCCACGCCGCACCGTCTGGTACAAATGCTCATGGAAGCCGGCCTGGACCGCATCGCTCAGGCCAAAGGTGCCATCGAGCGTAAAGACATTGCGGCCAAAGGCGTATTGATTGGCAAAGCCATCGAGGTTATCGGTGGTCTGCGTGAGGGGTTGGACATGGAGAAGCAGGCTGAAGCCCTGGCTCACGTCGACAACCTGTATGTGTACATGATGAAGCGTCTGGCCGAAGCCAACATCAAGACCAGCCCGAAAATCCTCGATGAAGTCAGCGATTTGCTGACCACCGTCAAGGAAGGTTGGGACGGTATCGGCGATCAGCAACCCGCGCTGTGAAGGAGACGACCATGAGCGCTGCACTCAAGCGAATCGAAGAAACCCGCGAAGCCTTGGTCGATGCCCTCGCCGAACGCGACTGGGAGACGATTGGCAAGCTCGACCTGGCCTGCCGTGCCTGTGTCGACGACGTGATTCGTGAGGCGAATGACGATGAGCCTGACTTGCGCAGCAATCTGGAAGAGTTGTTGGGGGTCTATCGGCAGTTGATAGATATCGCTGTGGGCGAACGCCAAGCGATTGTCGATGAAATGTCGCAGATCCAGCGAGCGAAATCTGCGGCAAAGGTTTACCATCTGTTCGGTTGACGCTGGGTTGATCGAAAAAATATGTGCGCCATAAAATTGACTGTGTACGGTTTTTTGACTTAACTAGTGATGTTCACTAATTTCTGGCTGTTGTAAACGTCTCTGCGGACCATACACAGGCCAAGCTTGCCCCTGAATGGGCATCGAGTTGACTAGGGAAGTTGCTATTGCATGTGGCGTGAAATCAAGATTCTGCTGATCGATGACGATAGCCAGCGCCGCCGTGACATGGCGGTGATTCTGAATTTTCTCGGCGACGAGAACCTGTCCTGCTCCAGTACCGACTGGCAGCAAGTCGTGGGTTCTTTGACGTCCACTCGGGAAGTCCTGTGCGTATTGGTCGGCACCGTAAATGCCCCTGGCAGTCTTCAAGGGCTGCTTAAGACCGTCGCGGCATGGGATGAGTTCCTTCCTGTTTTGCTGATGGGCGAAAATTCTTCGGCTGACCTGGCCGAAGACCTGCGTCGACGCGTGTTGTCCACCGTCGAAATGCCGCCGAGCTACAGCAAGCTGCTGGATTCCCTGCACCGCGCTCAGGTGTATCGCGAGATGTATGACCAGGCCCGTGAGCGTGGCCGTCAACGCGAACCCAATCTGTTCCGCAGCCTTGTTGGCACCAGCCGTGCGATCCAGCACGTGCGCCAGATGATGCAGCAAGTGGCCGACACCGACGCCAGCGTGCTGATCCTTGGCGAATCCGGCACCGGCAAGGAAGTGGTCGCGCGTAACCTCCATTACCATTCCAAACGCCGTGACGCGCCGTTCGTGCCCGTGAACTGTGGCGCCATCCCTGCCGAACTGCTGGAAAGCGAACTGTTCGGGCATGAGAAAGGCGCGTTCACCGGTGCGATCACCAGCCGGGCAGGACGCTTCGAACTGGCCAATGGTGGCACGCTGTTCCTCGATGAAATCGGTGACATGCCGCTGCCGATGCAGGTCAAGCTGCTGCGTGTGTTGCAGGAACGTACCTTCGAGCGCGTGGGCAGCAACAAGACCCAGAGCGTCGATGTGCGCATCATTGCGGCGACCCACAAGAACCTCGAAGACATGATCGAGACCGGTGGCTTCCGCGAAGACTTGTACTACCGCCTCAACGTGTTCCCGATCGAGATGGCGCCGTTGCGTGAGCGTGTGGAAGACATCCCGCTGCTGATGAACGAGCTGATCTCGCGCATGGAGCACGAAAAGCGTGGGTCCATCCGTTTCAATTCGGCGGCGATCATGTCGCTGTGTCGCCACGGCTGGCCGGGCAACGTTCGCGAGCTGGCCAACCTGGTGGAGCGCATGGCGATCATGCACCCGTACGGTGTGATCGGTGTGGCTGAGCTGCCGAAGAAATTCCGCTACGTCGACGACGAAGACGAGCAGTTGGTGGACAGTCTGCGCAGCGACCTCGAAGAGCGCGTGGCCATCAACGGGCATACGCCGAACTTCGCCAACAGCGCGATGCTGCCGCCGGAAGGCCTGGACCTGAAAGACTACCTCGGTGGTCTGGAACAGGGCCTGATCCAGCAGGCGCTCGACGACGCCAACGGCATTGTGGCCCGTGCCGCCGAACGTCTGCGCATCCGCCGCACCACGCTGGTGGAGAAAATGCGCAAGTACGGAATGAGCCGTCGCGAAGGCGATGATCAGCTCGACGACTGACGCTCGATTGACGCCCTCCAAAAAGACCGCTGATTTTTCAGCGGTTTTTTTTCGGCACGAGGATTGCTAAGTCTCTCGCAACATACCGTTTACTGACGGTTCGCCACTGAGAGATCAACTATGCCCCAGGCCGCTCAGATGTCTTCCGAACCCGTCTTGCCAGGTTCGCAAGTGCAGCCGTCCCCGGAAGTGGAAAGTCGACAGGGTTTGGAGCAGGCGTTCGCCCTGTTCAACCAGATGTCGGTGCAACTGACCGATTCCTACAGCCTGCTGGAAGCGCGGGTCACCGAACTCAAGGGTGAATTGGCGGTGGTCAGTGCCCAGCGCATGGAGGAGCTGGCGGAGAAAGAGCGTCTGGCGAACCGCCTTCAACACCTGCTGGACCTCCTGCCCGGTGGCGTTATCGTCATCGATGGCACTGGTACCGTGCGCGAGGCCAACCCGGCGGCGATCGATTTGCTGGGCGAACCGCTGATCGGCATGCTCTGGCGTCACGTCATCGCCCGTTGCTTCGCGCCTCGCGAGGACGACGGTCACGAAATCTCCTTGAAAGATGGCCGTCGCCTGTCCATCGCCACCCGTTCGCTGGACGCCGAGCCAGGTCAGTTGGTCTTGCTCAACGACCTGACTGAAACCCGCCACCTGCAAAGCCAGTTGGCGCGCCACGAACGCCTTTCATCGCTGGGTCGAATGGTCGCGTCGCTGGCCCATCAGATTCGCACGCCGCTTTCTGCGGCGATGATTTACGCCAGTCATTTGACCGAGCAGGTCCTGAACGTCGAAACCCAGCAGCGTTTCGCGGGGCGCTTGAAAGAGCGCCTGCATGAGCTGGAGCATCAGGTGCGTGACATGCTGGTGTTCGCCCGTGGCGAACTGCCGCTGACCGACCGCTTGGCGCCGCAAGCCTTGGTCGAGGCGCTGGAGTCAGCGGCCCAGACTCACGTGCGTGACGTTTCTGTGCGTTGGCAGTGCAACAGCGCTGGCGGCGAATTGCTGTGCAACCGTGACACCCTCGTCGGGGCGCTGCTCAACCTCGTCGAAAACGCCGTGCAGGCCAGTGGTCCGGGCGCGCGCGTCAAAATTCATGCGTACAACCGGGGCAACACGCTGCGGCTGTGCATCAGCGACAACGGCAGTGGCATCGACGCCGCTGCGTTGGCGCGGATCGGCGAGCCGTTCTTCACCACCAAGACCACGGGCACTGGGCTGGGGCTGGCGGTGGTCACGGCGGTCGCCCGCGCTCACCAGGGACAGGTGCAATTCCGTTCGCGTCCGGGTCGCGGCACCTGTGCCATCGTTTCTCTGCCGCTGATTCAGGGGGTCAGCGCCACAGGTAACGACTCATGACGATCAACGTATTGCTGGTCGAGGACGATCATTCGCTCCGCGAAGCTCTGGGCGAAACCCTGGAGCTCGCCGGTCACGATTTCCATGCCGTCGGTTCGGCGGAAGACGCCTTGCTGGCGGCGGCCGAGCGTTCGTTCAGTCTGGTGATCAGCGACGTCAACATGCCCGGCATGGACGGCCACCAGTTGCTCGCTCAGTTGCGCAGCCGTTACCCGCAACTGCCGGTGCTGCTGATGACCGCCCATGGCGCAGTGGATCGGGCCGTTGAAGCGATGCGTCAAGGCGCCGCCGATTACCTGGTCAAGCCGTTTGAGCCAAAGGCCTTGCTGGCGCTGGTCGCTCGCCACGCGCTGGGCCGTCTGGGGCCTGCCGATGGCGAGGGGCCGATTGCCGTCGAGCCTGCCAGTGCGCAATTGCTGAACCTGGCGAGCCGCGTGGCGAAGAGTGATTCCACCGTGCTCATTTCCGGCGAGTCCGGGACCGGCAAGGAAGTGTTGGCGCGTTTCATTCACCAGCAGTCGCCCCGGGCGGGCAAGCCGTTCATCGCCATCAACTGCGCCGCCATTCCGGACAACATGCTGGAGGCCACGCTGTTTGGCCACGAGAAGGGCTCCTTTACCGGCGCCATCGCGGCCCAGGCGGGCAAATTCGAACAAGCCGATGGCGGCACGATTCTGCTCGACGAGATTTCCGAGATGCCCATGGGCTTGCAGGCCAAGCTGCTGCGGGTTTTGCAGGAACGCGAAGTGGAGCGCGTCGGTGCGCGCAAGCCCATCGAACTGGACATCCGCGTGCTCGCCACCACCAACCGCGATCTGGCGGGCGAAGTGGCGGCGGGGCGTTTCCGTGAAGACCTGTTCTATCGCCTGTCGGTGTTTCCACTGGCGTGGCAGCCGCTGCGTCAGCGTCCTGGCGATATTCTGCCGTTGGCTGAGCGTCTGCTGGCCAAGCACGTCAATAAAATGAAGCACGCGCCGGTGCGTTTATCGGCCGAGGCCCAGAAGTGCCTGGTCGGTTACAGCTGGCCAGGCAATGTTCGCGAGCTGGACAACGCCGTGCAGCGTGCGTTGATTCTGCAGCAGGGCGGAGTGATTCAGGCTGAGGACTTCTGCCTCGCAGGCCCGATCAGCTTCGCGTCGGTGATTCCGTCTGCGCCGGTGCTTCAGGTTCTGCCGCCGCTGCCGACAATGCCCAGTGTCACGGAATCGTCGTCGGATGCAATCGGCGGCGAATTGGCCGGGGCGCTGGGTGAAGACCTGCGTCGCCGCGAGTTCCAGATGATCATCGACACCCTGCGCGCCGAGCGCGGCCGCCGCAAGGAGGCCGCCGAACGCCTGGGTATCAGCCCGCGTACATTGCGCTACAAGCTTGCGCAGATGAGGGATGCGGGGATGGACGTCGAGGGGTATCTGTTCGCGTCCTGAACACACAACTATCGAACGCTCAATCTGCGGGAGCCGGCTTGCTGCGGGCGGCGTTCCGACGAATGCTGAGTGTCAGACACCTTACTGTTGACTGACACATCGTATTCGTCGGAACGCCGCCCGCAGCCATTAGGCTCCCACCGTTTTGCGCGGTCATTTAGCGCTTGTGTAACCACCCCAATACTTTCATGAAAAGCTGGCACAGTGCCGCCATTGGTCTGGCACCGTTGTTGCTACTACATGGGTAACCGCTGAATCGGTGTCAAAAATTTGCGGCCCCTTTGAGAGAGAAGTCCATGAGCCAAGGTGTTGAATTTAATCGCTTGATGTTGGACATGCGCTCCATGCAGATGGACGCCATGGCCAAGCCGAAGGGCATCGAAGCCCCGGAAATGGCCAGTGGGACCAGTTTTTCCGACATGCTCGGCATGGCGGTTAACAAGGTCAACGACACTCAGCAAGCGTCGAACCAATTGTCGACCGCATTCGAGATGGGCAAGAGCGGCGTGGACCTCACCGATGTGATGATTTCCTCGCAGAAAGCCAGCGTTTCGTTTCAAGCGCTGACCCAGGTACGCAACAAGCTGGTTCAGGCGTACCAAGACATCATGCAAATGCCGGTTTGAGGACGATTTAAGTCATGGCTGAAGCCGTCGCCGATAACGTACCTGCAAAAGCGGGTGCGACAGGAAGCAAGCCCCCGGTGTTCGGGCTGGCGTTCCTGCAAAATCTTTCCGAGATGACCATGCTGCGTCAGGTCGGCCTCATGGTCGGTCTGGCCGCCAGCGTGGCGATTGGTTTTGCCGTCGTGCTTTGGTCGCAACAGCCAGACTACAAGCCGCTTTACGGCAGTCTGTCGGGCATGGACACCAAGCAGGTGATGGACACGCTGGCCCAGGCTGACATTCCGTACACCGTTGAGCCGAACTCCGGTGCCTTGCTGGTCAAGTCCGACGACCTGTCCCGTGCCCGCATCAAGCTGGCCGGTGCCGGTATCGCGCAGACCGATGGCAACGTCGGCTTCGAGATTCTCGACAAGGATCAAGGCCTCGGCACCAGCCAGTTCATGGAAGCCACCCGTTATCGTCGTGGCCTGGAAGGCGAACTGGCGCGCACCATTTCCAGCCTGAACAACATCAAGGCCGCTCGCGTTCACTTGGCGATTCCGAAAAGCTCGGTGTTCGTCCGTGACGACCGCAAGCCGACCGCTTCGGTGCTGGTTGAAATGTACGCTGGCCGCAGCCTCGAACCAGGCCAAGTGGCTGCCATCGTCAATCTGGTGGCGACCAGTGTTCCCGAGCTGACCAAGTCTCAGGTCACCGTCGTCGACCAAAAAGGCAACCTGCTGTCGGACCTGGGTGAGAACTCGGAACTGACCATGGCGGGCAAGCAATTCGACTACACCCGTCGCATGGAAACCATGCTGACTCAGCGTGTCCAGAACATCCTGCAGCCAGTGCTGGGCAATGACCGCTACAAAGCAGAAGTGTCGGCCGACGTTGATTTCAGCGCGGTCGAGTCCACTGCCGAGAGCTTCAACCCTGACCAACCTGCATTGCGCAGCGAGCAGACCACCACCGAACAACGCTCCAGCGGCAGCGGTCCGCAAGGCGTGCCGGGTGCCTTGAGCAACCAGCCACCGGGCCCGGCCACTGCGCCACAGAACGCCACCGCCGGTGCCGCAGGCGCTGCCGGTCCGATCGCCCCGGGCCAACCGTTGTTGGACGCCAATGGTCAGCAGATCATGGACCCGGCCACCGGTCAGCCGATGCTCGCGCCGTACCCGGCCGACAAGCGTAATCAGTCGACCAAGAACTTCGAGCTGGACCGCTCCATCAGCCACACCAAACAACAGCAGGGCAAGATCAATCGCCTCTCTGTCGCTGTCGTGGTGGACGATCAGGTCAAGCTCAACCCGGCCAACGGCGAAACCACCATGGTGCCGTGGACCGCCGATCAATTGGCGCGCTTCACCCGTCTGGTGCAGGACGCCGTCGGCTTTGACGCAGCCCGTGGCGACAGCGTGAGCGTGATCAACGTGCCGTTCTCCACCGACCGTGGCGAAGTGATTCCTGACATCGCGTTCTATCAGCAGCCGTGGTTCTGGGACATCGTCAAGCAGGCGATGGGCGTGATCTTCATCCTGGTGCTGGTGTTCGGCGTGCTGCGTCCGGTGCTGAACAACATCACCAATCCGAAGGGCAAGCATGCTGACGGGGACGTGGAACTGGGCGGCATGGTCGGTCTGGACGGTGAGCTGGCCAACGACCGCGTGAGCCTGGGTGGCCCGCAAAGTATCCTGCTGCCGAGCCCGACCGAGGGTTATGACGCGCAGCTCAACGCAATCAAGAGCCTGGTGGCTGAAGACCCGGCTCGGGTGGCTCAGGTCGTAAAAGAGTGGATTAACACAGATGAGTGATAGTCGTGCTGCTGCGGTCAAAATGACCCGTGTCGATAAGGCTGCGATCCTGCTCCTCACCCTCGGTGAGACGGACGCCGCTCAAGTGTTGCGCCACATGGGCCCTAAAGAGGTTCAGCGTGTGGGCGTGGCCATGGCGCAGATGCGCAACGTGCACCGCGAGCAGGTCGAGCAGGTGATGAGCGAGTTCGTCGACGTCATCGGCGACCAGACCGGCGTGGGCATCGGCTCCGACGGCTATATTCGTAAAATGCTGACGCAGGCGCTGGGCGAAGACAAGGCCAACGGCCTGATCGACCGCATCCTGCTGGGCGGCAACACCAGCGGCCTGGACAGCCTCAAGTGGATGGAGCCGCGCGCCGTCGCCGACGTCATTCGCTACGAGCACCCGCAGATTCAGGCCATCGTCGTCGCGTACCTCGACGCCGACCAGGCCGGTGAAGTGCTGAGCCATTTCGACCACAAGGTGCGTCTGGACATCATCCTGCGCGTATCGTCGTTGAACACCGTACAGCCGGCGGCCCTGAAAGAGCTGAACCAGATTCTTGAGAAGCAGTTCTCGGGCAACGCCAACACGTCGCGTACCACCTTGGGCGGTATCAAGCGTGCAGCGGACATCATGAACTTCCTCGACAGCTCGATCGAAGGCCAGCTCATGGACTCCATCCGCGAAGTGGATGAAGACCTGTCGACGCAGATCGAAGACCTCATGTTCGTCTTCAACAACCTGTCCGACGTCGACGACCGTGGCATTCAGGCCCTGTTGCGCGAAGTCTCTTCCGATGTGCTGGTGCTGGCCCTCAAGGGTTCGGACGACGCCATCAAAGAAAAGATTTTCAAGAACATGTCCAAACGTGCTGCCGAGCTGTTGCGCGACGACCTGGAAGCCAAAGGCCCGGTTCGTGTCAGCGACGTGGAAGCGGCACAGAAAGAAATCCTCACCATTGCCCGTCGTATGGCGGAGGCCGGGGAGATCGTTCTCGGCGGCAAAGGTGGCGAGGAAATGATTTAACAGTAGGTGCAGTCGATGTTCAGCTCCGATAAAGAAGCACCCAGCGAGCTTATCCGCGCCAAGGATCTGCGTGGGATCGATGTCTGGACATTGCCCAGCTTCGATCCTCATGTGGAAGCGCCGGAGCCGGAACCGGTCGTCGAGCCGGAGCCTCAGGAAAGCGAAGAAGTGCCGCTGGAGGAAGTCCAGCCACTGACCCTGGAAGAGCTGGAAAGCATCCGTCAGGACGCCTACAACGAAGGTTTCGCCATTGGCGAGAAAGAGGGTTTCCACAGCACCCAGCTCAAGGTTCGCCAGGAGGCCGAAGTGGCTTTGGCGGCCAAGTTGGAAAGCCTCGAAACCCTGATGACGCACCTGCTCGAGCCCATCGCCGAGCAGGATGCGCAGATTGAAAAATCCATGATCCAGTTGGTCGAGCACCTCGCCCGGCAGGTCATTCAGCGCGAGCTGAAAACCGATTCCAGCCAGATCGGCAAAGTGCTTCAGGACGCCCTGCGGCTGTTGCCCATGGGCGCCACCAACGTGCGCATTCTGGTCAACTCCCAGGACTTCGCCCAGGTCAAGGCGCTGCGTGAGCGTCATGAAGAAAACTGGCGCATTCTCGAAGACGACACCTTGCAGCCGGGCGGGTGCCGGGTCGAAACCGAACACAGCCGCATCGACGCGACTATCGAGACACGCTTGAGCGTGGCCATCGCCAAGATGTTCGACCAGCTGCACGAACAGGCGCTGCACCCGACGGTGCCGGACGTGAGTGTCGATCTGGAAGCCGCGATCAAAAGCGCCGAAGACCTGATGCAGAAAAACGCGGACGCGTCCGATGCGTCTTGAGCGCACCAGCTTCGGCAAACGCCTGAGCGCCTACCCTGACGCCATCAGCTTGCCCGTCCAGCCCGTGGTCGAAGGCCGCCTGCTGCGCATGGTGGGCCTGACGCTTGAGGCGGAAGGTCTGCGTGCGGCGATGGGCAGCCGCTGCGTGGTGATCAACGACGACAGCCATCAACCGGTGGAAGTTGAAGCGGAAGTCATGGGCTTTGCCGGTGGCAAGGTTTTCCTGATGCCCGTGGGCAGCGTCGCCGGCATTGCGCCGGGCGCCCGCGTGGTGCCGCTGCCTGACACCGGGCGTTTGCCGATGGGCATGACCATGCTCGGTCGCGTGCTCGATGGCGCCGGTCGTCCGCTGGACGGTAAGGGCGGCATGAAGGCCGAAGACTGGGTGCCGCTGGACGGCCCGACCATCAACCCGCTCAAACGCGACCCCATCAGCCAGCCGCTGGATGTTGGCATTCGCAGCATCAACGGTTTGTTGACGGTGGGTCGCGGCCAGCGTCTGGGCCTGTTCGCCGGTACCGGCGTGGGTAAATCCGTGCTGCTGGGGATGATGACCCGCTTCACCGAGGCCGACATCATCGTCGTCGGGCTGATCGGTGAACGGGGCCGCGAGGTGAAGGAATTCATCGAACACATCCTCGGCGAAGAAGGCCTCAAGCGTTCTGTAGTCGTCGCATCCCCTGCAGACGACGCGCCCCTGATGCGTCTGCGGGCGGCGATGTATTGCACGCGGATCGCCGAATATTTCCGCGACAAGGGCAAGAACGTCCTGTTGCTGATGGACTCCCTGACCCGTTTCGCCCAGGCCCAGCGGGAAATCGCCCTGGCCATCGGCGAACCGCCCGCAACCAAAGGCTATCCGCCCTCAGTGTTCGCCAAACTGCCGAAGCTGGTGGAGCGCGCCGGTAACGCGGAGAAGGGCGGCGGTTCGATCACCGCGTTCTACACCGTTTTGTCCGAAGGCGACGACCAACAGGACCCGATTGCCGACTCGGCGCGGGGCGTGCTCGACGGCCACATCGTGCTGTCGCGGCGCCTGGCGGAAGAGGGGCATTACCCGGCCATCGACATCGAAGCGTCCATCAGCCGGGTCATGCCGTCCGTGGTCTCGCCCGAGCACATGGTTCAGGCCCAGTACTTCAAGCAATTGTGGTCACGCTACCAGCAGAGCCGTGACTTGATCAGCGTCGGTGCCTACGTCGCCGGGGGTGACCGCGAAACGGACACGGCGATCAATCTGCAGCCGCAACTCGTGCGTTATCTGCGTCAAGGGCTGCACGACAACGAGAGCATGGAGAGCAGCGAAGCGCAGCTGGCGAGGATCTTCAATCCTCAGGCCGGGGGCTGATAGCCCATGGCCCAGAGTCGCGCCGCCCGACTGGCGCCGGTGGTGGACATGGCCGAAAAGGCCGAAAAGACCGCCGTTCAGCGTCTGGGGCATTTTCAAGGACAGGTTCGGCTGGCCGAGAGCAAACTCGGCGAGCTGGAGAAGTTTCGCTCCGACTATCAACAGCAATGGATCGACAAAGGCGCCCATGGCGTGTCCGGCCAGTGGCTGATGAATTACCAGCGCTTTCTCAACCAGCTTGAGACGGCGGTGAGTCAACAGCGGCAGAGTCTGAACTGGCACCAGAACAACCTGAACAAAGCCCGGGGTGAATGGCAGAAGGCGTATGCCCGGGTCGAGGGATTGCGCAAGCTGGTGCAGCGGTACATCGACGAGGCGAGGGCGCTGGAAGATAAGCGCGAGCAGAAACTGCTGGATGAGTTGTCGCAGCGGTTGCCCCGGGTTGATCAGCAATTTTAGGGGGCGTTGGGTTTCAGGTGCATATCCGTTTCTTCGGGTGTTGCTGATATTGGTTCCGCTCTTACAGCGGGTCACTTTTCTTTCGGGAAAAGTAACCAAAACCATCTGCTCCTGGTTTGGCCCTCCTTCGTCGGGTTCCCTCACTTCGGCGACGCTCCGTGGGTTCGCCGCGAAGGGCCATCCATGGCCCAGCGCGGCTCTCGCGGCATCCATGCCGCTCGACCCACTCCGCGTCGCCTGCGTTCAGCCTGCACCCAAGTCGCGTTCTGCGGTGTCTGGACTGTCGCAATTGAAGATCAAGAGCCGCTTGCTGGAGCTAACGCTCCTCGCGGTGTATGGCTGTTCGAGGCTTCATTCCGTGCACATCTTCAAACTGTGGCAGCGAATTCATTCGCGAAAAATAGATCAGGCGATGGAGATGTATTGTCTGTACCGGCCATTCGCGAATGAATTCGCTCCCACAGTGGGATTTGCGGTGCAACAGATAAAGAGCGAATACCCACAACCGCGAAGAGCGTTAGCTCCAGCCAGATGCCGTTGCTCTTCGAACACGGAGGATCAGACACCGCAGAACGCGACTTGGGTGCAGGCCAAACCAGGAGCAGGCACCCTTGGTTACTTGGGGTGCTTTTCCAAGTAACTCGCCGGAGGCGAAATCTTCTGCCCCCAGGCAGAACCCACAGCAAACTCCATTTGCCGCGCCGCACAACCAATGCTAAAACTTCACCCGTCTGACACCGTTTCACATAAGGGATTTGTCATGTCAGTAACTTCCGATCGTTCTGCAGACGAGCAGCAACTGACCATCAAGATCAAGGGACGCTTTGACTTCTCGACGCACCAGGACTTCCGTGGTGCCTACGAAAAGGAAAACAAGGCCAAACGGTACGTGGTCGACCTCAAGGAAACCAACTACCTCGACAGCTCGGCCTTGGGCATGTTGCTGTTGTTGCGCGACCACGCCGGTGGCGATCGCTCCGATGTGCGGCTGGAAAACTGCAGCAACGACGTTCAGAAAATCCTCGCCATCTCCAACTTCTCCAAACTCTTCCGCATCGGCTGATGGTGGGTTCCGCGCCACCCGAGCGCCTGACGATCCTCATCGCCGATGACAATGCCAGCGACCGCATGCTGCTCTCGGCGATCATCAGCCGTCAGGGCCATGAGGCGCTGAGCGCGTGCGATGGGGCCGAAGCGGTGGCGATGTTCGAACAGCGCCGCCCGCAACTAATCTTGATGGACGCCCTGATGCCCGTGATGGACGGTTTCGAGGCTGCTCGTCGTATCAAAGAGCTGGCGGGCGAATCGCTGGTGCCGATCATCTTCCTCACCTCCATGACCGAAGGCGAAGGCCTGGCGCGCTGTCTCGACGCTGGCGGTGATGACTTCGTCGCCAAACCCTATAACCAGGTGGTGCTGGCGGCGAAGATCAACGCCATGAACCGCCTGCGGCTGTTGCAGGAAACGGTCCTGCAACAACGCGACCTGATTGCCCGGCACCACAAATATCTGCTCAATGAACAGCGCGTCGCCAAGGCGGTGTTCGATCAGATCGCCCACTCCGGTTGCCTGAGCGCGCCGAACATCCGCTACCTGCAATCGCCTTACGCGCTGTTCAACGGCGATTTGCTGCTGGCGGCCTGGGCGCCGTCGGGCAACATGCACGTGCTGCTCGGCGATTTCACCGGCCATGGCCTGCCTGCGGCAGTGGGCGCGATGCCGCTGGCGGAGGTGTTCTATGGCATGACGGCCAAGGGGTACGGTCTGCCGGAAACCCTGCGCGAGATGAACGCCAAGCTCAAGCGTATCCTGCCCGTGGACATGTTCTGCTGCGCCGCGCTGCTGTGCGTCAACTTCAAGCAGCACCTGGTCGAGGTGTGGAATGGTGGTTTGCCGGACGGTTACCTCCTGCATGGCGACGGTCGCCCGCACACGCCGCTGGTGTCGGCCCACTTGCCGCTAGGCGTGTTGAGTGCCGGCACGTTCGATGACAACACCCAGGTCTACCCCTTCGGCCCCGGTGATCGGGTGTTCCTGCTGTCCGACGGCGTGGTGGACAGCACTGACGAAACAGGCGAGATGTTCGGCGCCCGGCGTTTGCAGAACGTATTCGTGACCAACCGCAACCCGGCGATGCTGATCGAAGAGGTGCAATGGGCGTTGGCGCGGTTTCGCGGGCAGGTGCGGGATGACGTCAGCATGCTGGAAGTGGGCTTCACCGAGCCGGAATCCCTCGGCCCGCCGTCGGTCATCTACACCGACAGCGGCGATTCCAGCCCGCTCGACTGGTCCGCGAGTTTCGAATTCCGCGCCTCGACGCTCAAACGCTTCAATCCGTTGCCCTATCTATTGCAGCTGTTGCAGGAGGTTCATGGCCTGCGCCAGCAGAGCAGCGAGCTCTACATCGTGCTGGCCGAGCTGTACAGCAATGCCTTGGAACACGGGGTGCTGGGGCTGGATTCGGCGCTCAAGCAGAACGCCGAAGGGTTTGCGCTGTACTATCAGCAGCGAGGTGAGCGGCTGGACAACCTGGAAGACGGGTTCATCCGCTTTAATTTCCAGGTAATCCCGATGGGGCAGGGTGGACGCCTGACCGTCGAGGTGCACGACAGTGGCCATGGTTTCGATGCCGAGCATGTGCTGGCATTGCCGCCTGCGGTCGATCAATTGTCCGGGCGAGGTCTGAGTCTGGTGCGTCAACTCAGCGACCGGTGTCGCTGGTCGGAGGATGGCCGCACGGCGTCTGTGGAGTTTGCGTGGGAGGGTCTGGCATAATCCCGCGCATCTTGATCAAGGAGCGAGCAAGCATTGAACACTCATGTGGATTTGACCGTGCTCAGTACATTGCGCGATGTCATGGAAACCGAATACCCGGCATTGCTGCACATCTTCATCAAGGACTCGGAGGCCCGGGTCACGGATTTGAACGGGCTGATTCACCATCCCGACTTTTCCCCGGCGTCACCCACTCAACTGCAAACCCTGCGCTCGATGGCCCATAGCTTCAAAGGCAGCAGCGGCAACATGGGTGCTTCGCATCTGGCGGAATTGTGCCACCAACTCGAAGAGCTCGTCCGGGATCAAAGCGCTGTCAGCGGCGCGCGGATTTCGGAGCTGGTCCGGGCCATTCATGTGGAATTCAACGTGGTGCGGGACCTCTTTGACGTTGAATTACAGACCACGCTGACTCGGCACTGACACGTCGCCGCCACTGGAAAACCGAGTTGATACAGATGTGGCCCGCCATTTGCTAGGTCTCTGGGTAATCGTGTCCTTGCGGAGATCAACATGGCCCTCGCCAACAACCCCCTACTGACGGCTCTGACGGCTGCCAAAGCCCAGAAAGCCAGCGCCGCCACGTCGGCGAAGGCCCCGGACCCTGTCAAGGACAAGGCTTCCAGCTTTTCCACTGTGTTCGCCAAGCAGTCTGCGCCGAAGTCGAATTCTGTCGACGACAGTCCGTCCAAGCCGGCCAGCGCCAAGACTTCGGCGGTCGACAACAAGCACGACGACAAGCAAACGTCTGCCGCTTCCGACAAGACCGTTGCCGAAAACGGCAATGCCTTGCCTGCCAAATCCGTGCACGCCAAGGACAGCGACGACGGCAAGGGCAGCAGTAGCGGCAACGATGACGACGATGACGACGACAGCGAAGATGACACCACCGAAGCGGCTAACGCGGCCGACGAGACCACGGTGGCGGATGGGTCGGTAGCGACTCCGGTCGTTGATCCTTCGCTGTTGGTCGTCGCGCCTCAGGCGCCTGTCCCTGCGCCGGTGGTAGACGCGCAGCCTGTGGTTGACCCTGCGTTGCTGGCAGCCACTGCGGCTCCGGTCGTTGCGCCGCCTGTTGCTCAGGCGCCGACGACGTCCACTGACGATCAATTCGATCCGTCGGCTGACCCGCTGGAAGGTCTGACGGCCGTGCAGGTCGCCTTGCAGAACAAGACCCAACAGACCGCCCAATTGAACGGTCACACCAACGACGCGAGCAAAACCGACGCCAAGCAGGACACGAATGCCGACCCTGCCCAGATGTTGGCAGGCACGCTGGCGGCGCTGGGCGACAAGGCGGCGGACAAAGACGCCACGGAAGGCGGGGGTGACAAGGCGTTCAGCGGCTTGCTCGCCGATGGCCTGAAAGACGTCAAGACCGCCACCAGCGACACCCGCGTCGATAACTTTGCCGAGCGTCTGGCCGCGTTGTCCCAGGCTGCACAGGTGAGGACCGGCACGCCAGCGCCCGCGCCGCTGATCAACCAGCCATTGGCCATGAACCAGAGCGGCTGGACCGAAGGCGTGGTCAACCGCGTGATGTACCTGTCCAGTCAGAACCTGAAACAGGCCGACATTCAGTTGCAACCGGCTGAATTGGGTCGTCTGGACATCCGCGTCAATATGGCGGCAGACCAGCAGACCCAAGTCACCTTCATGAGCGCCCACGTCGGTGTCCGTGAAGCGCTGGAAAGCCAGATGGGCCGTCTGCGTGAGTCGTTTGTTCAGCAAGGCATGGGGCAGGTCAACGTCAACGTGTCTGACCAGTCCCAAGGCTGGCAGCAACAGGCTCAGCAGCAACAGTCCGGCGACGGCCAGCGGGGTAACGGTTCGCGCGGCGTCGGCGGTGCCGGCGACAGCGACCTCATCGCCGACGGCGCCCCGGTTGACGCAGCCTCTTCAGCGGCCAACGCGCCGTTGACGGTCGTGGGCTCCAGCGCCGTCGATTACTACGCCTGATCTCTCACGGCAAGCCCGCTTCTGCCGAAGGCGTAGGAGCTGGCTTGCCTGCGATCTGCTGCGCAGCAGTAGCAAACCCTTTATCCGAGGTGTCTCTGACACAACTGGGGCGTCTGGGTTTGCTGCCGCTTCGCGCCAGATCGCAGGCAAGGTGGAGCGCCACCCCGGCACTCCCACGGCTTGCGGCCAGAATCAAAGGCGTGATCGCGCTCCTTCCACGAAGTCGCTCAGAATTCCTTCTCCGCTTTTCCGAAGCTTGCCGCTCAAAGCTCGCCGCTGCCGTTCTGGCACACACCTTGCTCTCCCTCTGTCACGCAACACCGAACCCCTTGGATAGTGACGGATTATTGGCATGGCGAAGAGCGACGACGCAGTTAAAGACCCTGCGAAGAAAGGCAAGTTGAAGGTCATCATTCTGGTGGTGGTGGGCTTGTTGCTGGCCATTGGTCTGTCGGTCGGCGCGACCTGGTTCATCATGCACAAGGCCGAAAGCAAGCCTGATCCAGCGGCTGTCGCCGAGGCCGCCAACGCCAAGAAAGAGGCGATCTTTGAACCGCTGACGCCGCCTTTTGTCGTCAACTACAACGTCAACGGCCGTCAGCGCTACATGCAGGTCAGCATTACCCTCCTGGCCCGTGATCACGCGGACCTGGAAGCGCTGAAGGTGCACATGCCGGTCATCCGCAATAACCTGGTGATGATGTTCTCCGGCCAGCCGTTCGACACCATCGCGACCCCTGTCGGCATGGAAATGCTGCGTCAGAAGGCTGCCGCGGTGGTGCAGGAAGTCGGACAGAAAGAGCTGAACAAAAGCGTCATCGAACAGGTTCTTTTCACTAACTACGTACTGCAGTAGGACCACGACATGGCCGTGCAAGACCTGCTGTCCCAGGATGAAATCGACGCGCTGTTGCACGGTGTGGACGATGGTCTGGTGCAGACCGAAAGCGTTATCGAACCGGGCAGCGTCAAGAGTTATGACCTGACCAGCCAGGACCGCATCGTCCGCGGACGCATGCCGACCCTGGAAATGATCAACGAGCGTTTCGCCCGTTACACCCGTATCAGCATGTTCAACCTGCTGCGCCGTTCTGCGGACGTGGCGGTGGGTGGCGTGCAGGTGATGAAGTTCGGCGAATACGTGCACTCGCTGTACGTGCCGACCAGTCTGAATCTGGTCAAGATCAAGCCGTTGCGCGGCACCGCGCTGTTCATTCTGGACGCCAAGCTGGTGTTCAAGCTGGTGGACAACTTCTTCGGCGGCGACGGTCGTCACGCCAAGATCGAAGGCCGGGAATTCACCCCGACCGAGCTGCGTGTGGTGCGGATCGTGCTGGATCAGGCGTTCATCGACCTGAAAGAAGCCTGGCAGGCGATCATGGAAGTCAACTTCGAGTACATCAACTCGGAAGTGAACCCGGCCATGGCCAACATCGTCGGCCCAAGTGAAGCCATTGTGGTCTCGACGTTCCATATCGAACTCGACGGCGGTGGCGGCGACCTGCACGTGACCATGCCGTACTCGATGATCGAGCCCGTGCGTGAAATGCTCGACGCCGGTTTCCAGTCCGACCTGGACGATCAGGACGAACGCTGGGTCAACGCGCTCAAGCAGGACGTGATGGACGTGTCGGTGCCGTTGAGCGCCACGGTGGCCCGTCGGCAGCTCAAACTGCGGGACATCCTGCACATGCAACCGGGTGACGTGATTCCGGTAGAGCTGAACGATCATCTGGTGATGCGCGCCAACGGCGTACCGTCGTTCAAGGTCAAGCTGGGTTCGCACAAGGGCAATCTGGCCCTGCAAGTGGTCGAGCCGGTCGAACGCCGCTGACGCTTTGCCGTCAGCTTCAAAATGTGCTGTGTAAACGAATAATGCTTGTCGAGGATCACCATGGCTGATGAAAACGAAATGAACTCCACAGACGACCAGGCACTGGCCGACGAGTGGGCTGCGGCCCTGGGTGAAGCGGGCGAGGGCGGTCAGGCTGACATCGACGCGCTGTTGGCGGCCGACGCCGGTAATTCGACCAATCGTCTGGCGATGGAAGAGTTCGGCAGCATGCCGAAGAACAACGGCCCGGTGTCGCTGGACGGTCCGAACCTGGATGTGATTCTCGACATTCCCGTGTCCATTTCCATGGAAGTGGGCAGCACCGACATCAACATCCGCAACCTGCTGCAACTGAACCAGGGTTCGGTGATCGAGCTGGATCGTCTGGCGGGTGAGCCGCTGGACGTGCTGGTCAACGGCACGTTGATCGCCCACGGTGAGGTGGTGGTGGTGAACGAGAAGTTCGGCATCCGCCTGACCGACGTGATCAGCCCGAGCGAACGCATCAAGAAGCTGCGTTAAGTGGGCGGTTTCTGGGTGAAGGGGCTCAAGGCCCTGTCGGGGCTGGCGCTGCTGGCCACGTCCTGGCTCGTCATGGCCGCCGATCCGGCGGCACCGGTCGCGCACGCCAGCCCGGCTGTTGCCCCCGCTGCGGCTACCGTGGCCTCAACGGTTGCGCCAGCGGCCGCTCCGCAAGTGTCCAGCGCGCTGGGCAGTGGTGTCGCCGGGCAATTGACCCAACTGGTGTTGGGCCTGTTGCTGGTGGTCGGCCTGATCTTCGTGCTGGCCTGGCTGATGCGTCGCGTGCAGCGTGCAGGCCCTGCCGGTAATCAGGTGATCGAGCTGGTCGGTTCCCGCGCGCTGGGGCCTCGTGACCGGCTGGTGCTGGTGCAGATCGGCAACGAGCAAGTATTGCTCGGTGTCTCCCCCGGCAGTATCACGGCGCTGCATGTGATGAATGAGCCTGTGGTCGTGCCGGACACGCAAAACACGACACCTGAATTCGCCAGGCGCCTGATGGAAGCCTTGGGCAATAAGGGCATGGGTGCCTCCCGAGGCGACAAAGGCCGCGTGGGCAATGACGGCCTTGGCAATCCGGGTCAGAAGGACAAGAACTGATGCGTATCGTTTTGACGCTGCTGTTGTTGCTGGCAGCCCCGATGGCCTTCGCTGCCGACCCGTTGTCGATTCCGGCGATCACGCTGGGCACCGGCGCCAACGGCCAGCAGGAATACTCGGTCAGCCTGCAAATCCTGCTGATCATGACGGCGCTGAGTTTTATTCCGGCGTTCGTCATGCTGATGACCAGCTTTACCCGGATCATCATCGTGTTCTCGATCGTGCGTCAGGCGCTGGGCTTGCAGCAGACACCGTCGAACCAGATCCTCACAGGCATGGCCTTGTTTTTGACCCTGTTCATCATGGCCCCGGTGTTCGACCGCGTGAACAGCGACGCCTTGCAGCCGTATCTGGCCGAGAAGATCACGGCCCAGGACGCGGTCGCCAAGGCTGAGGTGCCCATCAAGAACTTCATGCTCGCGCAGACCCGTTCCAGCGACATGGAGCTGTTCATGCGCCTGTCCAAGCGCACCGACATCCCGACCCCAGACGCTGCGCCGCTGACGATCATCGTTCCGGCGTTCGTGACGTCGGAGCTGAAAACCGCGTTTCAGATCGGCTTCATGATCTTCATTCCGTTCCTGATCATCGACCTGGTGATCGCCAGCGTGCTGATGGCCATGGGGATGATGATGCTGTCTCCGCTGATCATTTCCCTGCCGTTCAAAATCATGCTGTTCGTGCTGGTGGATGGCTGGGCGTTGATCATTGGCACGCTGGCTGGCAGTTTTGGTGGCGTATGACCTTGTTTGATACGGAGTGCCTGGCATGACCCCGGAAGTCGCCCTCGATATTTTTCGCGAAGCCCTCTGGTTGATCGTCACCATGGTGGCGATTCTCGTTGTCCCGAGCCTGGTGGTGGGGCTGCTGGTGTCGATGTTTCAGGCCGCCACGCAGATCAACGAACAGACCCTGAGCTTCTTGCCGCGTCTGCTGGTGATGCTGGTCACCCTGATCGTGATCGGGCCGTGGATGGTGCGCACCTTCATGGAATACATCATTTCGCTGTACACCAGCATTCCTCAAGTCATCGGCTGACCGGCGCATGGAGCCTGTACTGGCGCTGACCGACACGCAGATCAGCAGCTGGGTGGCGGCGTTCGTGCTGCCGCTGTTCCGGATCGTGACCGTGCTGATGACCATGCCGATCATCGGCACGACCCTGGTGCCCCGACGCATTCGCCTGTATTTCGGGTTGGCCATCACGGTGGTCATCGCCCCCAGCCTTCCGCCCATGCCCGAAGTTCACGCCCTGGACCTCAGTGCGCTGTTGCTGGTCGCTCAGCAGATCATCATCGGCGCGGCATTTGGGTTGTCGTTACAGTTGTTTTTTCAGGCGTTCGTGATCGCCGGGCAAATCGTGGCGACTCAGATGGGCATGAGCTTCGCGTCGATGATCGACCCCATCAACGGGGTGTCGAGCGCGATCATCGGGCAATTTTTCACCATGCTCCTCACGCTGCTGTTTCTCGCCACCAATGGCCATCTGGTGGTCTTCGAGGTGCTGGTTGAAAGCTTCACGACGTTGCCGGTGGGGCAGGGGCTGATGCCGTCGGACTTCTGGGCATTGGTGGTGCGGCTGGGCTGGGTTTTCGGTGCTGCGCTGGTGCTGGTGCTGCCCGCGATCACGGCGCTGCTGGTGCTCAACGTCGCCATGGGTGTCATGACCCGCGCCGCGCCGCAGTTGAACATCTTCACCATCGGTTTTCCGTTGACGCTGGTGCTGGGCATGGGGATTCTGTGGGTCTCACTCGGCGACATCCTCAATCAGTACCAGCCGCTGGCGGTCGAAGCCTTGCAGGTACTCAGGGACATGGTCAAGGCGCACTGACATGGCAGAAAGCGAAAGCGGTCAGGACAAGACAGAAGACCCCACGGACAAGCGCAGACGTGATGCCAGGGAGAAGGGCGAGATTGCCCGCTCCAAAGACCTGAACACGGTCATCGTGATGGTCGTCGGCGCGGCGGGCCTGCTGGCGTTCGGCGGGTCCATGGCCGAGATGATGATGCACTTGATGCGCGACAACTTCACCATCACCCGCGAGGCGTTGATGGATGAGCGCAGCATGGGCCTGATGTTGATGGTGTCCGGCAAGGCAGCCCTGGCATCGGTAACACCGCTGTTGGTGTCGTTGATGATCGCCTCGCTGATCGGCCCGATTTCGCTGGGCGGCTGGTTGTTCGCGCCGGATTCGCTATCACCCAAATTCAGCCGTCTGAACCCGCTGGCCGGTTTGAAGCGCATGGTGTCGCCCCAGGCGCTGATCGAATTGCTCAAATCGTTCGGTAAGTTCTTGATCGTCCTGACGGTGGCGGTGGTGGTGCTGTCCAAGGACAAAAAAGACCTGCTTGCCATTGCTCACGAACCCATGGAGATGGCGGTCGTGCACAGCCTGCAATTGGTGGGCTGGAGCACGCTGTGGATGGCGATGGGGCTGTTGATCATCGCGGCGATCGATGTTCCGGTGCAGTTGTATCAGGCGCGTCAGAAGCTGTTGATGACCAAGCAGGAAGTGCGCGACGAGCACAAGGACAATGAGGGGCGGCCTGAGGTCAAGGGTCGTATTCGTCAGTTGCAGCGCGAGATGTCGCAGCGTCGGATGATGGCGGCGGTGCCCGAGGCGGATGTCATCATCACCAACCCGACTCACTATGCCGTGGCCTTGAAGTACGACGCGGACAAGGGCGGGGCGCCGGTGCTGTTGGCCAAGGGCACGGATTTCATGGCGTTGAAAATCCGCGAGATCGCGGCGCAGCATCAGATTCTGCTGTTGGAATCGCCAGGACTGGCGCGTTCGATTTATTACAGCACGGAACTGGAACAGGAGATTCCGGCGGGGCTGTACCTGGCCGTGGCGCAGGTGCTGGCGTACGTGTACCAGATCCGCCAGTTCCAGGCGGGACGCGGCAAGCGGCCTGATCCGTTGAATGACAACTTGCCGATTCCGCCGGATTTGAGACGGGATTCGTAAGGCTCTCGATTGCTACACGGATGCCCTTCGGGCCTTATCGCGAGCAAGCTCACTCCTACATTGGCTTAAACGTGCCCGTGCCTGATGGACCGAGTCGTTAGCGTCTCAAACCGCACAAACCAGCTCTGCACCGATCCCTGGCCACTCCCAAAAAAATGCCAACGTCTCCACATTTCTACATGATGGCACTCTGACATTTTTCACCCATTCCACAAGTTGGACAGGTTTTTGCAATAACCCTGTTACAACGCCTCTGGCGTCAAAGTTTTGATCAACGCGCAGGTACGGAATCGGTGGATCGCTCACAGTTAATCTCTAACGCTCGCGTTGGCCTGGCCGGTCTGGGTCGTGGTCAGTTGGGCGTGCCGTTCTTGCTGCTGGTCATGTTGGCAATGATGATGTTGCCCATGCCGCCGTTCCTGCTGGACGTGTTTTTCACGTTCAACATTGCGCTCTCCATCGTCGTACTGCTGGTCTGCGTCTACGCGCTGCGTCCGCTCGACTTCTCGGTATTCCCCACCATCCTGCTTGTCGCCACCTTGCTCCGGCTGGCGCTCAACGTCGCGTCCACCCGTGTGGTCATGCTTCACGGGCAGGACGGTCATGCCGCCGCCGGTAAGGTGATCCAGGCGTTCGGTGAAGTGGTGATCGGCGGTAACTACGTCGTCGGTATCGTGGTGTTCGCGATCCTCATGATCATCAACTTCGTGGTCGTGACCAAAGGTGCCGGTCGTATCTCCGAGGTGAGCGCGCGCTTCACCCTCGACGCGATGCCCGGTAAACAGATGGCCATCGACGCCGACCTCAACGCCGGTCTGATCGATCAGCCCGAAGCCAAGCGCCGTCGTCTGGAAGTCGCCCAGGAGGCTGAGTTCTACGGTTCCATGGACGGTGCCAGTAAATTCGTTCGCGGTGACGCCATCGCCGGTCTGTTGATTCTGTTCATCAACCTCATCGGCGGCATGCTGGTGGGCATCATCCAGCACAGCATGAGCTTTGCTGACGCGGGCAAGGTCTACGCGCTGTTGACCATCGGTGACGGTTTGGTGGCGCAATTGCCGTCCCTGCTGCTGTCCACCGCCGCTGCGATCATGGTGACCCGTGCTTCCGGTTCGGAAGAAATGGGCAAGCTGGTCAAGCGCCAGATGTTCGCTTCTCACCAGGCACTGGCCGTATCAGCCGGCATCATGATCGTCATGGGTCTGGTGCCCGGCATGCCGCACTTCTCGTTCATCAGCCTCGGGCTGGCGGCGGCGGGTGGCGCTTACCTGCTGTGGAAGAAACAGAACATGGTCAAGCTGGCCGCGATTCAGGAAGTCAAACGCCAGCAGGACTTGCTGCCTGCGCCGAATCGCGCCCAAGAGTCAAAAGAGCTGGGCTGGGACGACGTGACGCCGATCGACATGATCGGCCTGGAAGTGGGCTATCGCCTGATTCCGCTGGTGGACCGCAACCAGGGTGGTCAATTGCTGGCGCGGATCAAGGGCGTGCGCAAGAAGCTGTCGCAGGAGCTGGGCTTCCTGATGCCGACCGTTCACATTCGCGACAACCTCGACCTGGCGCCGAGTGCCTACCGCCTGACGCTGATGGGCGTGACCCTCGCCGAGGCCGAGATTTACCCGGACCGCGAGTTGGCGATCAACCCCGGTCAGGTGTTTGGCAGCCTCAACGGCATCACTGCCAAAGACCCGGCGTTCGGGCTTGAAGCGGTCTGGATCGAGATTTCCCAGCGTGCCCAGGCGCAGTCTCTCGGCTACACCGTAGTCGACGCCAGCACCGTAGTGGCAACCCACTTGAACCAGATTCTCTACAAACACTCTCATGAGCTGATCGGGCACGAGGAAGTTCAGCAACTGATGACGTTGCTGGCTAAAAGCTCGCCCAAGTTGGCTGAAGAGTTGGTACCCGGCGTGCTGTCGTTGTCGGCGCTGCTCAAGGTATTGCAAGCGCTGCTGGCGGAACAGGTCCCGGTACGCGATATTCGCAGCATTGCCGAGGCCATCGCCAACAACGCTGCGCGGAGTCAAGATACCGCCGCATTGGTGGCGGCCGTACGGGTCGGATTGTCCCGCGCCATCGTGCAAAGCATTGTCGGCATTGAGCCGGAGCTGCCTGTTATCACGCTTGAGCCAAGGTTGGAACAGATATTGCTCAATAGTCTGCAGAAGGCAGGACAGGGTCAGGAAGAAGGCGTTCTCCTCGAACCGAGCATGGCTGAGAAACTTCAGCGCTCGTTGATCGAAGCGGCGCAGCGTCAGGAGATGCAGGGTCAGCCGGTTATTTTGTTGGTCGCAGGTCCGGTTCGCGCCATGTTGTCCCGCTTTGGACGCCTGGCAGTCCCGAACATGCATGTTTTGGCGTATCAGGAAATTCCTGACAATAAGCAAGTCACCATCGTAGCGACTGTCGGGCCGAACGGCTGAGGTAGTGAGTCATGCAAGTTAAGCGTTTTTTCGCCGCCGATATGCGACAAGCCATGAAACTGGTTCGCGATGAGCTGGGCGCTGAAGCCGCCATCATCGGGAATCGGCGGATCGCGGGCGGTGTGGAACTGACTGCCGCACTGGACTACAAATTGTCTGCGCTGGCCCCACGCGTGCCGAACATCGAGCTGGAAGACGAACTGCGCAAGACCCAGTCGCGCATCGTGACCGCTCAGGCCGAGCTGACCCATCGCAGCGAGCTGGACACCGTCGCCAATCGCCAGCTGTTCACCGGCGTGGCCATGGACGACAGCAAACAGATCGAACCGACGCTGGACGAACCGTTTCGCCCGTCGATCCACGCGGCCATTGCGGCTGATCGTGCTGAGCGCGCCGAGCGTCAATCGGCCGAGCCGGGCATCAGCCAGCGTGCGTACGACTCGATGCGCTCTGAATTGAACGGCCTGCGTGAACTGCTGGAAGTCCAGCTGGGTTCGCTGGCCTGGAACCAACTGCAAGGCAGCCGCCCGCAGCAGGCTAACCTGTGGCGCCGTCTGCAACGCGTCGGTCTGTCAGGGCCTCTGTCTCGTGACCTGCTGGCGATGGTGCCGGACACCGACGATCAGCCCCACGCCTGGCGCATGTTGCTGGCGCACCTGGCGCGCATGATCGTCACCCCTGATGTCGAGCCGCTGGAAGAGGGCGGTGTGATTGCGATGGTCGGCCCGGCAGGCATGGGCAAGACCACGACGCTGGCCAAGCTGGCGGCGCGTTACGTGTTGAAGTACGGCGCACAAAACATCGCGCTGGTGAGCATGGACAGCTTCCGCATCGGGGCGCAGGAACAGCTCAAGACGCTGGGCCGCATCCTGAATGTGCCGGTGACCCACGTTGACCCCGGTCAATCGCTGGCTCAGGCGCTGGAGCCGTTGCTGCGCAAGCGTGTGGTGTTGATTGACACCGCCGGCTTGCAAGCCAGTGATCCGGCCTTGCGCCTGCAACTGGAGAGTCTGGCCGGTCGCGGGATCAAGGCGCGTAATTACCTGGTGCTCGCCACCACCAGCCAGAAGCAGGTGCTGACGGCGGCGTACCACAGTTACAAGCGTTGCGGTTTGGCCGGGTGCATCCTGACCAAACTCGACGAAACCGCCAGCCTCGGCGAAGTGCTGAGCCTGGCGGTGACACATGAATTGCCCGTGGCCTATCTCACCGATGGCCCGCGCATTCCGGATGATCTGCATCTGCCACGTCGGCACCAGCTGGTCAGCAGGGCTGTCAGCGTCCAGATGCAGGAGGAGCCTAGCGAGGAAGCGATGGCGGATATGTTTGCGGATCTTTATCACAGCCCCGGCAAGCGCGCGGGCTAGGTAAGGAAAATGACAGTGGAATATACCTGCATCGATGGTCTGCCAAGCATTGTTCACACAGTGAACGTGCAGCCCGAAATGTGGCTTTGGTCTAAGCAAGACAAGGTAAAAAATTAACATGGGCAGCATGCATCCCGTACAGGTTATCGCGGTGACCGGTGGCAAAGGTGGCGTCGGCAAGACCAACGTGTCAGTGAACCTCTCGCTGGCCCTGGCTGAGCTGGGACGTCGCGTCATGTTGCTGGACGCCGATCTGGGTCTCGCCAACGTTGACGTATTGTTGGGACTGACGCCTAAACGCACCTTGGCGGACGTCATCGAAGGACGCTGCGAGCTGCGCGATGTTCTGTTGCAGGGCCCGGGCGGTGTGCGCATCGTGCCTGCGGCGTCGGGCACCCAGACCATGGTTCACCTGAGCCCTGCGCAACACGCGGGCCTGATTCAGGCGTTCAGCGACATCGGCGACAACCTGGACGTGCTGGTGATCGACACCGCTGCCGGGATTGGCGAATCGGTGGTCAGCTTCGTGCGCGCCGCGCAGGAAGTGCTGTTGGTGGTCTGCGATGAACCGACCTCGATTACCGACGCCTACGCGCTGATCAAACTGCTGAACCGCGACTACGGCATGAACCGTTTCCGCGTGCTGGCCAACATGGCGCAGAGCCCGCAGGAAGGCCGCAACTTGTTCGCCAAGCTGACCAAGGTCACCGACCGCTTCCTCGACGTGGCCCTGCAATACGTCGGCGCCGTGCCGTACGACGAATGCGTGCGCAAGGCCGTGCAGAAACAGCGTGCGGTGTACGAGGCGTTTCCACGTTCCAAATGCGCGCTGGCGTTCAAGGCCATCGCGCAGAAGGTCGATACCTGGCCATTGCCGGCGAACCCGCGAGGCCACCTTGAATTTTTCGTTGAGCGCCTGGTTCATCAGACCAGTGCAGGGCCTGTGTCATGACTGCAAGTGGCTATCGCATGTACAGCAAATCGTCCAAAGATTCCCAGTATGAGCTGATCGAGCGCTATGCCCCTTTGGTCAAGCGCATCGCCTACCACTTGCTGGCGCGTCTGCCGGCCAGCGTGCAGGTCGAGGATCTGATCCAGGCCGGCATGATCGGCCTGCTCGAAGTCTCGACCAAATACGACTCCACCAAGGGTGCGAGTTTCGAGACCTACGCCGGTATTCGTATTCGCGGCGCGATGCTCGATGAAGTGCGCAAGGGGGACTGGGCGCCACGCTCGGTCCACCGCAATACGCGCATGGTCAGTGACGCGATTCGTGCAATTGAAGCGAAAACAGGTCGCGACGCTAAAGATCATGAAGTTGCGGCCGAACTTCAATTGAGTCTCGACGATTACTACGGGATTCTGAACGATACCTTGGGCAGCCGCTTGTTCAGCTTCGACGACCTGTTGCAGGACGGCGAGCATGAAGGGTTGCACGAGGACGGCGCGAGCCAGTCGCTCGAACCGTCGCGGGATCTGGAAGATGAACGTTTCCAGAGCGCGCTGGCGGACGCTATCGCCAACCTGCCCGAGCGTGAGCGCCTGGTGCTGGCGTTGTACTACGACGAAGAGCTGAACCTCAAAGAGATCGGGGAGGTCTTGGGGGTCAGCGAATCCCGTGTCAGCCAGCTGCATAGCCAGTGCGCCGCACGTCTGCGGGGCCGGTTGGGAGAATGGCGCGCGCGTTGACGCATTGACGCGGGCCCGTCTTTTCACAAAGATGCCTGCGTTTTGGGTGGTAAGGCCGGCTGTGCAAGGCGTTGTGTGGGAAGCAAAAGGGACAAGGCAGGAGCCGCTGGGATCAGGTCTTCGGACTTTTTCCGTGGCGCTCATCACAAGTTTCTTCGAAAGGCCCCCTCGTTTTCGTATGACCGGTGGAGCGATGTTGCCGGTATTGATTGAACGCGCGTCCAGGCACTGGGCGCGTTAAAGACTGCTTGGAGGTCGAATTGGACAAGAACATGAAAATCCTCATCGTTGATGACTTTTCAACGATGCGGCGGATCATAAAAAACCTGTTGCGTGACCTTGGGTTCACCAACACGGCCGAAGCAGATGACGGTACCACCGCATTGCCGATGCTGCAGAGCGGTGCTTTTGACTTTCTGGTGACCGACTGGAACATGCCTGGCATGTCCGGCATCGACCTGCTGCGTCAGGTGCGTGCCGACGAACGTCTGCGTCACCTGCCTGTGTTGATGGTGACCGCCGAAGCCAAGCGCGAGCAGATCATCGAAGCCGCTCAGGCGGGCGTGAACGGTTACGTGGTCAAGCCTTTCACGGCTCAGGTGCTCAAAGAAAAGATCGAGAAGATATTCGAGCGCGTCAATTCCTGATGTCGGCTGTGAGGGCGCTATGGATTCCAAAGATTCGACAATGGGTGACTTCGAGTCGACCCTGAAGAAACACGCACAAGAACTGGTCGCCAGCCTCGAAAAAGGCAAGTTCGGCGACGCCGTGCAACTTATCCATGAGCTTAATCAGACCCGGGACCGCGGCCTGTATCAGGAAGTGGGCAAGCTGACGCGCGAGCTGCACAGTGCAATCGTCAATTTCCAGATTGACCCGCACATGCCGCAAGCCGAGGAAGTGTCGCAGATCACGGATGCCACCGAGCGTCTGTCGTACGTTGTCCGCCTCACTGAAGGCGCGGCCAACCGCACGATGGACCTGGTGGAGCAGAGCACACCGCTGATGAACGGCCTGAGCGCCGACGCCAAGGCGTTGAGCGTCGATTGGGGCCGCTTCATGCGCCGCGAAATCGGTGCTGAAGAGTTTCGTGATCTGGCCCGCCGCGTCGAAGGTTTTCTGACCCGCAGCGAGAAGGAGACCCACGAGGTCGCCAGTCACCTGAACGACATTCTGCTGGCTCAGGATTATCAGGACCTGACCGGCCAAGTGATCAAGCGTGTGACCACGCTGGTGACCGAAGTCGAGAGCAATTTGCTCAAGTTGGTGCTGATGGCCAGTCAGGTCGATCGCTTCGCCGGGATCGAACACGACCAGGAAGAGTTCCGTAAGCAAAAAGAACAGGAAAAACTTCATTCCAAGGGTGAAGGTCCGCAGATTCATGCCGATAAACGTGAAGACGTCGTATCCGGTCAGGATGATGTAGACGATCTGCTATCCAGCCTCGGCTTCTGAAATCCAGAGTCAGGGTTCTATGTGAAAGTGGCTGTGGGCTTGCGCGCCAATGTCTCGACGAAGGCAATGCGCGCAGGCCATCGACGCAGCTCCTGGATCGGTTGACGGTTAATTTTAGGAGCACCCCCAATGAGCTTCGGCGCCGATGAAGAGATCCTTCAGGATTTTCTGGTAGAGGCCGGCGAGATTCTGGAGCAGTTGTCCGAGCAGTTGGTCGAGCTGGAAAGCCGACCGGACGATGCGGACCTGCTCAATGCAATTTTTCGCGGTTTTCACACTGTAAAAGGGGGCGCAGGCTTCCTCCAGCTCAACGAGCTGGTCGAATGCTGCCACATCGCCGAAAACGTGTTCGACATCCTGCGCAAAGGTGAGCGCCGGGTCGACGCGGAACTCATGGATGTCGTGCTCGAAGCACTGGACACCGTCAACAGCATGTTCGGCCAGGTCCGTGAGCGTTCGGACGTCACCCCGGCCACGCCTGAGCTGCTCGCCGCGCTGTCGCGTCTGGCTGAGCCTGCGTCTGCCGACGAAATCGCCGCTGCCCCTGCGCCGGTGGTTGAAGAGGTGGCCGAAGCGCCTTCCGACGACATCACCGATCAGGAATTCGAACAGTTGCTGGACTCGCTGAATGCCGTGAAGGCTGAAGCGGCGAGCGCAGCCGTGTCTGCGCCACCGGCACCTGCACCCGCTGCGCCTGCAACGGAAGCCGCCAGCGACGATATTACCGACGCCGAGTTTGAATCCCTCTTGGATCAACTGCATGGCAAAGGCCAGTTCGCGGTCGATGCCGTAGCGCCTGCTGCTGCACCGGCTGCGTCTTCTGCGCCGGCTGCCGCGCCTGCCGGCGATGAAATCACCGACGACGAATTCGAAGCGTTGCTTGATCAACTGCACGGCAAGGGCTCGTTTTCCGCCGACACAGCGACGGCCGTTGCCCCCGCTCCGGTAGCGGCCGCGCCTGCCGCTGCCGAGTCCGGCGCTCCGGCCTCGGATGAAATCACCGATCACGAATTCGAAGCGCTGCTCGACCAACTGCATGGCAAGGGCACCTTCTCGGCGGACGTTGCCGCGAGCGCGCCCGTTGCCACGGCACCCGTGAAAAAAGCCGAACCGGCCAAGGCCGAGGCCCCCAAAGCCGAGCCAGCCAAACCAGCGGCCGCGCCTGCTCCGGCTGCGGCACCTGCTGCTGCAAAAGCGGCCGCTGCGCCTGCACCTGCAGCGGCGGCACCGACAACGCCAGCACCGGCCCGGCCACCTGCACCGGCAGCCGCCGACAAGGCGCCGACCGAAGCGGAAACCACCGTGCGCGTCGACACCGCGCGGCTGGACGAAATCATGAACATGGTCGGCGAGTTGGTGCTGGTGCGTAACCGTCTGGTGCGCCTGGGCCTCAATAGCGGCGACGAAGCCATGTCCAAGGCCGTGTCCAACCTGGACGTGGTCACCGCTGACCTGCAAACCGCCGTCATGAAGACCCGGATGCAGCCGATCAAGAAAGTCTTCGGTCGCTTCCCGCGACTGGTTCGCGATCTGGCCCGTCAGCTCAAGAAAGAAATCAACCTTGAACTGGTGGGTGAAGAAACCGACCTGGACAAGAACCTGGTCGAGGCCCTGGCCGACCCGCTGGTCCACTTGGTGCGCAACGCGGTTGACCACGGCATCGAATCGCCGGAAGAGCGCGAAGCATCGGGCAAGGCCCGTGGCGGTCGCGTGGTGCTCTCGGCGGAACAGGAAGGCGACCACATCCTGCTGTCAATTTCCGATGACGGCAAAGGCATGGACCCGGCGGTGCTGCGCGCCATCGCGGTCAAGCGTGGGGTGATGGACAAGGATGCGGCGGATCGTCTGAGCGACACCGACTGCTACAACCTGATCTTCGCGCCGGGCTTCTCGACCAAGACCGAGATTTCCGACGTGTCGGGCCGTGGCGTGGGCATGGACGTGGTGAAAACCAAGATCGCCCAGCTCAACGGCACCATCAATATCTACTCAACCAAGGGCCAGGGCTCGAAGATCGTCATCAAGGTCCCGTTGACCCTGGCGATCATGCCGACCCTGATGGTGATGCTGGGCAACCAGGCGTTCGCGTTCCCGCTGGTCAACGTCAACGAAATCTTCCACCTGGACCTCTCGACCACCAACGTCGTCGACGGTCAGGAAGTGGTGATCGTGCGTGACAAGGCGCTGCCGCTGTTCTACCTCAAGCGCTGGCTGGTCAGCTCGGCTGCGCACGAGGAACAACGCGAAGGTCACGTGGTGATCCTTTCCGTCGGCACCCAACGCATCGGCTTCGTGGTCGATCAACTGGTGGGTCAGGAAGAAGTCGTGATCAAACCGCTGGGCAAGATGTTGCAAGGCACGCCAGGCATGTCGGGCGCCACCATCACCGGTGACGGCCGCATCGCGCTGATTCTCGATGTGCCGAGCATGCTCAAGCGGTACGCCGCGCGGCGTATTTGATGCCCGGTATGCAGTGAACCTCGTGTGGGCGAATTCATTCGCGAAAATCGGTCAGGCGACACCTCTGTAGGGTCTGTCCCGCCGCTTCGCGAATACATTCGCTCCCACAGGTTCGTTATCCATCCATGAAAGACGGGTGGATCAGAGGTTGATGAAACGGGATGGCCCCTGAGGGGGCAGGCCCTACGGAGTGTTTATGGCAGTCAAGGTTCTGGTGGTAGACGATTCCGGTTTTTTCCGCCGGCGCGTCTCGGAAATTCTTTCCTCTGACACAACGATTCAAGTGGTCGGCACCGCCACCAACGGCAAGGAAGCGATCGAGCAGGCCCTGGCCCTGAAGCCCGATGTGATCACCATGGACTACGAAATGCCGATGATGGATGGCATTACTGCCGTCCGTCACATCATGCAGCGTTGCCCGACACCGGTGTTGATGTTCTCCTCGCTGACCCACGAAGGCGCCCGGGTGACCCTGGATGCGCTGGATGCCGGTGCGGTCGATTACCTGCCCAAGAATTTCGAAGACATCTCGCGCAACCCCGAGAAGGTCAAACAAATGCTGTGCGAAAAGGTGCATACCATTTCCCGCAGCAACCGTCGTTTTAGCGGTTACAGCAGTGCGCCCGTTGCGCCATCGCCTGCCCCTACTGCGCCAGCGCCGTCCACCGGTTCGCTGCGCAGTCCGGCCCCGACGCCCGGTGCGACGACCCGACCTGCGCCAGCCCCCGCACCGACCCGTGCGCCTGCGGCTCATGCGCCGACGTCGCCCGCGCCCAAGCGCAAGGCCTACAAACTGGTTGCCATCGGTACATCGACGGGCGGGCCTGTGGCGCTGCAACGTGTGCTGACGCAATTGCCCGCGAACTTTCCGGCCCCCATCGTGCTGATCCAGCACATGCCCGCCGCCTTCACCAAAGCCTTCGCCGAACGGCTGGACAAGCTGTGCCGCATCAGCGTCAAGGAAGCCGAGGACGGCGACATCCTGCGTCCGGGACTGGCGCTGCTGGCCCCTGGCGGCAAGCAGATGATGGTCGATGGCCGTGGCGCGGTGAAAATCCTGCCGGGCGACGAGCGTCTGAATTACAAACCGTGCGTAGACATCACCTTCGGTTCGGCGGCCAAATCCTACGGCGACAAAGTGCTGGCGGTGGTGCTCACCGGCATGGGCGCCGATGGCCGTGAAGGCGCGCGTCTGCTCAAGCAGGGCGGGAGCCACATCTGGGCCCAGGACGAAGCCAGCTGCGTGATTTACGGCATGCCGATGGCCATCGTCAAAGCCGATCTCGCCGACGCGGTCTACAGCCTGGATGACATCGGGCGTCACCTGGTCGAGGCGTGTCTCTGATGGATGTCTTGACGCTCATAGGGATCATTCTGGCGTTCGTCGCGATCATTGGCGGCAACTTCCTCGAAGGCGGTCATCTCGGCGCCTTGCTCAATGGCCCGGCGGCGCTGATCGTCCTCGGCGGCACGCTGGCAGCGTGCCTGTTGCAGACACCGATGAGCGCCTTCAAACGGGCGATTCAGATCTTCATCTGGATTCTGTTTCCGCCACGCATCGACCTTGCCGGGGGCATCGACCGCGTCGTGTCCTGGAGCCTGACCGCACGCAAGGAAGGCCTGCTGGGCCTGGAAACCGTGGCCGACACCGAGCCGGATGCCTATTCACGCAAGGGCCTGCAATTGCTGGTGGACGGGGTCGAACCCGAAGCCATCCGCAGCATTCTGGAAGTGGACTTTCTGACCCAGGAAAGCCGCGACATTCAGGCCGCCAAAGTCTTTGAAAGCATGGGCGGCTACGCGCCGACCGTGGGCATCATTGGTGCGGTCATGGGCCTGATCCATGTGATGGGCAACCTGGCCGATCCGAACCAGTTGGGCAGCGGCATTGCCGTGGCCTTCGTCGCGACCATTTATGGTGTGGCGTCGGCCAACCTGATTCTTTTGCCGGTGGCGAACAAGCTCAAGGCCGTGGCGATTCGTCAGTCCCGTTACCGCGAAATGCTGCTTGAAGGCCTGCTGTCGATTGCCGAAGGCGAGAACCCGCGCTCGATTGAATTGAAGCTGCAAGGCTTCATGGAGTGATGGACTGATGGCCCGTCGACGTCGCCACCACGAAGAGCACGAAAACCACGAACGCTGGCTGGTGTCCTACGCGGACTTCATCACCTTGCTGTTCGCGTTTTTCGTGGTCATGTACTCGATCTCGTCGCTGAACGAGGGCAAGTACAAAGTGCTGTCCGAGGCACTGGTCGGGGTGTTCAACGAAGCCGAGCGCAGCGTCAAGCCGATCCCCATTGGCGAGCAGAAACCCCAGACCGTGCGCCCGGCCGACCCGCTGGTGCAAGACAGCGAGCAGACCGACGCGGCGCTGGGGCAGGGCGCCCAGGACCCGCTCAAGTCGATTGCCGATGACGTCAACGCGGCGTTTGGTGATTTGATCGCCTCCAATCAGATGACCGTGCGCGGCAACGAGCTGTGGATCGAGATCGAACTCAATTCCAGCCTGCTGTTCGGCAGTGGCGACGCCTTGCCCAGCAATCAGGCCTTCGACCTGATCGACAAAGTGGCCAAAATCATCAAGCCGTTTGACAACCCGATCCACGTTGAAGGCTTCACCGACAACCAGCCCATCAACTCGTCGCAGTACCCGAGCAATTGGGAGCTGTCGTCGGCGCGGGCGTCGAGCATCGTCCGCATGCTGGCCATGGACGGGATCAACCCGGTGCGTATGGCCTCGGTGGGTTACGGCGAATTCCAGCCGCTGACCTCCAACGCCACCGCCGACGGACGTGCCCGCAACCGCCGTGTGGTGCTGGTGATCTCGCGCAATCTGGACGTACGTCGCAGCCTGACCGGCTCCGGCACCGCCGCCAATGCGAAACCCGATGCGGCGCTGCGGCGTGCTGGCACACAAACTGCACCGGCACCCGCCAAGCCGCCGCAAGGCGTCAAATCTTCGTCACCTGCCCCTTGAATCGGTCTCGGTCATGGTTGTGATGGCTGGGGGGAACGCGAACACATGAGAGTCTGGGCAGTAGCCAATCAGAAAGGCGGGGTCGGGAAGACCACCACCTCCATCGCTTTAGCCGGATTGCTGGCTGAGGCGGGCAAGCGCGTGGTCGTCGTCGACCTGGACCCTCATGGCTCGATGACCAGCTATTTCGGCCACGACCCTGATGCGCTGGAACACAGCAGCTTCGACCTGTTCTTGCACAAGGGCGCGGTGCCGGAAGGCCTGCCAGGCCAACTGCTGCTGCCCACCAGCGACAAACGCATTTCCCTGCTGCCGTCGAGCACTGCGCTCGCCACCCTTGAGCGCCAATCGCCGGGGCAGAGCGGCCTGGGTCTGGTGATCGCCAAGAGCCTCGCGCAGCTGTGGCAGGATTTCGATTACGCGATCATCGACAGCCCGCCGTTGCTGGGCGTGTTGATGGTCAATGCGCTGGCCGCGAGTCAGCAATTGGCAATCCCGGTGCAGACCGAGTTTCTGGCGGTCAAGGGCCTGGAGCGCATGGTCAACACGCTGGCGATGATCAACCGCTCGCGCAAAGTGCCGCTGCCGTACACCATCGTTCCGACCCTGTTCGACCGTCGCACCCAAGCGTCGATGGGCACCCTCAAACTGCTGCGCGACAGCTACCCGGAACACGTCTGGAAAGCCTACATTCCTGTGGATACCCGTTTGCGCGATGCCAGCCGGGCCGGGGTGACGCCCTCGCAGTTCGACAACAAGAGCCGGGGCGTGCTGGCGTACTGCACGTTGCTCAAACACATGCTCACCGAGCAGCTTGTCGGGCAGGTGGCCTGAAGTGTCCGCTGATCGTTTATTCACACGCCTTGCGCCTGCGCGCTCAAGTCGGCCTGCAGTGCAGCCGATAAAAAAGACAGGCGGTAATCGCATCACTTATTTTCGGGCTCCTGTATGAACCGCCCTCTGGACATCGCATCCCGGCCACAGCTGGCGCTGCAAAACTACCTCGATGCGTTGTTGCAGGACGCCACCGAAGAGCTGGACGTCGGCGACGGCATCGATGAATTTCAAGCGGCCGTGCTCGAAGAGCAGGCCCACGACGCGCGCATGCGTTCGGCGGTCGCTGAAGCGGTCGCGGCGGCGGTGCCTGTGCGTCCTGCGACGCCGATCAGCCAGCCTGCGCCGCATGCCCAGCCTGCGGCGCGTCCGGTTGCCGAGCCGATCGCCGCCCGGGTGATGGAGCGTCCGGTGATATTGCCGCCGGTCATCGCACCGCCGATGGTCGTGCCGGTGGTCGAGCCGGTTATTTCCGAGCCCACTGTCGAACCGACGGTGGCCGTGGTCGAGCCGGTTGCCGAAGTGCATCTGCCATCGCAGCGCACACCGACACCTCCGCCGACCGCCGATGACCGTCCGGACTGGGCTGCCGAGCCGTTCGAATGCCTGCTGTTCGACGTCGCGGGCCTGACGCTGGCGGTGCCGCTGGTGTGCCTGGGGTCGATCTATCCCTTGGCCGGGCATGACCTGACACCGTTGTTCGGCCAGCCGGACTGGTTTCTCGGCATCCTGCCTAGCCAGGCGGGCAACCTGAAAGTGCTGGATACGGCGCGCTGGATCATGCCGGACCGCTACCGCGACGATTTCCGCCAGGGTTTGCAGTACGTGATTTCGGTTCAAGGGTACGAATGGGGATTGGCGGTGCATCAGGTCAGCCGTTCGCTGCGCCTGGAGCCTGACGAAATCAAATGGCGCACCCATCGGGGTCAACGTCCGTGGCTGGCCGGGACGGTGATCGAGCACATGTGCGCGCTGCTGGACGTGTCCGAACTGGCCGAGCTGATCGCCAGCGGCGCGGTCAAGCAGATGCAGACACGCAAATAGCTGTATTTAAAAGCATCTTCCAATAAACACAGGGCGGCGCGAGTGCGTCGCCTGAAGAGCACAACACGCAAGGGGTTAGGGGTATGAAGAAGTCGTCAGCACAGGGTTCCGAAGATCCGATCCTGCAATGGGTCACCTTCCGCCTGGACAACGAAACGTATGGCATCAACGTGATGCAGGTTCAGGAAGTGCTGCGCTACACCGAGATTGCGCCAGTGCCGGGTGCGCCGAGCTACGTGCTGGGCATCATCAACCTGCGCGGTAACGTCGTAACCGTGATCGACACCCGCCAGCGCTTTGGTCTGCCGCCGGTTGAAGTCAGCGACAACACGCGTATCGTGATCATCGAGGCCGACAAGCAAGTGGTCGGGATTCTGGTCGATAGCGTGGCGGAAGTGGTGTACCTGCGTCAGTCGGAAGTCGAAACCGCGCCGAACGTGGGCAACGACGAATCTGCCAAGTTCATCCAGGGTGTTTGCAACAAAAACGGCGAGCTGCTGATCCTCGTGGAGCTGGACAAGATGATGTCCGAGGAAGAGTGGTCCGAGCTGGAGAACATCTGATTGATTCTTGAGGTTGCGGTCATTTTTCTGGCGGTGTTGTGGGTCGCGTCCGTTGCGATGTTCATGGCCCACACCAAACGCCTGCGCACGCTGGCCACGCAGCAGCTCGAAGCTGACTCGCTGCGGGACCAGCGTATCCGTGAATTGGCCCGCCGTCTGGAGAATTACCAGAGTGGTACGGTGAAGATGGGCGAGGATTTGCAGGATTTGCGTTCGATGGTCTCGCCGTTGCCGGACAAGGTGACGGCGCTGGAGCAGCGCGATCCTTCGACGCTGTCTTTCGCTCAGGCGGCGCGCCTGGTGAGTATGGGGGCAAGTGTGGATGAGCTGACTCAGTCCTGCGGGTTGACTCAGGCTGAGGCGCAGTTGATGAGTAAGTTGCACGGGAATGGGTGATTTTTGCCGGTTTAGGGTGTTGCTGCTAGTCGGGTGAATATCCATTTCTTCGGTAACGGCTGATTACGGTTCCGCCCTTACGGCGGGTCACTTTTTCCAAGAGCCGAAAAAGTAACCAAAAAGGCCCTGCTCCTGGCTTGGCCCTCGTTCCTCGGGTTCCCTCACTCCGGCGACGCTCCGTGGGCCCGCGCCGAACGGACATCCATGTCCTTGCGGCGCTCTCGCGGCATCCATGCCGCTCGACCCACTCCGCGCCGCCTGCGCTCGGCCTGCACCCAAGTCGCGTTCTGCGGTGTCTGGACTGGCGTGTGTGAAGAGCAACAGCGACTCGGGCTGGAGCTAACGCTCTTCGCATGCGCGCAAACTCTTCTGCCGAGCCTCAATCAACCTGTGGGAGCGAATTCATTCTGGGCGGCACTCCGACGAATGGTCGGTACAGCCGACACATCTCCATCGACTGTACTTCTTTCGCGAATAAATTCGCTCCCACAGTAGATCCCGGGCGTGCACACACTCCTTGTCATGCCCCAATCCCCCTGTAGGAGCGAATTCATTCGCGAGAGGCCGGTACAGCCAACACATCTCCATCGCCAGATCCGTTTTTCGCGAATAAATTCGCTCCTACAGTAGATCCCGGGCGTGCACACAGCCTCGATCAACGCGGTGTGATATCCCGCTCCACCGGCTGCGGATCGGGGTCGAACCCTTCCGGAAATTTCCCTTTCAATCGCCAGGCAAACGCAATGATTTCGGCAATCGTCAGGTAAAGCTCCTGAGGAATGCTGTCGCCCAGTTCCATTCGGGCGAGCATTTTGACCAGTTCGGCGTTTTCGTAGATCGGGACTTTGTATTCCCGGGCGATGGCGAGGATGGCTTCGGCGAGGGCGTCGTCGCCTTTGGCGGTGAGGGTCGGGGCCTGGTGGCCGTCGTAGCTCAGGGCGATGGCCTGACGGGGAGCTTGGTCGGGCGTGTTCATCAGGCGTTCTCGTCGATCCAGCGTTGTTCGAGCACGGTGCGGCTGCCTTGGGCGGGAACGCCCCGGTTGCACGCCAGTTCTTTCACGTTCAGGCCACAGGCCACCAGCCTTGCGCGCAGGCTGTCGAGTTCGCCGGAGATCAGTTCCGCCGCGCCTTCGCGCTCGGCCCACATCTGGCTGGAGAGGCTGCCCGCCACCAGTTGCGCCTGAACCTGCAATGGCCCGAGCGGTTCCAGATCAAACGCCAGGTCCACCCGCCACAGTTTCTCTTTTGCCTTGACCTCTTGCGTGGCGGTCTCGGGAGTCTCCTCGCGATCAGGCGTGTCCTCGCGTTGAACCTTGACCTGCAACGGCACGATGTCGTGAGCATTGCGCATGGGGATTTCCAGCTGCCAGGTGGTCACTTGCGTGCCGTCGGCGTTCATCCGTGTCTGTTCGAGGCCGCCCAGTTGGTGGCTTTGCAGGCGGGAAATCGCACCGGCCGCAAGCTTGAGCAGCGTTTCCAGGTCGTCGTTGTTCTCCGCGTTGGCCAGCGTGCGCGACGGTAATGGGAAGTTGGTCGGCACCTTCGGAGCAGCGACCAGCCCCAGCGTACCCAAGGCATTGCGGATCACGTTGGGCATGAGGCGGGCGAGGGTGTTGGCGGCGGCTGCGTCGTTGTAACTGACATTGCCCGGCAGCCCCGGCAGGATTTGCGCGATGACCCTCAGCAGGTTGGCCTTCATGTCCGGGACCAGCGTCGGGTCCTGCCCGGCCAGCAAGCGCGACTCCATGAACAGCCCGCTGGCGCTCAGCGCCTGAGCGACCCCTTTGACGGTGGTCATCTGTGGCAGGTCGGGCAGGTCGTCGAGCAACTGAGTGATGCTGGCGCGCAGCTGCGGCGACAGATCGTCGGCCGCGCTGGCGTCTGAAGTCGGTGGCGGCAGATTCTGCAACGCGGTGAGCAGGCTTTGCAGCGAGCCTTGACGGCTTTGTTGGGTCGACAGTTGCTGCGCCAGCGCCAGTTCGTCGAGCCGGTTGGGCATGGCGATGAAATTCAGCGCCTGACTGTTTTGCACCTGAGCGCTGAGCAGGCTGCCCACGCGCAAGGGTTGCGGGCTGTCGAGGGTCAGGCTGGTGCCCGCGAGTGCGGTGTTGAGCAGCATCACGATGGAGCGGTACGTGGCGGGTTGAGTCACCGCGCTGCCAGTGGATTGCCCCGTCAGTTGCGCCACGTTATCGGCCATCACCTGCGTGGTCAGTACCTTGCCTTGTAGCAGGGTGCCGGGGGGCAGTTGGCGCGTGTCGAGGCTGGTCAGGCTGTTGGTGATGGCTTTCTGCAGGTCTTGCACGCTGATGGTCAGCGTGTCCGCCGAACCTTGCGCGACGTTCACTGTGGTGCCCGGCGTCAACGGCAGGCTGCTACTGACGGGGAGGGTAGTCTGGCGGCCGTTGTCCATGGTCAGTTTGAGCAGCAACTGGAAATCCTGTCCCAGCTGTTTGAGGCTGACCACCTCGGCATTGGCCACCTGACCGGAATTGAGCAGGCCTTCTCGCGGCTCCATGAGCTTGAGCACTTCGCCCGGTGGCACGCCAGCGCGCAGTAGAGCGGTCGCGGCGGCGACGGGGGATAGATTGGGTATATCGCCTGTCATTGAATTCCAACTCGGTAAATGTGCGCATGAACTGGCATAATCCTGCCCCGATGTCTTCGGTGGCCCGTCAGGCTGCCACCAGTATAACGGCCGCGCCGACCCCGACTTGAACCGCCGCGCGCCCCTGTCATCCGAAAAGAAGGACCTCATGTCGATCCCTGTTCTTGAAGCCGTGGCCCTGGCCTGCGAGCGCGACTGGCGGCTGCTGTTCGAGCATTTCGACCTGCGCCTGACGGCGGGTGACATGGTGCAGATCAGCGGCCCCAACGGCAGCGGCAAGACCAGCCTGTTGCGCCTGCTCAGCGGCCTCATGCAGCCCACGGCCGGTGAAGTGCTGCTCGGCGGCCAACCCCTTGTCCGGCAACGTCACGAACTCGCGCAGCACCTGCTGTGGATCGGCCACGCCGCCGGAATCAAGGACTTACTCACCCCGGTCGAAAACCTCACCTGGTTGTGCGCCCTGCATCAGAGCGCCGACACCGACGCCCTTTGGCACGCCCTTGAAGCGGTTGGACTGCGGGGTTTTGAAGATGTGCCGTGTCACACGCTGTCTGCCGGACAAAAGCGCCGGGTGGCACTGGCCCGTTTGTACCTGCCAGGCCCTGGCCTGTGGATGCTCGACGAGCCGTTCACCGCGCTGGACAAGCAGGGCGTGGCGCAACTGGAGGCCCATCTCGCTGATCACTGTGAACAGGGCGGCGTCGTGGTGCTGACCACCCACCACACCTTGAACCACACGCCGACCGGTTATCGCGACCTGAATCTGGGAGAGTGGGCGCCATGAGCCACGTGTTCACCCTGCTGATCGCCCGCGAAGCCCGCCTGTTGTTTCGCCGTCCCGCCGAACTGCTCAACCCGCTGGTGTTTTTCGCCATTGTCATTGCGCTGTTTCCGCTGGCGGTGGGGCCGGAATCGCAGCTCTTGAGGACGATTTCCCCTGGCTTGGTCTGGGTCGCGGCGCTGCTCGCGGTGCTGCTGTCGCTGGACGGGTTGTTCCGCAGCGATTTCGAGGACGGCTCGCTTGAGCAGTGGGTCCTTTCGCCGCACCCCTTGGCGCTTCTGGTGTTGGCAAAGGTGATGGCACACTGGGCTTTTTCCGGGCTGGCACTCGTGTTGCTGGCGCCGGTGCTGGCCCTGATGCTCGGCCTTCCGGGTGAGTGCCTGCCGGTGTTGCTATTGTCATTGTTACTGGGCACGCCGGTGTTGAGCCTACTGGGCGCGGTGGGCGCGGCACTGACCGTCGGTCTCAAGCGTGGCGGCCTGCTGCTGGCGCTGCTGATTCTGCCGTTGTACATCCCGGTGCTGATTCTGGGCAGCGGCGCCTTGCAGGCAGCACTTCAGGGCATGGCAGCGACCGGCTATCTGCTTTGGCTTGGCAGCCTGACGGCGCTCGCGATAACCCTGACACCTTTTGCAATTGCCGCTGGCTTGAAAATCAGTGTTGGCGAATAATCAGAACCTGATCGACCGGACAGCTTTTTTTTGTGGTCCGGACCTGAATTGTTAATGTTCGAAAAAGAGTGCTTCGGTTAAAAGAGGCGCCTGAAGATGCAATGCCCGTGATGAAACGCATTTTAATGACCGCATTGATGAGAAGCAGCGTGATGAAAAGGCAGCGTGATGAACACAAGCGCCAAGGCTAAAAGCGGCATCAGTTGGGCGTGGTTCCACAAGCTCGGTTCGCCTAAGTGGTTCTATGGCATCAGCGGCCGTCTGCTGCCGTGGCTGAGCATCGCCGCCGCGTTGCTGATCGGCATTGGCGTGGTCTGGGGCCTGGCCTTCGCGCCGCCCGACTATCAGCAGGGCAACAGCTTCCGCATCCTCTACATCCACGTGCCGTCGGCGATGCTGGCGCAGTCCTGCTACGTGATGCTGGCGGTCTGCGGTGTGGTCGGGCTGGTGTGGAAAATGAAGATGGCCGACGTTGCACTGCAATGCGCGGCACCCATCGGCGCCTGGATGACCGCCGTGGCGCTGTTGACCGGGGCCATCTGGGGCAAACCGACCTGGGGCGCGTGGTGGGTCTGGGACGCGCGGCTGACCTCGATGCTGATCCTGCTGTTTCTGTATTTCGGCCTGATCGCGTTGCGCAACGCCATCACCAACCGCGAGAGCGCAGCGAAGGCCTGCGCGGTGCTCGCTATCGTTGGCGTGGTGAACATTCCGATCATCAAATATTCGGTGGAGTGGTGGAGCACGCTGCACCAGGGCGCGACCTTCAGCCTCACTGAAAAACCGGCGATGCCTGCCGAAATGTGGCTGCCGCTGCTGTTCACCGCGCTGGGCTTCTATTGCTTCTTCGGCGCCGTGTTGCTGGTGCGCATGCGTCTGGAGGTGCTCAAGCGTGAGTCCCGTGCCGCATGGGTGAAGGAAGAAGTGGTGAAAGCCCTCGGCCAGAATCTGCGCAAGGGGGGCGGTCAATGAGCTTCGATTCCTTCAGCGATTTTCTGGCCATGGGCAAACACGGTCTGTATGTCTGGACCGCCTATGGCATTTGTCTGGCCGTGTTGGCGATCAACGTCGCGTCACCGTTATTGGCGCGTCGGCGTTACCTGCAACAAGAGGCGCGCCGTTTACGCCGGGAGAGCAACACGTGAATCCGCTGCGAAAAAAGCGACTGTTGATCATCGTGGCGATTCTCGCCGGGGTTGGCATCGCGGTTAGCCTGGCGCTCAGCGCCCTGCAAGATAACATCAATCTGTTCTACACCCCGACTCAGATCGCCAGTGGCGAGGCGCCTCACGGCACGCGGATTCGCGCAGGTGGCATGGTGGAGAAAGGATCATTGCAACGTTCCGCCGATTCGCTGGACGTGACCTTTGTGGTCACCGATTTCAACAAGTCGGTGACCATTACCTACCGTGGCATTCTTCCCGACCTGTTCCGCGAAGGGCAGGGCATCGTCGCGCTGGGCAAACTCAATGCCGATGGCGTGGTGGTCGCCGATGAAGTGCTGGCCAAACACGACGAGAAATACATGCCGCCGGAAGTCACCAAGGCGTTGAAAGACAGCGGTCAATCTGCACCGAACGCACCGGCGGGCGCGTCCTACACACCCGCCAAACAGGGGTAAACCATGATTCCCGAACTCGGCCATCTGGCCATGATCCTGGCCCTGTGCTTCGCTGCCGTGCAGGCCGTCGTGCCGCTGTACGGCGCGTGGCGCGGCGACCGCGTGTGGATGGGCCTGGCGCAACCGGCGGCGTGGGGGCAATTTGCGTTTCTGTTGTTCGCGTTCGGTTGCCTGAGCTATTCGTTCATGGTCGACGATTTTTCGGTGGGCTACGTCGCCGAAAACTCCAACAGCGCCTTGCCGTGGTACTACAAATTCAGCGCGGTGTGGGGCGCCCACGAAGGCTCGTTGCTGCTGTGGGCCTTGATTCTCGGGGGCTGGACCTTTGCGGTGTCGGTGTTTTCCCGGCAGTTGCCGCAGGTGATGCTGGCGCGGGTGCTGGCGGTGATGGGCATGATCAGCATTGGCTTTTTGCTGTTTCTGATCCTCACCTCCAACCCGTTCAGCCGCATCCTGCCGCAGATTCCCCAGGACGGTCGCGACCTCAACCCGCTGCTGCAAGACCCCGGCCTGATCATTCACCCGCCGATGCTCTACATGGGCTACGTCGGGTTTTCGGTGGCCTTCGCCTTCGCCATCGCCGCGTTGCTTGGCGGTCGCCTCGACGCGGCGTGGGCTCGTTGGTCGCGCCCGTGGACCATCGTCGCCTGGGCCTTCCTCGGCATCGGCATCACCCTCGGCTCCTGGTGGGCCTATTACGAACTGGGTTGGGGCGGCTGGTGGTTCTGGGACCCGGTGGAAAACGCCTCGTTCATGCCGTGGTTGGTGGGCACTGCGCTGATTCACTCGCTGGCGGTCACTGAAAAACGCGGCGTGTTCAAGAGTTGGACCGTGTTGCTGGCCATCGCAGCGTTTTCCCTGAGCCTGCTCGGCACCTTCCTCGTGCGCTCCGGGGTGCTGACCTCGGTCCACGCGTTTGCGTCCGACCCGGCCCGTGGCGTATTCATTCTGATCTTCCTGTTGATGGTGGTGGGCGGTTCGCTAACGCTGTTTGCCATCCGCGCGCCGGTGGTGAAAAGCCACGTCGGCTTCGGCCTGTGGTCGCGGGAAACCCTGCTGCTGGGCAATAACCTCGTTCTGGTCGTGGCCGCGTCGATGATTCTGCTCGGCACGCTGTACCCGCTGGTGCTTGACGCCATGAGCGGGGCGAAGATGTCCGTGGGCCCGCCGTACTTCAACGCGCTGTTCGTGCCGTTGATGGGGCTGTTGATGGTGGTGATGGCGGTCGGCGTGCTGGTGCGCTGGAAAGACACCCCGGTGAAATGGCTGATGAGCATGCTGGCGCCGGTATTGGTGGGCAGTGCAGTGCTGGCGGTCATCGCCGGTTTCGCGATGGCCGATTTCCACTGGGCGGTGCTCGCCACCGTGATGTTGGCGGCGTGGGTCTTGCTGGCCGGCGTGCGCGATTTGCTCGACAAAACCCGGCACAAAGGCCTGATCAAGGGCGCAGGCGCGCTGACCCGCAGTTACTGGGGCATGCAGCTGGCGCACTTCGGCATCGCCGTGGTAGCGCTGGGCGTGGTGCTGTCCAGCCAGAACAGCGCCGAACGGGACCTGCGCATGGCCCCCGGCGATTCGGTCGAGCTGGGCGGCTACACCTTTGTATTCGAAGGCGCCAGACACGTTCAAGGCCCGAACTTCACCTCGGACGAAGGCACGATTCGCGTGCTGCAAGACGGCAAGGAAGTAACGGCGTTGTACCCGGAAAAACGCCTGTACACCGTGCAACGTTCGATGATGACCGAGGCCGGTATCGACGGCGGTTTCAGCCGCGATCTATACGTGGCGCTGGGAGAACCGCTGGACAACGGCGCGTGGGCGGTGCGGGTGCACGTCAAACCCTTCGTGCGCTGGATCTGGTTCGGTGGGCTGATCACCGCACTCGGCGGTTTGCTGGCGGCGCTGGACAAGCGCTACCGGGTCAAGGTGCGGGCGAAAGTGCGGGACGCGTTGGGTCTGTCGGGAGCTGCGGTATGAAGCGTTGGGTGTTGTTGATTCCGCTGGTACTGTTTCTCGGCATGGCGGTGGTTCTGTATCGCGGGCTGTACCTGGACCCGTCCGAGCTGCCGTCGGCGTTGATCGATAAACCGTTCCCGGAATTCGCGCTGCCTGCGGTGCAAGACGGGAAACCGCTGACCCGCGCCAACCTGCTAGGCAAACCGGCGCTGGTCAATGTCTGGGGCACTTGGTGCATCGCCTGCCGGGTCGAGCACCCGGTGCTGACCAAACTGGCGCAGCAGGGCGTGGTGATCTACGGCGTCAATTACAAGGACGTCAACGCCGACGCCTTGAAGTGGCTCAGCGAGTTTCATGACCCGTACCAGCTGAACATCAATGACGAAGCCGGCAGTCTGGGTTTGAATCTGGGCGTCTACGGCGCCCCGGAAACCTTCCTGATCGACCGGAAGGGCATCATTCGCTACAAGCACGTCGGCGTGATCGACGAAACCGTCTGGCGCGAGAAACTGGCCGGGTTGTATCAGGGGCTGGTGGACGAGGGCAAACAATGAGCTTTCTCCACCGCCTCTCGACCTGTGGGCACTCCGCGATGGCCCAGGCTCGTCGAGGACTCTTCAGGGGGAGCGAATTCATTCTCGAATCGGTGGTTCGGGCAACGCACCTCGGTCGGATGTACGGACGCCTCGCGAATGAATTCGCTCCCACAGGTTTGAATCGTGGGCACTCCGCGATGGCTCAGGCGCGCCGAGAATTCCTCTGTGGGAGCGAATTCATTCGCGAATCGGTGGTTCGGGCAACGCACCTCGGTCGGATGTACGGCCGCCTCGCGAATAAATTCGCTCCTACAGGTTTGAACCGTGATCGGCCATGCAGTGCCAGGGGGCGACGGCTGCTCGCCGCTGCGATATGCGCACTGGGTTTCGCGGGCACTGCCCACGCCGCCATCGACGCTTATACCTTCAAGGACGACGCCGAGCGGGCGCGTTACTCCGAGCTGACCCGCGAGTTGCGGTGCCCGAAATGCCAGAACCAGGACATCGCCGATTCCAACGCGCCCATCGCCGCCGACTTGCGCAAAGAGATTTACCGCATGCTCGGCGAAGGCCAGAGCAATCAGCAGATCATCGACTTCATGGTCGACCGCTACGGCGAATTCGTGCGTTACAAGCCCGAACTCAACGCCCACACCTGGTTGCTCTGGTTTGGTCCTGCCGGTCTGCTGCTGGGCGGTGCGGTGCTGATTGGCGTGATCGTTGTGCGTCGTCGCGGTCAGCGTGCCGAAGACGCCGATGTGCTTTCCGACGAGGAGCGTCAGCGCCTCGCCCACCTGTTGGATAAAAAACACGAATGATCGATTTCTGGCTCGCCGCTGGCCTGCTGTTGCTGGTGGCCTTGGGTTTCCTGTTGATCCCGTTGCTGCGCGGCCGTCGCGCACAGCGGGAAGAAGACCGCACCGCCCTTAACGTCGCGCTGTATCAGGAACGCGTGGCTGAACTGCACGCGCAACAGGCCGAGGGCGTGTTGTCCGCCGCGCAAATGGACACTGGCCGTGCCGAGGCGGCGCGCGAGTTGCTGGCCGACACTGAAGGCGCCTCTGCAGAGCGTGTGTCGCGCTTAGGTACGCCGCTGCCTTTGTTGGCGGCGGTGCTGGTGCCGTTGGTGGCGCTGGGGCTCTATCTGCACTTCGGCGCCAGCGACAAGGTCGAACTGACCCGCGAATTCGCCCAGCCGCCGACCTCGCTGGCGCAGATGACCGACCGGCTGGAGCGTGCAGTGAAGGCTCAGCCCGACTCGGCAGAAAGCCTCTACTTCCTCGCCCGCACCTACATGTCCCAGGACCGGCCCGCCGATGCGGCGAACATGTTCGAGCGCGCCGTTGCGTTGGCGGGGCGTCAGCCGGAATTGCTGGGGCAGTGGGCGCAGGCGTTGTATTTCGCCGACAACAAAGCCTGGACCCCGCAGATTCAAGCCCTGGCGGATGAAGCACTGAAAACTGACCCCAAGGAAGTCACCAGCCTCGGTCTCAAGGGGATCAACGCTTTCGAAAGCCAGCACTTCCAGGACGCCGTGGATTACTGGAAACGGTTGCTCGCGGTATTGCCGCCGAACGACCCGTCGCGTCCGGCGCTGGAAGGGGGTATCGCCCGCGCCGCCGAGAAGGTCGTACAGAGTGGCGGCCAAGTGCAGGACGCCACGCTGATCGCCGCGCCGGGTGCGCATTTGAAGGTCCGCGTGACGCTGTCCGACGACCTTAAGGCCAAGGTCCAGCCCGGTGACACGGTGTTCGTGTTTGCCCGCGCGGTGTCAGGTCCGCCCGCGCCGTTGGCGGTGAAGCGCGTGACCGTGGCCGATCTGCCCGTCGAGGTGGAATTGACCGACGCTGACGCGATGATGCCGCAACTGAAACTGTCGAACTTACCGGAAGTCCAACTCGTTGCTCGGGTATCCCGCGCAGGCCAGCCCACTTCCGGAGAGTGGATCGGTCGCAGCCAGCCGTTGCCCAGCAACGTCACGGCGCGACAGGCCCTGACCATCGACAGCCCCGATCAGTAGCGTTCCGCTCTTCCTGATCGTGCGGCCCAGACACAGTAGAGAATCCTATGTATCGCGTCGCACGATTTGCCTTGTTGAGTGTGGTGGTGGCGTTGAGCGCCGCCTGTGCGGTCCAGCGCCCCGGGCCGCAGAGTTCCGAACCGATCCCGACGATTCCTCGCGGCTCATCGAGTCCGTCGCCAACGCCCCAGCCAGGAACCCCACGCACCACACCTCAGACCCCGCCCTCGACGCCGATCCCGTCCGGCCCGAAAACCTCCGCCAACTTCGCTCCGCCGCCCGGTGGCAACAGCCATTGGGATGCCAGGCTGGGCGTGCACGTGCTGGATAACGTGCCCAACACCTTCTACCGCCAACGCACCTACTACCGCTGGAACAACGGCTGGACCTGGTCCACCTCGCCGAGCGGCCCTTGGCAGGAAACCGATTCCAGCGGCGTGCCACCCGGGTTGAGCCGACAGTTCAGGAATTGAGTGTCATGTAACGCCGAAAGAGCTCGTGGGAGACGCCGGAGGTTACGACGGCAGCGAAAGCGGTGTGTCAGGTGACGCCTGCGTGTCTGAACGCCGCTGGCTTGTGATTTTGCCCCAAAGGCGTAGCGCCGCTGCTACGAGGGCGGGGCAATCCCTATCATTCGAAGCAGCGCCAAAAACGTTTATTGCCAATGGGTCTGAACGCGGTCATTTCAAAGCAACCTTGCCAACTAGCCTGTTTACAACGAGGTTCGCGATACGCAAGGTAGCGCTCACGGGCCTGGAGATTGTATTAGACAGGGACCGTGCCATGACCGCAAAACGTGAAGAACCCTCATCCACCCACGCCACTGAAGTGATGGGGCCTTTCGTCATACAGATTCCCGAGAGTGGGATCAGTTATCTGCAGACATTGGCGTTGGCCAGTGACGAACAAAACAGGATCTACGTCGCGGCGTTGTTGCCAGACGACTATCGCTTTTATCTGGCCCGGCTGGTCGCCGAAGGCTCGCAAGACGGAGCAGTCGCTCAGTTGGACACGACATTTGAACCCGGTGGCTACGTTCAAATAATCGTCGAAGGGATGACCCCCACTTCCGTGTCGCATATCGTTGTCTCGGCGGTGGACGGCAGCATCACCCTGGGGGTGGAAGGTTTTTTCGACAGCGTCCTGGAATTCGTACTCTGCCGTTATCTGGGCAACGGGACAGTTGATCACGCGTTTGGCGATAACGGCGTCGTCAGGTTTTCCGGGCTTCCCGCCTTGGACCTACAGACGAAGGTCTCTCCCGCCCACGCACCCATCCCTCGCGCCAACGTCGGCGGTGGCGGTGGCGAGGTGAAGCTACTGGCCGCCGGGCAAATGCTCGTCGTGGCGTACCGGTTTGCTCGCGGGCGTCGTCACTCCTGTCTCGCCAAGGTCAACGCTGATGGAAGGCTAGACCCCTCTTTCGGGGAGTCGGCGGGGTACACCGAGCTTTTCTTTTCAGGCAGTGTGGAGAGCGCGATTTACCGTTTGGCGGTGGGGGACGATGAGTCGGCGGTCGTGGTATGCGAAAACGAATTCGGGCGATGCCTCGCCGCCCGATATACCGCATCCGGCCAGTTTGACAGGGCGTTCGGATCAGGCGGGATCAAAGAGTTCAGTGATCCGGAAGGCCAACTCCATGATCCTCATATCCAGATTGATCGTGCTGGAAAGATCGTCGTCAGTCTGAATTTCGCCAATCAGTCCACCGAGGGAACCGTCCATCTCTACCGCCTGAGCGAAGAGGGCGAACCGGACCCCGACTTCAATCAGGGCCTCCCGTTGGAGCTGACGATCAATATGCGTTATACCGCCTCCGCGATTGACGTGGACGAGCAGCGCCGAATCTACGTGCGAGGCCGAAGTTCCGATTCCTCGGACAGTTCCGCCGTGCTGAGTCGATGCACCGCCGAAGGTCTGGACCCTGCTTTTGGCACGGCGGGGCATCTGCTGTTGCCGGGTGGGATTGAGTCTGGGGACGTCACCGTCCAACGTGGACCGCTGGACCCGTACTGGCGAGGGGTTGTCACGAACGACGGCCCGAGCCTTTACAGGGCAACCGATGCGAGCGGGTCCCGGATAGGCGCCCACGGTGAAGAGGGCTTCGTGCAGCGATGGCTGTCGTTGATCAGACGAGTATGGGGTCGTTGAACGGCCCCATACCCGTTCACGCGTTTACTTGGCCGGGTAAATCTGGTCGAACACGCCACCGTCGTTGAAGTGGGTCTTCTGGATGTCGGGCCAGGTGCCAAAGGTTTTTTCGATGTTGAGGAAGTCGACTTTCGGGAAGCGGTCGGTGTACTTCGCCAGCACTTTCGGGTCGCGCGGACGCAGATAGTTGGCGGCGGCGATTTCTTGGCCTTCCGGAGACCACAGGTATTTCAGGTAATCCTCGGCGAGGGCACGGGTGCCTTTCTTATCGACGACTTTGTCCACCACGCTCACCGGTGGCTCGGCTTCAGCAGATACGCTCGGATAGACCACTTCGAACTGGTCGCGGCCAAACTCGCGGGCGATCATCTCCGCTTCGTTTTCAAAGGTCACCAGCACATCGCCGATGTGGTTGGTCATGAACGTGGTGGTTGCGCCACGGCCGCCCGTGTCGAGGACCGGCACATGGCTGAACACTTGGCCGACGAATTTTTTCGCAGCGGCTTCATCGCCACCGTTTTTCAGGGTGTAGCCCCACGCCGACAGGTAGGTGTAGCGCCCGTTGCCCGAGGTCTTCGGGTTCGGCACGATCACCTCAACACCGTCCTTCACCAGATCGTTCCAGTCTTTCAGCGCTTTTGGGTTGCCCTTGCGCACGATGAACACCGTGGCTGAGGTGAACGGCGCGCTGTTGTTCGGCAGGCGCGCGACCCAATTCTTCGGCACCAGCCCGCCATTGTCCGCCAGGGCATTGATGTCGGTGGCCATGTTCATGGTGATCACGTCAGCGGGCAGGCCATCAATGACCGAACGGGCCTGTTTGCTCGACCCGCCGAAGGACATCTTCAGGGTCACGTCTTCCTTGTGCTCGGCCTGCCAATGTTTCTGGAAGGCGGCGTTGTAGTCCTTGTAGAAGTCGCGCATCACGTCGTACGAAACGTTGAGCAATTCAGGCGCGGCCTGGGCAGCGCTGCCGAAGGCCATTCCGGCGGCCAGAAGAGAAGCGGCGAAGAGTTTGTTCACTGCGAATTCCTTTGTCGTATGTGGAAATTGTTCTTATGAATAAAGGGCTGGCTAATGGCCGCGACTATAACGAAAAGCTTCAGTCGCTTAATAGATTAAAAACGTCTGTGCTTATGAATTCTCGGCGCCCTGGGACCCGGCAATCGCATCGACTTTCGGAAACAGCGCGTTGCCACACCGCGAACAGAACGCCGAATGGGGCTCATGGCTGTCCTTGGCGCACACCGGGCAATCGTGCTGGAGCTGATCACCGCGCATGGCGGTGGCCAGTTCAGCGGTGAAGATGCCGGTGGGCACCGCAATGATCGAGTAACCCGTGATCATCACCAGCGACGACAGGATCTGGCCGACGGGCGTTTTCGGCACGATGTCGCCGAAGCCCACGGTGGTCAGCGTGACGATGGCCCAGTAAATCCCCTTGGGGATGCTGGTGAAGCCATGTTCAGGGCCTTCGACGACGTACATCAGCGTGCCGAACACCGTGACCAGCGTCGAGACGGTCACCAGAAACACGATGATCTTTTGCTTGCTGCCGCGCAGGGCTGCCAGCAGGTAGTTCGCCTGTTTCAGATAGGGGCTGAGTTTGAGGACGCGGAAGATCCGCAGCATCCGCACCACGCGGATGATCAACAGGTACTGAGCGTCGGCGTTATACAGCGCCAGAATCCCCGGCACGATGGCCAGCAGATCGATCAGGCCGTAGAAGCTGAAGGCATATTTCAGCGGCTGCGGCGAGCAGTACAGGCGCAGGATGTACTCGACGAGGAACACGAACGTGAAGCCCCATTCGATGTAGGCCAGCAGGTCGGCGTAGTCGCGATGAATGGCCTGGATGCTGTCGAGCATCACAATGGCGAGGCTGGCGAGGATGATCAGCAGCAGGGCCTTGTCGAAGCGCCGACCGGCCTTGGTGTCTGTCTGAAAAACGATGATGCGCAGTTGTTCGCGCCAACCGGTGTTGCTGTCCATGAGGGTTTTCCGAATGCGAGGTCGGCAGAGCCTGTGACAAACCGCTCAGGAGCGCAACCGCTGATCGCTGATCGTCTGGCGCATTAGCCGGCTGCCAGCCTGCACCAGCCAGCAAGCGAGAATGAACGGGGCGGTCAGCGTCGCCAGGCCCAGCCCGGAAAAGCCCGGTTGCAGCAGGATCGCCAGTAGGATCGCCACGCCCGGCAACCAGGGTTTCTGGCGCACATGGCTGAAGGCCAAGGCTGCCAGCGCCGGGTTGTAGCCTGACAGGCCGAGCAACGCCAGGTCGGTTTCCTGTTGCCACAACGCGAAAGCGATGCCGCATGCGCAACCCAATGCCGCCCACACCGCGGCGGTGCGATTGGCGATGAGCAGGCCAATCCCGATCAGTACACCGGCCAACGGATGATCCAGCAGAAACACTTGGCCGAGACCCAGTGGCAGCGCCCGGATCAGGTCCGAATGGGCCATGCCGACATTCGACACAGGCTCGGCGAATACCAGCAGCACCCAACTGAACAGCACGAACGGCGCGGTGTAGGCCTTGAGGCAAGACGCAAGAGGCGCCCGTTGCATCCACGCGTGCATCAGCATGGCGCTGAGACCGCCGCAGGCGATGATCAGCAAAGGTGACAGGGGCGAATCATCGAAACGGTAGCTGATCAGCAAGCCCAACAGTACGCCGTTGTAGCTGTATACCCCGGACTGCCGCTCGGACTTGGAATAGCCGCGACGTTGCGCGGTGAGCAACCCGGCGACCGCACCTAATAACGCGCCACCCAAGGAAGAGGGCGCGCTGATCAGGATCGCCATTAGACAGAAAAGGCCGCACACGGGGCTGCGTTGCAGCAGGACCTGACTGAAACCATTGAGCAGCGCTTCGGCCCAGTCGGGGCAATGGGAGGAGGGGGCAGGGTTGAGTGTGCTCATGTATGTATTCAATAGTTTTAGTTATTGTATACATATTGGATCTGGCGACCGGCGTAATCAAGCCCTAGGGTCGGATATCACGAACCTGTGGGAGACGCCGGAGGTACGACGGCGTCTCCCACAGGGGATCGGAGCATTCCGGAGTTTTGTTTGAACCTTATTAAACCCTGAACTGCCGCAACAACCCATTCAACTGTTCGCTCAGCCCTTTGAGCTGCACGCTCGCCGCGCTGGATTGTTCGGCCGCCACCGCTGTGCTTTGCGACAACTGCGCAGCCTGGGTCACGTTCTGATTGATGTCTTCGACCACGTGGGATTGCTGCAACGTGGCGCTGGCGATGGAAGCGTTGAGCCCGTTCAGATTACGCAGTGCCTGGCTGATGGAGGTCAGGCTCTGGCCCGCGAGGTTGGCCTGTTCGATGGTCAACTGCGAGGACCGGCTGCTGTCGCCGATCACTTTCACGGCCGCGTCGGAGTGGCTTTGCAGGCGTTCGATCATCGCCTGAATTTCCGCCGTGGACTTCTGAGTGCGTTGCGCCAGCAAACGCACTTCGTCCGCCACCACCGCGAAGCCGCGACCTTGATCCCCGGCGCGGGCCGCTTCGATTGCAGCGTTCAGCGCCAGCAGGTTGGTCTGCTCGGCGATGGAACTGATCACCTCCAGCACCCCGCCGATCTGCGTGCTTTCGCTGGACAAGGTGCGGATCACCTCGACCGCCTGATCGATGGTGCCCGACAGATGCCCGATCTGTTTCAGGCTGCTGTCGATGTTGGCTTGGCCCTGCTGGGCCTGGGATTCGGCGTTGCGCATTTCACTGGCGGCATGCTCGGCGTTCTTCGCCACGTCCTGCACACCGTAGGTGACCTCGTTGACCGCGGTCGCCACTTGCTCCATCTGCAGCGATTGCTGCTGGCTGCGCTCTTGCGCCTGCACGGCGTTGTTGCCCAAGTCGTTGGACGCCTGGCCCAGTCCGAGCGCCGACACCTGCAACTCCCCGACGACCCGGCGCAGCTTGGCGGTGAAGGCGTTGAAATGGGTCGCCAGTTGTGTGATTTCATCGCGCCCGTGGGTTTCCAGGGTGCGGGTCAGGTCGCTCTCGCCACTGGCGATGTTGGCCATGGCGTCGACCGTGGTTTTCAGTGGCCCGGCGATGCTGCGGCCAATGACGATCAGCAGGATCGCCATCAACAGAATGATCCCCAGGCTGATGGACACGGCTTTGATTACCTGTTGCTGGAACTCGGCCTGCACGTCATCGACGTACACACCGGAGCCAATCACCCAGCCCCAGGGCGAGAACAGCGACACGTAGGAGGTTTTCTGCACCGGCTCGCTGGCGCCCGGTTTCGGCCAGCGATAGTTGACTGTACCCGCGCCTTTGGCCTTGGCCACCGCCACGATTTCATTGAAGACCTGAAAACCGTCCGGGTCCTTGATGCCCGACAGGTCCTGTCCCACCAGCTTGGGGTTGGCGGGGTGCATGATCATTACCGGGCGCAGGTCGTTGATCCAGAAATAATCAGTCTGGTTGTAGCGCAGGCCTCGAATGGCATCCATCGCCTGCTGCTGCGCCTGTTCGCGGGTCAGCTTGCCGGTGGTTTCCAGCCCCTGGTAATAGTCGAGCAGGCCCGCGGCTGTCTGCACCACGTGCATGGTCTTCTGCGCCTTGGCGTCGTACAGGTCGTCGTGGATTTGCTTGAGCATGGCCACCGCCAGCGTGAACAACATCAACACAGCGACGATGAGGATCAGCCACAGCCGGCGGCTGATGGAGAAGTTGCGCATATTCATGACCGTCACTCCGTTCATTGTTCTTGTTATGACGCGGGCTGCGCGTTTGAGACCAGCCCCCGAGACGGTGAATCATCCACAGCCAAGGCCAGGTGCATCATTCCCGTCATAAAGCATCTCGGCGCTGCGAAGCCAAACCTGAGAGCCCTGTGAAGTTATTTACGGTAATCAAGCGAGTGTGTTTCGAAGGTTTGCCAAATGCCCAAAAAATGACGTCAGAATGTTTACACGTATAGCCAAAGGCTTACACGAAATGGAGCGTTTCGCTCTATGTTGGATCCCATCGAAGCAGTACATTGGATCCATCAACTGCAGCAAAGGATGGCTGCAGGATCAAGGATGATCGACCGTTGCCAAGGTACTGGCGGCCAACAGGATGTTGGACGGTGTTGCACAAACCCGCTTCGGCGGGTTTTTTTATGCCCGCGAAAAACGCCGTTTGGCATGCGTATGCATCCCGGTCTCCGCTACATTCCCCCTTCAGGCATTTGCCCGTACGCGCGCGTGAAACACTCATTTGGATCAAATCTCATCAGCCGATGGAATTTCCAGCGCTGGCGCCGTTCACAGTACCGACAACACCCGAGTCCAGGACAGGGCCGGCCGGGCAGGCAATGGGAAAAATTATGGTGGATGCAGCGCAAATGGCAGCAAACGGGCAACAAAAAGGACTGATCCTGGTGGTTGAGGACGAGTCGATCATTCGTGATTTCGTGTGCGAGATTCTGGGCGATGAGGGGTTTACGACCCATGCGCTGGAAAACGCCGATGACGCCGCGAAGTTTCTGGATGACCACGCGGACAGGGTGTCGTTGCTGCTGACCGATATTCTCATGCCGGGCACGTTGAACGGCGCCGACCTCGCCAACCTGTCCGGCAACAAATGGCCCGAGATTCCGATCCTGATCATGTCCGGCCACGAAACGCCGGAAAGCTCCGGGGTACAGCATGCGGTGACGTTCATCCGCAAACCGTGGAGCTTCGGTCAGTTGCTCGACGGTGTCGACAAGGCGTTGCAGACCCGCAACCCGGCGTGACGCGGGCTAGCGATCCGGTTCACACCCTTTTAGCACCAGACGGATGATGGTCTGGGCGGCGGCCTCGTAATCGGCGTCGTCCAGTTTGCTCTTCCCGGTGACCGTGGAAATCTGCCAGTCGAAATCCGCGTAGGTCTGGGTAGCGGCCCAGATGCTGAACATCAGATGATGAGGATCAACGGGCGCAATCAGCCCGTCGTCGATCCAGCCCTGAATACACTCGATGTTATGCCGTGCCTGACCGTTGAGCTGCTCGACCTGCTCAGGCGTCAGGTGCGGCGCGCCGTGCATGATCTCGCTGGCGAACACCTTGGAGGCAAAGGGCAAGTCTCGCGAAATGCGGATTTTGGAGCGGATGTAGCCGCTCAAGACTTCAGAAGGAATGCCTTCGCGATTGAAGGGCGTCGACGCCTGCATGATCGGTTCGATGATGCTTTCGAGCACCTCGCGGTAGAGGTTGTCCTTGGATTTGAAGTAGTAATAAACGTTGGGCTTGGGCACACCGGCCTTGGCGGCGATGTCGCTGGTCTTGCTGGCGGCGAACCCTTTGTCGGCGAATTCTTCACTGGCTGCGCGCAGGATCAGTTCTTTGTTGCGCTCGCGGATGCTGCTCATAAAGCGGAATGTCCTTGCCTGCTCGGCGGTGGCGAATGTTAGCACCGGCTTCGCGACAGGCTCAAGATTGCTGCAAATCCCTGAATCCTCACTGTTTGTCCCCTGTGGCACCGGGGAGGGCCGGTGGTATTGTGTGCGGGTGAAGACGGGAGTGGAAAAAGGGGGCGCCTTTACGGGGCCTGAACGGGTATTCGGTGACGAGGTGTCGGCTTATGAACAGCCCTTTGTTTTCCAGCGTGGTTGCCTATGCCCAACATTGTGAGCGGCAATTGGTGGAAATCCTGCATCGCCGACCGACCCTCGACCGGCAGCAGGTCATGACCTGGGTCGATGAGCAGAGCCATGCGATGAAAGACCGCGATCCTCTGGATCTGCTGCGTGCGCTCAATGCCAAGGTGCGGGCGGGAAAGCCCTTGCCGTGGGAGTCGCATTGATGCGCCGATCCGGGGATTGCTGCTGCCGGAACGCCGTGCGCTGATTCCCCTGTGGGAGCGAATTCATTCGCGAATGATCGGCTGGGCGATGGAGATGTATCGCCTGTAGCGGCTTTTCGCGAATGAATTCGCTCCCACAGGTTGGACTGCTACACGTGTGAAGGCTGTCAGTTGTCTGCGACTTGGCTGTAGGTTTTTTCAGGCTTGCGGTTGTAGAACGTCGCCAGGCCGACCAGCACTACCAGAATGGTTAGCAGCACAAGTGATGATCCCACTGTGCCGAAGTCCAGACCGCCTTTGTCGTAAGGCTTGGTCAGCACGTCGCCCAAGGTCGCGCCAAACGGCGGGGTGAGAACGAAGGTGATCCAGAACAGGGCCACCGACGACAGCCGCGAGGTGTAGTGCAGCAGGGCGACCAGCGCAATGGCCGAGCCGATCAGCAGCGCGCCGCCCATGAAACCCAACCCCGAATCGTCCGCCAGGAAATCCCCCAATGCGGTGCCGAGGGTGTTGGAAAACAGGATCGCGAACCAATAGAACAACTCGGCCTTGAGCGTGGTCACGCGGGTGACCGACAGCGACTTCTCGCTCAGGTACCAGACTGAAAAAATCGCCAGCAGAATCGCCACCAGAATCGCAGACCCCGCCGCGTAACCCAGCCCCAGCGTGCGGTCCATGAAATCCGACATCGTGGTGCCTGCCGTGCTGGTGGACAGGATCACCAACCAGTACAACGCCGGGTTGTATCGCTTGGACGCCAGCTGTGTCAGCAGCGTGACCACGAACACGCTGATCAGAATCAGCGAACTCACCAAATAGCCCACGTCCAGCGTCATCGACAACAGGTCGCCTGCGGTTTCCCCCAGCGTCGTGGCACAGATTTTCATGATCCAGAACGCAAGCGTGATCTGCGGAAGTTTATTCATCGTTCATACCCGAGAAGGCCGGACGGCATTGTTCGAAATAGGGCGCGTCAGCCGTTGGCTGATGGTGGCTCATGATCCCGAGGCCGGTGTTAAAAATAGGTCGAACAAAGATGAAAACGTCATGAAAGCGTGCAGACCGCCATTGACTTGGGATTCGGTTCCGGACAGAGGGCGCATCCGGTGTGCTGCGCCGGTGTAAACTTGCCGACGGCGACTCGATGGATCGAACAGCCGTGAGTACATCGATGATCTGGAATAGGGAGATTGAGCCATGCATGGATATGGCATGTCCGGCGACTTGTTACATCTGGCGCTTTATTTATTGACGATTGTGGCTTGGCTCTATTTGTGGCTGGTCTGCGTATTCAACGCCCGAATACCCTTCAAACAAAAACTGGGCGCCCATGCCCTGTTGATCTGTGCGCTGGGCATCCCGAGTCTGGCAACGATCATGGTCGGCGGCGCGTTCCTGGTGTTTGGCCTTGAATACCTGCTGTGGAGTCTGATGATCGTCGGTGTGGGCGTTCCGGTGGCCAGCGCCCGACTGGTTCAACGCCACACAGCCTGACCATACGTCACCTGTAATCCTGTGTTGCCGCGTTTGCGTCTAGCCTTTGATCAAGGTCTGGACACGGACGTCGGCACATGAATCTCTGCTCCCATACTCCCAGTCTCAGCGTGGTTGACTCGCGCGGCTTGCCCGTGCGTCAAGTCGGTTTCTACCGTGCCGATGTGCAAGATCGCCCCGAATTCCGGATGACCCGCCAAGCGTTCGACGTGTCAGGGCGCCTCTTGGCAACCACTGATCCTCGCCTTGAACGACCCTCTACTTCCACCGTTTTCAGCCTCACCGCCCAGCCGTTGTTTACCGACAACGCCGATGCAGGATCGCGCCTGACGCTGTTGGGTGAAGCGGGGCAGCCGCTGGAAAACCGCGACAGCCGGGGCACGCTGTCGTTGGTTGAATACGACGAGCTGATGCGGCCTGTGGCGATCGCCGAAACGCTTGATGGGGAACCCGCTCGGGTGTCTGACCGGTTCATCTATGGCGACGCCAGCGCGCAATGGATTGCGCACAACCAGTGCGGCATGTTGCTGCGACGCGACGATCCGGCGGGGGCGGTGTGTTTTTTGGAATACGGTCTGACTGGGGCTGTGTTGCATCGAGAGCGGCGATTTCTTGCACAGACAGGGCGCGTTGACTGGCCGCAAGAGCCTTCGCAACGTGACCTGTTGCTTGAGGCGCAGCGCTATCTATCGACGAGTGCTGTGAATGCTGGCGGGGAGGTTATCGAGCAGACCGATGCCCAAGAGAATCGCCGGTTTCTCACTTACGCGTGCTCAGGAGAACTGACGAGCACCGCTCTTCAATCGTCGGGCAGCGACAAGGTGCGCGTTTTAGTGAGCCATATTCACTACGATGCAATGGGCGCCGCCGAACGGGAGGTCGCAGGCAATGGTGTCGTCAGCACTGCGACTTACGATCAGGCAGATGGGCGGCTGACCCGGCTGTTGGCGCTCACTCGCAATGGGCAGGTGCTGCAGGATCTGAATTATGGCTATGACCCGGTAGGTAATGTCGTGAGCGTCAAGGATGCCGCGCAGCCGGTTTCGTTTTTCAAGAATCAGCGCGTTGATCCGGTCAACCGTTATGCCTACGACAGCCTTTACCAACTGATCGAAGCCACTGGGCGAGAAGTGGCCCCGGTTTCCCATTTGCCCGGACTGCCCGGCCTTCAACCCCTGCCGTTAGACCCTGACCGGCTGATCAACTACACCCAGCGCTTTGAATACGACGCTGGCGGAAACCTGCTGGCGCGGCATCACTCAGGTGCTGAAACTTGGCGCATGGCGGTGTCTTCAACGAGCAATCGCAGCCTGCCACAGCGGGCAGACGGAACACTGCCAGACGAGGGGCAGATCGCTGAAGGCTTCGACGCGAACGGCAATCTGAAGGCGCTCCAACCGGGTCCGGCCATGATGTGGGGTACGCGAAATCAGCTAAGTGAAGTCACATCCGTCGAACGCGAGGATGGACCTGATGACAGCGAGCTTTATCGCTACGACGGCGATGGCCAGCGGGTGCGAAAGGTGCGAGTGAGTCAGGCGCGCGGTCGCGCGCTGACCGCCGAAGTGCGTTACCTGCCGGGGCTGGAAATTCATCGCAATGAGGCAACCGGAGTAGTGCGGCATGTGCTGACGGTGGAGGCGGGGCTCAGCAGCGTGAGGCTATTGCATTGGGAGTCCGGCAAACCCGACGGCATCGAGAATGATCAGTTGCGCTATAGCCTGAGTGATCACCTGGGCTCCAGCACCCTCGAACTTGATCAAGACGCGACGTTGATCAGCCACGAAGGCTATTACCCGTTTGGCGGCACGGCATGGTGGGCGGCGCGAAGTGCTGTTGAGACTAAATACAAGACCGTGCGTTATTCCGGCAAAGAGTGTGATGCGACGGGGCTTTATTACTACGGGTTCCGGTATTACGCGCCGTGGTTGCAGCGCTGGGTTAATCCCGACCCAGCGGAGGATGTCGATGGGCTGAATCGGTATCGGATGGTCGGTAATAATCCTATTACATGCGTTGATAACGATGGGCTTGAAACAGAAGTGGCGGCGCGCTGGAAGGATGCCGCGAGAAGAGCAAGGTCGGCGGTGACTGTAAGAACGATTGTTCCGGGTATTATTGCAGTGCGAGTGCGCGGAGATAATGCCTTGTTCGAACGGATCGGAATTGACCTGAATAGAGCTGCAGCAAGCGACAGGCAACTTGCTTATCTATCGATCGATCAAACCTACCGAGGCAAGATCTCGGGCGGTGACGATTTTGTGGATCTCAGAACCCTTTCATCGGCAGATATTGAGAGCGTGACTCGAAAAACGAGCACATACACGGCAGTCATAAATGGAGGATTTTTTAACGGTCGTCGTAGGCTAGACTCGGGATACCCCGCTCATGCCTCTGTCGGCAAAAACAAAATTGACGGAAAAGCCAAACCCGCCGCGTCAGTTCCGGAGCATCACAGAGGTGATTACGTCAAAGTTAAAATGGATGACAGTTCCTACATTCATTCCGCACCGCAGTTGTCTACGGCAGGGACCCCTTCATTTACCGCCGACAAGATAAAACGGTTTTCCAGATTTCGCTTTGAGCAAAAGACTCCTACACCTGGCTATCTCAATCATGCGGATCAGCCTAATTCTCGCTCTGCAGTCAGCCTCCCTGCGCAGGCCAATTCAAAAGGCCGGACAAGGCTTGCAGTTGGATTGACAGAAAGCCGAGACCTGACCATATCACCCGGTTACACAATGCCGGAGTGGGCCGCCGTCATGTCCAGGCTGGATCGGTTGGATGGCACCGCTAAAGCGGGTTCCTCGATCAATCTTGACGGTGGTGCATCCTCGACGCTTGCGGTTATAGGTCGGGAGGAAGGCAGGATTTTTTCTGCTGCTCTGCCAAATGGCGAACGAAAGATAGGCAATTTCTTGTCATTCCATAAGCGCAAGCCAGCCTTTTGGTCTCGGTTGAAATGATAGAGCCTGCCCGGCCTGAACACTCAATTGCGACCAGTCCTGATGGCAAACGCAGACACATGGACGTCGGCACAATGAACCTCAACACCCGAACTCCCGCATTCGTTGTTGTCGATCCTCGCAGTCTCGAGGTTCGCCGTGTCTTATGTTATCGAGCTTCCTTGGAGCAAGACCTTCAGGTTCGCACAAGCAGGCAGATTTTCGACGCCTTAGGGCGGCTGTGCGCCATGACGGATGCCCGACTCGACAGGCCAGCGACTCAGACGATCTACAGCTTGTCCGGCCAGCCAATGTATGTGCAGAGCGCCGATGCGGGCTGGCGTCTGAACTTCCCTGGCGAAGCAGGCCCGGTACGAGAAAGTCGAGACAGTCGCGGCACTCAATCCTGGACCGAGTACGACGCCTCATTACGCCCGGTGTCGATTGCCGAGCAGCTCAGTGCCGAGCCGCCTCGGGTCGTCGAGCGGTTGGCCTATGGCGATGGCGACGAGGCGGGCGCCCAGCATAACCGCTGTGGGCAGTTAGTCAGACGAGACGATGCGGCAGGCTCCACAGCTTTTCAGGAATATGCTTTGACCGGCGCGATTGTGCAGCAGCAACGCCGTTTTCTGGCCGGTCTGGACAGTCCCGACTGGCCTGAAGCGCTCTCATTGCGCGACCCGCTGCTGGAGGCTGAGGCGCATGTCTCGACCTTCACGTTGGGGACGTTGGGGGATGAGCGGGTGCGTTGCGATGCTCTACAAAATTATCAGTACACCGGCTATACCTGCGCCGGACAGAGATGTGTTGTCAGGCTCCAGCCCACCGGCAGTCAGGCGTTGCACACCTTGGTCAGCGAGATTCGATACACCGCGTCGGGGGCGGTCGAGCGCGAAACCTGCGGCAATGGGGTCGTCAGTCGGTACACCTATGATGAAGCTGACGGGCGGTTGACCCGGATGCTGGCGTTGTCTCCTGAAGGATTAGCGCTGCAGGATCTCAATTACGGCTACGACCCCGTTGGGAATGTCGTGAGCGTTGAGGATGTTGCGCAGCCGGTCTCGTTTTTCAGAAACCAGCGCGTTGATCCGGTCAACCGTTATGCCTACGACAGCCTTTACCAACTGATCGAAGCCACTGGGCGAGAAGTGGCCCCGGTTTCCCATTTGCCCGGACTGCCCGGCCTTCAACCCCTGCCGTTAGACCCTGACCGGCTGATCAACTACACCCAGCGCTTTGAATACGACGCTGGCGGAAACCTGCTGGCGCGGCATCACTCAGGTGCTGAAACTTGGCGCATGGTGGTGTCTTCAACGAGCAATCGCAGCCTGCCACAGCGGGCAGACGGAACACTGCCAGACGAGGGGCAGATCGCTGAAGGCTTCGACGCGAACGGCAATCTGAAGGCGCTCCAACCGGGTCAGGCCATGATGTGGGGTACGCGAAATCAGCTAAGTGAAGTCACATCCGTCGAACGCGAGGATGGACCTTATGACAGCGAGCTTTATCGCTACGACGGCGATGGCCAGCGGGTGCGAAAGGTGCGAGTGAGTCAGGCACGCAGTCGCACGCTGACCGCCGAAGTGCGTTATCTGCCGGGGCTGGAAATTCATCGCAATGAGGCAACCGGGGTAGTGCGGCATGTGCTCACGGTCGAGGCGGGGCGTAGCAGCGTCAGGTTATTGCACTGGGAATCCGGCAAACCCGACGGCATCGAGAATGATCAGTTGCGCTATAGCCTGAGTGATCATCTGGGCTCCAGCACCCTCGAACTTGATCAAAACGCGACGTTGATCAGCCACGAGGGCTATTACCCGTTTGGCGGCACGGCATGGTGGGCGGCGCGAAGTGCTGTTGAGGCCAACTACAAGACCGTGCGGTATTCTGGCAAAGAGCGCGATGCGACGGGGCTTTATTATTACGGGTTCCGGTATTACGCGCCGTGGTTGCAGCGCTGGGTTAGTCCGGACCCGGCGGGGGATGTGCAGGGGGTGAATCGGTATGGGTTTGTTGGTCATTCACCTGTCTCAAACAAGGAGATTGACGGTCAAGTTTATGAAGGCGTAGATGATGCTATCGAAAGAAGAATGGTTGAAATGGGCGATCGGATTCTTTGGAGAGGATTGCCACAGTTCGAGCCGTCATCAGCCGCCAGAGTGAGGAGCGCTTTGGACGAGGTTAGCCAGATGTACATTGACGCGCTCCGTATGGTTGATGCTCACCCAGCAGAAGCGGCACCCATCTTACGAAGCTATTTCGGGCCAGCGCACCCTACTGTCATGGCGGATGTGAAGTCTGCCTGGGTCAGAACGCGTGAGCTTGCTGCGCAATACAGCCACGGTTGGGGGCAGGAGAAATTTGTAGGCGTGACAGGAGGGGATGCTGACCAAATCGCGAAGATATATAGAGACGATTTTCACGGTCGAATCGTCATCAATAGAGAGGATATAAACAATCCTGAGCTCAACATGACGTTAGCGCATGAGCTTTCGCATCTCAAACGGGTTAATCGAATTCCAGCGGTGGGGCCTTCAACCATGGACTACTTCTATTTGTGGGAGAGCGGGATGAAAACGATGACAGGCCGGACTGAAAGCCGTCATGAGGTGGCAATGGAGAGCGTCTCGGAAGCACTCATGAACGGTCGCGCCAGCCTCGGCTTTCTTTATAAACAACAGACCATTTTCTATCAGAATTTCTTGCCAATGGTTCGTTCTCAAGCCCCTTCGACGCAAGGTGGCAACATGGGTGTTGTGGTCAGTGCGTTTAATGCTCGGCCTGACATCAGGGCGCAGATGGCTGCCGATAACGCTGACAGTTTGGCGTGGTCGGCTTACAGCTTGCAGAGGCGGTATCGGCAATTGAGGCGAACTTCAGCCCCCAGCGCAGTGGCGACTCACTAATCCTGTGGTTTGTGATGAGGCGCTGCTCGTCTGGAGCAGCGCCTTATTGGTTTAAAAAAACACCTTCACCAACAAACTCGCCGTGTTCTGATCCGTATCAAAATACCGCGTGTCATTGATCCCGTACTTGTTGGTCCAGTAGTCATACTCGATCCCCACGTACAACTGCCGCTCTGGCAAGTTCATCGCCTTGCCCAAGTCGTATTTGATCTGCGGGTTGAAGTGCAGGTTGGAGTGGTAGTCGCCTTTGGTATTGGACTGTTTGTTGTCCACGACCCAGTCCATGAAACCGTCGATCAAAATGTCCGACTTGCCCACGGGAATGGTGTACGACCAGACCGGGGTGATCTGCCAGGCGCCATAACCCGCACGGTGGCCATCGTTGTAGCGCTTGTAAAAGTTCAGCTGGAAGTAGTCGAAACCGGGGATGTTCAGGTCGAAACCGGGGCCGATCAGGTAAGACTCGACATCGCCTTCACCAAACTCGTAAGTCCCGGCCAACAACACGTCCTTGATCGGGCCGAGTTCGAATTTCTGGTCGAAGATCTTGCCCAGCGACAGGCGAGGGGAGAACTCGCCGTACAGCGTGTTATTGCCCACGCCCGGGTCTTTCTTGCCGTTGTAGAAGATGTTGTCGACGAACAGGAAGTTGTCGCCGTATTTCCAGCCGTCTGCGTGTTCGAAGGTAAAGGTCTGCTGGGTATCCGGGTTGACCTCGAAATTCTGGCCGTACAGATACGTCAGGCTGTTGCTCTGCCATTGCAACAAATCGCCAGACATTGCAGGGGTGGCGGCCAGCAGGCTACTGGCGGCCAACAGGCTGGAAAGCGAACGGTTCATGCGGTACTCCCTTGGGTTCAAAGTCGGTGTTGCGGTGATTTGGCGCTCTGTTCTGGCGCCTTTCTTTGCTGCTTTAGTTGTCCAATTGATCAGCTTTTTACAGGTAGCAATCCCTAAGCCAACCCGCTGAAAAAAGACAAAAAAGTCTCGTCGGCTGTTATTGAAAACAGTCGATTCCGTGATTTTTCGAGCGAGGCGCGGCTGGGCGGCAACTTGGCCGTTCAGTCAGATTATTGTGTGGAGTCGTCAGACCCTGTTTTTCGAGGCGCGGTCGAGCGGCGGCGGAGGATACTGACTCGTGCCCCGCCGCTCAAGTGCGCTGCAAAAGAGCGGTGCGTCTAAAACAGGGCACCCACGACTAGTGTGAGTGCAGCGGCCCGGCCATCGCGGCACGCTCGGCACCACCGAGCACGTTGAACAGCAGGTTCAGCAGCACGGCGCTCAAGGTCGCCATGGCAATGCCGCTGTGGGTGATGGGCCCCATCCACTGCGGCAACTGGCTGAAGAATTCCGGCCGGACGACCGGGATCAGGCCCATGCCGATGCTCACCGCCACCAGCAGTTGATTGCGACGATCCGAGATGTCGGCCTCCTGAAGGATCTTGATGCCGGTCGCCGCAACCATCCCGAACATGGCAATCGCCGCGCCGCCCAGCACCGCTGGCGGAATCGAGGCCACCAGATAGGCCGCTTTCGGCAGCAGGCTCAGCAACACCAGAAAGCCGCCCGCGACCATCGTCACCGAACGGCAACGCACGCCGGTCATCTGCACCAGGCCGATGTTCTGCGCGAACGAAGAATGGGTGAAGGTGTTGAGGAAACCGGCGAGAAAGGACGCGGCCGCGTCACACAGCAAACCGCGACGCAGCATGCCCGGCGTGACTTCGCGGTCGGTGATCTTGCCCAGCGCCAGGAACATCCCGGTGGATTCGACGAAGATGATCACCACCACGAGACACATCGAGAGAATCGGCGCGAGGCTGAAGGTCGGCATGCCGAAGTGCATCGGCGTGACCACTTTCACCCAGTCCGCCTGGGCCAGTCCGCTCAAATCCACCATGCCGATGAAGCCTGAGAGGATGTAGCCCAGGCCCATGCCGATCAGCACTGAAATGTTGACCCAGAAGCCGCGCATGAAGCGGTTGATCAGCAGGATCGTCAGCAGCACCAGCGCCGCCACGCCCAGGTAAAGCGGGTCACCGAAACTCACCGCTTTACTGCCGCCGCCCGCCCAATTCACGGCGACGGGGAACAGCGACAAGCCGATGGAGGTGATCACCGTGCCGGTGACCAAAGGCGGAAAGAAGCGCACGATTTTCGACATGAACGGCGCGATCAGCATGCCGAAGAAACCGGCAGCGATGGTCGCCCCGAAAATCCCCGGCAAGCCCACGCCCGGCATGCCCGCCATCGCCACCATGCTGCCGACGGCGGCAAAACTGGCGCCCATCATGATCGGCATGCGGATGCCCAAAGGACCGATGCCGAACGACTGCACGACCGTCGCGATGCCCGCGACGAGCAGGTCGGCATTGATCAAGAAAGCGATTTCTTCACGGGAAAGGCCGGCGGCCTGGCCGATGATCAGCGGCACCGCGACGGCACCTCCGTACATCAACAGGACGTGTTGCAGGCCGACCAACAGCAGTTGGGCAAGTGGCAGGGGCTGTCGTGGTGGCGCAGCAGGGATGCGCGCGTGAGTTGACTCGGACATGCAACACCTCATTGTTCTTATTTTTGAGTACGCCCGGTGTGGCTGGGCGGTGGAACGTTGTATTCGATGGAGCGCTGTCCCTGTAGGAGCGTGGCTTGCCCGCGATCGGCGACGAAGTCGTCGTAAACCCGGCGAACGCGATTCGCCAGACGGAACCGGCCGCCTGACTTTACGACCGCTGCGCAGCCGATCGCGGGCAAGCCACGCTCCTACAGGTAGTGCGTCGATCCGAAAGGGACGATGGCTCAGTTCGTCTGCGCCCCCTTGTCGATCCACTGCCCCAGCAAATCACGCTCTTGCTGGGTCATCTGGGTGATGTTGCCCAGCGGCATGATTTGCGCGGTCACGGCCTGGGCCTGGATGCGCGGGGCCAGTTGCTGAATCTGTTGCGGGGTGTCGAACATGATCCCGGCCGGCGCGCTGCTGAACAGCGGGCTGGTCGGTTTGGCCGAATGGCAGACTGCGCAGCGTTCCTGAATCACGCTGTGCACCTTGTCGAAATCCACGCCACCGGTGTTGCTCGCTTGGGCGGGGGCCGCAGGCGCAGCGGGGGCCGGAGCGGGCGCGACCTCAGGTTTCGGCTCGTCGGCACGGTGTCCGCCAATTGCCGTACCGGGCAGCGGCTGGTACTGGATGTTCGCCGCGACGTCCGGACCGCGCGGCACTTGCGCAGGCCCTGTCACGTAGGCCAGGCAGATCATGCCCAGTGCGCCGACCGGCAAGGCCCATGCAAATTTGTGGCTGTCGTGACGGGTGTTGAAGTAGTGACGCACCAGTACCGCACATACCGCGATGGCCGCCAGGATCAGCCAGTTGTACTGACTGCCGTAGGTGCTCGGGAAGTGGTTGCTGATCATGATGAACAGCACGGGCAGGGTGAAGTAGTTGTTGTGGCGCGAACGCAGCAGGCCTTTGGCGGGCAGGGTCGGGTCCGGCGTGCGGTTCTCGGCGATGGCCGCCACCAGTGCGCGCTGGGCGGGCATGATGATGCGGAACACGTTGCCGACCATGATGGTGCCGATGATCGCGCCGGTGTGCAGGTACGCACCACGACCGCTGAACACCTGGCTGAAGCCGTAGCAGGCGCCGATGACCAGCACGAACAGCACCAGGCCCAACAGGCCAGGGCGCTTGCCCAGCGGCGAGTCGCAGAGCAGGTCATAGATGAACCAACTGGCGATCAGTGCGCCGACGCCGATGGCGATGCCTTCGCCGCCGCTCAGCGTGCTGCCGGGGGCCAGCAGGTAAAGGGTGGGGTTGGAGTAGAACACGATGCACAACAGCACGATGCCCGACATCCAGGTCCAGTAGGCTTCCCATTTGAACCAGTGCAGGTTGTCCGGCATGGTCGGTGGGGCCAGCTTGTATTTTTCCAGGTGGTAGATCCCGCCGCCGTGGATCGCCCACAGGTCACCGGACAGCCCGTCGCGGGGGTTGGCACGGTTGAGGTTGTTCTCCAGCCAGACGAAGTAAAAGGATGCGCCAATCCAGGCGATCCCGACGATCATGTGAATCCAGCGCACGCCCAGATTCAGCCATTCCATCAGATGTGCAGCCACAGTCTTTACCGTTTGCCTGTCGTCACTGGCGGACGCTTAGGCCCTTCTTATTAGTGGGGATCGAGAATCATCATCTGACTCTCTTCGAAGAAATGCTCATCGCAGTTATTGCCACTGCCACTGCGATCAACCACCAGGAAGTCATCCCGCTTTTCGATCGTCAGCACCGGGTGGTGCCAGACGCCGCGATGGTAATTGACACCCTGCCTGCCGTTGGTGAGGAAGGCGCGGGTCAGCTCGGGTTCAGGTGCATCGCCAAGTGGCGCGACCACGACCAGAAAAGGGTTGCCGAGCAGCGGTATGAACGCCTGACTGCCCAGCGGATGCCGCTCCAGCATGCGCACGGTCAGCGGCATCTCCAGCGCGTCGGCGCGGAAGATGCTGATGATCGCGTGATCGTCCGGCGTCGCCGTTTCAACGGTCGCCAGCTTGTGAAAGCGCATGGTCGAGCCGTTGTTGATCATGAAATGATCGCTGCCATCGGTTTCGATGACATCACCGAAAGGGGCGAAGGCTTCTTTGGTCAACGGCTCGATAATCAGTGTGCGCATGCGGGTTCTTCTGTTCTCAAGTTCAATGATCAAATCAGGGTTATGGGTTCGCTCACGGGGAACGCGTTACTTCGCCACCTTACCCAACACGCGCAACCGGCTCACGCCCCCGTCCGGGAACACGTTCAGGCGGATGTGGGTGATCGGGCCGAGCGCCTTGATCTGCTCGACGAAGGTGTGTTCGGCGTGCATTTCCAGTTTCTGGCTCGGCAGCAGTTCGCGCCAGAACAAGCTCTGGGTTTCGATCTGGCTGTCGGTGCCGCCTTTGACGAATGCGCCCTGGATCGAGCAGCTGTCCGGGTAGTTGCCTTTGAAGTGCAGGGTGTCGACGACGATCTGCTCGACTTCACCGGCATGGCCCAGCGCGACGATGACCCAGTCGTTGCCCGGCGTGCGGCGACGTGCGGTTTCCCAGCCATCGCCCATGTTGATGCCACGGCCCGGGTTGAGGATATTGCTCATGCGGCCGAAGTGCTCGTCGGAGCAGGCCAGGGCGCGACCGCCGTTCAGTGCTGCGACCAGGTCGACTTGCTCGTTGTCGCCCACCGCCGACCAGTCCCGGTGCGGCACGCCGTACACGCGCAGACGCGCCACCCCGCCGTCCGGGTAGATGTTGAAACGCAGGTGGCTGTAGGCCTGGGTGTCGCCGATTTCGTGATAGTGGTGGCTGTCGCCTTTCAGCTCGACGGCGGGCAGCACTTCAGTCCACACGGTGTTCTCATCCGGCTCGCCCGAGGCCAGGAAGCAGGCTTCCAGCGAGGCCGATGGTGGGTAGTTGCCGGTGAAGAACGAGGTGTCGATGTCCACGCCTTTGATGGAGCCTGCCACGCCCAGACGGATCACGGCGCTGTCATAACCTTCGAAACGCTTGCGACGCGATTCCCAGCCGTCCATCCATTTGCCGTTGTCGTCGAACACGCCTTCCTTCCACACCGCGGGGGTGGGCTGGAACAGGCGGTTGGCGTCGGCGAACCAGTCGTCGGTCACGGAAATGATTTTTGTGCCCAGACGGGAGTCGGCCAGGTTGACGAATTTTTCGAAGGGTACGGCGTAAGCTTTCATTCTTTTTGTCTGCCTTTGATAAGGGGCGTGGGGATGGTCAGGGTTAAAGCGTCTGCAAGCGGAACATCGCGATCTTGTTGATCTCGGCCAGGGCGCAGGCGAACTCGGTTTGGGCCGGGTTGTGAATGCGCGTCTCGAAGGCCGCGAGGATCTGATGCCGGTTGCTGCCTTTCACCGCCATGATGAAGGGGAACGCGAACGTCGCTTTGTAGGCGTCGTTCAGCTCGGTGAAGCGAGCGAACTCTTCAGCCGTGCATTGGTGGATACCGGCGCCAGCCTGTTCATTCGTGCTGGCTTCGGTCAGTTGGCCTTGCACGGCGGCTTTGCCGGCAAGGTCCGGGTGAGCGTTGATCAGCGCCAGTTGCGTGGCGTGGTCGGCGCTCAACAGGATGTCGCTCATACGGGCATGCAGGGTCTCGATGTCGTCGAGGCTGTGCAGATCACCCAGGTCATAGGCCTTTTCAGCGACCCAGGGCGAATGCTCGTAGATGTCGGCGAAGGCTTCGACGAAGGCTTTGCGGCTCAGGGAAGAGGGCGTCAGGGTCTTGAAACGGCTCACTGGGCGGCTCCTTTCAACGGGCTGCTTCTGAAGGGATGAACGTCGTGCCAGTGGCGGGCGATTTCCACGCGGCGGGCGAACCACACCTGTTCGTGGCCTTTGACGTATTCGAGGAAACGTTGCAGCGAGGCGAGACGGGCAGGGCGGCCGATCAGGCGGCAGTGCAGGCCGATGGAAAGCATTTTCGGCGCCTCGGCCCCTTCGGCGTAGAGCACGTCGAAGGCGTCTTTCAGGTAGTCGAAAAAGTCGTCGCCCTTGTTGAAACCCTGCACTTGGGTGAAGCGCATGTCGTTGGTGTCCAGGGTGTACGGAATCACCAGATGCGGCTTGCCATTCGGCGTGTTCGGTTCCCAGTAGGGCAGGTCGTCGTCGTAGGTGTCGCAGTCGTAGAGAAAGCCGCCTTCTTCCATCACCAGACGCCGGGTGTTAGGGCCGGTGCGACCGGTGTACCAGCCCAGCGGGCGTTCGCCGGTGAGTTCGGTGAGGATGCGGATCGCTTCGAGCATGTGCTCGCGTTCCTGAGCCTCGTCCATGTTCTGATAGTCGATCCAGCGGTAGCCGTGGCTGCAGATTTCGTGACCGGCCTCGACCATCGCGCGGATCACGTCCGGGTGGCGCTGGGCGGCCATGGCCACGGCGAAGATGGTCAACGGAATGTCGAATTGCTTGAACAGTTTGAGGATGCGCCACACCCCGGCACGACTGCCGTATTCGTACAGCGACTCCATGCTCATGTTGCGCTGGCCTTGCAGCGGCTGAGCGGCGACCATTTCGGACAGAAACGCCTCGGATTCCTTGTCGCCGTGCAGAATATTGCGCTCGCCGCCTTCTTCGTAATTGAGTACGAACGACAACGCGATACGGGCATTGCCCGGCCAGTTGGGATGGGGCGGGTTACGGCCGTAACCGATCAGGTCGCGTGGATAGTCGGCGCTCACTGCAATCTTCCTTATCTACGTGTTGTCTGTGACGGTGGAGAGGGATCGATCTGCCCTGAGGTGTGATCATGATCCGTCGACCGTCGCGGCGATGGGACGATTGTATACAAGTTTATTTGTGATTTGTAAGCCTGTTTTTTCGCTTTTCTCATAACAGATGACGCTGCAAGAAACTTGCCTGAGTGGTCAGAATCCACCGAAAAAATTCAACAGAGGCCTCGCTATCCGGCGTTTTGAGGCTTTGAGGCGTGTCTGGCAATGAGCCGGATAAAAAGTGATTTTTATTGTGTACAATTTCTTTTGAAAATGTCTTAATTCGTCATCGCTCGCGCTGTTCAACCGCGCTCTGCTCTCAAAAGCGGCACTGAAACGGTGCGATTCCACTCAATCTCCAAGCGAGGCACCGACGCGCCATGGGACGACTGACCACACACGTGCTGGACGCCGCACACGGCTGCCCCGGCAGCAACATCCGCATTGCCCTGTACCGGGTCGATGGCGAGCAGCTGGAAAAGATTGCCGACACCGTGACCAACAGTGACGGCCGCTGCGACGCCCCCTTGTTACAGGGCGAGGATTACCGTTCGGGTGTCTACCAGCTGCAGTTCAGCGCCGGCGATTACTACCGGGCCAAGGGCGTGAAGCTGGGTGATCAGGCCTTTCTCGACGTCGTGGTGCTGCGGTTCGGCATCGACGCCGGGCAGGATCACTACCACGTTCCGCTGCTGATTTCGCCGTACAGCTACTCCACGTATCGCGGCAGCTAGGCGATACGCGTAACCGAGCAACCCGTGACATCGCTTTGCCCCTGTACCTCTTGCCCGCCCCACACTGCGGGCTTTTTTTCGTCCGATGAATATGTACCACAGGGCCGGTTGCAGTCTGTGAACACTCCAGTGCATCACACGCACCTGGAGCCCCCCATGACCGGCACCGTTTTACAACCCGTCGACCTGCTGACCGCAGACGAACCCCACGATCAACCCTTGCAGTCACTCAGCATTGCGATGCCCGGCTGGCTGAGCACCGTCGAGCAGCCTGTTCGCGATGAATATGCCCAGCGGCTCACCGAGTACCACGCCAGCGCCCAGGCACTTGAAAACCATCTGGATCACGTGCTGCCTTCGTTCGAGGATTTCGTTCGAGCGCGCATCAAGGCCAGGATCAAGGATGATCTGGGCATCGATCTCGATCCTGATCTCATCACTGTCGAGCTGCCGAGACGGGTCTGGCGCGACTACCGAATCGACCCTCAATACGGGCGGGTGACGAATTATTTCGCACCGTGGGTCGCCAGTCGGGAGCGTGAGCACCTGACGTTGGCGGCCCTGGCCGAGCGCAATTTTGCGGCGGGTGACGCGCAGATGGCACGGCGTTTCGATTTCGCCGCGATCCGTGGCACGTCGGGCCTGACGGGCACCTGGCTGCACGCGGTCATTCCGCAGCTGGACGTTGCGCTGCACTACCGTAATTTGCTTAAAAAAGTGTTTCAGCTGGCACCCGGGTCCACGGCGCAGCAGCAACTCGACGCCGAGCGCCTGCTGGAACCCTATCAGCACAAGATCGAGCTGGAGGCGTTTTGCGAACTCAAGCGGCGACGCCTGAGCGAAGAGGGTGGTCTGTTGCTGCAACTGGCAGCGCAGTCTCGCTCTCAGGCCGAAAGCGACGCCGCTGGCATCGAGATGAACTGGTTGCAGTTCAAGCCGGGCACCTCGGTGAGTGGCGAGCAGGACAGCCACACGTTGAGCGGGCTGTGTGCAATTCGCAGCAAAGTCTCCAACCGCACCGTGATCTATCTGCCGGACGCGCCCGACGACGTCCTGACTGTCGAGGCGTCCGATCCTGAAACCGCCCGATCCCGCTTGATCCAGCACCTGATCAGCAAGCCCGCGCTGACGGGTTACCTCGCACAGCGCACGCTGGACGCTCAGGGGGCGGCCCGTCACGTCAGCTACATCAACCAGGCACTGGCTCGGGGGTTCGAAGGTTTTCTGCGTTTCGTTCCCGCGCTCGACCTGCAACTCGCCGCCCAGCAGCTCGACACCCGCGCCTGGATGCTTCAGCAGGCGATTCAGAGCCGCGCGCGCACCCGCTTCGACATCCAGACCGAGCAGAACCGGCAGCAAGGCGAGACCTATGTGGGGTACCTGAAAGCCCTGTTGGGTCTGCTTCCCGGCATCGGCACCCTGGTCAGCGTGCAGGATGGCTGGCTGGATGGGCACGACGCCATGAAAGCCTTTAGAGAGGGGCGCCTCGATGACGGGCTACTGGCGTTGGGTAGCACGGCGATGAGTGTGCTGGACGTGGCGATGTCGGTGATTCCCGGTGCCGCCAGCGTGTTCGTGCTGGGGCGGATGGCGCGCCGTGGCGCAAAGTTGGGCACTGCGACGTCAGGCTTGCGGCCGCACCTGCTGACGCCGTTCGAAGGCTATGAAGTGCCCAAAACGCTCACTGATGCGGTGCCGCAATCGGGGCGCGATCTCGGCACGCTGCTCAAGGACGGTCAGCTCTGGATCGAGCGCGAAGGGCACGCGTACGAGGTTTATCGACGCGCTGGAGAGCAAACGCTGCGCCTGAAGAAGACCGCTGTTCACGGCTTCGAACCCCCGGTGCGGTTTCACAATGGCGCCTGGGTGTATCACTCGGACGTCGGGCTCAGGGGCGGCATGCGCTCGACCATCGCCGAAACCCTGATCGCCCAGGCCCACGGCGACCCCGCGTTCAAGCCCCGGCACGCGCGGCAGTTGCTTGATGAGTTCGAATTCCCCGCTAATCGCCAACGCAGGCTGGAGCTGGACATCGCCGTGCACTACCAGCAACACAAGGCGACCCCGGAATGGGCCGAGGCCTATCGTCGGCCGCCCCAGGCCGAACCACAACCTGGTACCAGCGGCAGCAAACGCAAGGAGCCACCTCAACCTTCGGCGCTGCGCGATGCGCTGGACGGCGCCGACCGCTGGAAGCGTTGGGGCCGTCCCCTGGATGATGCCGGCAGGGTGCAACAGGTCGAAGTGTTTCCACCGATCTTCCGACTCAGCGATGAACCGAGGAGCACCTTCGTGCAGATCGACAGCCAGCGCTACGACATCCTGCCGAGCGGGGCGAGCCAGAACCCTTCTATCGTGTTCCTGAAAAGTCCGACGACCCTTGAGGACAGTTTTTCCGGTCTCAACGAAACCATTCGCCGCGACCGCTTTAACCAGCCGGGCATGGCGTCTTTCAAGGACGGGCGCTGGACAGTGCATGGTCCGCTGTTTCGCTTGAAGATCCAGCATCTGGTGGAGGAAGCGCGGCCCGGGCTGAGCCCGGTCACCTGCCGGATTCTCGCGGAGAAAATCTACGATGCCGCTGATCAGGGGCATACCGGGCTGACCGCCACCCGGCTGATCAATATGAAAGCCACCCTCAATGCCTGGAAGAGGGGGCAGCTGGCGCCGTTACCGCAGTTGAATGATCCGCTGCTGATGCTCGAAGGCGCTCATTTCACAGGTATCGGCACCACGATGCCCCGGATGTGGATCAGCTACGGGCCTTCGATGCAGGATTTCAAGCGGCTGGATTTCGCGGTCTCCAAACCCTCACTGGTGACCCTGCTGGAAAGCGTCACCCGCGGCCCGCGTATTGGCGCACCCGCAAAAACGGCAATGCGTGAGTTCATGTCGGCGTTGATCACCGACGCAGGCTACCGCATGGTTTCTGACGGTGAGACTGTGTTGCAGGTGCGTTCGATTCTGTTGTTCCGGCGCACCGGCCAGGAGCACCTCTACATGCTGCACACGCATTACGTCTCTGCTGCGCAAGTGGAATTTCAGACCCTTGCGCCCAATGCCGCCGTCCCTCTGTCCAACCGCTGGATCGATGAATGGGCGGCGGCGCGACCGGGAGAAGGTGCATTGAATACCTTGGTCGAAGCCCGGGATCAGGGGCGTCTGGTGAAATTGATCGGGGGTGTCAGAAGCGGCAGCTCGCTGGAGCCGGCGCCGCAGGTGTTCATACAGCGCGTCGCCGAACCGTGAGGAACACGCCGCTGCCTTGAGAGGACAACAACGTGCAGGGCGTCAATGGCTGAGCAGTGCAGCGCTGCCCGCGCCACCGAATAGCCCGGCGCTGATGCGGTTGAACCAGGTTTGACCCTTACCAGTGCGCAGGTAACGCGCGGCGCCTTGGGCACTCAAGCCGTAGAACAACTTGCAGGCCAGATCCAGCACGGTCCAGGTGATGATCATGGTGATCAACTGACCGAGGAAAGGCTGGTCGGCCTTGAGGAACTGCGGCAAAAACGCGGCGAAGAACAGAATGTCTTTCGGGTTGCTGCCGCCGAGCACGAAGGCGCGCCAGAACAGCGCCCCAAAGCCCGGATGGCTGACGGCCGCTGGCACGTCCGCGCCGGTCGCGGGTTAGCGGGACTGTTTCCAGCTTTGCCACGCGAGGTAGAACAGGTACAGCCCGCCAACGATCTTCAGCGCGCTGAACAGTTGCTCCGACGCCATCAACAACGCGCCCAAGCCAAAGGCCGAGGCGCTGAGCAGGCAGATCGACGCACAAACCCCGCCGAAAAACGCCGGGTATGAGCGCAGCACGCCATAGTTCAGGCTGTTGCCGATCATGAGCAGGGACAGCGGCCCCGGGATCAGAATCACCACCAGCGCAGCGCCGCTGAACAGCAGCCAGGTTTCCAGGGTCATGGGGTTTCTCCTTGTTGAAATCAGAAAAGCAAAAACGCCACCCAATGGGCGACGTCATGTGCGGATCTACAGCGTTCCCTGTGGGAGCGAATTCATTCGCGATGCGTTGGATCAGGCGACGAATCTACGTCGCCTGTATTGCCCCCTCGCGAATGAATTCGCTCCCACAGGGGGTGTTGCATCAGGCAGATACGGGCCTCTTTACAGGAACACAAACTTGGCAATGAAGATCGCGCACAGCGCCCACAGGCTCACCGAAATCTCCTTGTGACGCCCGGTAAAGGCCTTCAGCACGACGTAGGTGATGAAGCCCAGTGCGATGCCGTCGGCCACCGAGAAGGTCAGCGGCATCATGATCGCCGTGACAATGGCGGGAATCGCGTCGGTGGCTTCGTCCCATTCGATGTGCGCCATGCCGCCCATCATCAGCATCGCCACGTAGATCAACGCGCCTGCGGTGGCGTACGCCGGGATCATCCCCGCCAATGGGGCGAAGAACATCGCGGCGACGAACAGCACGCCCACGGTCACGGCCGTCAGCCCGGTGCGGCCACCCGCCGCCACGCCTGAAGCACTTTCCACATAACTGGTGACCGGCGGCACGCCGACCATCGCACCGAATACGCTCGACGCGCTGTCGGCCTTGAGGGCGCGGGACAGGTTCTCGATGCGGCCATCGTCATTCACCAATCCGGCCCGTTGCGCGACGCCCATCAAGGTGCCCGCGGTGTCGAACATGTGCACAAACAGGAAGGCCAGCACCACGCTGATCATGCTGACGTTGAACACGCCTGCGACGTCCATCGCCATCCAGGTCGGTGCCAGGCTCGGCGGGGTGGAGAAGATGCCGTTGTAATGCACCAGCCCCAGGCCCCAACCGGCGGCGGTCACGGTGATGATGCTGATCAGGATCGCGCCGAACACGCGGTGATAGCTGAGCACCGCAATCATCAAAAAGCAGATCGCCGCCAGCAACGGACCGGGTTCACGCAGCGAACCCAGCTTGATCAACGTCGCGGGGCTGTCGACCACGATGCCCGCTGTTTTCAGGCCGATCAGCCCGAGGAACAGCCCGACCCCCGCGCCCATCGCGAACCGCAGGCTCACCGGAATGCTGTTGAGCAGCCATTCGCGGACGCGGGAGAGGGTGAGGATCATGAAGATCACGCCCGAGATGAACACCGCACCCAGCGCGGTCTGCCAGCTGTAGCCCATCGTGCCGACGACGGTGTAGGTGAAGAACGCGTTCAGCCCCATGCCCGGCGCCAGGCCCACCGGCCAGTTGGCGTACAGGCCCATCAACAGGCAACCCAGTGCGGCGGCGATGCAGGTGGCCACGAACGCGGCGCCGTGATCGATGCCCGCGTCGGCCATGATGTTGGGGTTGACGAAGATGATGTACGCCATAGTGATGAACGTCGTCAGGCCCGCCAGCAGCTCGGTCCGAACGGTGGTGCCGTGCAGGCTGAGCTTGAAGAGGCGTTCAAGCAGGCCCGAGCGTGTCGGCCTGAGGTCTCCTTGAGTGGCTTCCAGCGGCGTGGCTTCGGTTTTGCGACTTTCCACAGTGAATCCCTCGAAACGTTTTTGTTGTTTTTTTCAGAGCCGGTAACTGCTCCGTGGGGCGAATCGACCGCCAGCCTGATTTGTTGACTAGAAGGTCAGAAACTTGCACGAGCGAATTATGCTTTTGTATACAAAAAATGCAAATAATGTTTTCGGTTTTGTCGTGGGGATTTTTGGGATTGTGTGCATAACGAAGCGAGCAGCAGAAATCTGTTCAGCCGCTGCGCACTGTGTACAATGCGCCATTACTTTTACTGTGACTTTGCCCTGATATCTGCTATTGCTTTTGTCATCGCCGTTACGGTCACGGCTTACATGCCGGATTCAGTTCTCACGAGTGCCCATGAACGATCAGTTGCAACCCCTCAAGAAACAGCCGCGCACCGCCAAGGCGGGCCGCAGCGGCACCCAGGACGACATCGTCTACGCGCACATTTTCGAGGCCATCCTCGAACAACGGTTGGCGCCCGGCACCAAGCTTTCCGAAGAAGCCTTGGGTGAGATTTTCGGGGTCAGCCGCACCATCATTCGTCGCGCTTTATCGCGTCTGGCCCACGAAGGCGTGGTGTTGTTGCGCCCGAATCGCGGCGCGGTGGTTGCCAGTCCGAGCGTGGACGAAGCGCGGCAAGTGTTCTTCGCCCGGCGCATGGTCGAGAAGGCCATCACTGAATTGGCGGTCGAACACGCGACCACCGAGCAGTTGAGCGAACTGCGCAAGATGGTCAGCGACGAGCGCGACAGTTTTTCCAGAGGGGATCGTGGGGCGGGGATTCGCCTGTCGGGCGAGTTCCACTTGAAACTGGCCGAAGCGGCGACGAATGCGCCGCTGATCAGCTTCCAGCGCAGCCTGGTGTCGCAAACCTCGCTGATCATCGCCCAGTACGAAAGCGGCAACCGCTCGCACTGTTCCTACGATGAGCACACCCAGTTGATCGACGCCATCGAAGCCCGCGATGCGACGCTGGCGGTGAGCCTGATGATGCACCACATGGACCACATCGACAGTAAGCTCAACCTCGATGAAGAAAGCGCCTCCGACGACCTGCACGCGGTGTTCTCGCACCTGATGCTGCCGAAGAAAAAGCCGGGGCGCAGCACGGCGGTTTGATTCTGTGTTTGATTGACGCTCGTTCCCACGCTCTGCGTGGGACCGCCGCTCTCGAGGCTCTGCATCGCAGGTGTACACGAAACGCTTTTGATTCTGGCCGAAGGCCGTGGGAGCTGGCTTGCCTGCGATCTGTTGCGCAGCAACAGCAAACCCTGTGGACGCGTTCGGTCTGACACAACCGAGGTGTCCGGTTCGGCTGCCGGTTCCCGGCAGATCGCAGGCAAGCCAGCTCCTACGCCTTCGGCAGAAGCCGATCCGAGAGAAACCCCAGCCTGATGATTAATTATCGTTCCCACGCGGAACGTGGGAACGATCAAGCCGAAGCCTTCAGCGCTTATGCACCAACACCCCCGCCGAATACGTCTCGCTCACCGTCCGGTCGTCCCCCAGCGTCATCAGCACGAACAGCTGCTCTTCGATGCTCTTCGCCTGTTTCATGCGGTAGGACAGCAGCGGGGTGGCATTGAAGTCCAGCACCACGAAGTCCGCCTCAGTCCCTGCATGCAGGTTGCCGATCTTGTCTTCCAGACGCAGCGCCCGCGCGCCGCCCAACGTCGCCAGGTACAACGATTTGAACGGGCTCAACTTGGCGCCTTGCAGCTGCATCACCTTGTAGGCCTCGTTCAGCGTTTGCAGCAGCGAGAAGCTGGTGCCGCCGCCCACGTCCGTCCCCAGTCCCACATTGACCTTGTGCTTCTCCGCCATCGGCAGGTTGAACAGGCCACTGCCCAGGAAGAAGTTGGACGTCGGGCAGAAGGCGATGGCTGACCCGGTCTCCGACAGCCGCTGACATTCCTCGTCGCACAGATGCACCCCGTGGGCAAACACCGAGCGCTCACCCAGCAGCTTGAAGTGATCGTACACATCCAGGTAATTCTTGCGCTCCGGGAACAGCGCCTTGACCCATTCGACTTCCTTCAGGTTTTCACTGATGTGGGTCTGCATATAGAGGTCGGGGTATTCGGTCAACAACTGGCCGGCAAGGGCAAGCTGCTCGGGCGTGCTGGTCGGTGCGAAGCGGGGCGTGACCGCGTAATGCAGACGGCCCTTGCCATGCCAGCGCTCGATCAGCGCCTTGCTATCGACGTAGCTGGATTCGGCGGTGTCCACCAGATAATCCGGGGCGTTGCGGTCCATCATCACCTTGCCCGCGATCATCCGCAGGTTGAGCTTTTCGGCGGCGCTGAAGAACGCCTCCACCGACTCCTTGTGACGGCTGCCGAACACCAGCGCCGTTGTGGTGCCGTTGCTCAGCAATTCCTTGATGAAGATGTCGGACACTTCCGCGGCGTGGGCAGGGTCAGCGAACTGCTTCTCGCAGGGAAACACGTAGGTATTGAGCCAGTCGAGCAACTGCTCGCCGTAGGAACCGACCATGCCGGTCTGCGGCAAATGGATGTGGGTGTCGATGAAACCGGCGGTGATCAGCGCGTCGGCGTAGGTCACCACTTCAACGTCGCTGCCAAGGCTGCCCAGCAAATCCCGGGCATGGCCGACGGCGGAAATCTTGCCGTTCTCCACCACCATCAGGCCGTCTTCGAAATACTCGTAGGACGCTTCGGCCACCACCTCGGCAGGGTCGGCGATGCTGTGGACGATGGCGGCACGGTAGGCTTTCTTTTCAATAGTCATGTTTACGATTCGTTCTTCTAAAAATTCATTGAGCCTGGGCGCGGCGGGAGACCGGCATCAGCTTGGCGATGGGTTCCGAGGTCGAGCCGTGCTCGCCGCTCTCTGTGCCGAAATGCATGTTGTAAGTGGCGATCACCTCGGCCGCGACCGACACGGCAATCTCCATCGGCAGCTTGCCCTTCACTTCGGACAGCCCCATCGGGCAGCGCATGCGTTGCACCAGCGCCGGGTCGAAGCCGCGATCGCGCAGGCGGTGTTCGAATTTGGCGCGTTTGGTTTTCGAGCCGATCAGCCCGAACCAAGTGAAGTCGCCGCGCTTGAGAATGGCGGCGGTCAGTTCCAGATCCAGCTGATGATTATGGGTCATGACGATGCAATAACTGCCAGCGGGCAGGTGATCCACTTCATCGATGACTTCCTCGTTGACGATCTTGCTCACGCCTTCGGGGAGGTGGGCCGGGAATTCCGCTTCCCGCGAGTCGATCCAGCGCACCCGGCAGGGCAGGCTGGCCAACAGCGGCACCAGCGCACGACCGACATGCCCGGCACCAAACACGGCAATCTGCGCCTGCGGCTGACCCATGGGTTCGAACAGCAGCACGTTCACGCCGCCGCAGCACTGACCCAGGCTGGCGCCGAGGCTGAAGCGTTCGAGGCGGGTTTGCTGACTGCCGCTGGCGAGCATGTCGCGGGCGATTTCCATGGCCTTGTATTCCAGATGGCCGCCGCCAATGGTGTCGTAGATCCTCTCGGCACTGACCACCATCTTCGACCCCGCGTTGCGCGGCGTCGAGCCACGCTCCTCGATGATCGTCACCAGCACGCAGGCTTCACCCTGGGTTTGCAACTCGGCGAGGGCGCTGATCCAGTTGTTCATGTGTTTCTCCTGATCGAGTCAGACGATCAAAAATCCATGTTGTCTGTGCCGTCGTCTCGCGAATGAATTCGTTCCCACAGGTTGATCACCTACCTCTGTGGGAGCGGATTCATCAGCGATGACGTCAATTCAAACGCCGCAATTTTCTCGGTTGGCCCCTATCCTGTGGGAGCGAATTCATTCGCGAAAGGCCGGTACATTCGACGCCGATATGTCGCCAGATCCACCGCTTCGCGAATGAATTCGCTCCCACAGTTTTCGACCGTCCATGGCTTCTAAACCGGTGAAACCGTCAGCTCATGGGCCACGCCCGCGGCCTCTGAACTGGCCACCTTCAACTGGCGCATCTGCTCACACCCCCACAACACCCGCTCCGGCGTGGCAGGCGCGTCGATCTTCGGCTGATGTTTGTAATCGCCGAGACTCGCCACGGCGTCCTTGATCGCACACCAGGCCGCAATGCCCAGCATGAACGGCGGCTCACCCACGGCCTTGGAATGGAAGACCGTGTCTTCGGGGTTCTTGCGGTTTTCCACCAGCTTGACCCGCAAGTCGGCGGGCATGTCCGCCACCGCCGGGATCTTGTAACCGGCCGGGCCGTTGGTCATCAGCTTGCCCTTTGCGTTCCACACCAGTTCTTCGGTGGTCAGCCAGCCCATGCCCTGAATGTAGCCGCCCTCGACCTGGCCGATGTCGATGGCCGGGTTCAGCGAGGCGCCGACGTCGTGGAGGATGTCGGTGCGCAGCATCTTGTATTCGCCGGTCAGCGTGTCGACGACCACTTCGGTGCACGCCGCGCCAAAGGCGAAGTAATAGAAAGGTCGACCTCGGGCCTGACTGCGGTCGTAGAAAATTTTTGGCGTTTTGTAATAGCCGGTGCTCGACAGCGACACCTGACCCATCCACGCCTGCTGCGCCAGCGTGTCGAAGCTGATGACCTGCTCGCCAACCCGCACGTGGCCATTGCGGAATTCGACCTGAGCGGCTTCGCATTTGTAGTGTTTGGCGGCGAATTCGATAAGCCGTTGCTTGATGGTTTCCGCCGCGTTCTGCGCGGCCTTGCCGTTCAAGTCCGCGCCACTGGACGCTGCGGTCGGCGAGGTGTTCGGCACTTTGTCGGTATTGGTCGCGGTGATCTGCACGCGGCTGATGTCCACCTGAAACACCTCGGCCACCACCTGCGCGACCTTGGTGTTCAAACCCTGGCCCATCTCGGTGCCGCCGTGGTTCAGGTGGATGCTGCCGTCGGTGTAGATGTGAATCAGCGCACCCGCCTGATTGAGGAAACTGGCGGTGAAGGAAATGCCGAATTTAACCGGGGTCAACGCCAGGCCTTTCTTCAGAATCGGGCTGTTGGCGTTGTAGGCCGTGATTGCTTTTCGACGCTCGGCGTACTGGCTGCTTTCTTCCAGTTCGGCGGTCATTTCTTCGAGCATGTTGTGCTCGACTTCCTGGTAATAGTGGGTGACGTTGCGCTCGGTCTTGCCGTAGTAGTTGGCCTTGCGCACGGCCAGCGGGTCCTTGCCCAGATGGCGGGCGATGGCGTCCATCACTTCCTCGATAGCCACCATCCCTTGCGGACCGCCGAAGCCACGGTAGGCCGTGTTCGACGCAGTGTTGGTCTTGCAGCGGTGGCCGTTGATGGTGGCGTCGCCGAGGTAATACGAGTTGTCCGAGTGGAACATCGCGCGGTCGACGATAGAGGCCGACAAGTCCGGCGAACAGCCGCAGTTCCCGGCCAGTTCCAGCTGAATGCCGTGCAGGCGCCCGTCGTTGTCGAAGCCCACGTCGTACTCGACGTAGAAGGGGTGACGCTTGCCGGTCATGATCATGTCTTCCATGCGCGGCAGGCGCATCTTGGTCGGCTGACCGGTCAGGCGCGCGATCACCGCGCACAGGCACGCAGGGCTCGCGGCCTGCGTCTCCTTGCCGCCGAAACCGCCGCCCATGCGGCGCATGTCCACCACCACTTTGTTCATCGACACGTCGAGCACTTCGGCGACCAGCTTCTGCACTTCGGTGGGGTTTTGCGTGGAGCAGTAGACGATCATGCCGCCGTCTTCGGTGGGCATCACCGAGGAGATTTGCGTCTCCAGATAAAAGTGTTCCTGTCCGCCAATGTGCAGCGTGCCCTGAATGCGGTTCGGGGCCGTATCCAGCGCGGTGACCGAGTCCCCGCGCTTGTGGGTGTGGCTGTCCAGCACGAAATGCTTGTTGCGATAGGCCTCGACCACGTCGAGCACCGGCTCCAGGTCTTCGTATTCGATGATCGCGGCCATCGCTGCCTTGCGTGCCGTTTCCAGATCACGAGCGGCCACGGCGATCACCGGCTGACCGACGAACTCGACCTTGTCGATGGCCAGCAGCGGATCGCCCGGCAGCAACGGGCCGATGTCTTTCAGGCCGGGAATGTCTTCGTGGGTGATGGCGATGCGCACGCCTTCGAAGTCGTAGCAGGGCGACACATCGACGCTGACGATGCGCGCGTGGGCCCGGTCGGACATCCGCGCATAGACGTGCAACTGATTGGGGAATTCGAGCCGGTCATCGATGTAAATCGCTTCGCCTGAGACGTGTTTGTCGGCGCTGTCGTGCTTGACGCTGCGGCCGACGCCCGAGGTCAGGTCCTGCTGAAACAGGGCAACCAGTTCTTCTTGAGTCTTTTGCGGTGCGTGATTAGACATAGTCGGTCACCCGTGTCTCGATGTGCGGCGTTTGCAGTTCAATGAAGTATTTGCGCAGCAGGTTCTGTGCGCTCAGCAGGCGGTATTCCTTGGTGGCGCGAAAGTCTGACAGCGGGGTGAAATCCTGCGCCAGTGCGGCACAGGCGCGCTCGACGGTGGCCGACGTCCACGGCTGGCCGATCAGGGCTTTCTCGCAATTCGCGGCACGTTTCGGGATCGCCGCCATGCCGCCAAACGCCGCACGGGCATCGACGATCGCGCCGTTTTCCACCTGCACACGGAACGCCGCGCAGACCGCCGAAATGTCGTCATCCAGACGCTTCGAGACCTTGTAGGCGCGGAAAGCCTGTTTGGCGTTGGCCTTGGGCACGATGATTTTCTCGATGAACTCGCTTTCCTGACGTGCGGTGACGCGGTAATCGATGAAGTAATCCTCCAGCGCCAGCGTGCGGGTGTTATCGCCTTTGCGCAGGACAATACTGGCGCCCAGCGCGATCAGCAGCGGCGGTGAGTCGCCAATCGGTGAGGCGTTGCCGATATTGCCGCCCAGCGTGCCCTGATTGCGGATCTGCAACGACGCAAAACGGTGCAGCAATTCGCCGAAGTCCGGGTATTCGCTGCTCAACGCTTCGTAACAATCGGTGAGTGCGGTGGCGGCGCCGATTTCGAGGCGGTCGTCGAAGTGCTCGACCTTCTTCATGTCCGCGACGTTGCCGACGTAAATCATCACCGGCAGGGCGCGGTGGAACTGGGTGACTTCCAGCGCCAGGTCGGTGCCGCCCGCCAGCAGGCGCGCCTGGGGATAAGAATCGTAGAGGTCGGCCAGATCGGCCACGGTCAGCGGGACGAGGCAGCGTTTGTCGCCGCTGTTCAGCTCGGCGGTTTCCGCAGGCTTGATGGCTTTCAGGCGGGCGATGGTCTGCGCCTTCAAGGCATCGAACTGATCGGGTTGGCGTTGTTGGCCGCAGGCCTGTTCAGCGGCGGCGAGAATCGGACGGTAACCGGTGCATCGGCAGAGGTTGCCGGCGAGGGCTTCGTGGGCCTGAGCAGTGTCCGCAGTGGTGCTGTTTTTCTGCAAGGCGAACAGCGACATCACGAAGCCCGGCGTGCAGAACCCGCATTGCGAGCCGTGGCATTCGACCATGGCCTTTTGCACGTTGTGCAGCTCGCCCTGGTGTTTGAGGTCTTCGACGCTGATCAGCTGTTTGCCGTGCAGTGACGCCACAAAGGTCAGGCAGGAATTGAGGCTGCGATAGCTCAAGTGCTCCTGGCCCTCGTCATCGGTGGTCAATTCGCCCACCACCACCGTGCAGGCGCCACAGTCGCCGCTGGCGCAGCCTTCCTTGGTGCCGGACTTGTGCAAATGCTCGCGCAGGTAGTTGAGCACCGTCATGTTGGGGTCCAACGCATGTTCGGTTTTCAACGTCTGGTTCAGTAGAAACTGGATCACCGGTTGTGCCTCGTTTTTCTTTTAATAGAAGTGGTCATCGAACCTGTCGATGAATCTATCAGTTCTGACTATGGGGTCAACGAAAATCTGACCTTTAAGTCAAGAAATCGGGTTTTGCCGGGATTTGCCGATTAACGGCAGCCTGAGGTTGCAATGAATCGCTGCGCACACGCTCAAAGTTTTGCTTATTTCGTGCCACATTGCGTGACATGGCCCTGCGCCACAGGTATCCAGTGCGATACACTTCCGCGCTTGTGTACAGCTATTGGTTTAAAGGAAAGAAATGACGTTCAAGGCACCGGACAGCCTCGCTGAGCAGATCGCTCATCACCTTGCCGAGCGGATCATTCGTGGCGAGCTCAAGCCTGGTGAGCGGATTCAGGAGCAGAAGGTCACGCAGGCCCTCAACGTCAGCCGCGGTTCGGTTCGCGAAGCGCTGTTGATCCTCGAACGCCGCCACCTGATCGCCATCCTGCCGCGCCGGGGTGCGCAAGTGACGGTGCTCACGGCGCACAACATCCAGAGCCTCTGCGCGTTGATGAGCGAGCTGTACATTTTGCTCGGCCTCGCGGTGGCCAAAAGCTGGACCGAACAGCTCGATCTGGCGCCTTTCCTGCAAATCCAGCAACGGCTTATCGCCAGCTGCGAGCGGGGCGACGTGAAGAACTTCGTCGAGGACAGCTTCAACGTGATGCGCGCCGCGTACCCGTTCGCCAACAACCCGTACCTGCAAGAAACCGTCGAGAACTTTCAGCCGTCCATGAGCCGCTTCTATTACCTGGCGCTGGAGCAGCGGCAGGCCGAGATGAGCGAGTATCTGACGCTGTTTGGCCAGTTGCTCGAAGCGGTGGTCGCCCGTGATCTGACGCGCATCCGCGAGGTGCTCACTGCTTACGCCGAGCGCAGTTGCCAATCCATTCTTTCTGCCTTGGCGGCCAGCTAATCCATGCGCCTCAAATGCATCAGGCTGGCCGGGTTCAAGTCGTTCGTCGACCCGACGACGGTGAACTTCCCCAGCAACATGGCGGCCGTGGTCGGCCCCAATGGATGCGGCAAATCCAACATCATCGATGCGGTGCGCTGGGTCATGGGCGAAAGCTCGGCCAAGAACCTGCGTGGCGAGTCGATGACCGACGTCATCTTCAACGGCTCCACCAGCCGCAAACCGGTGAGCCAGGCGAGCATCGAGCTGGTCTTCGACAACTCCGACAGCACCCTGGTGGGTGAGTACGCGGCGTACGCGGAAATCTCGATTCGCCGCAAGGTCACCCGCGACAGCCAGAACACCTATTACCTGAACGGCACCAAATGCCGTCGTCGCGACATCACCGACATCTTCCTCGGCACGGGCCTGGGGCCGCGCAGCTACTCGATCATCGAGCAGGGCATGATCTCCAAGTTGATCGAAGCCAAGCCTGAGGACCTGCGCAATTTCATCGAGGAAGCGGCGGGCATCTCCAAGTACAAGGAGCGCCGTCGCGAGACCGAGAACCGCATCCGCCGCACCCACGAAAACCTGGCGCGCCTGACCGACCTGCGCGACGAGCTCGAACGCCAGTTGGAGCGTCTGCACCGACAGGCCCAGGCCGCCGAGAAGTATCAGGAATACAAGGCCGAAGAGCGCCAGTTGAAGGCGCAACTGTCGGCCTTGCGCTGGCAGGCCCTGAACGAACAAGTGGCGCAGCGCGAGTCCGTCATCGGCAGCCAGGAAGTCGGTTTCGAGGCATTGGTGGCCGATCAACGCAGCGCCGATGCCGCCATCGAGCGCCTGCGGGACGGGCATCACGACCTGTCCGAGCGCTTCAATCTGGTGCAGGGCCGCTTCTATTCGGTGGGCGGCGACATTGCTCGCAACGAACAGAGCATCCAGCACGGCCAGCAGCGCTTGCGTCAGTTACAGGACGACCTGCGCGAAGCCGAGCGCGCGCGGCAGGAAACCGAATCCCACCTGGGCCACGACCGCACCTTGCTCGCGACCCTTGGCGAAGAGCTGGAAATGCTCGAACCCGAGCAGGAGATGACCCTCGCCGCCGCCGAGGAATCCGCCGCGGCGCTGGAAGAAGCCGAAGCCGCGATGCACAGCTGGCAGGAGAAGTGGGACGCCTTCAACCTGAGTTCCGCCGAACCCCGCCGTCAGGCCGAGGTTCAGCAATCGCGCATCCAACAGCTGGAAACCAGCATGGAGCGGCTGGCCGAGCGTCAGCGTCGCCTCGGCGAAGAGCGCCAACTGCTCGCGGCCGATCCGGAAGACGCGGCGATCCTCGATCTGAGCGAAGACCTCGCCGCCCGCGAGATGGCCTCCGAAGAACTGCTGGCCGAAGAAGAACAGCTGATCGAGCGCCTTGAGCACCTGCGCGTCGAACTGCAACGGGCCAGCCAATCCCAGCAACAGGCGCAAGGCGAGTTGCAACGCCTCAACGGCCGAATCGCGTCGCTGGAAGCCTTGCAACAGGCGGCGCTTGATCCGGGCACGGGCACCGCCGAATGGCTGCGCGATCATCAGTTGAGCGAGCGTCCGCGCCTGGCTGAAGGCCTGCGCGTGGACGCAGGTTGGGAGCTGGCGGTGGAAACCGTGCTCGGCGCTGACCTGCACGCGGTGTTGGTCGATGACTTCGCCGGACTCGATCTGGCCGGTTTCAGTCAGGGCGATCTGCGCCTGGTCAGCCCTTCGAAAGACATCACGCGCATTCCCGGCAGCCTGCTGGATAAGGTCGAATCCCGCGTCGATCTGACCCCGTGGCTGGGTCAGGTGAAACCGGTGGAGACCCTCGACGACGCGCTGTCGATGCGCGGGCAACTGAGCGCAGGTCAGAGCCTGATCAGTCGCGATGGCTATTGGGTCGGCCGCGATTTTCTGCGGGTCCGTCGGGCCAGCGAAGCCGAGAGCGGCGTGCTGGCGCGAGGGCAAGAACTGCAGCGCCTCGAAGCCGAACGCGACGAGCGGGAAGCGACTCTCGCCGCGCTGGAAGACCAACTGCTGGCCCAGCGCGAGCAACAACGGGTGCAGGAAGACAGCCGCGAGCAACTGCGCCGTCGCCTGCAAGACGAAACCCGTCAGCAAAGCGAACTCAAGGCGCAGTTGTCGGCGGCCAAAGCCAAGGTCGAGCAGTTGACCCTGCGCCGCACCCGTCTCGACGAAGAGCTGACCGAACTGGGCGAGCAGCGCGCCATCGAGCAGGAAAGTCTCGGCGAATCCCGGCTGCAATTGCAGGACGCCCTCGACAGCATGGCGCTGGACACCGAACAGCGTGAGCTGCTGCTGGCCCAGCGCGACAGCCTGCGCGAGCGGCTGGACCGGGTGCGTCAGGAAGCCCGACAGCACAAGGACCACGGCAACCAGTTGGCCGTGCGCTTGAGTTCTTTGCGGGCCCAGCACGACTCGACCCGTCAGGCGCTAGAGCGGCTGGAGATGCAGTCCGAACGCCTGACCGAGAAGCGCGAGCAGCTGAACCTCGGGCTGGAGGAGGGCGAAGCACCGCTGGAAGAACTGCGCCTGAAACTCGAAGAACTGCTGGAAAAGCGCATGGTCGTCGACGACGAAATGCGCGTCGCCAAGAACGCCCTGGAAGACGCCGACCGCGAACTGCGTGAAGCGGAGAAACGCCGGACCCAGGCCGAACAACAATCTCAACTCCTGCGCGGGCAACTGGAGCAGCAGCGGCTCGAATGGCAGTCCCTGACCGTGCGCCGCAAAACCTTGCAGGAGCAATTGCACGAAGACGGCTACGATTTAAATGGTGTACTGGCGACCCTCACGCCGGAGGCCAACGAGAAAGACGCCGAAGAAGAACTGGAGCGCATTGCGGCCCGGATTCAGCGTCTCGGCGCGATCAACCTCGCGGCCATCGACGAATACCAGCAGCAGTCCGAGCGCAAGCGCTATCTGGATGCGCAGGACGCCGACCTCGTCGAAGCGCTGGACACCCTGGAAAACGTGATCCGCAAGATCGACAAAGAAACGCGCAATCGCTTCAAAGAGACCTTTGATCAGATAAACAGCGGAATTCAGGCACTTTTTCCAAAAGTTTTCGGTGGCGGCAGCGCTTACTTGGAACTGACGGGCGAAGATTTACTCGATACAGGGGTGACGATCATGGCGCGTCCTCCGGGCAAGAAAAACAGCACGATCCATTTGCTGTCCGGCGGCGAAAAAGCCCTGACCGCACTGGCGCTGGTTTTCGCCATTTTCAAACTCAACCCGGCGCCGTTCTGCATGCTCGACGAAGTCGACGCACCACTGGACGACGCCAACGTGGGCCGCTATGCCCGACTGGTCAAGGAGATGTCGCAAACCGTGCAGTTCATCTACATCACCCACAACAAGATCGCCATGGAAATGGCCGATCAACTGATGGGCGTCACCATGCATGAGCCGGGGTGTTCGCGCCTCGTGGCAGTGGACGTTGAGGAGGCGATGGCGCTGGTGGATGCGTAGCGGGTGACACAGGATTAGACGGATTTGAAGGGAAAAGTGAGGCGCAGAGGCTTCAGCACAGGTTTTACCGTCGCAGCAGCACAGATGCTCGCGACATGCCAGATGTAACAGACGGTGTAAAGTTACCTTTGGTCGTGCTAGCTTAATGTCCACTTTTTCTTGTTACGTGGGTAAAAGGCCATTCAGAACAGAGAGTTGGCTCCACGTTTTAAAGGGGTTTACGCCCTTAATTTTCAGAATTTTCATTAGAGGCACGGGATTACATGGAAATCGGTCTGCGAGAGTGGCTGATCGTCATCGGCATTATTGTCATTGCCGGTATTCTTTTTGACGGCTGGCGCCGGATGCGCGGCGGCAAAGGCAAGTTGAAATTCAGGCTGGACCGCAGCTTTTCCAACCTGCCGGACGACGAAGAAGGCTCGTCCGCCGAGGTGCTGGGCCCTGCGCGTGTCCTCGAATCCCAGAAAGAACCCCAGCTCGACGAGCACGACCTGCCCACCATGAGCGCGGCCCGCGAACGGCCTGAGCGCCCGGAGCGCGAAAGCAAACGCGGCAAGCGTAAAGACGAGCCGCAGCAGGGCGACCTGAATCTCGATACCGACAGCCCGAGCCTGTTCAGCGCCCGTGACGACGATTTCCCGGACGACAAGGCGCCGCAGCGCATCACCGAAGACAAGGACCTGGCCCCGGTCGAAGAAGTGCTGGTGATCAGCGTGATTTCCCGCGACGAAAGCGGCTTCAAAGGCCCGGCGTTGCTGCAGAACATTCTGGAAAGCGGCCTGCGCTTCGGCGAGATGGACATTTTCCACCGCCATGAAAGCATGGCGGGCAATGGCGAAGTCCTGTTCTCCATGGCCAATGCGGTCAAGCCGGGCGTGTTCGACCTGGACGATATCGACCATTTCAGCACCCGCGCCGTGAGCTTCTTCCTCGGTTTGCCAGGCCCGCGTCACCCGAAGCAGGCGTTCGACGTGATGGTGGCGGCAGCCCGCAAGCTGGCCCACGAGCTGAACGGCGAGTTGAAAGACGATCAGCGCAGCGTCATGACCGCGCAGACCATCGAACACTACCGCCAGCGCATCGTCGAATTCGAACGCCGCGCGCTGACTCAGCGTCGTTGATCTGGTGAGTCGATCAACCTGCTGACGCACCACTCTCTGTAGGAGCGGATTCATTCGCGAAAACGGTCCAGACGATAGAGACAGGTCGGTTGTACTGGCGCATCGCAAATGAATTCGTTCCTACAGTATGAAGTGGCGGTGAGCCGGCGCTATCCGGCAACAGCCCCTGAATCGAGCAGCCCCGGCTGCTCTTTTGCTTTTTCGAGAACACACTTATGAACGCCGCCGAACAACGCATCCTTGAACTGCGCGCAGAGCTGGATCTTCACAACTACCGCTACCATGTCCTCGACGAGCCGAGCATTCCGGACGTCGAATACGATCGCCTGTTTCACGAACTCAAGGCGCTGGAAGCGGAAAACCCGCACCTGGTGACCCCGGATTCGCCGACTCAGCGCGTCGGCAGTGCGGCGTTGTCGGCGTTCACCCAGGTACGTCACGAAATCCCTATGCTCAGCCTCGGCAACGCCTTCGAAGAAACCGACTTGCGCGAGTTCGACCGTCGTGTGAACGAAGGCCTCGACCTCCCGGTGGGCGACCTGTTTGGCGCAGGGGCCAAGGTTGAATACAGCTGCGAACCCAAGCTCGACGGCCTGGCCGTGAGCCTGCTCTATCAAAACGGCGCACTGGTGCGCGGCGCTACCCGTGGCGATGGCACCACCGGCGAAGACATCAGCGTCAACGTCCGCACCGTGCGCAACATCCCGCTCAAGCTGCACGGCAAGGGCTGGCCGGAAACGCTGGAAGTGCGGGGCGAAGTGTTCATGTCCAAGGCAGGCTTCGAACGCCTCAACGCCAGCCAGCTGGAAGTCGGCGGCAAGACTTTCGCCAACCCGCGCAACGCGGCGGCGGGCAGCCTGCGTCAGCTTGACTCGAAGATCACCGCCAACCGCCCGTTGGAATTCTGCTGCTACGGCATCGGCCAGGTGTCCCACGACGTCGCCGACAGCCACATCGGCAACTTGAAACAGTTGAAAGAGTGGGGCATGCCCATCAGCCGCGAGCTGAAAGTGGCGGATGGCATCGAAGACTGCCTGACGTATTACCACGACATTGGTGAGCGTCGCCTGTCGCTGCCCTATGAAATCGACGGCGTGGTGTTCAAGGTCAACAGCGTCGCCTCCCAGCGCGAACTGGGCTTCCGCGCCCGCGAACCGCGCTGGGCCATCGCCCACAAATTCCCGGCCATGGAAGAGCTCACCGAATTGCTGGACGTGGAGTTTCAGGTGGGTCGTACCGGCGCTGTGACGCCCGTGGCGCGTTTGAAGCCGGTGAAGGTCGCAGGTGTGACCGTCGCCAACGCGACCTTGCACAACATGGACGAAGTGGCACGTTTGGGCCTGATGATCGGCGATACCGTGATCATCCGCCGTGCCGGTGATGTGATCCCGCAAGTGGTGCAAGTGGTGATGGAGCGTCGTCCTGAAGACGCACGCCAGGTCGAGATTCCGCAGACCTGCCCGGTGTGCGGTTCGCAGGTCGAGCGCACGCAATTGATCAAACGCAGCAAGGGCAAGGAAACTGTCAGCGAAGGCGCGGTGTACCGCTGCGTCGGGCGTCTGGCCTGTGGCGCGCAACTCAAGCAGGCGATCATCCACTACGTGTCCCGCCGGGCGATGGACATTGAAGGCCTGGGCGACAAGACCATCGAGCAATTGGTGGACGAAAAGCTCATCGGCTCGCCCGCCGACCTCTACAAGCTCGAATACGATCAGATCATCGACCTGGAGGGCTTCGCTGACATCTCAAGCAAGAAGTTGCTCAAAGCCATCGACGACAGCAAAAAGCCGACGCTGGCGCGCTTCATCTATGCGCTGGGCATTCCAGACGTGGGCGAGGAAACGGCCAAGGTGCTGGCGCGCTCGCTGGGGTCTCTGGAGAAGGTCAAGGTCGCGCTGCCGGAGGTGCTGACGTACCTGCCGGACATCGGCCTGGAAGTGGCCCACGAAATCCACAGTTTCTTCGAGGACGACCACAACCAGAATGTCATCGGCGCATTGTTGGGCGAGTGCAAGATGCAATTGCAGGACGTCGGCGAGCTGGGGGCGGAGTTTGCGGCCAGCGCGACGTTGGGCGGCATGCTCGACAAACTGAACATCCCGTCGATTGGACCGGGCGGCGCGCAGAAGCTGGCCGACAAGTTCGGCACGCTGGAAGGCGTGGTCAAGGCCGACTGGCTGGACATGCGCCAGACCTTGCCGGAAAAGCAGGCGCAATCTGTCAGAGCCTTCTTCGATGTGACCGAGAACGCTGACCGCGCCCTCCAGATCGAGCAGCAGCTCAAAGACTTCGGCATGCACTGGCAAAGCGAGAAAAAGGTCGTCGAAGGCCTGCCGCTGACCGGCCAGACCTGGGTGCTCACCGGCTCACTGGAACTGATGAGCCGCGACGTCGCCAAGGAAAAACTCGAAAGCCTCGGCGCCAAAGTGTCCGGGTCGGTTTCCGCCAAGACCCACACCGTCGTGGCCGGACCGGGGGCGGGATCTAAGCTGACCAAGGCCAACGAGCTGGGGTTGAAGGTGCTGGATGAAGAGGGGTTTGTGGCGTTTCTCAAGAAGTACGACGTCGCAGTCGAGTAGTTGCGCTCGCTGCGTGCGCGGCGTTGAAATTGGCACCGACCTACCGACCTACCGACCTACCGACCTGTAGGAGCGCACGAGCCGAGCGAGGCCGCGATCTGGCGCTCAGCGGCAGCAAAACCGGTATGCGCGGTGTGTCAGCCACACCGCAACCGGCCCATTGACGACTGCTGCGCAGCCGATCGCGGCCTCGCTCGGCTCGTGCGCTCCCACAGGGGGAATGTGTGACTCGCGGGGCAGTTAAAACCGGGTTTTCATGACAGATTTAACCCTTCAGAAAATATCCGGAACCCCCGCAACCGCCCGTGATCTAGTGCTTGCAGCCCACTCAGGAGATCGCCATGTTCCAGTTCTTCGAACAACTCAGCACACGGATCGCGGCGCCTTTCGCCGGTGAAAGCAAGCGCAACAGCAAGGTCTGGCAGTGCCGCTGCGGACAGTCGGTGTTTTTCCGCAACAGCCAGTGCCTGGCCTGTTCGGCTGCCCTGGGTTATCTGCCGGAACAAAGTAAAATCGCGGCCCTGGAACCCGGCGCCGATATCAACACCTGGCGCCTGAGCGACGAGCCAGACGCCGGGCTGTATCGCCGCTGCGCCAACCTCGACACCCCGGCGGCCTGCAACTGGATATTTCCTGCGCACAATGCTGGCGAGTTCTGCGTGGCCTGTAGCCTCAATCGCACCATTCCCGACCTGTCCGTCCCGGAAAACCCTGAGCGCTGGCTGAAGATCGAAACCGCCAAGCGGCGTCTCGTCGCGCAACTGATTACCCTCGGGCTGCCCGTCATCCCTAAAACGGTCGATGAAGAACGCGGGCTGGCGTTTGAATTCCTCGGCGTCGATCTGGACGGCAACCTGCCGACCACTGGCCACGCCAATGGCCTGATCACCCTCAACGTCGAAGAAGCCGACGACGCCATTCGTGAGAAGGTTCGCGTGCAGATGCACGAACCCTACCGCACGTTGCTCGGGCATTTCCGTCACGAAGTGGGGCATTACTACTGGGACCGTCTGATCGCCAACACCTACTGGCAGGACGGTTTCCGCAATCTGTTCGGCGACGACCGCGCCAGCTACGCCGAGGCCCTCGATCATCATTACCAGAACGGCGCCCCGTCCGACTGGCAGCAACACTACGTCAGCGCCTACGCCACCATGCACCCGTGGGAAGACTGGGCCGAAACCTGGGCGCACTACCTGCACATGATGGACGCCGTTGATACTGCACTCAGCCTGGGCATGAGTGCCCGGGACATGGACCTCGACTACCAGCCTTTTGAGCTGAACACCCTTTACGACCCGCAACATCCGGGCGGGCCGTCCTTCCTTGCGTTCGTCAATGCCTGGATCGAACTGGCGGGCATGCTCAACGAACTTTCTCGCGCCATGGGGCAACAGGATTTCTACCCGTTCGTGTTGCCACCTGCGGTCATTACCAAGTTGCATTTCATCCATTTGGTCATACAGGGTGCAGGCGGCAAGGCAGATGAGGTGTTGCAGGTGCAGTGACCCCTCCAACTGAGGGGTAAGGCCGTTTGACTGCAACTTTGCGACGGCGGTTGTGTCATCACCGCCGGTCTGCGAATGCCTGCACGTCGCTGAATCTGATGCTACTTTCCCTCAACAATATCGTTTTGATACTAGTGGCACAGAGCAGTTGCAAAGGGATTCGCATATGGCCAATAGCGCTCCAACTCCGTCAAACGAGGCCTCGCGTCTGTCCCGAATTCAACACATGGGGCTTCTCGATTCAGGCTCGGACGAAGTGCTCGATCACATCGTCGCGATGGTCACTCATTATTTCGACGTGCCCATCGCGCTGGTCTCCATCGTCAGTGAACACCGGCAATGGTTTCGCGCAGGCGCCGGTCTGGATGAGCGGGAGACGCCTCGGGAAATCTCGTTCTGCGCGTATTCGATCCTTTCCCACGACGTGTTCCAGGTGCCGGACGCCCGGCTTGACGAGCGCTTCTGCGACAATCCGATGGTCACCGGCGATCCGCACATCCGCTTCTATGCCGGTGTACCGCTGGTCACCGCCGATGGCCTCGCCCTTGGCACGCTCTGCATCATCGACCACAAGACCCGCCCACCCCTCGATGCCCGCGACATCACCATGTTCGAGATGTACGGCCAGTTGGTGATGAAGCGCCTGAATAACCTGCGTAAGGCCAGTTACGTTGACCAACCCACGGGGCTGTTCAACCGCCTGCGTCTGGAGGAAGACATCATCGCGCTGGCTGACCGGGACGACCACGCATTGGTAGCGCTGGACATGGTCAACCCGGTGTTCCTCGACAGCATTATCAAAGCGCTGGGCTACAGCTTCGCCCAAGAGTTGGTGCGCTGCATGATCGACAGCTGCCGTGAGCAATTGCCCCCCGACACCGCGCTGTACAAAGTCAGCCCGACGCGCATCGCGTTGGTCATGCGGCACGGCGGCCCGGAGCAGGCCGAACTGCTGTTTCGCAGACTGATCAAGCATTTTCAGCGCCCGTTGATCTGCCGCAACATCCCGATTCAGATGGACCTTGGTATCGGCGTTTTGCCGCTGGGCCTGGGGCGTTGTGACGAAAAGGACTGGATTCGTCTGGTGGTCAGCGCCGCCGACGAAGCGCGAGGCAAGTCCACCGGGTGGCGCTGGTACGAACCGCACCTGGATTTCGCGCAGCAGCGTGCGTTCCTGCTGCTCGCTTCACTGGCCGACGCGGTGCGCAGCCCTGATCAGCTGTCGCTGGTGTATCAGCCAAGAATGGAAGTGAGCACCGGGCGCATCGTCACCGTCGAGGCGCTGCTGCGTTGGCAGCATCCGGTGCTCGGGCCGATCAGTCCCGCTGAATTTATCCCCCTGGCGGAGAAGACGGCGCTGATTCGCTCGCTCAGCCTCTGGGTACTTCGTCATGCCGTGGAACAGGCACGAACCTGGCAGCGGCAGGGCTACGCGTTCAAGGTCGCGATGAACGTCTCGGCCATTGATCTGGCAAATTCGCAATTCAGCGATGCGCTGTTCGAACAGCTCGCCATCAGCGAGCTGGACCCCGGCCGTTTCGAACTTGAATTCACCGAAAGCGCACTCTGCGACAACCCCGACATCACCCGCCAGCAACTCGAACGCCTGCGCGCGCTGGACATCGACATTGCCATCGACGACTTCGGCACGGGCTACAGCAACTGGACCTACCTGCGCCAACTACCCGCCACCACGGTCAAACTCGACAAATCGCTGGTGGAAAACCTCGACGCCAATGAAAAGGATCGGCGCCTCGTCGAAGCCATCGTCGACCTCGCCCGGCGCCTGGGGTATCGCGTCGTCGCAGAAGGCGCCGAGACCGAAGATGTCTATGAAATCCTCTGCCAGCTCGGCTGCCACGAAGTGCAGGGCTACCTCGTCGCACGGCCCATGACCGTCAACGCGCTGGAACACTGGATGAACGGCGAGCGCAACAACAAGGTCCGACAACTGCGGGCGCTGTCCCACTGAGACCGGCGGGACGGGCACTCATGCCTTGCACACAAGTGCTTGAGCCCTCTCATATTTTTTTATCTGAAACGAGAGGTTGTAACTTCGCGTCAGACCGGTACAATGGCGCGGCTCGCCGACTGGCGAGTGTCGTTATGGTGACCCCATCGGTCCCCCCGCAACGATTACCCGTTAACCTGGTCAGGCCCGGAAGGGAGCAGCCACAGCGGGAACATTGTGTGCCGGGGTGTGGCTGGTGGGGTTGCCTCCTTATTCAAGGTCTTGAGCTCTCAAGGCTGTCTGGCGAATTTCACGTCCTCTTTCTCCTATCATTGTCTCCATCGTTGTCTGTCCACCCATTCGGCCTCGGCGCTGAACAGTGGCATACTCCCTTGCCTGAAATCATGAGGTAGGGCAGTGGACAAGATTGACGACCTGACCCGGCGCAAACTTCGGGAATGGCAGATGCGTCGCTTGGAACTCAAGGACCAAATGCAGTCGCACCCCGAGCAGACGCTTGAGCTGTCGAAGGTGCTGGACCTGATGGACGAGGAGCACGCGGCGATTCTGGCCGGTGCGACGTCTGTGCCGTCGAAGCCTGAACCCGAGTCTGAGTTGGCGCAGGCATCCACCGCTGTTCAACCCGAACCAACCGACAGCACACCTCCATTTGCCGCCCCCGCGTTCGACCTGAACCTGCGCGTCACCGCTCACTCCCGCGAGGGCTTGCGAAAGCTGCTGGAGATGGCGGTGTACGAACTGCGCGAGCAGGTCGATAACGCGGCCACCGACGAAGCCCGGTCCTGCCCCGGCGGCATGTCCGGCACGTTGGGCGACTATGAATACACGCTCGACATCCACTGCCTTTCCAAGCCCTGAGACGCCATGCAACCGGAACATTCCGATTTATCCACGCCGGTCTTTCTGCCTGTCACATCGGTGACCTGTGAAGCGCTGAAAGCCGACGGTGCCACTGCCCTCGACACGCTTACTGACCCGGAATTGGCCGCCGTGCTGGTCATCCAGAATCTGGCGCAGATGAGCGAAAAGGACCTGAGTGGCGCGGCGGCGGAGAAAATTCTGACGCGGCTGATCGCGTGGTCTGTCACGGGTCAACATTCAACAGGCACGGGCTTGCTGTCGGAAGCGCGGCGCTTGTTCGATCCGGGCCAGCTGTATTTCGGGCTGGAGGCGATCAAAGGCCTGAACCTGCGTCTGCTGCTGGCCGAGGAAGTGGCAGCGCGGGAGTACCTGTTGGCCGATGGCCAATGGGACACCGAGTACAAAATTCGTCATCAGCGAAACAACGATCCGTTCAGCCAGCAGATGGTGACGCCACGCTTTCGCGAGCGCTGGTTGAGTGCGGCGCAGGACAAGCTGGTGCGAACCTTTCGCGCCAACCTCGATGAAGACCTGCACGTGCAGGGCTATGCCGGGATCGGCAAAAGCCATTTGCTCGGCGTGTTGATCGAGTGTCTGCGGCCCGAGAAAACGCTGTTGCTGGCGCGCACGCCGGCGAAGCTGAATACCCTTCGCGAGCGGTTGAATCATGGCAAGGGCAAGGCACCCGGTTCGACCTTCAAAGCCTTCGCTCAAGCGTTGCTGCGCGGTCCGCAATCTCAACCCGAACGTGCGCCGGCCAAAGGCCCCACCCGGCAGGATCTGGCTCAGGAGTTGAATATCCTGGGCTTTCGCGACCACGGCGCCCAGGCCACCCTCGACATCTGCCTGAAGGTGCTGGAGCTTTATTGCCAGTCGTGGGATCGCAGCTTGTCGAGCAAACATCTGCCGCATTTCAGTCAGCCGCTTGGCGGTCTGGAACTTCAAGTAGTGCTGGAATACGCCAGTCGGCTGTGGGTCTGGCTGGAGGCGCACCCGGCTTGGGCGAGTCAGACCGGGTTCGAAGCTCTGTGGATGATCAAACGGGCGAATCTGGAGGGCTGCGTGATGCCCGACCGTTACACCCACGTGCTGATCGACGAGAGCCAGGACATTCCGCCGTCGTTGTTGCAAATCATCGAGCGCGGTCGGCAGGTGCTGATCACCCTTGGCGACGAGTACCAGCAGCCGGGCAGGGTGATGGTCAAGCGCGAGCGCAGGGTTCGACAGACGGACATCAGCTACTCGGTCCGCTCCGGCCGTAACGTCGAACGCCTGGTCAATCCGCTGATCTACCAGCACTCCGAGAAGGGCAAGGTGCCCTTCGAAGGCACCCGCGATGCGGACGTCACGATTGTGGAGTATCCACAAGGGTTCGTGCCGCCGGAGCGTTGCGTGATCCTGACTGCCTCACCTTGGGACACGATGCGCTGGGCCATCGAGTTACACGGCTCAAACAGTCCGTTCGGGTATCCGGACGACACGACGCGGCGCAGTTTTGAACACTTCATGACCACGGCCGTCGGTTTGTCAGACCCGGACTTCTACGCACCGGAACGCAGTGCCGATGGGCTGCATCCCTATTTCAGCGACCTGACCGATTGGGCGCAGGTGCATGAGGCCAACCGGTTCGACGAGTCGTTTCTGCAGGTCGAAGCCTTGCTCAAGAACAAGGATTTCCGCATGGCCGACGTGACCCGCCTGAGCCGACTGGTCGGCGACCCGGACAAGCGCTGCCTGTTGATGCAGGCCGATGAGGCCGGTGGGATGGAGTTCGATGAGGTGCTGCTGACGCCGGAATTGCTGACCAACGTGAAATTCAAGGACGCCTACGCGTTCGATCAGCGCATCTGCGCGGTGTACATCGCGATCTCACGGGCCAAACGTCAGCTTTACGTGCCTTACGACGTGGTGGAGTGGATCGAGTACCACCAGTACCAGAAATACCGCGAGTCTCACGGTTACTGAGGATGGCGCTCGCCGCTCAGCGTCGATACCTCGGTCGCGATGGGCCACCTGCACGGTCACTGGCGAACTGCTTCCCGGCGGCCGTGCGCTCGGCCACCACGCAGCCATCCTTGACCGACACCGCGGCATAACCTTGATCGCGCAAATAGAGCAGCGCGGTGAAGTCCAGCGGATTGACGCGGGAGGCGACTTCATCGGTCAGGGTGGCGAGCAGTGCGATAGCCAGGGATTCAAGCCGCATCGGGGGTTGCCTCTGGTTGCGAGTGAGTTAGTGGCTATTTGTCACCACGGCTCAAACCAGAGTTCCATTTATTTTCGGCCTCGTATGAAAGGCTTCCGAACCCGCGCTCAGAAGCCGTTTCTCGTATCAGGTGCCGGGAATTGCGTCCTCATGCAGCAATTTCGCAATGGTTGCGCTGACACCGTGCCCCTCCCGAATCAGCGTCGCGAACCGGTGCAGCATCTGTGGGCCGGTGTCATGGAGCAGCGCATCGCACAGCAGCCGTTTGACCGGCCCGTTCTCTGGAGGTGCTTCGTCAGCAAAGGGTGGGGCGGGCATGAGCGCGGTCAGACGCGCGTAAACATCTGCGCCCGGGGTGTCTTCGTCGATGCCGAACAGGTCGCTGAAGAGCATGCCCAGCGTGCCGGCAGGTTGGTAATTGGGCCGGTCCCACTTTGGGACGTCCGTGCTTTGCTTTTCGATCTTTTCGAGGTTCCGACGGATCTTGCCAGGAATCGTGGCCGTCGCGCGGGCTTCGGAGTAGTAGACCATTCGGGCGAGACTGGCAGCGTCTTTGACGTTTTTCCAGATGACGTACCAGATCTGCGAAACGCTGTGGGTTTTCAAGCCTTCGCGCAACGTGCTCCTGATTTCGTCGAACTGGGATGCGTCCAGATCGTGATCGAATGCGCTGCACTTGTCCGCCAGGTAACTCATGGCGTCGGCACTGGCGAAATCCAGCCAGAGGTTGAACAACGCCAACCCGTCGCTGTACTCCCGGTCCAGTTGGCTGCGCAGGATTGCCGTGCTCGCCTCCGGCTGCCGGTCGGGCGCCAGGGTGTAGACGACCTGTCGGGTTCGAATCACCAAATGGCCATCGAGCAAGAAATACGTGCCGGGTGCGGCCAGGCGCGGAACCTCGCGCAACACGTCCGCTGTTACAAGCCGTTCGATAAATCGGTCGGCGTCGGCAGGCACCAGCGATGTGCAGTCGTCGACGGTGAACGCCCCGTCGGTCAGTCGGGGTGACAGGGCCGCGTTGAGCGCCAGCAGCAGTAAAGCCTGATCGTCTTTCAACTGCGCGTAATCGATCTCGTGGTTCGGAAGCTGGGCGATGTAAGCGTTGAGCTGGACGTCAAGCGCTGCGGTGGCGGCGGCCTGTGCTTCGCGGTCCTTTTGATCCTGCAGGACTTGGCAAGCGGGGCACGGGCGGATGGACTTTTGTGGAAACTTCTTGGCCAGTGAACGGCTTTTGACCTCCATGATCGCGCCGCAGTACCGGCAGGTCAGGTTTTCATCGAACGCACGACACCATTCCCTGACATGCCCTGCCAGCGAGCCGCTGTGGGCGATGTCCCGAAAGGGCACCAGATCGATCACTTTTTCCTTGAATTCCCCGTCTTCGGTCATGGCCCAGTAGCGAACGGCCAAGGCCTTTTCTTCAGGGTCACTCGTGAGCATTTCGAGCTTGATTGGCATCGCTGGGATCAATCCATTGTTCATGATGAGTTGAATGACAGGCGTTGTCGGCGTTATGCAGCGGCCCCGCCTGCAGAGCGGCCGAAACAACAAGTAACGACCGCCTTCATCATCCTTGGACGGAGGTTGGGATCGCTGTCAGTCAAGGATGGCGTGAGTTGTAGTCCGGGTCCGTTAACTGTCCTGTTCAGGTGTGGGAATCTGTTCGCTTGGTGTGCGCGCACGGATAAACGTCTGAGATTCTGCTGAAACGATTCGGGAGCGGCTGGGCGTGGTGCACGAGGTTTCGCACCTGAGCATCGAATACAGGAGGGCGTGAAACGGATTAATTGAGAGTGGCTTGATTTGGCGCAATGCGCGGGATTGAAACACCGTTTTCCGCGCCAATAATGCGTGGGAAATCAAAGAAATCTGCCCTGTTTTTGGGTCAATACGATAGTCTTCGCACCATTGTCGATACGGACACCTGGATTGGAAGGCTATAGATGGCGCCTGATGACTATCTCGTAATGACCAGCGCGGAATGGGCGGGGCTGCGCGCCAGCACGCCACTGACTTTATCCGAAGAAGATCTGGCGGCATTACGGGGCGTAAACGAAGATATTTCCCTGGAAGATGTCGTCAATATCTATCTTCCGCTGTCGCGCCTGATCAACTTGCACGTCAACGCGGCCCGCAGTCTGGCCAGCATCAAGGACACGTTCCTCGGTCGTCCGGCGAAAAAGCAGACGTACGTGGTGGCCGTTGCAGGCAGCGTTGCCGTGGGCAAGAGCACTTTCGCCCGTGTGTTACAGGCGCTGATGGCCCGCTGGCCCGATCATCCGCGGGTCGATCTGGTCACCACCGACGGCTTTCTCCACCCCAATGCCAAGCTGGCAGCAGGGGACATCATGCACCGCAAGGGCTTTCCGGAAAGCTACGATCGCAAGCGCATGGTCAAGTTTCTTTCCGACCTCAAGGCTGGCATTCCGGTGATCAGCGCGCCGGTGTATTCGCACATCAGCTACGACATCGTGCCGGACAAATTCATCGAGATCAGCCAGCCGGACATCCTGATTTTCGAAGGGCTGAACGTTCTGCAAACCGAAGGCAACGACGGTCAGAAACCGGGCAGCATCGTGTCGGACTTTTTCGACTTCTCGATCTATCTGGACGCTGCCGAGGGCGACATCGAGCGCTGGTACGTCGAGCGGTTTCTGATGCTGCAACAAACGGCGTTTCGTGCGCGTGGTGCTTACTTCCGCGAACTCGCTGACTTGCCTCCCGAGAAATCCCCCGACGCGGCGCGCAAGATCTGGCGCGACATCAACCGGCCGAACCTGCTGGAAAACATCCTGCCAACCCGCGAGCGCGCGAGTCTGGTGGTGCGCAAGGCGGCGGATCATTCGGTCAAGGAATTGTGGCTGCGCTGATGCTCAAACCCGTCCTGTTCGCTTCGGCGCTGTTCGCCCTGTGTTGCAGTGCATCTGCCCTGGCGGACGGCAATACGCTGTTGCTCGAATGCCAGGACGGGATCGCCAGCATGAGCGGCGGGGCGGCGAAAAATCCCGTGGGGATCGGCCATTGCGTCGGCGTGCTACAAGCCACCATCGACACCCTTGATCTTGTCCACGAAGCGGGCGGCACGCCGAAGCTGGTGTGCGTGCCCGAAGGCGGCATTCCGATGGTTCAGTCGATGCGCATCGTGGTCCAGTCACTGGAAGAACACCCGCAAAGCCTGCATTTGAATGAGTCCGTGCTGGTCACCGCTGCTCTGAAAAACGCCTTCCCTTGCCAATAAACGTCACGCCGCGAGCGTGAACGCCATCAACGTCTAGAGTTGATGGGCCAGTCTGATTTGTTGGCGAATTCTCCTACATCTATAAGCCCATCTTCAGCCGGTTTGAAGGTGCGTTTCTGGTACTTGCCTGGAAAAGAAAGGACGCTGACCATGCGCATCAATGCGTTGATCGTGGTGCTGCTGACCGGCCTGGTCGCAGCCACCTTCGGTTTCGGAATTTACCTGTTTGCCCAGTTGGTGCCGGACATGCGCGCCAGTCTGGGCTTCGACATTTCCTACGTGGGCACCCTGACGGCTGCCGGGCAATTCGGCTATCTGACGTGCGCGTTGGTAGCTGCCTGGTTGACGGCGCGGCTCGGCGGCGGCTGGGTGATTTTTGGCTCTGGCGTGGTGTGCGCCTTGGCGCTGATCGGACTGTCGATGGCCCAGAGTGTGCTGCTGATCGGCGTGCTACTGACCGTCTTGGCGGGCACGGCGGCCACGGTGTTCGTGCCGATGGTCGATGTCATCTCGCGCACGGTCGCTTACAAATACCGCGGCATGGCCATGGGATTGGTGTCCAGCGGCACCAGCTACGGCGTGTTCGTCAACAGCCTGTTGGTGCCGCTGTATGCGCCGCAGGGCGAATGGCGCACCGTGTGGTGGATCGTCGGGCTGATCACCGCCGTGTTGGCCGTCGGCGTGCTGATCGTGTTCAAACGTGCGCGGCTGTTCGTCAACACTTCCCACGCCACTGCTGCGATCGATCCCACAGCGAAGGTCGGAAAAGCGGCAATGTTGCAACCGTGGGTGCTGATGGTCTGGGCGATGAATTTCCTGCTCGGTTTTTCGACCTTTCCGTTCCAGAACTACCTGTCGTCCTACTTGCGCACCGAACTGAATTTCGACGTGACCTACACCGCGCAGATCTGGGCCAGCATCGGTTTCGTCGGCATGTTCGCAGGCCTCGCAGTGGGCTGGCTGTCGGATCGCATCGGACTGCGCATCACCATGATGCTGGTGTTCGTCTGCGTCGCGCTGGCGTCGTTGATCCTCGTCGTGCACCCGGCCGGGTATTGGCCACTGGTGGCGGGGGTGCTGTTTTCCATCGCGTTCTACCCCATCTTCGGGCTGATCCCGGCCTACGTCTCGAAAATGGCCGGCACGGCTGCGTTGGCCGTCACCATTTTTGGCGTGGCGAACATCATGCAAGGGGTGGGCGGCATGCTCGGCAACTTCAGCGGCGGTGTGCTGGCAAGTTTCAGCGGGACGTTTTTGGGGCTGTATGTGGCGATCGGGCTGGTGGCGCTGGTGATGGCTGGGCTGGCGTTGCGGTTGCCGAGGGAAGGAAAGGAGCTGCCGTCGGATGACACACCGGTTCCTGCGGGCGTCTGACCGGGTGATGTCAGGACCGGCCGCAATTTATCGCGGCCCGGTCGTTTGAGAAGGGCTACAACGTCACTCGACCCACCACACAGGGCTGCACATCGCCACCGACCCAAATCCGCTCGCCGATCTGTTCGATGTGGATTCGCCCCTTGTGCCCAATCACCGTGCCTTGGCGGGCGGTGTACGCGCTTGGCGCCAACCCTGCGCCAATCAGCCATTGCGCCAGGCTTGCGTTGAGGCTTCCGGTCACCGGGTCTTCCGCAGCGATGTCACCGATCAGGGCGCGCACTTCGAAATCGGCCTCGGCTTCAGGTCCGGTCCATGGCGCAACGACGCCGACATTCATGCCTTTCAGGGCGGGGTAATCCGGTTGAATCGCCAGCAATTCTTCGCGGCTTTCGAGCAGGATCGCGACCCAGCCGGGGCCATTGTCGGCCCATTGGCTGGCAACGATGCGCTCGGGCTTAATCTGCAATCCCGCCACGATAGCGTTGAGCACCTCGGCTTCCACCGGACCGCTGCGTTTCAACGGGGGCGCGGCGAACGCCAGGCGGCCGCCATTGCGACGCAGGCGAACCAGCCCCACGCCGCATTCCTGAACCACTTCATCGCCCTTGGGAATGCCGCCGTTGTCGAGCCAGACGAAACAGCTGCCCAAGGTCGGGTGCCCCGCGAACGGCAGCTCGCGGGTGGTGGTAAAGATGCGCACGCGGTAGTCGGCGTCGGGGTGGGTGGGGCGCAGCAGGAACGTGGTTTCGCTGAGGTTGGTCCAGCGGGCGAACGCGGCCATCTGCGCGTCCGTCACGTCATCGGCGGCGATCACTACGGCCAGCGGATTGCCCTCGGTGGCGGCGCTGGAAAAGACATCGACCTGCTGAAAACTCAGTGGTTGGGGCACGGTACTCTCCTGTTTATGCGGTGGGCGCGGTCACTCTAGGCAGGAGCGACCACGCTGTACAGGCACAGATCCACGCTCATTCCCGGCCAATGTGTGTGGTCTGCAGAGACGTCACCCGGCCAGTTCGCGGCCCGATAACCAGGCGGTCACATCGAACGAGGGACAGGCCTTGATGAACTCATCGGCGCTGATGATGCCGTCGCCATTGCGGTCCGGTGACAGGTCTCGATGGCCCAGGATGCGGGCGTCGGGATAGCGTTTGCGCAGGTCGTCCAGCAGTTGTCCCAAGGCGGCGAATTGCGCGGTGGTGAAGGTGTTGGCGGGTTTCCCGGCTGCGTCCAGGCCTCCGGCCAGGCATATGCCGATCGAGCGTGAGTTATGGCCTTTGACGTGAGCGCCGACGGCTGTCTCCGGGCGACCGGTTTCCACGGCGCCGTTGCGGCGGATGACATAGTGGTAGCCCACCGTATCGAAGCCACGCTGGACGTGCCATTGAGTGATCTCCCTCACGCCGATGTCGTGCGTGGGACGAGTCGCCGAGCAGTGGACCACCAGCAGATCGGTGGCCGTGCGAAAGGTCGGTTTATAAAGGGGAGGTGATGCGTTCATGGTATTGCTTCCTTGCAAGGTCAATAGGAACCCTGAAGGAATACGCAAGGAGGGCGAAGGTCAATTACGCAAACGTTGCAGAACGTCTCTATGACGGCTGCAACGTTGCGAAGAGGGCCGAGCTTCGATCAGGCCGGGAAGTGCAGCGCGTTGGTCAGGTCGCCCATGGGCGTTTGGCCACGGGCGATCATCGCGTTGTCGCGTTCGGTGAGGCCGTCGAGTTTTTCCAGGCCGTGCACACGGGTGATCAGGCGCAGGATCGACGCCGTGTCATAGACCGTGTGGTCCACGGTGCCCTTGCGGGCGAACGGCGAAACGACGAGGGCCGGAACCCGCGTGCCCGGACCCCAGCGATCACCTTTCGGCGGTGCCACGTGGTCCCACCAGCCGCCGTTTTCGTCCACGGTCACGACAACCACCATGTTTTTCCATTGCGGGCTGTTACGCAGGACTTTCAGGGCGCGGTCGATATGACGGTCCCCGGCGGCCACGTCGGCGTAACCGGCGTGCATGTTCAGGTTGCCCTGTGGCTTGTAGAACGTCACGGCAGGCAGCTTGCCCGCCTCGGCGTCGGCGAGGAACTTATTGGTGCTGGCTTCATCCCCCAGACCGCCGTCGCGCAGACGTTTCTTACGCTCGGACGGGTTCTCCGGGCCTTGCTGCTTGAAGTAGTTGAACGGCTGGTGGTGGTACTGGAAGTTCGGGATCTTCGGGATGCCCGTGGAATCCTTGTACTCGTCCAGGGTCACCTGCCAGGCCCCGGCGTACCAGGCCCAGTCGATGTCCTTTTTCGACAGCTTGTCGCCGATGTGATCGTGGCTCTGGGGCACCAGCACGTTGGCCAGGTTTGGCTGTGAGTAGTCCGGTTTTTCCTTGTCGCGCAGCCAGGTCGGCCAGTAGGGCGGGGCCATGGTGTTGACCGCATAGCCGTCCGGCGTCAGGGCGCTGGGGCCGAATTGCGGCGGGCCGGACATCGCGCTGGCCGGGGATTTTTCCAGCGGCTTGAGGCGGTAGTCCAGCGGATCGCTGCTTTCGAGGGTGGCGATTTGCGACTTGGCGGCAGAATTTGCGGCGTCCGGGTAGAACGGCGCGCGGGCGGAAATCAGGTACTGGTGATTCAGGAACGAGCCGCCGAAGGCGCCCTGGAAGAAGTTGTCGCAGAGCACGAACTCGCGGGCGACGTCCCACAGGCGCAAGGAATATTGGGTCTGGCTGTAATAGCCCATGGTCAGGCCACCGGAATCGGCCCACGCCACGAAGGCATCGTTCTTACCGGCGTTGATCTGCATCTGGTTTTGGTAGAACACGTGCCACAGGTCACGGGTGACCAGGCCCAGCGGCAGGTCTTCGCCGGACGGCCCCTTGAGGGCGTACGGCGCGTTGGGCAGGTTTTCCTGATATTGCACGCCGGTGGCGTAGGTGACGCCGTCGAGGCTTTGCGGGCCGATCTGGCATACGCCCCCCCAGGCTGGCGGCAAGTTGTCGAGAACCTTGCCGTCGCGGTCGCGCTGGCGGAAGTCGTCCTTTTTGACGGCGGACAGGGGTTTTTCCACGCCTGGGAAATCGGCGAACAGATTGTTGAAGCTGCGGTTTTCCGCGTAGATCACCACGATGGTTTTGACGTTGTCGTGCAGCGCCTTATCCAGATGAGGCCCGCTCAGCGTGTTTTCCAGCGCGGCGGCATCGCCGCCTTTTTTCGATTCGCTGGCTGAGACGACACCGCTCAGCGTCGCACCCGCGCCCAGCACGGCGACACCGCCCAGAAAGCGGCGACGGCTGGTGTCCGTGGGGCTGTCGGTCGAAGTTTCAGGGGTGGACGGTTTGCTTGGGTCTTGAGGTGTGTCGCTCATCACGGCTCCTGCTCACAGAACTGAAGTGTTGCGAATTATGTCGAGCGAGCCTAATCCTGCAATGTGACGGTATTGCTACAGGCTAGGAGGTGCAGGGTTGAGCCCTTTCACCCTTTTGTCATGACGCACACAAACAGAAAGGCCTGCGCGGACCTGTGGGGTTGCGATGACCTGTGGGAGCGAATTCATTCGCGAAAAGTCGGCGCGGCCAACAGATCTTCATCGCCTGAACGATCATTCGCGAATGAATTCACTCCTACGGAAGGCCGCGGTCATCCTGCGACACCGCAGTGTGACTTTGGGATCAGCAAAGGCTTACGGCATCGCGGGCCCATCCACGGGCAACCCGGACGAGGTGCTGTAGCGGCTCATGATCCGGTCGATCTCGCCGGACATGCGCATCCTCAACAAAATTCGCATCAACCGCTGCGCCGGAATGTCGGTGTCGTTGCGCACGATGCAGCCCACCGGTTGCTCGTCGATCACCGCCACGCCGCGCAGCTTCTGGTCGTCTGGCAGGTTACGGTTGAACCAGTCCAGCGACCATTGATTGCCGACCGCGTAGCGATAGCGATGAATCTGAAGCTTCTGTAGGACCTGGACTTCACTGCGGGCATCGTCGCGGCGCAGGGTGTGGTTGTCGAACGCGGTCTGCAAGGTGGGGTAGGCGTAGCCCAGCACCGTGCCGATGGTTTCGTTCGTCAGGGTGTCGGGCGTTCGCGGGGTGGCGTTGTCCGGGGTGCTGATCAACAGGTCTCGCTGAATCAACAGCGGCAGGCTCCAGGTGTAATCCCCGGACAGACTGGGCATCCACGACTGCGCCGCATAACAGCGCACGTCAATGGCGCCGCGCTCCAGCGTGCGTTGCACACGTTGGATGGGCACGACGCGGTATTCCGCCGTCAGATGGGCGTGGGCCGCCATGCTTTGCATGATGTCGAAGATCAACCCGCTGGTGGGCTGATGATCTTCGATCTGCACCAGCGGCATGGCCCACGCATCGGCAATGGAAAACCGCAACGGCGTTTCTTCGGCCACGACCGGCCCGCTCACCAGCCACACAACGCTCAATACCCTTAGACGCATAGGGTCCCCTTCAAGAGCCAATCGGTGCCATCGAGCAGTGATGGCAGTCTAGCGGCAGATCCTTTATATGCGCGCACTCATATTGCCCGGATGCAATTTTGGCCCCGCTCCGCTAGCATTAGCGGTCTTCCGCATCCCAGTCGCGACGGTTTTCAATGAGTTATCAGGTTCTTGCACGTAAATGGCGTCCGCGCTCGTTCCGCGAAATGGTCGGCCAGACCCATGTGCTCAAGGCTTTGATCAACGCCCTGGACAGCCAACGCCTGCACCACGCCTATCTGTTCACCGGCACGCGGGGCGTCGGCAAGACCACCATCGCACGGATCATCGCCAAGTGCCTGAACTGCGAAACCGGCATCACGTCGTCGCCCTGTGGCGAATGTTCGGTCTGTCGGGAGATCGACGAAGGCCGTTTCGTCGACCTGATCGAGATCGACGCCGCGAGCCGCACCAAGGTCGAAGACACCCGCGAACTGCTGGACAACGTGCAGTACGCCCCGAGCCGCGGACGCTTCAAGGTCTACCTGATCGACGAAGTGCACATGCTCTCCAGCCACTCGTTCAACGCCTTGCTCAAGACGCTGGAAGAACCACCGCCCTACGTCAAATTCATCCTCGCGACCACCGACCCGCAAAAACTGCCCGCGACCATCCTGTCGCGCTGCCTGCAGTTCTCGCTGAAAAACATGACGCCCGAGCGCGTGGTCGAGCACCTGACCCACGTGCTGGGCGCTGAAAACATTCCGTTCGAAGACGACGCGCTGTGGCTGCTGGGCCGCGCCGCCGATGGCTCGATGCGCGACGCCATGAGCCTCACGGATCAGGCCATCGCGTTCGGTGAAGGCAAGGTGCTGGCCACCGACGTTCGGGCGATGCTCGGCACGCTGGATCATGGCCAGGTCTATGACGTCCTCACGGCGCTGATCGATGGCGATGCGCGCTCGTTGCTCGAAGCCGTGCGCCATCTCGCCGAACAGGGGCCTGACTGGAACGGCGTGCTGTCGGAAATTCTCAACGTGCTGCACCGCGTGGCCATCGCCCAGGCACTGCCTGAAGGCGTGGACAACGGTCATGGCGACCGCGATCGGGTCTTGGCACTGGCGCAGGCGCTGCCCGCCGAAGACGTGCAGTTCTATTACCAGATGGGCTTGATTGGCCGTCGCGACCTGCCTTTGGCGCCGGACCCGCGTGGCGGTTTCGAAATGGTGTTGCTGCGCATGTTGGCGTTCCGCCCGGCCGACAGCGACAACGCGCCGAGACAGCCGCTAAAGTCAGTGGGGATCAACCCGGCCACGGTTGATTCCCAGACAGCGGTGGCCGGTGCAGCCCCTGTTGCGTCGGTTCCGGCTTACATCCCGGCGCCCGTTGCGCAAGCCCCTGTCGCGACCCCGCCTCCCGTGGAAACACCGGCCCCGGTCGCAGCCGCTGTCCAGCCGCCCGCTCCGGCGGAAGAAGTTGATCTGCCGTGGAACGAGCCCAAGGCTACGCAGCCGATCAACACTCCCGCGCCGGAACCCGAGCCGGTCGCAGCGCCCGTTGTCGAAGCCATTCCCGAGCCGGTCCTGGATACCGTGGCCGAACAGCCCGACCTCACGCCGATGCCGACGCCCGCCCCGGCGAGCCCGGTCCCGGATGCACCGGAGGTGGAATCCGAAGCGCAGCTGCAAGCCGCTGCCGAGACCGTCACCCCGGCGATGCTCGAACACGTGCCCGATGCTGTGTCGTATGTTCCCGCGCCCATGGAGCGCGACGACGAGCCGCCACCGGACGACGATTATTACGAACCGGACGTGGACATCGATCCTGCGTCGTTCGCCTATCTCGATGATTTGGCTCACGACGCAGTCGAGGCCGTGGAGAAAGAGCCCGAACTGCTGCCGGCCGCCAAGCCTGCCACAGGCCTGGCCGCAGACTGGCTCGACCTGTTCCCGAAACTGCCGATTTCCGGCATGACCGGCAGCATCGCCGCCAACTGCACGCTCATTTCAGTGGACGGCGACAACTGGCTGTTGCACTTGGACCCAGCCCACAGTGCGCTGTTCAACCCGACGCAACAGCGCCGTTTGAACGACGCGCTGAACCAATACCACGAACGCACCCTCAATCTGACCATCGAGCTGATCAAGCCCGAACAGGAAACCCCGGCCCAGGCGGCGGCGCGTCGGCGTGCCGATCGTCAGCGCCAGGCGGAGGCGTCGATTCAAAGCGATCCGTTCATCCAGCAGATGATGCAGCAGTTTGGCGCGATCATCCGGGACGATACGATTGCCCCCGTGGATGCACCGGCGACCCCTTAATGACCGCGAGGCGCTAAGCTTTAACAGCGCCGCGCAACGACCCATCGACTTTCGAGGAGAACAACCATGATGAAAGGTGGCATGGCAGGCCTGATGAAGCAGGCCCAGCAAATGCAGGAAAAAATGGCCAAGATGCAGGAAGAACTGGCCAATGCCGAAGTGACCGGCCAATCCGGTGGCGGTTTGGTCAGTGTGGTGATGACCGGTCGCCATGACGTCAAGCGCGTGAGCCTGGATGACAGCCTGATGCAGGAAGACAAGGACGTTCTCGAAGACCTGATCGCCGCGGCCCTCAATGACGCCGTGCGCAAGATCGAAGCCGCGAGCCAGGAAAAAACCGCCAGCATGACCGCCGGTATGCAACTGCCGCCGGGCATGAAACTGCCGTTCTGATCGAACGGTCGTTGCGTCACCCGAATGCCAGGCCTCGTGCCTGGCATTTTTGTGCGTGGGGTCACCGATTCCTCAGTTTGTCCACGACCTGTAGCAGCGAATTCCTTCGCGAATAATGGTTCGGCCACTGCAGGTGTGCTGGATGTACCGGCGTCTCGTCGGAATGCCGCCCAGCGTGAATTCGTGTCGACAGGAGTCTGCGGCGACTCGCAGTATTGCGTGTGCCATATTGAGCGCCCACATCCAACCGAACGCCGCCCGACAGCCACGGTCTGCTTTTTATAGCCATTCAAGGAGCCGCTCCCGATGTCGCATGAACTGATCCTCAACCAGCGTATCGTCCTCGCCTCACGCCCCGAAGGCTCGCCGACCCCGGAAAACTTCCGACTCGAACGCGAGGCGTTGCCCGACCTGCAAGACGGTCAGGTTCAACTGCGCACGCTGTACCTGTCCCTCGACCCTTACATGCGCGGTCGCATGAGCGATGCGCCGTCCTACGCGCCACCGGTGGAAATCGACGGGGTGATGGAAGGCGGCGCGGTCAGCGTGGTCGAGCAATCGCGCAACCCTGCATTCAACGAGGGTGATCTGGTCGTGGGGCAGACCGGCTGGCAGACCCACAGCATCTCTGACGGCAAAAACCTCATGGCCATGCCCAAAGACCTTCCCAGCCCGTCGATGGCGGTCGGGGTGCTCGGCATGCCGGGCATCACCGGCTACATGGGGTTGATGCACATCGGCCAACCCAAGGCCGGTGAAACCCTGGTGGTGGCTGCGGCGTCCGGCGCGGTGGGTTCGGTGGTGGGCCAGGTCGCCAAGCTCCACGGCCTGCGCGTCGTGGGCATTGCCGGGGGCATCGACAAGTGCCGTTATGTAATGGACGAGCTGGGCTTCGACGCCTGTATCGATCACAAGAGCCCGCACTTCGCCGAACAGCTCAGCGAGGCTTGCCCCAGCGGCATCGACATTTATTTCGAGCTGGTCGGCGGCAAGATTTTCGAAGCGGTGATCCCGTTACTCAACCAGCATGCCCGCATTCCGCTGTGCGGCGTCATTGCGCAATACAACGCCCAACGCCTGCCGGACGGCCCGAATTACCTGCCGCTGCTGATGCGCACCTTACTGACCAAACGCGCGCGGATTCAGGGCTTCATCGTTTACGAAGAGTATTATCACCGCCTGGACGAATTCATGCGCGACATGGTGCCGTTGGTGAAGGACGGCAAGGTCAAGTTCCGCGAGGACGTGGTCGAAGGCCTGGAACATGCGCCGGATGCCTTCATCGGCATGCTGGAGGGCAAGAACTTCGGCAAGCTGGTGGTGAAGGTGTCCTAAGCGCCATTTGACGCTTGTCAGAGGCGCGGGTATAAACCGCGTCTCGTGTTTTTGTGAGACTTTTCTTCAATGAGCTTCAGCCCCCTGATTCGCCAGTTGATCGACTCCCTGCGCATCCTGCCCGGCGTCGGTCAGAAAACCGCCCAGCGCATGGCGTTGCAGTTGCTAGAGCGTGATCGCAGCGGTGGCTCGCGGCTGGCTCAGGCATTGAGTCAGGCCATGGAAGGTGTCGGTCACTGCAAGCAATGCCGCACGCTTACCGAAGACGAACTTTGCCCGCAATGCTCGGACAACCGCCGCGATGACACGCTGCTGTGCGTGGTGGAAGGACCGATGGACGTGTATGCGGTGGAGCAGACCGGTTATCGCGGTCGCTACTTCGTGCTGAAGGGGCACCTGTCGCCCCTCGACGGGCTCGGGCCCGAGGCGATTGGCATCCCGCAACTGATGACGCGGATCGAAGAGCAGGGCACCTTCGCGGAAGTGATCCTCGCCACCAACCCCACCGTGGAAGGCGAGGCGACGGCCCATTACATCGCGCAACTGCTGACCGACAAAGGCCTCATCACCTCCCGCATCGCCCACGGCGTGCCGTTGGGCGGCGAGCTGGAGTTGGTAGACGGCGGGACCCTGGCGCACTCGTTTGCAGGGCGTAAGCCGATCAAGCTTTGAGGCCGAGCCAGACCGCTGTTGATTCTGGCCGCAGGCCGTGGGAGCAACCGGGGTGGCGCTCCACCTTGCTCGCGATCGGCTGCGCAGCAGTCGTAAAACCTGTGTTCGCCGTCTGCCTGACACCGCCGAGGTGTCAGGTTTTGCTGCCGCTTTGCGACAGATCGCGAGCAAGCTTGCTCCTACGCCCTCCGGGCAGAATCAAGATCTGATCCGCGGCGTCGCGGGTTTTACTTATCGCTCAACGCAAACTGCGTCAGGCAAAAGGTCGGGATTTCCATGTCTTCCAGCCGCTGAGACCCGCCCAGTTCCGGGAGGTCGATGATGGCGGCGGCTTCGTGGACCTTGGCGCCCATGCGGCGGATCAGGTTGGCGGCGGCGACCAGCGTGCCGCCGGTGGCGATCAGGTCATCGAACATCACCACCGAGTCGCCGTCGCACAGACTGTCGGCATGGACTTCCAGAAACGCCTCGCCGTATTCGGTCTGATACCCCTCGGCCAGCACGTCCGCAGGCAGCTTGCCTTGTTTGCGAAACAGCACCAGCGGCTTGTTCAGTTCGTACGCGATGATCGAGCCGATGAGAAAACCCCGCGCATCCATCGCGCCGACGTGGGTGAATTCCGATTCGATGTAACGCTGGACGAAGCTGTCGATCACCAGGCGCAAGGCCTTGGGCGACTGAAACAGCGGGGTGATGTCACGGAAGATGACGCCGGGCTTGGGGAAGTCCACGACCGGGCGGATGAGGGATTTGAAGCTGAATTCGTCGAAAATCATCGAAAGGTCCTGGGCAGGAAGACGCGCACAAAGAGCGTAGTCTAAGCCTGCCCGAACCTGACGGCCATCAGCTTTCCAGCGAACCTCCGGCCAGGGCGCACAGCTGGATCGGGTCCAGAATGTGAATTTCTTTGCCCTCGGCAGAGATCAGTTGGTTCTGCTGAAAGCGCGTGAACACCCGCGAAACGGTCTCCACGGCCAGCCCGAGGTAATTGCCGATTTCGTTGCGCGACATGCTGAGGCGGAACTGATTGGCGGAGAATCCTCTGGCGCGGAAACGCGCGGAGAGGTTCACCAGAAAGGTGGCGATGCGCTCGTCGGCGGTCTTTTTCGACAGCAACAGCATCATTTGCTGATCATCACGAATCTCGCGGCTCATGACCCGCATCAACTGACGTCGCAGTTGCGGCAACTGCACGGACAGCTCGTCCAGCCGCTCGAACGGGATTTCGCAGACCGACGTGGTTTCCATGGCTTGGGCCGAGACCGGGTAGGCCTCCGCGTCCATGCCCGACAACCCGACCAGTTCGCTGGGCAGGTGGAAACCGGTGAGCTGTTCTTCGCCGCTGTCGCTGAGGCTGAAGGTTTTCAGTGCGCCGGAACGCACGGCGTACACCGAATCGAACCCGTCACCCTGACGGAACAGAAACTCGCCTTTCTTCAGTGGACGGCCACGTTTGACGATGTCGTCGAGTGCGTCCATGTCTTCCATGTTCAATGAAAGCGGGAGGCACAGCGGGGCCAGGCTGCAATCCTTGCAGTGAGCCTGGGTATGAGCGCGCATTTTGACTGGCTCAGACATTGGGAAATTCCTTGTGAGAAGACACTTATCAGTCGTAAGGGTAGCCCAGGGCTCAACCTTGCGACCAGCACGCGCCCTCCGTGGCGTGAAAATGATTCCTGCCGGCTTTGCGGAAATTTCCTAGATCACTCTGGAAAAACGCTGACGGTTTTGTAAGTCGAGGTAGGCGTCGAACACCATGCACACCGAACGCACCAAGAGACGTCCGGCGGGTGTGATCCGGATGCCGTTGGCGTCCAGATGAATCAGGCCGTCTTTGGCCATGGCCAGCAGTTTTGGCCAAACGTCGTTGAAGTAGCCGCGAAAATCGATGTCGAAGTGTTTTTCGATTGCGGCAAAGTCCAGCGTGAAATGGCAGATCAATTGCGCGATGACCGCACGGCGAATGTGATCGTCCTCGTTGCACAGCAGCCCACGCCTGGTCGCAAGTTGATCGCTGGCGAGGGCCATTTGGTATTCGGCCAGATCACTGCTGTTTTGCGCATAAAGATCGCCAATCTGACTGATGGCCGACACGCCGAGGCCGATCAGGTCGCAATGGCCGTGGGTGGTGTAGCCCTGAAAATTGCGTTGCAGCGTGCCTTCTTCCTGCGCGATCGCCAGATCGTCGTCGGGGAGGGCGAAATGATCCATGCCGATGTAGCGATAACCGGCGCGGGTCAACTGTTCGATGGTGCGTTGCAGCATCTGCAATTTGTGTTCGGCACTGGGCAATTGGGCCGTGTCGATGCGCCGCTGCGGCATGAAACGCTCCGGCAGGTGGGCGTAATTGAACACCGACAGGCGGTCAGGTTGCAGGGCAATGACCTCGTCCACGGTGCGGGCGAAACCGTCCGGGGTCTGCAACGGCAGGCCGTAGATCAGGTCGATGTTCACCGAGCGGAATTGCAGGGTGCGGGCCGCTTCGACGATGGCGCGGGTTTCATCAAGGCTTTGCAGGCGATTGATGGCGCGCTGCACGAGCGGGTCGAGTTCCTGAACGCCGAGGCTGACACGGTTGAAACCCAGCTCGCGGAGCAGGCCCATGGTCGACCAGTCGGCTTCGCGGGGGTCGATCTCAATGCCGTAATCGCCGGAATGTTCATCCAGCAGGGTGAAGTGTTTGCGCAGGTGCGCCATCAACTGACGCAGCTCGACGTGACTGAGAAAGGTCGGGGTGCCGCCACCGAAGTGCAGTTGCTCCACTACCTGACGTTCGTCGACATGGCAGGCGATCATCTGGATTTCCTGCTCCAGACGCTGCAAATACGCCTGCGCCCGGCCTCGGTCCTTGGTGATGACCTTGTTGCAGGCGCAGTAGTAGCAAATGTTGGCGCAGAAGGGGATGTGCACGTACAGCGACAACGGGCGCATCGCCTTGCGGCTGTCGCGCAACGCATGCAGCAGATCGAACGCGCCAACCTGGTTATGAAACTGCACGGCCGTGGGGTAGGACGTGTAACGCGGTCCTGTCAGATCGTGGCGGTGGATGAGGTCTGAGTCCCAACGTAGGTCGTCGAGCATGCGGGTAGTCCCGAGGAGGCTGGCGTTAAAGGCAGTTTAAGGACTGTAGGACGGGGGTTTATTGATCTGGGTCAGTGTTTGCAGAGCTGTGGTACACCGCGCCCCCGCTTCTGGCCCCAGGCCGTAGGAGTTGGCTTGCCTACGATCTGCCGGGAACCGGCAGCAAACCTGACGCACGCGGTATGCCTGATACAACCAAGGTGCCAGAATTTACGACCGCTGCGCAGCCGATCGCAGGCAAGCCAGCTCTCACGGCCTTCGGCCAGAATCAAAAGCACATCAATGCCCCATCAACCAATGCTGATGCGGCCCCGGCAGGGTCCACAGTCCAAACAGCATCACCAGCAACCCACCCGCGATCCGGATGCCGCGTTTGCGCAGCAGTGCCGTCGTGCGCTCGGCCGCCAGCCCTGTCGCCAGCAACACCGGCCAGGTGCCGAGCCCGAAGGTCAGCATCAACAACGCGCTGTACACGGCATTGCCCTGACTGGCCGACCACAGCAACGTGCTGTAAACCAGGCCGCAGGGCAACCAGCCCCACAGCGCGCCGAGCAGCAGCGCCCTCGGCAGGCTCGACACCGGCAGCATCCGACTCGCCAGCGGCTGAATGTAACGCCACAGCCAGCGCCCCAGTCCTTCGATGCGCGTCAGGCCACTCCACCAGCCCGCCAGGTACAACCCCATGCAGATCAGCAACAGCGCCGCGATCACCCGCAACACCATGGCCCCAGGACTGTTGGCCACGGCCCAGCCTGCCAGCCCGATCAGCAGACCGGCGCAGGCGTAGCTGAAAATGCGCCCCAGGTTGTAGGCCAGCAGCAGGCGAAAGCGTCGGCTGCGTTGTTCTTTAGGGATGGCCAACGTCAACGCCCCCATCAACCCGCCGCACATGCCCAGGCAGTGACCGCCGCCGAGCAGGCCGAGGATCAGGGCGGAGAGGAGTTGGGGAAACAGTTCACTCATACCGCTGTTTCTCGATGGCTTTGCGCGCGTCCTTCCCCGAAGCCTCATCCACCCCGGCCTTGTGACTTGGGTCCTGATCGTCAAACAGAATGCTGTGCGCCGGGCCGTCCAGGTCGTCGTACTGGCCGCTGTCCACGGCCCAGAAAAACACGTAGATCGCCACCGCGACGATCAGCAGGGCCGCCGGAATCATGATGTAGAGCGCGGGCATCGGGCCTCCGGAATTCGCTACACAGGCAACGGGCGTTGATGGCCCGTCAGGGAGGGCGCGGCATCGCTGGCCTTCATCCGCGTCAGACGCAGCGCGTTTAGCACGACAATCAACGAACTGACTGACATGCCCGCCGCCGCCCACAACGGGGTGATCCAGCCGAGCGCCGCGAAGGGCAGCATGACGCCATTGTACACAGCGGCCCATATCAGATTTTCAAGGATGATGCGCCGGGTGCGCCGTGCGAGATCGAACGCCTGCACCAACGCCTGCAAACGGTTGGACAGCAACACTGCGTCGGCGCTGGTTTTCGCCAGGTCGGTGGCCGAACCCATCGCCACGCTGATGTCCGCCGCCGCCAGCACCGGCACGTCGTTGACCCCGTCGCCGAGCATCAACACCGTGCGGCCCTCGGCCCTGAGTTGTTGAAGCAGGCGCAGCTTGTCATCCGGGCGCAGGCTGCCGTGGGCCTCGTCGATGTTCAGTTGAGCCGCGACACGCGCGACCATCGGTGAGCTGTCACCCGAAAGCAGCAGCGTTTTCCATCCGCGCTGTTTGCACGCGTTGATCAATGACGCCGCGTCATCGCGCAGACGGTCGTCGAGCACCAGCCACGCCAGTGCCTGCTGCTCATCGCCCAGCAGCAGCCATTGGCCGGGTTCATCGGGCATTCTGGGCACTGCGTTACCGCTCAGCTCGCAGACGAAGCCCGGCTCGCCGATTCGCAAGCGGCGGCCTTCCACCCTGCCTTCCAAACCCAGCCCAGACGTATTGATCACGTGTTCGGCGGCCATCGGTGCCATGCCAAACGCACGGGCAATGGGGTGTTCGGAATGGCCTTCCAACGCTGCCGCCAGGCACAAGCAATCGTCGCTGCTCAACGACCCCAATGGATGAATCGCTCGCAAGGTCAGGCGTCCTTCGGTGAGGGTGCCGGTTTTGTCGAAGATCACGGTGTCGATACGATTCAGCCCTTCGAGCACATGGCCTCGGGTGAGCAGCAGGCCCAGGCTGTGCAGCGTGCCGGTGGCGGTGGTCAGCGCGGTGGGCGTTGCCAGCGACAGCGCGCAAGGGCAGGTCGCGACCAACATCGCCAGCACGATCCAGAACGCCCGTTGCGAGTCCAGTTGCCACCACAGCAGGCCGATGCCTGCGGCGAGCACCAGCGAAATCACCAAGAACCATTGTGCAGCGCGGTCGGCGATCTGTGCCGTTCGGGGCTTTTCCGATTGCGCGCGGTCCAGCAGGCGAACGATGGCCGACAGCCGCGTGTCATGGCCCAGCGCGAGGACTTCAACGGTCAGCGGGCTTTCGACATTGAGCGTCCCGGCCGTCACAGCATCGCCTGTCTGTCGCGACTGAGGCAGGTATTCCCCGGTGAGCACGGATTCATCGATGCTCGATTGCCCGTCCACGATGCGCCCGTCCGCTGGCAGCACGGTGCCGGGGTGCACCAAAACACGATCGTTAAGGCGCAACTCGCTGAGCAAAATACGCTCGCTCTGGCCGTTTTCATCGAGACGCAGGCAGGAGGCGGGCAGCAGATTGACCAGTTGTGCGGTCGCGGCGGCCGTTCGTTCCCGGGCGCGACGTTCCAGATAGCGTCCGGCGAGCAGGAACAGCGCGAACATCCCCACCGCGTCGAAGTACAGCTCGCCGACCCCGGTGATCGCCGTCCAGATCCCGGCGACGTAGGCCATGCCAATCGCCAGCGACACAGAGACGTCCATGGTCAGATGGCGGGTGCGCAGGTCCCGCAGGGCCCCTTTGAAGAACGGCGCGCAGCTGTAAAAGACGATGGGCGTCGTCAGAAACATCGCCACCCAACGCAGGATCGCGTGCATCTCGGGGCTGAGGTCGATGTTGAATTCGGGCCAGGTCGCCATGGTCGCCATCATCGCTTGAAACCACAGCAGGCCCGCGACGCCCAGTTGGCGCAGGCTGCGACGGTTTTCCTGCGCGAGCCGTTCGGTGGCCTGATCTGCCTGATAGGGGTGCGCGGCGTAACCGATGCTGCGCACTTCGTTCAGGACCTGACTCAACGGCAACTGACTGTCGTTCCAGCGCAGGTGCAGGCGGTGGTTGGACAGGTTCAGGCGCGCCTCCACTATGGCGGGGAGAGCGCGCAAATGACGCTCGATCAACCAGCCGCACGCGGCACAACTGATGCCTTCGATCAGCAGCGTGGTCTCGGCGATATCCTCAGCGTGATGCACGAACGGCGCCTGTACGTCGGGACGGTCGTAGAGCGCCTGCTCGTCCGCTAATTGCGTGGGCAACGTCTGAGGGTTAGTCGAGGCTTCGCTGCGATGGCTGTAGTAGCTTTCCAGCCCGCCCTCGACGATGGCCTGCGCCACGGCCTGGCAACCAGGGCAACAGAACGCCCGGGTTTCACCGAGGACGACCGCATTGAAACGGCCGCCACGGGGGACGGGCAGGGCACAGTGATAGCAAGGAATGGGCGCGTTCACGTCATCACTTCTTCGGCGCTTCGGCACCCTGAATCGGCTCGTCGCCCAGAATCAGGTCCTTGTCGCGGGTGATGGCTTCTTCTTCGAACAGGCGCCAGGTCTGGCTGTTTTCCACCCCTAGCAGCTCAACGAAACGCCGCCCCTCCACCCGGTCGCTGAGCTGTCCGACGTAACGACCTGGCTCGGCCGCGACCCGTGCCAGCACGATCTTGCGGTCCTTTTCCGGTTGGGTCGGGGAGATCAGATTGAGCACCAGCGTTTCCGGCTGGCTGTTGCCGGTCAGGCGCAGGCTGGTTTCGCCGGTCACGTCATCAAGGCTCACGGTGGCGCGCAGCTTCAGGTTTTGCGCGAACAGTTCGCGGTCCAGCGAGCGGTTGATGCCTTTGCCCGCTTCGTAATAATTGTCGCTGACGAGGTTGTCCGGATGGGTCACGGCAATCGTCACCATCGAGAGTGTCAGGGTGACCGAGCACGCCAGAATGCCGATGAGAATCCATGGCCACAGGTGTTTGTACCAAGGGCTTGAAGCGGTTGCTGCGGTCATGTCTGACGTCTCTCAACGAACGTGGGGGCCGATGAACCGGCTCTTGGCCTGAACTTCGGTGCCGCTGTTTTCAATGTCTTTCAGGATGAACGTGATGTCGTTGGTGCTCGACGGCAGGCGTTCGGGCGCCACCGACAGCTCCACGGGCTGGGTGTAGATGTCTCCCGCTGGCACCTTGATCTCGCGACGGCCTTGCAGCTTGAGGTCCGGTAGACCCGTGGCGTCCAGCACGTACGTGTGATCGACCTGATCCTTGTTCATCACTTTGAGGCTGTAGACGTTCTCGATCCGGCCTTCGGCGTTCTCGCGGTACAGCACGCGGTCCTTGCTGACGTCGAAGCCCACCAGCGAGCGCATGAAAAACGCGCCGGTCAGCACGCCGATCATCACCAGCAGCACGACTGCGTAACCGATCAGACGCGGTCGCAGTTTATGCGTGACCTGCCCGGAGAGGTTGTGTTCGGTGGTGTAGCTGATCAGGCCGCGAGGGTAGCTCATCTTGTCCATGATCGTGTCGCAGGCGTCGATGCACGCCGCGCAGCCGATGCACTCGATCTGCAAACCGTCGCGGATGTCGATGCCGGTGGGGCAGACCTGAACGCACATCGTGCAGTCGATGCAGTCGCCCAATCCCTGCGCCTTGTAGTCCACGTCCTTTTTACGCGGGCCACGTTTCTCGCCGCGACGTGGGTCGTAGGAGACGATCAGGGTGTCTTTGTCGAACATCACGCTTTGAAAACGCGCGTAAGGGCACATGTAAATGCACACCTGTTCCCGCAGCCAACCCGCGTTGCCGTAGGTGGCGAGGGTGAAAAAGCCGACCCAGAAATACGACCAGCCGTCGGCCTGCCCGGTGAAAAACTCAACGGCCAGTTCGCGAATAGGGGTGAAGTAGCCGACGAAGGTCAGGCCGGTGACCAGGCCGATCAATAACCACAGACCGTGCTTGGCGAACTTGCGACTGAACTTGCTGGCGCTCATTGGGGCTTTGTCCAGCTTCATACGCTGATTGCGGTCGCCCTCGGTGACCTTTTCGCACCACATGAAAATCCAGGTCCAGACGCTTTGCGGGCAGGTGTAGCCGCACCAGACGCGTCCGGCGAACACTGTAATAAAGAAGAGCCCAAAGGCGCTGACGATCAGGATGCCGGAGAGCAGGATGAAGTCCTGCGGCCAGAAGGTCGCGCCGAAGATGTAGAACTTGCGCTCCGGCAGGTTCCACCACACCGCCTGATGACCGCCCCAGTTGAGCCAGACCGTGCCGAAATACAACAGAAACAGCACAACGCCCCCGCCAATGCGCAGGTTGCGAAACACACCGGTGAACGCCCGGGTATAAATCTTCTCCCGAGAGGCATAAAGGTCAACGTCATCGCTCTTTGAGGGCGGCGTGACGTTGTGGACCGGAATCTGATTGCTCATTGGCATGTGCTCATCAAAGCGTCCCACGGCTGGGAAATTGCCCCGGCCAGTGCGTGCCGATCGGGGTCGTTATGGTGTGTGTTGTCGCTCATCATACCCTTGTGATTTCAGTTGGGACTGTGACTGATGGCTTTTGATTCTGCCCGGAGGGCGTAGGAGCAAGCTTGCTCGCGATCTGGCGCGAAGCGGCAGCAAATTCAACGAGCGCGGAGTGCCTGACACCATCGAGTCGTCAGGGTTTGCGACTGCTTGGCAGCCGATCGCAGGCAAGGTGGAGCGCCACCCCGGCAGCTCCTACGCCCTTCGGGCAGAATCAGACCGCGATCAATTCGCCTTCCGAACTGAATCAACCGCATCAGACCGCGCCAAATTCTGCGTCAGTCATCACTGCGCATCCGCCGCACTCTTCTCCCCATGAGAAAGGCTATACACATACGCCGCCAGCAAATGCACTTTGTCATTGCCTTGCAGCAATTCCTGCGCAGGCATCTGCCCTTGGCGCCCGTACCGAATCGTCTGTTGCAACTGCGCGAAGCTCGATCCGTAGATGAATGCGCCAGGGTGGGTCAGGTCGGGGGCGCCCATGGCGGCGGTGCCTTTGCCTTCGGGGCCGTGGCAGGCGACGCAGTTGGCGGCGAAAATTTTCTGCCCGGCGACCGGATCAGCCTTGGCGTCTTCGGGCAGCTTGCGGCCGTCCAGTCGGGTCAGCACGAACGCGGAGACATCCCGCACACCCTGGTCGCCGACGACTTCACCCCATGCTGGCATCACGGCGTGGCGACCGCCCATGATGGTGGTCTTGATGGTCTGCGGATCGCCTCCCCAGCGCCAGTCGGCGTCGGTCAGGTTAGGGAAGCCGTAGGCGCCTTTCGCGTCGGAGCCGTGACAGACCGAGCAGTTGGAGGCAAACAGGCGACCGCCCATTTTCAGCGCTTGCGGGTCTTTGGCGACGTCTTCGATGGGCATCGCGGCGAACTTGGCAAAGATCGGCCCGAAACGCGCGTCCGAACGGGCCATTTCCTTCTCCCATTCGTGTACACCGGTCCAGCCGGTCTTGCCGTCCGAGAAGGCGATCTGCTTATCGTTGTCGGCGTAGTCGTAGCCCGGCAGCAAGCCGGTCCAGTTGCCGAGGCCGGGGTACAACGCCAGATAGCCCAGCGCAAAGATGATGGTGCCGACAAAGAGCATGAACCACCACTTGGGCAGCGGGTTGTCATACTCCTCGATGCCGTCGAACGAGTGGCCGACGGTCTCGTCGGTGGTGTCGGCGCGCTGGCCCTTGCGGGTCGCCAGCAGCAGCCAGGTCAGGCAAAAAATCGTGCCCAGCGTCAGGACCGTGACGTAGAGGCTCCAAAACGTAGTCATTCTGTGTGGCTCCTGGAGGCTTTCGCTTTTTCCAGTTGCGCGATGGCCTCGGGGTCATCGGCAAAGGGCAGCAGGGTCGCGTCGTCGAATTCGGCCTTGCGGCGGGGGCTGAACACCCACAGCGCGAGACCGATGAAGGCCACCATCACCACGACGGTGCCCAGACCTCGAATCATTCCGATATCCATGGCGATCACCGTTTACTCTTGATGACAGTACCGAGGCCTTGGAGGTAGGCCACCAGCGCGTCCATTTCGGTTTTGCCTTTCACCGCGTCGGCGGCACCGGCGATGTCCGCGTCGGTGTACGGCACGCCGAGGCTGCGCAGGACCTCCAGCTTGCGACCGGTCAACTTGCCGTCGAGCCTGTTTTCCACGAGAAAGGGGTAGGCCGGCATGATCGACTCCGGCACCACGTTGCGCGGGTTGTACAAATGCGCGCGGTGCCAGTCATCGGAGTAGCGGCCGCCGACGCGGGCCAGGTCCGGCCCGGTGCGTTTCGAGCCCCACAGGAACGGGTGATCCCAGACGCTTTCGCCTGCCACGGAGTAATGGCCGTAGCGTTCGGTTTCAGCGCGGAACGGCCGGATCATCTGCGAGTGACAGCCGACACAGCCGTTGGCGATGAACACGTCCCGGCCTTCGACTTCCAGCGCCGGGCGCGGCTTCATGCCTTCGACCGGCTGGTTGGTGACGTCCTGGAAAAACAGCGGCACGATCTGCGTCAGACCGCCCACCGCCACCGCGATGACCATGAAAATCGCCAGCAGACCGATGTTCTTTTCGAGTGCTTCGTGCTTGATCATCAGTGCGCTCCCACGACAGCGATCTGGGTGGCGGCGTCGGCTTCTTCGGCGTTCGAGGCACGCACGGTGCGGAACACGTTATAGGCCATGAACAGCATGCCACTGGCGAAGAACGCCCCGCCCAGCGCGCGCACGATGTAACCCGGATGGCTGGCTTGCAGCGCTTCGACGAAGGAGTAGGTGAGCGTGCCGTCATCGTTGATTGCCCGCCACATCAGCCCTTGGGTGATGCCATTGACCCACATCGAGGCGATGTACAGCACGGTGCCGATGGTCGCGAGCCAGAAGTGGGTGTTGATCAATCCGATGCTGTGCATCTGCGGACGGCCGTAAAGGCGCGGGATCATGTGATAAACCGCACCGATGGAAATCATCGCCACCCAGCCCAGTGCCCCGGCGTGCACGTGGCCGATGGTCCAGTCTGTGTAGTGCGAGAGGGAGTTGACGGTCTTGATCGCCATCATCGGCCCTTCGAAGGTCGACATGCCGTAAAACGCCAGCGACACCACGAGGAAGCGCAAAATCGGGTCAGTGCGCAATTTATGCCAGGCGCCGGAGAGGGTCATCATGCCGTTGATCATGCCGCCCCAGCTCGGGGCCAGCAGAATGATCGACATCACCATGCCCAGCGATTGTGCCCAGTCGGGCAGGGCGGTGTAGTGCAAATGGTGCGGGCCCGCCCATATATAGAGGGTGATCAGCGCCCAGAAGTGGACGATGGACAGGCGATAGGAATAGATCGGGCGTTCGGCCTGTTTCGGTACGAAGTAATACATCATCCCCAGGAAGCCCGTGGTCAGGAAAAAGCCTACGGCGTTGTGCCCGTACCACCACTGAATCATCGCGTCGGTGGCGCCCGAGTAGGCCGAATACGACTTGAACAGGCTCACCGGCAGCGACATGTGGTTGACGATGTGCAGCATCGCCGTCACCACGATGAAGGCGCCATAGAACCAGTTGCCGACGTAAATGTGCTTGGTCTTGCGCTTGACGATAGTGCCGAAGAACACCAGCGCATACGTGATCCAGACAATGGCCAACAGGATCGCGATAGGCCATTCCAGCTCGGCGTATTCCTTGGTGGTGGTGTAACCCATCGGCAGCGTGACGATGGCGCCGATGATCACGGCCTGCCAGCCCCAGAAGTGAAAGGCCGCCATGCCGTCGGAAATCAGCCGCGTCTGACAGGTTCGCTGGACGACATAGTAGGACGTGCCGAACAGCGCGCAGCCACCGAAGGCGAAGATCACGAGGTTGGTGTGCAACGGGCGCAGGCGTCCGAACGTGGTCCATTCGAGACCGAAGTTCAGGTCAGGCCACACGAGTTGTGAGGCGATGAAGACACCAAGCCCCATGCCAAGGATGCCCCAGACCACCGTCATGATGGCGAACTGGCGGACTACCTTATAGTTATAAGCAGTCGGAGTGATTGCAGTGCTCATTCTAAGGTTCCACGGTTTGGGTTTTGTTATGTGTGGTAACGACCGCAACGTCGATTTAAGCGTAGACCCTTTGCCGCAACGAAGCGGAATCCGGGGCCTGCGGGACGATTGTCGGGTTGCTCCAACAGAGGCCTCTGCGAACGTGCGCAGAAGCGATCTGCCCAAGTGGGCCGAAGAAGGCGGGGAACAGGTGGGTGAGGCAGCGCGCGTGAATGGGAGAAAAATTGGATACAACCCTGCGGGTGACGGACAGGGCTGCGCTGTCTGTCTGCAAGAGGGCTGAGCGGTCGTGCACAATCCTTACGCCAAACCTGTGGCCAGCTGTCGCCGGACCACTGTGGCGCCTAGCTTAGACGGGTTTGATCGGCGATGGAAGCCTCAAGACAGGGGGATGCGACACTTCGACGCGTCGAAATGGCAGGATGCTGCGCCCCGTTGCGAGGCGCAGCGATCACCGGATTCGAAGGTCGCTGAAACGCTTCACTCCCTGCGTTCCTTGCGCGTGGGAGATGCGTTTCTACTTCGAAGTTGTATACAAAAGCCGCTGACATTTGCACTTGTTGCTGCCCAAAAAATGTTTGGCCCGAGCTGGCAGGCAAGGCCGGAGATCGTCACGGTTGATCGACCGGCACCGGACAAAAAGCTCACACGCCGATGAATCCGCCCGGTTGCGTATGGTTTGGGGCGCTCAAGGCAGCGGCGCTTTATGCCGAAGTGTTCTGAAAGGGTAAGTACCGCAAGCTGAACCGGGGCTGTCGCGGGTGGGTATCTTCATGAGGTGGGCGCGCCGGGGTCTCCCACAGGGATCTTCGATGGCCCACAGGTTTCGTGAACCCGCGTCTTCCCATAACATCCACCCCCTTTCACCCGAACTGCATGGCGAGCCGAGACTTCATGAGCACATCACTTCCTCACGCCGACCCCTGCGCCCGGCTGGCAAAAGAACGCGGCTGGCTGTGGAACGGCCCGGCTTCCCTCGAAGGGAACGCGCCCGCAACGTTGATCCTGGCCCACGGCGCCGGTGCACCGATGGACAGTGCGTTCATGGACGACATCGCCACGCGGTTCGCCGCGTTGGGGGTGGGGGTGATCCGATTCGAATTTCCCTACATGGCCCAGCGCCGGATCGACGGTGGCAAACGCCCACCCAACCCGAAACCCAAGCTGTTGGAGTGCTGGCGCGAGGTGTATGCGGCAGTCCGCGCGAGCGTCAGTGGCACCTTGGCCATTGGCGGCAAATCCATGGGCGGTCGCATGGCCAGTCTGCTGGCCGATGAGCTGCAACCCGACGCGTTGATCTGCCTCGGTTACCCGTTCTACGCCGCAGGCAAACCGGAAAAGCCGCGAGTCGAGCACCTGGCTGCGCTTCAGACCCCGACCCTCATCGTTCAGGGTGAACGCGACGCCTTGGGCAATCGCGAAACCGTCGAGGGCTACACACTGTCTTCGGCGATCCGCGTCCATTGGTTGCCCACCGCCAACCATGACCTCAAGCCATTGAAGGCGGCGGGCGTCAGTTATGAAGCCTGTCTGCAAGACGCGGCGGAACAGATCGCCAGACACTTGGCGCCTTGATCAGCAGATGGCTTTACCCGCACGGCACACCAGGTTGAACTCGCCCCGGGTCACGTTGAAATCGATGGCCGGGATCGAGAACTCAAACGTCCCGCGCAGCCGACCGGTTTCAACGTTGCATTCCAGAAGGGTCAGCGCGCCATCCTGAAAATCCCGCGAATGAAACACCAGTGCCTGTTGTTTGGGTGTCAGGTGGTAGACCGCCGACACCCGCTCGTTGCGTACCAGGTCGTAGGTGCCGGGCTGCAAAGATTGATCGATGAAAAAACCGAACACCGTTCGCCGGTGCGCGACCTTTCCCGTCGCGTGAATCTTCCAGATTTGCTGGGTCTGGACGCCTTCGAGTTCAGAGCGCAGGCAGGCAATGCCTTGCAGACGTGTCGTGGTAAACGGCTTGCCGTTGACCACCGCGCTGAAGCGCGAATCCTTGTCAAAAGGGAGGACGTTCGAAGGTGGGAGATGTATTGAACCGTTCATGATCTCTCTTGGAATTGTAGTGTTGCGTTAAAACGCGAAAATCGAGGACATCACCGGACCGCAGCGATGCCCACGGACAGGGGGTGGTTCAGAGCATCAGCGAATCGCGACGCCGAGGCTGGAGTTGGTGTGCAGCAGCTTGAAGTCTTGCCCGGTCTGCATGTTTTTCACGTAGTACCATTTCGCGCCGAGGAAATTCACAGCGTACGTCGTGGACCAGAAATTCTGGGTACCCATCGGCCAGCGCTTGCCGTACGCGTTGTAGATTTCGATCAATTCATTGATGTTTGGAATGCGCCCACCCTTGGCGGCGGCGGCCGCCTCCATCTGGGTCAGATTGCCCGACCCCACGCCTTCACACTGAATCACGCCGGTGACCGACACCGTGTAGCTGCGGCTTTCGCCAGCGGCATCCGAGACCGTGATCGTTGCGTTGCCATTGCCGCGCACCGAGGTCTGTCCCTCTTCCGTGACCTGCGCCACCAACGGATCGCTGGAGGTGTAGGTATAAGGAGGGCGACCACCGCTGGCCGGGCGCAGTACCGTGGTCCCGGTCGGGAAGGACGGCAGCAGATCGGGATGGCCAGGAATCAGGTAAATCTTGCCCGGCAACGCCACCGGCGACTCATCCAGAATCAGCCCCTCGCGCACGCTCACCTCGAGCTTGTGCGACTCCGTTTCCGTGCCATCGCGGTTCACCAGATAAGACACCGTCGCCGATTCCCCGTTACTCGCTTCGATGAACGACTTGGGAATCGTGAATTTCAAGTGCGTGCTGTCGCCAACGGTCTGTGATTCGCCTTCAAATGGGGTCTTGCCAACCCAGCGCACCTTCACGGCATCAGAGGCAAGCATGCCGCGATACGTAGCCCGGGCAATTGCTTCGTCGCCCGTGATCAGTGAAGGACGCAGCACGCCATCCGACCCGACCGTGTCCAGCGTGGGCGCCGACAGATCCAGCGCCGTGCTGAGAATCTTCAGCGACACCTTCTCTGATTCCTGCACCCCACCGCTGCGACGCATCACGCTGTAAGACACCACCACTGTTTGCCCGTCGTTCACCATCACCAGCGCGCTGGAGATGATCACCGAAACGGCTTGCCCGGCCTCTTCGGTCGTGACCACGTGCTCTTTGAAATCACTGCCTTTCGGGCCGTTCCAGCGCACCGCAATCTTCTCGCCCTCGCGCAGATTGGCCGAGGTGTCGATGACCACCGTTGCGCCATCGCTGGCGTTGGCCGGATCAAGAATGTTGTCGGCGGCCTCCTTGATGGTCGGGAGCGGGAGCGGGGTGGTGACCGACAGTTGCAGGCTGATCGACAACGCTTCCGACTTCATCGACTCGTTCCCCGCCAGGTCCGTAACCGTGTAATACACCTCGGAACTCACACCATCCGCCTGCTCCAGCAGATCACGGGTGAAATTCACCGTCACACTGTTCAAGCCCATGTCATTGCCATCGACCGTGACCAACGGACCTTCCAACTCACCCCAATACGTGCGCACCACATCACCGAGCGCCATGCCGTTGTAACTGGCAATGCGGCCGGGGAGGATGTTGTTCAAGGCTTCCAGCTCGTCCGAGGTGAGCTTGTCCTGGATGGTGGATGGGAAGAGGATGGGGCCGAGGTCAGGGGCGCCGGGGGCGGTTTTGTCGATTTCGATGTTTACGGAATCGGAAAATTCTTCGGACTCTCCGACTGGGCTGAAAATTCTATAAGCGACAGCATGTACGCCTTCAGTCATGAGCGGTACCGGAATTTCTACCGTCAGCGGACCTCCTGGCTTATCAAGGTCTGAGATCACATGTTCGGGTAGGATTCGCTCCCCATCGAATACCAGTTGATAGGTATACCCCGGCTCCGCAGCAAGCCAGACCGGAAAAGTAACAGTCACAGCTTTGTCCAAGTGTTCATTTGGAATGAGACCGTTTTCTAGCGCCACTGAAACAGTGGGAAGCGCTAGGGGAATCGGTGCGGTTCCGGCGATATCTTCTTGTTTTGGCATAGTTACAGCTTCCTTGATGAATGGGCAGGGGCAAAAAGGGCCATACCTGCCCAAGGGTTATTGTCTTAAATAGAGCACGCACCTTCGCTAGGTAAGCGCATTTCAATAGTGAGACGAGTGGCTTTCGAAGTTACCGAGCTTTGATTACTACCCGGGGCTGGCTCAACCCGGACGTATGCTTCGATAAAACCAGTGCATACAGTACGTAGAATGGTATGGGGGACATGGAAGTCATAACCATCTGTGATATCCCTGTCGTCCAAGATTCTCGTGTCAGTAAAGTCAGCGGCTTCAATAGGGTTGTTTTGTCGATCAAACCCTCTGAAACTAAAAAACAGCTTCTGTCCTATTTTTATATTTACATATGGAGCCACGTGGCCATCGGTGCCATTTGGAGCAACGCTGTGTGAGATTGCTCCGCTTGCATTCAATTTGAAAGCCGGACCGTCGATGCCTGCAAGACCGCCAGGTAAATCTTCCGTTGAGCGCACTATAACTTTCTGAACAGGTGATACAGTTGCGTTGGGGTTACCCAGCCGCGTGACGCTGTACCGGACTGGAATTTCCGCACCTGTGCCTTGGGCTCTCATTACTGCGTTATCGATACCAATGATTAAGTCTTTGGCGTTAGCGATATCCGTGGATCGTACCTGGTACCAATGTAAACGTTCCTGATCACCCCAGCGCAGGTGAACCTCATCGCTGATTTGAAATGCACCGTTCCACTTGACGATAGCTTGAGCGTTGAGTTCGTAATCATTTTCATCGATAAAGTTATCCTCGGTGTTCGAACCGTCCGAGCTGGTACCTTGAACAGTCAATGCCGATACTACCTCTGGAATCGGGAGTGCAATGTGCACATCCACCTGCGTTGGTAACGACGAACCATTCAACTGGTTGTTTCGCATCACACGATAAGTGATCGAGATCGCGCCAATGGGGGCTTCAGCAATTTTCTCGTAAGGCACACGCAGTGATAAGACGATGTCGTCGTTCTCACTGCCCGGTGGAAGCTGTACGGGAAGCATTGGTGAGTTTGTACCCCAATATAGCGTAATTTGATCAAACGCCGATGCACCCACATACCTTGGAATATCCACGCGAATTCCGGGTTTTGCTTCTAAATAATCGATCAGTGTGCCAATAGCGGGATCGAGAATCGGTGCAGGATAGTTGTCTGGGATTTCTTCAAGCAGCAAGAGCACGTCGACTGCTAAGGAATCATCGGAAATGTTACCGGCGCGGTCAGTCACCTGGTATTTCACAGGATGAGATCCGCTCGAAATGGTTTCTAGAAACGGTTTAGTGAACTCAAAAGCGACTTTATTAAGTCCCATGTCGGTTTCATCAACCGTCGCGGTTGGACCCTTAATATCGCCCCAGTAAGTGGTGATCAAGTCGTGCTTTGTCATCCCTGTGTAGCCGGGAATGCTCACTTCAAGTCTGCTACCCAACGCAGCGAGTTCCGCAGCCGTCAGACCATTCTGAACCTCAACTGGGAAAAGAATCGGGGCCAGCACGGGTTTGCCCGGCGCCGTACGGTCGATGATGACGGGAAAGACTGCGGAGAAATCTTCAGACTCGCCTACCGGGCTGTAAATCCGGTAGGCGAGGCTGTGATAACCCTCGGTTAGCGCTTCAACGGGAATTTCGAGTTTCAACGGGTCGCCAGGTTTATCCGTGGTTGAGATCACTTTAACCGGCCCCAGGCCTTGACCGTCCCAATACAATTGATAGGTGTAGCCAGGTTCGGCAGCGGGCCAAACTTCCAAATCCACTGTGAGCGGTGCATTCAATTCGGAGACGGGAATAAGTCCCAAGTTATCATCATCATGAAATGCAACAGCTATATCAGGTGCCGGTAGCGGTATAGGCTCCACACTTGAGCGAGTGATGATGATTTCAGGTGCAACATTACCAGTGTTCATAACTATCCTTCGAATGAGTTTTTATTGTTTGTCAGAAGCCGTAACGTTGATGAGCCGGCTCTGAAGCTGAACGGCTGTATCGCCAGTTCGTAATCAAATAAATAGATATTTTTTTTAGGTGTCAACCTTCGGTATCCTTTGGGTATGTAGTCCTAATGGTGGGATATGTAGGAAAATGGAAAAAGTCCTACAAACAACCTCTGTCGCCGTTTTCGGAGATGAGCCCTAAATGTCGAGGGTTTCGAAAAAAATGCGTCGGAAGTGGACTGCATGCGTCGGGGAAACGTCCTACTTTGATTTTTTTTCAGATTTATTATTTTTTCTCCGATTTCCTTCAGCCTGCGGCGCTTCTACTTATGAGGTTGCAGAGGGCAATATGATTTCAAATGGGTTTCACACGAAGCTTGGGTATCAGCGGACGTTGTTGGCCATCTCCGTCAGCTTGTTCTCAACGATTGGCGTCGCGGATGCCTTCATTCAGGATTGGCGCGCTGAGAGGGAAGAAAACGAGCTTGGTGAAAACCAGCGGGCAGGTAACGGTAATGCTGACAAAATAGTAGATGGAGAGACGCTTACCATTACCGCTGCAGATTCGGAATTTAGCTACAGTGTCAGTGGGCGAGGCACCCTTAATGCACTACCGAATGCGCGGTTAAAAGACGTGTACATCTATGACTCAAACTTCAATGCTGAGGGTAGTCAGGTTTTTGGTGGGGTCCAGATCAGTTCAGGTGAGGCCCTCATACGGAACTCGAAGATTGAAAATCTTAACGGTTCAGGCGCGCACCTCGTTTTTAATCGTCAGGCACCGCTCGCAACGTCCCGAATGCGCATAGAAAATACTGAAGTGATTGGCGCTCATAACGGTATCTCTGTCGGCGCAATGGGGGAACTCTGGCTGAAAAACTCCGTGGTTCTTGGACTGGGCAAGTCTTCGACAGCCGATTATGGGGGGGTGGCAATGGCGGGGGGTATCGCCCATTTCACCGACGATACAAAAATTGAAGGTGAAGATAGCGGTGTCTATATTGTCGATGGTACTGCTGGGTCTGGGGTGCAACGCAATTTTCTAGAGGTGGATAGTTCCTCTATCTCCGGACGTACTGGTGCCGCCATTAAAGTCTTCAGAAGTCCCAGTGCTGAACAAAGCGATACAACCGCGAAAATCCTCATCGCAAACGGCTCGACACTGTCAGCAGGCAATGGCCGTCTGATTGATGTCCTCACCCGTAGCAAAGCCGATGTTGAGGTCAACAACAGCGTTCTCACCGGACACTTCGTCGCCGACGACACCAGCACCCTGAACGTTGCGCTGCACAACCACGCCCGCCTCGACGGAAATATTGTCAACGGCAATGCCGTGATCATCGACTCCAGTGGTCACTGGCAGTTGGCCGAGGACAATTCGATAAAGTCTCTGGCCATCGACGGTGGCAGTGTCGGCTTTGCGGGGGAAGGCTTTCATACGCTCACACTCGGTCAGCTGTCGGGGCGAGGTCGGTTTGACATGCGCATCGATCCGGCCAACGGGGAAAGTGACTTGTTGAACGTCGAAGGCCAGGCCAGTGGCAATCATGTGCTCAACGTTCGCAATACAGGTGAAGAAGCGGTGCCGTCGGACTTCGACGCGTTGCGGGTGGTGCACACTGAAGGGGGCGATGCGCAGTTCCGCTTGCGAGGCACGCGCGCGGATATCGGTGCCTACTCGTACGCGCTGGAGCAGCAGGGTGATGACTGGTTCATCATCGGTTCCGGCAAGACCATCAGCCCTTCGACGGAAAGCGTGCTGGCGCTGTTCAACGTCGGGCCGACGATCTGGAACAGCGAGCTGAGCACCTTGCGCGGTCGCATGGGCGAGGTGCGCGGTCAGGAGCAGGGCGGTGGCTGGGTTCGCAGTTACGGCAGTCGCTTCAAGGCATCGCTGGATTCGGGACTGAGTTATCAGCAGCGGCAACACGGGCTGTCTTTGGGTGCTGACGGGCCGGTGCCCGTCAGCAATGGCCAATTGCTGGTGGGTGTGATGGGTGGCTACAGCCAGTCCGATCTGGACATGGGCCGTGGCACGTCGGGTGAAGTCGACAGCTACTACGTGGGCGCCTACGGCACCTGGCTGTCGGACGAGGGTTATTACCTCGACGGCGTGGTGAAGGTGAACAAATTCCACAATGCGTCGAAGGTGGCGATGAGCGATGGCGAAAAGGCCAAGGGCGATTACACCAATATGGCGGTGGGTGGCTCGGTGGAGTTCGGCAAGCACATCAAGCTGCCTGACGATTATTTCGTCGAGCCGTTTGCCCAACTGTCGAGCGTGTGGATCGGAGGCGACAGCTACACGCTGAACAATGGCCTGAAAGCCAAGACCAGCGAGACGCAGTCGATCGTGGGTAAAGTGGGTGCCACGCTGGGCCGTTCGTTCACCCTCAAGGATGGCGGAGTGGTGCAGCCGTACGTGCGAGTGGCGGGGGCGCATGAGTTCTCCCGTAGCAATGACGTCAGCGTCAACGACCAGCGTTTCGACAATGACCTGTTCGGCTCGCGGGCCGAGCTGGGCGCCGGTGTGTCGGTGTCGCTGTCCAAACGCCTGCAAGTGCATGCCGATTTTGATTACATGAAAGGCGAGCATGTCGAGCAGCCATGGGGGGCCAATCTGGGGCTGCGTCTGGCGTTCTGACCGGTTGACCCTGTAAACGATTCAAGTCGTAAGTAAGCCCCGACGGCAGCCATGCCGCCGGGGCTTTTTTCTCCATTGTTTGAACGGGCATGTGGGCGTACGACGGGTATCGAACGCCTTCACGCCGGATCGGTTTTACAGGTCCAGTTTACGTCGACGGATAGGTCGGCCATGTGAGCCTTTTGGCTCCCCTGTTCCATCGTCGCGCACGTAGATCGTCAACGTCTCTGACACACCGACCAGACGTTTGCGACGGACCACTTCGTAGCGAATATCGATCAACCCGGTACGGTCGTTTGGTACTCCTTCAACGTTGATAAATTGAATCAGACGTGGCCCTTTTCGTGATTTGGAGGTCGGCACGGTGGTGTAGAACGTGCTTTTCCCCCAGCGCATCTTGAGCTGATCAGCGACCCAGATCTTTGAGGAACGCGGTACGGTAATCAGCACCCCCTTGGCGAGCTGTGCGGAGGAGACCTCACCGTTTCTTCCGCCGTCCAGGGACGGCGGAGGCAACGAAGGGGCCGCCTTTCGAGCCTCTTCATCGATTTCCCAAGGGAAACCCAGAACGTGCTCGAGGTGTTCGCTGTAGAACGTGGCGATGTCCTTGGATGTGGCGCCAGGCGGGAGAATGGCGCGCAAATCTTCGTAATGCGGTATCGAATCAAAGTTGAAGGTCGATCCGTCCACACGTTCGTCAGCATTCGCCAGTTGATCTTCCGCAGATGTTTCATCCTTGTTCCGAGTGATGTCAGTCGGATTTACAGATGGCGGAATATCCTTTTCATGTTCCATTAAAGTTCCCTGGTCTGGATGGGGTTGTGATAACAGAGGTTAAAACGATGATAAACATCGTTGTGGGGCTGCGTGCCCCGGCTGCATATGTTCAAGTCATGACCTGTCACTGTCAATCAAGCCCCGTGCAGAGGTTGAATGTGTCCGCCGCGTCATTTACAACGCTTGAAGCGGAACCTGTTTTATGCATTACGGCATATTTAGTCGAATTTGACGGGGGTGTAAGTACATATGTACCGCATCCAGGATCTCGGAGCGTGCTTGCGGCTTCACATAGTCCTCAATCGTTGTAGGCAAAAGGGAAATAAGCGAGAAAAAAATAATCCCCCGGAGTTCGAATTTCGACGTAATTGGGCCACTCCTCCTTCAAGTGAAGGAGGAAGGCACGTCAGATGATCGAATTAATTTCAGAGGTCATGAAATTACATACTGAGGGAAATTGTTACAGGTAAGGAACTGAAGGATGGGTTGCCTGCGCGGTCGACGACAACGTACTCGATGGTCACCTCTAGGGCGGCCAGGCCCAGGAGGTAGTCTGCCTCGAAGACGATTTCGATGGGGCGCACGGTGAGTTCGTCCGCTTGCACGGTGTGGGTCGGTCCGGGGATGCCGTTGCACTGGGTGCGGACAACGTCGCCTATGGCCATGCCAGCGTAGCCGGGAAGAATGGCGTTGGCGTCGCCGTTGATCGAGCCTTCAGCGAAGAACAGCGGGGCGAGGACTGCGGCGCCGGGTGGGGTTCGGTCGACGATCAGGGGGATCGAAGGTGAGAAAACTTCCGCGCCTGTAATTGGGCTGTATATCCGATACTCCAAGGTGTAAACACCTTCATTCACCAGTTGCCTTTCAGACAAATCGAGTGTGAGGATATCGCCCGGTTTGTCAGTGGCGGTGATGACGCGCTCATCGGTGACAGGCACGCGATCCAAGTCCAGCCGGACGGTATACCCGGTTTCGGCGGCAGGCCAGACCTCAACCTCGACCGCAATGGGCGCATTCAAATCGGCGGTTCTCAGCAGTCCATCTTCATAGGCTGCTGGCACCACCGCAGGTGGAAGGGGGATTGGTTCTCGGACATTCATGTCGTTCATGGCATTTCTCCATAAGGCACGGTCGTCCGCGTTCTCGCGCGGGACGGGTGCTTGATTGCTCGGATGAGCGTGTAGGTTTGCCCGGCGGCTTGGCCTGCCGGGCTGTGATGTGCGTCGGGGGAGTTACGGCACCAGTGACAGCGTTACCGGCACTGCCCGGATCGACTCATTGCCTGCGCGGTCCGCGACCGAGTAATCGACGACGACCTCGGGTGCCGCGAGACTCAACAGGAAGTGTTCTTCGAAGGCGATCTGGATGGGAGCCAGCGTGAGTTCCTCTGCTACCACGGTGTGGACTGGACCGGGCACGCCGCTGCAGAGGGTTTGAATCGTGTCACCTACTGCCATGCCGAAATAGGCAGGGACCAGCGCGGTCGCACGCGCGCCAAAGCTGGCACGAGGAAACATCATCGCAGCAAGGAGCGCAGCGCCGGGAGGGGTTCGGTCGACGATCAGGGGGATCGAGGGTGAAAACACTTCATCCCCGGTAAGGGGGTTACAGATTCGGTACTCAAGGGTATGGAGGCCTTCATCTTCCAAGTACGTTTCGGGCAGGTCGAGTGTAAGAATATCGCCCTGTTTGTCAGCGTCGGTGATGACGCGTTCCTCGGTTGCAGGTACGCCATCCAGATCCAGTCGCACGGTATAGCCGGTCATGGCCCCAATCCAGACCATAACCTGCACTGCAATGGGCGCATTCAAATCCGCGGTTTTCAACAACCCATCCTCATAGGCTGCGGGCACAACCGCAGGCGTAAGGGGGATCGGTTCTCTGACATTCATGTCGTTCATATCATTCTCCATAAGGCACAGTCGTCCGCGTTCTCTGGCGGAACGGGTGCCTGATTGATCAGGTGATCGTGTTGTTTTTGGCCGGCAGGTCGGTTCGCCGGTCAGTGTTACGAGACCAGCGTTAGCGTCTTGGGCAAGGATCGGATCGACTCATTGCCCGCCCGGTCGGTCACTGTGTAGTCGATGTCCACGTACTGCGCGGCGAGGCTTTGCAGGAAGGCTTTTTCGAAAACGATCTCGATGGGGCGCAGGGTGAGTTCGTCTGCCTGCACGTTATGAGTGGGGCCGACAACGCCGTTGCACAGGGTGCGAATCAGGTCGCCTGCTTCGATGCCAGCGTAGCCGGGGACGAAGGCGAGGGTGTTGCCGTTGAATTCTCCCTCTGCGAAGAATACTGAGGAGAGGAGTGCGCCGCCCGGTGGGGTGCGGTCCACTTTAAGGGGTGTGCACGGTGAAAAATCTGACACCTGCGTGTTTGGGCTGAAAGTCCGGTATTGCAATTGGTACGTACCCTCTTCCTGCAGATACTTTGGGTCCAATTCGAACGTAAGAATATTTCCCGGTTTGTCGGCCTCAGTGATCACTCGCTCTTCAGTGACAGGGAGGCCATCCAAGTCTAGCCGTACGGTATACCCTTTCTCTGCAGCAGCCCAAACTTCGACTTCAACCAGGATAGGGGCACTCAAGTCTGCTGATTTTAACAGGCCATCTTCATACGCCGCTGGAATAACGGCGGGTGGAAACGGAATCGGTGCTTTGACATTCATGTCGTTCATAGCATTCTCCATCGAGCACTCATCACGTTTTTCGCCAATGTGCGCTCTTTTATTAATTGGGCTAGATCAGCGAATTCACTCCAGAGGTGGTACATATATATCGCGATCTGAATTTCAACTAATAGCGATCCCGACTTTCTGTCAACCCTACATTTCTCTCCAATTCCACAAAAACTGCACTTAACTTGCAACTTCGGAAATTTCCTACTTTTTCACCGCGCAATAAAAAGCCCCGGCAGAGTCGCTGCCGGGGCTGGAGTCATGCTGACTATTGATTAGCGGTTAAAACGTTCTACCAGCGAATACTGGCTGAGCGCAGTGTTGGTCAATTCGGCGCTGAGGTCGGCGGAGCGGCGGGCTTCGTCGGAGGTCTGGTCGGCCAGTTGGGCGATGGTGCTGATGTTGCGGCTGACCTCTTCGGCGACCGAGCTTTGTTCTTCGGTGGCGGCGGCGATTTGTGTGGTCATGTCAGTGATGTTGGCCACGGCGTCGCTGATGCCCACCAGCGCCTTGTCGGCTTCCATGACTTGTTCGACGCCTTCTTCCGCCTGGCGGCGGCCGGTGGCCATGGTTTGCACAGCGTTGTTGGCCGTGGCTTGCAGTTTGGCGATCAGGGAATGGATCTGGCCCGTGGATTCGGTGGTGCGTTGCGCCAGTTGGCGAACCTCGTCCGCCACGACCGCAAAGCCACGGCCCATTTCGCCGGCGCGGGCGGCTTCGATGGCGGCGTTCAGGGCCAGCAGGTTGGTCTGGTCGGCGATGCCTTTGATGACGTCGACCACGCCACCGATTTCGTCGCTGTCCTTGGCCAGTTGCGTGACGGTCAGGCCGGTTTCGCCGACCGAGGTCGAGAGGCGTTGAATGGCCTCGCGGGTTTCACTGGCGATGGTGCGGCCGCGACGGGTCAGTTCGTTGGCTTGCTGGGTGGCGTCGGCGGTGCGTTGAACGTGGCTGGCGACTTCCTGGGTGGTGGAGGCCATCTGGTTGATCGCGGTCGCGACCTGTTCGGTTTCCACGCGCTGACGTTCCAGCCCGTTGGAACTGGCCTGGGCCAGGCTGTCGGACTGGCGCGCCTGGGAATTCAGGTGTTCGGCGGTGTCCTGCAAACGCGTGAGGCAGGTTTTTAGGCGGGCTTCCTGACTCAGAATGGACATTTCCAGACGGGCCTGGGCGCCACGGCTGTCGGTGTACATCTGCGCGATCAGCGGGTCCGACGTGGTCTGATCCGCCAGGCGCAGCAGGCGCTTGATGCCCCGTTGCTGCCAGCTCAGGCCCAGCAGCCCCAACGGCACGGACAGTGCCGCCGCGAGCGCGAAGCCCCAATAGGAGTTGAGCCAGACGCCGATCAGGAAGCTCAGTTGGCTGACCAGAATGAACGGCAGCCAATCCTGCAGCACCGGCAGCCAGGTGTCGCGGCTCGGGACGGCTGACTTGCCGTTGTTCAGGCGTTGATACAGCGATTCGGCACGGCGGATCTGTTCGGCGGTAGGTTTGACGCGCACCGACTCGAAGCCCACCACCTGTTTGCCGTCGAAGATGGGCGTGACGTACGCGTTGACCCAGTAATGGTCGCCGTTCTTGCAGCGATTCTTGACGATGCCCATCCATGGCAGACCCTGTTTGAGGGTGCTCCACATGTGTTCGAACACGGCGGACGGAACGTCAGGGTGGCGCACGGTGTTGTGCGGCGCCTTGAGCAATTCGTCGCGGGTGAAGCCGCTGATCTCGACGAAGGCGTCGTTGCAGTAGGTGATCACGCCGCGAGCATCCGTGGTCGAAATCAACCGCTGCTGTGCCGGGAAGGTCCGTTCGCGTTGGGTGATGGGCTGGTTATTGCGCATAAGCTGTTCTATCCGGGAAGGCTTTGAGGTGTTATCGGCCCTGTTATCAGGAAATTAAGCATTTTGTGAACTGCGTCATGGGACGGTTTGCCGCAGGTCAACGCTCATCGGTCGAACATCGGGTAGGTGAACAGGCTGAAGTGCGTGAGGTTGAGCCCAAAATGGGTGATGACCGCCGCCGGTAATCCACCATATCGGTACGCGATGCCATACCCGAGTCCGGCCATGCTGGTGAGGATCATCCATTGCCAGCCGCCGCCGAGGTGCATCACACCGAACAGCAACGAGCTGATGAGCAGTGCCAGCGTTGGGGCGTTTGGCATTCGCGCGAGCAAACGGCTGAGGCCGCACTGCAGATAGCCGCGAAAGATCAGCTCTTCGGTCATCGTGACCAGCAGCAGATTGTTCAGCGCCCAGATACCCCCTTGCTCGGGCCATTTCGGCGTCCAGCCCACGAGTCCCAGCGCCACCGCCGTAGCGAGGCAAGCGATGACTGTGACCGGCAGGGTCAGGCCAGTGGTGATCAGTGATCGGCGCAGATTGAACCCCGCGAACACCCAGGGGCAGGCGAGGATGATCCAGAAGCCGATCAGGGGCTTGTCGAGGTTGAGGTACATCGAAAAGGGCGCGGCTTCGGGAGTGAAACGCGCTGCGGCGATGACCCGGGCGTTGAAGAAGCCCGGCAGCCAATGGCTGGCCAGACCCGCCGCGAGGGCGATGAACAGGGCATGACCGAATCCGCGAACGGCCCAGTGTCGGAAATGGACGACGCAGATCCCCGCCATGATCAACAGCCCGAAGGTGACGACCACCGGCAGGCTCAGTTGGCCATACACCCAGGCGATGCAATAACCGAGGGTCAGCAGCGCGAGCGCGCTCCAGCGCAGCACTGGCATGGGGTCGTCCTTGAACGTGGGATAAGAACGGCGATTTTAGCGTTGTTTAAACGTGGGTGCTTGTGGGAAAGGGCTGAAAGTGTTGTCGGTGGGGCGGGTTGTGGCGGGCTAGGACAGCGTGGGGTGTCAGGTCGATCGAGTCGTCAGGGGTTGCTGCCGCTGCGCGACAGATCGCAGGCAAGCCAGCTTGTATGGTAAGACTCGAAGGGGTGGGTGGGACCAAAAGCCAGCTTCTGACTGTTAGCAGCAGTACAGACCGTG
>NZ_JBIVNG010000016.1:0-133568 GCF_044753445.1 Pseudomonas sp. NPDC088368
GCCCGCGTCGCATTTTCCCTGATGCAGAACGAAGACGAATATGACGCAGGAAAGAGGGCTAAAAAGCATTGCCCTCAACCATAGAATCTCCCACGCCTTCGGCAGAAGCAGGTGAACGGCGCGGATCAAGCTTCTGATTCTGGCCGAAGGTCGTAGGAGTTGGCTTGCCTACGATCTGGCGCGAAGCGACAGTAAAATCGGTACCCGAGGTGTGTCCGAGAGAACCGGGTTGTCTGGTTCTACTGCTGCTACGCGACAGATCGCAGGCAAGCCAGCTCCTTCAGCAGAAGCAGGTGAACGGCGCGGATCAAGCTTCTGATTCTGGCCGAAGGCCGTAGGAGTTGGCTTGCCTACGATCTGGCGCGAAGCGACAGTAAAATCGGTACCCGAGGTGTGTCCGAGAGAACCGGGTTGTCTGGTTCTACTGCTGCTACGCGACAGATCGCAGGCAAGCCAGCTCCTTCAGCAGAAGCAGGTGAACGGCGCGGATCAAGCTTTTGATTCTGGCCGCAGGCCGTAGGAACGTTGCTTGCTCCGGGCTGCGATCAGACGATCTGGCGCGAAGCGGCAGCAAAATCTGTGCACGCGGTGTGTCTGGAGAACCGAGCAGGGCGCTCGCCCGCGACAGCGGACAAGCGCCACACGGGTCATGTGTTACGACGCAATCAACTGCCGCAGTACGTAGTGCAGAATCCCCCCAGCCTTGAAGTATTCGACTTCGTTCAGGGTATCGATCCGACACAGCACGTCGACGTTTTCTTGCTGGCCGTCTTCCCGGGTGATCTGCAGGGTCAGGCTCATACCCGGTTGCAGCGTCGCGCCGGTCAGGCCGGTGATGTTGAGGACTTCCTTGCCCGTCAGTTCAAGCGTCTTGCGGCTCTGACCGTTCTTGAATTGCAGCGGCAAGACGCCCATGCCCACGAGGTTCGAGCGGTGGATACGTTCGAAGCTCTCGGCGATGACCGCTTTCACGCCCAGCAGGTTGGTGCCTTTGGCGGCCCAGTCACGGCTGGAACCGGTGCCGTATTCCTGACCGGCGATGACCACGAGCGGCGTGCCTTCCTGTTGATAACGCATGGCGGCGTCGTAGATCGGCAGTTTCTCATCGGTCGGCACGTGCAGGGTGTAGCCGCCTTCTTCGTTGCCCAGCATTTCGTTGCGGATGCGGATGTTGGCGAACGTGCCGCGCATCATCACTTCGTGGTTGCCGCGACGTGAGCCGTAGGAATTGAAGTCTTTCGGCTCCACACCCTTGCTGCGTAGGTAGCGGCCGGCCGGGCTGTCGGCCTTGATGTTACCGGCAGGCGAGATGTGGTCGGTGGTCACCGAGTCGCCCAGGATCGCCAGCACGCGGGCCTTTTGCACATCAGCGATCACCGGCAATGGACCCGCCACGTCGTCGAAAAACGGCGGATGCTGGATGTAGGTCGAATCGTCCTGCCACACGTAAGTCGCCGCCTGTGGCACTTCGATGGCCTGCCATTGCGCGTCACCGGCGAAGACCTCGGCGTATTCCTTGTGGAACATGCCGGTGCTGACGTTCAGCACGGCGTCGGCAATTTCTTTTTGCGTCGGCCAGATGTCGCGCAGGTACACGGGCTGGCCGTCGCTGCCTTCGCCCAGCGGTTCGCTGCTCAGGTCCACGCGCACGCTACCGGCCAGCGCGTAAGCGACGACGAGGGGCGGGGAGGCCAGCCAATTGGTTTTCACCAGCGGGTGCACGCGGCCCTCGAAGTTGCGGTTACCCGACAGCACCGAGGCCACGGTCAGGTCCGATTGTTGAATGGCCTTTTCAATCGGGTCGCGCAACGGCCCCGAGTTACCGATACAGGTGGTGCAGCCGTAGCCCACGAGGTCGAAGCCGAGCTTGTCGAGGTATTCGGTCAGGCCAGCCGCCTTGTAGTAGTCGGTCACGACCTTGGAGCCGGGAGCCAGCGAGGTTTTCACCCACGGCTTGCGTTGCAGGCCTTTTTCCACGGCTTTCTTCGCCAAAAGGCCCGCCGCCATCATCACGCTGGGGTTCGAGGTGTTGGTGCACGAGGTGATGGCCGCAATGACCACCGCGCCGTTTTTCAGGCGATAACGATTGCCTTCATATTCATACTCGGCTTCGCCCACCTGCTCGGCGTTGCCCACGGCCACGCCACCGCCGCCTTCGCTTTCCAGACGGCTTTCATCGTGTTTGCTGGGTTTGAGCGCCAGGCCGAGAAAGTCGTCGAATGCTTGGGAAACGTCCGGCAGTGCGACGCGATCCTGCGGGCGCTTCGGCCCGGCAAGACTGGCGACCACCGAACCCATGTCCAGCTCCAGCGCATCGGTGAACACCGGCTCTTTGCCCGGCAAACGCCACAAGCCTTGGGCTTTGGCGTACGCCTCGACCAACGCCACCGTTTCATCCGGACGGCCCGACAGGCGCAGGTAGTCCAGCGTCACGTCGTCCACCGGGAAGAACCCGCAGGTCGCGCCGTATTCCGGGGCCATGTTGGCGATGGTGGCGCGGTCGGCGAGGGGCAGGTCAGCCAGGCCGTCGCCGTAGAACTCGACGAATTTCCCGACGACGCCTTTCTTGCGCAGCATCTGCGTAACGGTCAGCACCAGATCGGTGGCGGTGATGCCTTCTTTCAGCTTGCCCGTGAGCTTGAAGCCGATCACTTCGGGAATCAGCATCGACACCGGCTGGCCCAACATGGCGGCCTCGGCTTCGATCCCGCCCACGCCCCAGCCCAGAACGCCGAGGCCGTTGATCATGGTGGTGTGGGAATCGGTACCGACCAGCGTATCCGGGAAGGCGTACGTTCTGCCGTCTTCTTCCTTGGTCCAGACGGTGCGGCCGAGGTATTCAAGGTTGACCTGGTGACAGATCCCGGTGCCAGGCGGTACGACGCTGAAGTTGTCGAACGCGCTCTGGCCCCAGCGCAGGAAGGCGTAGCGCTCGCCGTTGCGCTCCATTTCGATGTCGACGTTTTCGCTGAACGCTTGTTGATCGCCGAACTTGTCCACCATCACCGAGTGGTCGATCACCAGGTCCACGGGGGAGAGCGGGTTGATGCGCTGGGGATCGCCGCCCGCCTTGGCCACGGCGGCGCGCATCGCCGCCAGGTCGACCACCGCGGGCACGCCGGTGAAGTCCTGCATCAGCACGCGGGCAGGGCGGTATTGAATCTCGCGGTCGGATTTGCGCTCGGTCAGCCAGGCGGCAAGGGATTTCAGGTCGTCGCCGGTGACGGTCTTGTTGTCTTCCCAGCGCAGCAGATTTTCCAGCAACACCTTGAGCGACATAGGCAGTCGGTCGAGGTCGCCGAGGGTCTTGGCGGCGTCGGGCAGGCTGAAGTAATGGTAGGTCTTGTTGCCGACGTCGAGTGTCTTGAGGCTTTTCAGGCTATCGAGGGAGGGCATGACTAACTCCTTGACGGGTCCGCACGGCGCGGACGGGCGTATCACACAAAACGGTAAGACGATGGGTTTGAGCCCTCTGCATGGCGGCTTTACACGGTCATTGAGTACTACTGGACCTTTGGCGTGGGCCAGTGGTTCCTGATTCCGCTATCATGCGCGGCTTTCGAGTCACTGAGGTGAAATCGCCTCAAGTATAGGACGCGTGGGCGATCTGCCCGGCGCGTCATGGAGAATTCCGTGAACACCCTTTTCATGCATTGCCGTCCCGGTTTCGAAGGCGAGGTCTGCTCGGAAATCAGTGAACACGCCGCGCACCTCGGCGTGTCCGGTTATGCCAAGGCCAAGCCCAATGCGGCCTGCGCCGAGTTCGTCTGCACCGAAGCGGATGGCGCCAAGCGCCTGATGGGAGGCGTGCGTTTCACCGACCTGATCTTCCCTCGCCAGTGGGCGCGCGGTGTGTTCGTCGAGCTGCCGGAAACCGACCGCATCAGCGTCATCCTGCAACACATGGCGGATTTCGCGACCTGCGGCAGCCTGTGGCTGGAAGTGGTCGACACCAACGACGGCAAGGAACTCTCGACGTTCTGCCGCAAGTTCGAAGGCCCACTGCGCAAGGCGCTTGAGAAGGCGGGCAAGCTGGTGGACAACGCCAGCCTGCCGCGTCTGCTGCTGACCTTCAAAAGCGGTCGCGAGGTGTTTCTGGGCCTGGCCGATGCTGACAATTCGGCGATGTGGCCCATGGGCATTCCGCGCTTGAAGTTCCCCCGCGAGGCGCCGAGCCGTTCGACGCTGAAGCTGGAAGAGGCGTGGCATCACTTCATCCCGCGCGATCAGTGGGACGAGCGTCTATCAGGCGACATGACCGGCGTGGACCTTGGCGCTGCGCCGGGAGGCTGGACCTATCAACTGGTGAAGCGCGGCATGTTGGTGACCGCCATCGACAATGGCCCGATGGCCGAAAGCCTGATGGACACCGGGCTGGTGCAGCACTTGATGGCCGACGGCTTTACCTACAAGCCGCGTCAGACCGTCGACTGGATGGTGTGCGACATCGTCGAAAAGCCTGCACGAAATGCTGCATTGCTGGAGACCTGGCTCGGTGAGGGGTTGTGCCGTGAGGCCGTGGTGAACCTCAAGCTGCCGATGAAGCAGCGCTATGCCGAGGTGAAGCGCCTGTTGGAGCGCATCGAGGAAGGGTTCAAGGCGCGGGGCGTCAAGGTGTCGATCGGCTGCAAGCAGCTGTACCACGACCGCGAAGAAGTGACCTGTCATTTGCGGCGGTTGGATATGAAACGCAAGGGGTGATGGTCGGGCTGGCGGTTATCCCGACGAACCGTGGCACCTGATTTTGCCGCCGCTACGCGACGGATCGTAGGCAAGCCAACTCCTACGCCTTCGGCAGAAGCGAGTCCTTGCGCGATCTGGGCTTTTGATTCTGCCCGGAGGGCGTAGGAGTTGGCTTGCCTACGATCTGACGCGTAGCGGCAGCAAGACCTGGCGCCTCAATGCATCAGGCTCTATGCGGGTTTGTGGCATATGGCGATGAGCAGTATATTGCCCACCAAGTCCTATGGGGGAGCGATCCAGTGCAGAAGGAACATTCGCAACGCGCGTCGGTGCTGCAGCATGTCAGCCTCAATGTTCGACGTTTGCGGCACGAGGCAGCATTGAGCCAGACCACGTTGGCGGAAAAATCTGGGGTCAGTCGGCGCATGCTGGTGGCCATCGAGGCGGGAGAGAAGAATGTCAGTCTGGCCACGCTGGACCGCGTTGCGGAGGCGCTGGACGTGGCGTTCAGTGATCTGATCCAGGCGCCTGACGGGCGCGATCCGAGCCGCATCAACGAAGTGGCCTGGGCAGGCGCCTTGCCGGAGAGTAAAGCGGTGTTGCTGGCCAAGGCATCGGCGCGGCATGGCGTGGAGCTGTGGGAGTTCTCGCTGGCGCCCGGCGAAGCGTACGCCTCTGAGGCTGACCCTAAGGGCTGGAGCGAGCAGGTCTATGTGATCGAAGGCTGCCTGAGCGTCGCATTTCCGGACGACACCCGACAGATCGCGGCGGGGGAGTTTTTCATGTTCGCCAGCGACCGGCCCCATGCCTATCGCAATGACGGGGATGTGGCGTTACGGTTTGTGCGCAATGTGGTGTCGTAAGCGATGGTGCGGCCGGCCGCGTTCCTGTAGGAGCGAATTCATTCGCGAGAAGCCGGTACATTCGATGGAGATGCATCGTCTGGAAACCGATTCGCGAATGAATTCGCTCCTACAGGTTTGAACCGCTCTATGGCCGGGGTTTGTAATCACACCCTAGATGTTGGTCAGGCAACAGCCCTTCAACACGTTGCCCGCTTTCACATCAGCAAATTCCTGATATCCCGGCACGCGCCGTGCCTTGCATCCTTCGTACCGAAACGGGCCGACCATCGTCCTGTTTGAATCCCTCCGCAGGCTCGCCATAATCGGGCAGGCGCGCCACTGTGGCGAAGACAAGGCAAAAACAATGACCTCACAACACAATCGACCTGACGCCGACATCCTGATCATCGGCGGCGGCCTCAGCGGCACGATGCTGGCCGTGAAGCTGCTGCGCCTGCCGGGAGAGCGGCGGATCGTGATCGTCGAGTCCCGCAGCGAACTGGGCCGGGGCGAGGCCTACAGCGCCACCGAATTGGGCCACACCCTCAACGGCAACGCCGCGCGCATGAGCGTCGACCCTGACGACGCCGATGACCTGACCCGTTGGCTGGGCGAGTTCATTGCGTCGGGCGGCTGGCCGGAGTCTGATCAGCAGCATGTGCCGCTCGCCGAGCTGTTTCCGCCTCGCGGTATTTTTGGACTGTACGTGCAGCAGCGACTGGCCGAGGCACAGGCGAAAGGCGCGCAGCACGGTTCGAGCGTCGAGCATGTGCGAGGAGAGGCAGCGGATGTGCAATCCGTGGCATCCGGCATTCGCCTCACGCTGGCTGACGGCACTGAGCTGACCGGGCGTTTCGCTGTGCTGGCCACCGGGATGTTCGCCGCCGCGCGCACGCCGCAAACCGACTCCAACGCCCTGAATGCTGCGGCCGTGGACCCATGGGACGTTGCTGCGATGCGTCATCTTGATCCTCAAGGCCGGGTGTTGATCATCGGTTCGGGTCTGACCATGGTCGATGCTGTGGTGTCGCTGGAACAGGCCGGACATCGGGGCCCCATTGACGTGTTTTCCCGGCATGGTTTGCTGCCGCACGTGCGCCGTCAGCCGCCTGCCTGGCCGGATTTTCTCGGCGCTGACCACAGCCTTCGCAGCCCCCGGCAACTGGTGCGCGCCCTGCGTGAACAGTGCGAGCAGGCCATCGCCCAAGGCATTGACTGGCAGGCGCCGCTGGACACCGTCCGGGTGCACATCCCGCGGTTGTGGAGTCAGGCGACTGACGTGCAGCGGCGACAGTTCGTACGCCATGTCCGCCCCTGGTGGGAAAGCCATCACCACCGCTCGCCACCGCCCAGCGCGGCCTTGTTGGAGCGGCTGGTGCAGGAGGGCCGTCTGAACATTCATGCGGCCTCGTTACAAGACGTGCAGGATCGCGAGTCGGGGCAGGTGCGCATCAGCGTGCGCTATCGCGGCGAGGATCATCCGACCGAGGTGCGCGGTGACGCGCTGATCAACTCGACCGGCATTCAATATGACTGGCGCCGGGTGGACCGAGCCCTGCCTCGGCAATTGCTGGCGCGGGGGCTGATTCAGCCGGGACCGCTGGCGCTGGGCATCGCTTCCGATCCGGGCGGCGCGGTGCTGGACGCCGAAGGGCGGGTGTCGTCTCGACTGTACGCCATGGGCCCGCCGCTGCGAGGGATGTGGTGGGAAAGCACGGCGGTGACCGATGTGGCGTTGCAGGCGAAGGCGCTGGCGGTGAGGTTGGCGGAGATTTCTGAAGGCTGACGCCAGACGCCTGCGGCCAGAATCAACGCCTGACAGCGTATCAAAGCCAAGATTGTGTCGACTCAGACACATTTCCGGCCCTCCATCCTAAAGGGCTATCCGAAAGAGCCGACAGCGTGGGATGGAACCGGTGAAACCGTGTGGGTTTTCCACGTGGTCGCAGGGCAGCCAGGGCTATGGAGGCGTTTTTTTCATGATGAGCTTGAGTTTCCGCAACCCGGCGGACGCGGCGTTGCTTGTGCAGCAGGCGACCGCTAAAAGTCAGCAAACCACTGAGGATTCAACTGACATACCCAGCGCGGCCGAGCAAATGCGCAAAAGCGTCGAGGTGCTGTTGTCGCCCGAAGCGCAGAAGGCGGCGAAAACCGGTGACAAGAACGCTGACATCGATGCCTCGAACCTGCCGGACCGGATCAAGGATCAGCTCAAGATGATCCGTTCGATACAGGCGCGCATCGCGCAAAAGATGAAGGACATGCAGGCCTTCATGAGTGATCACTCGCTGTCGCCAAAAGCACGCGAAGGCAAGATTCGCCAGTTGCAGATGGAGATCATGGCCATGTCCAACTCGTTGATCCAGGCCACGAACGAGCTGAACCAGTCGATGCAGCAAATGCACCTCTCGGTCGACGACCGGGTGCTGGCCGCCACGCTGGTGGGGCCGCAGCACGTTCAGTCCTGATCCAGAAGTCGAGGACCGGCGCCATCTTCGCCCAAGGTATCGCCTCGGTTGCGCAATGGGCAGGCCTCCATCGACAGGCAGCCGCAACCGATGCAGCCGTTGAGCTGGTCGCGCAGGGCCGTAAGGCGATGGATGCGCTCGTCGAGGTCGGCCTTCCAGCATTCCGACAGCCGGTTCCAGTCTTCAAGGTTGGGCGGACGATCCTGTGGCAGTGTGTCGAAGGCGGCCTGAATGGTCGCCAGCGGAATGCCCAGCCGCTGCGCCGTCTTGATCAGCGCCACCCGGCGCAGCACGTCCCGGGAGTAGCGGCGCTGATTGCCCGCATTGCGCTGGCTGCAGATCAGCCCTTTGGTTTCGTAGAAGCGCAACGCGGTGATGGCGACACCGCTGCGGGCCGACAGTTGGCCTACGGTCAGTTCTTGGGGCAGATGCTGAAATGCGGTTGAGCGCATGGATTCCTTCAATAGCCCGTTGATCAACAGGCAAAAGATGCTTGACCTCTAGTTAAGTGGAGGTTTTACCCTTCGCAACCTGCATTAACAACTGGCAGCGCCTGGACACACTGTCGCCCCTGACAATACGACGCAAGAAACGTAGTTCACGCGAAATCTCAATGCTGCACTTTGTTCTGCGACATCCGTTCATCTGTGGAGAGCGTTCATGACGTCACAAGACTCAAACCTTCCGTTCAGTCAGTTCGTCGAGTTCACGGTAGATCCCCGATACCACGCCGGTCTGGTGGCGGACCTGAATGAGCGCTTCGAGCGCTTCACCCGTACGTACCCCGGTTTCATCCGCGCCAGTGTGCATGTCAGTGAAGACCAGGGGCGAGTCCTCAGCCATGTGCTGTGGCAGTCCAAATCCGCCTGTGAACAGGCGTTCCGCAATGCCGAGCAGGGCGAAGGGGATTTGTGGGGATTGATTCGCAGGCACCGGACGACGGCGATGGCGTTCAACGCCTACGAAATGGTGGGAGAAATCACAGGGTCGCGTTGAATGTCTGCCGTTTCGCCGCTGTGGCAGTGACAGGAGGAGCAGGAATCGTCAGCCCGCTGCCGGACCTGTGGGAGACGCCGGAGGCACGACGGCAGCGATGGCGTCCGTTCACACCCCGCAGGACGTTGATTCAGACCGACAACTGCACCATCCGGTCGCCTTGCACCTGCTCGCCCGGTCGACGCTTGTTCACGGCCAACTCGCCGATTTTGATCAGCCGCGCCCGGATGACGTTGCGGCTCAAGCCCAACAGTTGCGCGGTGTGCACCTGGTTGTAGTGGCTGAAGCGATAAGCCGCGCGCAACAGCGCATCTTCGACTTTCTCGTGCAGCGCGCCTGCCTGCTCTTCAAACAACTTTTGAAACGCCCGGGCCAACAGCGCGTCGGTGGAGTCGTCGATAGCAGGTGATGCGTCGTCCTGACGCTCCAGACGCAGGTTCGACAGGCGCAGGTCGCTGGCCTGGACCACGCCGTTGCGGCAAATCAGCAGCGTGTGGTGAATGACGTTTTCCAGCTCGCGGATGTTGCCCGGCCAGCTGTAAGTGCGCAGCTTGTGCTCGGCGTCGCTGCTGATCTGGATCGGGCCGCAACCTAGGCGCTGGCTGTAAACCTCAATGAAATGACGGGTCAGCGGCATGATGTCGCCAGGGCGCTCACGCAGGGTGCTCAGCTCCAGGTTGACCACGTTGAGGCGGTAGAACAGGTCCTCGCGGAAGTGCCCGGCGTTGATCGCACGCTCCAGCTGCACGTTGGTGGCCGCCAGCACGCGGACGTTGATCGGCGTGCTTTTGCGTGAACCCAGCCGCACCACTTCACGCTCCTGCAACACGCGCAGCAGCTTCACTTGAATGGCCATCGGCAGGTCGCCGATTTCGTCGAGGAACAGCGTGCCGCCGTTGGCCTCTTCAAACCAGCCGGCCTTGGCGGTCAACGCGCCGGTGAACGCGCCTTTTTCGTGGCCAAACAGCTCGGCCTCGACCAGCGATTCGGAGAACGCCCCGCAGTTCACGGCCACGAACGGCTGATGGCGGCGGTCGCTCAGGTTGTGGATGTGACGGGCGACCAACTCCTTGCCGGTGCCGGTTTCGCCGATGATCAGCACGCTGGCATCACTGGGCGCGACCTGTTGCACGTGGGCCAGCAACGCTTGGGATTTCGGGTCTTCGAACACCTGTGCGGTGGCGCGGATGGAGGTCGCCAGGGCTGGGGAAGGCGGTAAGGTCAGTAGCTGCATGGGGATCACTTGTGGTTGAAACGGAACGCTGGCGGTCATGTGGGGGAACTCCGTGTACGAATGCCGCCGAATACCTTGTGGGAGCTTGCGGAGGTTAGGACGCTGGCGAAAGCGGTCGTGAGTCAGGCAAATCAATTCGCTGCCGTCCTAACCTCCGGCGTCTCCCACAGGTCATGCGGTGAACGGGTTACTTCTGCGGTGGCAAATCGTTGGCGATCATCTCGCCGAACGGCCCGGTCAGGTTGGTGATGCCACGCCCCGCCAGGCTGCGGTACGGTTCAGGCAGCAACGGGAATACCAGCTCGGCGAAGCGGTAGGCTTCTTCCAGGTGCGGGTAGCCGGAGAAGATGAAGCTCTCGATCCCCAGGTCCGCGTATTCCTTGATGCGTGCCGCCACTTCTTCAGGGTTGCCCACCAGCGCTGTGCCTGCACCGCCACGCACCAGGCCGACGCCGGCCCACAGGTTCGGGGCGATTTCCAGGTTGTCGCGTCGACCGTCGTGCAGGGCCGCCATGCGGCGCTGGCCTTCGGAGTCGAAGCGCGAGAAGGATTTCTGCGCAGCGGCGATGGTCTCGTCGCTGATGTGCTCGATCAGGGTGTTGGCGGCTTTCCATGCCTCCTCGCTGGTCTCGCGGACGATCACGTGCAGACGGATGCCGAACTTCACGGTGCGGCCATTGCGGGCGGCGCGTTCGCGGATGTCAGCCAGTTTTCCGGCGACTGCGGCAGGCGGCTCGCCCCACGTCAGGTACACGTCCACCTGCTCGGCGGCCAGCTCGTGGGCGGCTTCCGAAGAACCGCCGAAATACAGCGGCGGGTAGGGTTTCTGGATCGGCGGGTACAGCGCCTTGGCGTTCTGCACCTTGAGGTGTTTGCCTTCGAAATCGACAGCTTCGCCCTGCAACACGCGGCGCCAGATTTTCAGGAATTCGTCGGTGACTTCGTAACGTTCGCTGTGGTCAAGGAAGCTGCCATCGCCACGGTTTTCATCAGGGTCGCCACCGGTCACGACGTTGATCAGCAGGCGCCCACCGGACAGGCGGTCCAGGGTCGCGGCCATGCGCGCGGAGACGGTCGGGGAGATGATGCCCGGACGGATCGCCACGAGATAACGCAGGCGTTCGGTCAGTGGCACCAGCGCCGAGGCGATCACCCAGGAGTCTTCACAGGAACGACCGGTCGGGATCAACACACCGTGGTAGCCCAAGTCGTCAGCGGCCTGGGCCACTTGCTTCAGGTAATTGAGCGTGACCGGGCGCGCGCCCTTGGTGGTGCCCAGAAAATGGCCGTCGCCGTGTGTCGGTAGAAACCAGAAAACATCCATGAGAAATCCTTCGAGCGGGAATCGGTGGCTTTTGGAATAAGTGCGCTAGTTATAGAGGTTGTGATTTATTCCGTAAAAGAACTGAATTCCATATTTTTAGAACGTTCGGAGATATGCCCGGTTTTACGTTTTGAAACGTATGAGCGGCGCGGGATGTTATTGTTGTCCGCGATTCCAACTGTGGGAGCCGGCCTGCTGGCGAACACCACAGGTCCTTGACCGAGCCTGACCAAAAGAAGCCGCATGACCTCAAAAAAAGAAGTGGCGCCGTTGCCCGAAGACCTTCGGGTGTTTCTCACCGTGATCCGCAAGGCTGGCTTCGCGGCCGCCGCCGATGAACTCGGGCTGTCGCCTGCGTACGTCAGCAAGCGCATCCAGATCCTCGAATCGACCCTGGCCACGCGCCTGTTGCACCGCACCAGCCGCAAGGTCGCGCTGACCGAAGACGGCGAGCGCGTGCAGCGGTGGGCGGTGCGGATTCTCGAAGATTTTCAGTTGCTGCACGACGAATTGTCCGACGCCCATTCGGCGCCACGGGGCAAGCTGCATTTGTGCAGTTCGTTCGGTTTCGGCCGCAATCACGTCGCTCCGGCGATCTCGAAACTGGCCGAGGCGTACCCCGATCTGGAAGTGCGGCTGGACCTGTTCGACCGGGTGGTGGATATCGTCAGCGAGGGCTTCGATCTGGAGATCCGCGTAGGTGACGACATCCCCGGTCAGCACATCGGTCGCCAATTGGTGAGTAACCGACGGGTACTGTGCGCGGCGCCGGATTACCTGGCGCGTCGGGGCACGCCGCAGCAATTGGTGGACCTGGAACTGCACGACTGCCTGGTGATTAAGGAGCGCGACAACGCGTTTGGCATCTGGCATGTCGAGCGTGACGGCGTGCGGGAGAGCGTGCGTGTCAGCGGGCCGCTGTCGTCCAACAGCGGCGAGATCGTCCTGCAATGGGCGCTGGACGGGCGCGGGGTGTTGCAGCGTTCGCTGTGGGACGTCAAACCCTTTCTTGAGCAGGGGCGGCTGGTGCAGGTGCTGCCGGAATACACCGAGAGCGCCAACGTCTGGGCGGTGTACCCGACGCGGCTGGCCAATTCAGGGAAATTGCGGGTGTGCGTGGAGTTTTTGCAGGCGCATTTTCAGGGGTTGTCTTTGTAGAACACGTTTCGCGGCATGCAGCCTGAACCTGTAGGAGCGAATTTATTCGCGAAGGGGCCGGTGTGTCTGGCACCTCTCTATTGAATGTACCGACGTCTCGCGAATGAATTCGCTCCTACAGTTGGAATGGGTTTCGTCAGTAATGATTCAGGTTAGCCACGGGTTCTCTGCCAGATGCTTTTGCTGAAACGCGAGAATCTGTTCGCGCTTTTGCAGCGTGCTGCCAATGGCATCCAGCCCCAGCAGCAGGGCGTTTTTGCGCAGTTCGTCGATTTTGAACGGTATGACGCGTCCGTCTTGCAGGCGAATTTCCTGCGAGGGCAAATCCACTTCGATTTGCGCGCTGTCGGCCTGGCTGATCACCTGGCCCAAGGCCTGAACCTGCGCCTCGTCCAGCACGATGGTCAGCACGCCGTTGCGTTGGCAGTTGTCGTAGAAAATCCCGGCGAAGCTGCTGCCGATCAGCGCCTGAATGCCCATTTGCTTGAGGCCCCAGACCGCGTGTTCACGGCTCGACCCGCAACCGAAGTTCGGCCCGGTGACGAGGAATTTTGCCCCTTGCCAGCCCGGCTGATTGAGGATGAATTCAGGGTTCGGCTCGCCCGACGGCAGGAAGCGCAGGTCGAAGAACAGGCCGCGGTCCAGCCCGGCGCGGTCGATGCCCTTGAGGAATTGCTTGGGCATGATCACGTCAGTGTCCGTGTTGGCCGCCAGCATCGGCGCGGCCTTGCCGGTGACTTGGGTGAAAGGCTGCATCTCAGAAACTCCCTTGCAGGCTGCGAACGTCGGTCAGGTGGCCGGTGATGGCGGCGGCGGCCACCATGGCCGGGCTCATCAAGTGGGTGCGGGCACCGGCGCCCTGACGGCCTTCGAAATTGCGGTTGGTGCTGGACGCGCAGCGGTCGCCGGGGGCGAGCACGTCGTCGTTCATCGCCAGGCACATCGAACAGCCGGACTGGCGCCACTCAAAACCGGCATCGCGGAAGATCGACGCCAACCCCTCGGCTTCGGCCTGATCGCGCACGGCGGTGGAGCCAGGGACGATCATCGCCCGCACATGCTCGGCCACGTGTTTGCCGCGCACGACCTTGGCAGCGTCACGCAAGTCTTCGATGCGCGCATTGGTGCAGGAGCCGATAAAGGCGTGGCTGATGACGATATCGCTCAGCGGCATGCCCGCTTCCAGGCCCATGTAGGTGAGGGCGCGGCGCATGTCCTGGCGCAGGATCGGGTCGGCGATGGCCTCCGGGTCGGGAACGCTGCCATTGATTGCGGCGGCCTGATCCGGGCTGGTACCCCAGGTGACCATGGGCTGCAGGTCGCGGGCGTCGAGTTGGACTTCGCGGTCGAATACGGCGCCCGGGTCGCTGTGCAAGCCTTTCCATTTGGCGACGGCCTGATCCCACAGATCGCCTTTTGGAGCGAGGGGTTTGTCCTTGAGGTAGGCAAAGACTTTCTCGTCCGGCGCCATGAACGCGCCCCGTGCACCGGCTTCGACGGCCATGTTGCAGATGGTCATGCGCGCTTCGACGCTCAGGGCCGCGATGGTCGAACCGGTGAATTCGATGGCGTAGCCGGTGGCGCCTGACGCGCCGATCTTGCCGATCAGGGCCATGATCACGTCTTTGGAGGTCAGCCCGCTGGACAGGTCACCCTCGACGGTTACGCGCATGCTTTTCAGGCGTTTATAGACCAGCGTCTGCGAGGCCAGCAGGTGTTCGATTTCCGAGGTGCCGATGCCGAAGCCGAACGCGCCCAAGGCGCCGTAGGTGGTGGTGTGGCTGTCGCCCGCAGCGATGACCATGCCCGGCAGGATGAAGCCTTGCTCGGGGGCGATCACGTGTTCGATGCCCTGGCGTTTATCGAGGACGTCGAACAGTTCGATGCCGAATTTTTCGCAGTTGTCAGCGAGATAGGAGACTTGCAACGCGCCACCCGGATCGGCCATGGCGGCGACACGCTGAGGGGCGGTGGGGTTGACGTGATCGACCACGGCCAGTGCGGTCTCGGGGCGCCAGACATCACGCCCGGCTTCGCGCAGGCCGCTGAACGCCTGCGGGCTGGTGTATTCGTTGATCACCTGACGGTCGATGTAGAGCAGTACATGGCCCTGATCGTCGAGGTTGCACACGGTGTGCGAGTCGATGTGTTTGTCATACAGCGTTCTTGTTTGAGTCATGGAGAGGCTCGCTTGGAAGAGATCACGGCCAGACAGGCTGTAGTCAACATCTTAGGCAGGCGGGGAAGGGCATCAATGGCCGAAGGGTGTGGGCATGGGACATGGATCGTGTTTGATGGTGGGTGATGCTGACGGAGCACGTATTTCCTGTAGGAGCGCGCTTGCCCGCGATGGTGTCGTGTCAGTCGACCCCGCTGCGTCTGAAACACCGCCAAGGCCGTAGGAGCTGGCTTGCCTGCGATCTGCCGGGCACCGGCAGCAAAACCTGAATGCACGATTTGCCTGGCACACCGAGGTGCCTGGGTTTGCGACTGCTGCGCAGCCGATCGCAGGCAAGCCAGCTCCTACGGCCTGCGGCCAGAATCAAAGGCGGGACCGGTTGTATGCGGCACGCAAAAAAAAACAGGCGCCGAAGCGCCTGTGAAGGAGAGCACGTGAAGCTCTGCGAATCAGAAAATCTGGGTGAAGAACCAGTACAGGCCGCCCGACAGCAGGATCGCCGCTGGCAGGGTCAGGACCCAGGCCATGGCGAGGTTGCGCAGGGTGCGCATTTGCAGGCCTGAACCGTTGGCCACCATGCTGCCCGCCACGCCGGACGACAGCACGTGAGTGGTCGAGACGGGCAGGCCGTACATGTCCGCCGCACCGATGGTGACCATGGCCACGACTTCCGCCGAAGCGCCTTGGGCGTAGGTCATGTGGGTCTTGCCGATTTTTTCGCCGACGGTCACGACGATGCGTTTCCAGCCGACCATGGTGCCCAGGCCCAGCGCGAGGGCGACGGCCACTTTGACCCACAGCGGGATGAAGCGGGTGGCGGTGTCGATCTGCTGCTTGAACAGGTCCACCTTGCCCTGCGTGTCGGCGTCGAAATTGCCGACCTTGCCCTTGTCCATCAAACGAATGGCTTCGGACGTCAGGTACATGTCGTTACGCACGTTGGCGGTGGCTTCGGCCGGGACTTTGGACAGCGAGCCGTAGCTGGCGACCTGGTCACCGATCTTGCCCGCCATCACGGCCAGGGCTGGTACCAGTTCAGGCGTCGGCTGCTTGTCGCGGATGTAGGTGGACAGCGTCTGGCGCGAATCCGCAGGGGCCGGCGCTGGCGCCGCCTTGCTCAGGGCCTGTTGGGTGACTTGCGCCACCGCCGCAAATTGCAGCGACTGATCGGCAGGCATGGCGCGGTTCAGCGCGTAGGCCATCGGCAGGGTGCCGACCAGGATCAGCATGATCAGGCCCATGCCTTTCTGGCCGTCGTTGGAGCCGTGCGCGAAGGACACGCCGGTGCAGGTCAGGATCAGCAGGCCGCGAATCCAGATCGGTGGCGGGGTGTCACCTTCCGGAGCTTTATACAGTGCGCGGTTCTTCACCAGCAGGCGCAGGGCCAGCAGCAACAGGGCGGCGCAGGTGAAGCCCACCACCGGCGAGACCAGCAGCGAGTAGCCGATTTTGGTGGCTTGCGACCAATCCACGCCGCTGGTGCCGTCACGACCATGCATCAGCGCGTTCGCCACCCCTACACCGATGATCGAGCCGATCAAGGTGTGCGACGACGACGCTGGCAGGCCCAGCCACCAGGTGCCGAGGTTCCACAGGATGGCCGCGATCAGCAGGGCGAAGATCATGGCGTAGCCGGCGGAGGAGCCGACTTGCAGGATCAGCTCCACCGGCAGCAGGGCAATGATGCCGAACGCTACTGCGCCGCTGGAAAACAGCACACCGAGGAAGTTGAACAGGCCTGACCAGACCACCGCGACGTTCGGCGGCAAAGAGTGGGTGTAGATCACGGTGGCCACCGCGTTGGCGGTGTCGTGAAAACCGTTGACGAATTCGAAACCCAGAGCGATCAACAGCGCAACGCCAAGCAACAGGAACGGGGTCCAGGTCGTCACGACCGTGCCCAGATCGTCCATGTCCGACTTCAGGCTGAACGCCGTGTACAGCAGGCCCAGACCGAGTACGGCGAAGAAGATCACCATCGTCAGAACGCCGGGCTTGCGCCCGAATTGAGCACTCAGCCCTGCGCCTTTCAAGGAGCCTTGAGCCAATGTAGGGGTCGCCATGATTCACAATCCTGTTGAGATGGGATAGTGCCCATGATCATTACAAAATGTGACAGAGATGCGACGCACGACAGCCCTGTGGCGGATTTGTTGCGCTAAGGGATGGATGGTGCTCAAAAAAAAGTTTTGAGGATGCCAGAAGCGCGATAAGCGCCATCGCGAAACGGTCTAGGATCGGTGTCGATGGCCGCTAGCCTGAGGATAAAGCGTTCAACGCAATGACCCTCTGGACCGCAATACGGAGTGCCCCGCTATGAGCGATGTCAAGCCGGTGCTGAATGAGCCGTTCATTCAAGACCTGAGAGAAGATGATGAACTCCCCATCTCCAAACCTTTGAATATCATTTTCAAGACAGACCTTGCCGATATCGTGTTTCACGCGTTCAGCATCACGGATGCCGTAAGTGGTGAGATTCTGGCGTCGAGCAACCTGAGAAACGAGGGTTTGGGCAGCGAGCGCCCCGTGACGCTCGAATGGGGATTCAACCGTTTGGGGGACAAGGCACGCATCGGCAACAAAGCCAGAGCTTCGGTCCTCATCATCGACTCACATCAACAAAGAACAACCTACAGCGGACTGAAGCACGTTCTGAAGGCTTAGCTGACGCTGGCTCCCCGGCGGCACTTTCAATAATCCCGGCTCTTGCGAAACGCCCAGCGTCCCGCCACGAACGTGAACGTCGCCACCAGCGCTACCAGAATCCAGAACCCATGAGGATCGGTGGCAAGGGGAATGCCGCCAACGTTCATGCCGAAAAAGCCCGCGACGATGTTGATCGGCAGCGCCAGCACGGTCACGACGGTGAGGGTGAAAAGCGTGCGGCTGCTCTGTTCGTTGAGGTTGGCGGCGATTTCTTCCTGCAGCAGCTTGATCCGCTCGCCCAGCGCGGTGAGGTCACTGATCACCAGCGCTGACTCTTCGGTGGACTGACGCAGCTCTTGCAAGTCTTCTTCCAGCAGCCACTGCGGCGGGCGGTGCAGCAGGCGCATCAGCGAGCCCGGCTCCAGCGCCAGCAGCCGTTGCAGACGCACCAGCACCCGGCGCATGGCCCCCAGTTCGGTGCGGTTGTTGCTCAACCGCTGAGACAGCAACTGGTCTTCGATCTTGTCGACACTGATGCTGGTCTTGCGCATGAACTGCGCCAGCACGTCGCTCTGGTCTCGCAGTAAGTGGGCCAGCAATTCGAGCGGGGAGCGAAACGTTTCGCCGTGTTTGACCGACGAGCGCAGCTTGTCCACCGAACGCAATGGCTGATGCCGTGCCGAGATCATCAGGTTGCTGCGCACACAGACCCACAGCGTGGCAATGTCGGTGGAGACGCGGTTGAAGTCGAAGACCACGTCGTTGACCACTGCCAGCAGGGCCGAGTCCACATGCTCGATGCGCGTCGAGCGCGAGCCTTCGTGCAACGCTTCGAGGAATTCGTCCGGCAGTTCCAGATTGGTTTTCAACCAGCGTTCGCAACTGGCGTGGGCCAGGTTCAAGTGCAGCCAGATGAATTCGTTGTCGTCGGTCGGGTTGCGCAGGGTTTCCAGCGCCGTTGCCGCATCGATTTCTCGGGCGGACTCATCGGGACGAAAGCGGAATCCATACAGCAGACCGAAAATGTCGGAGTCCTGATGACGGGCAATGGTTTGATTCATGAAGGCTCGCAGGCGAGAGAGGCCGCTGAAGGCAGGATCTAAAGCGGCATCATCGCAAGCGGTTTTGACAGTTTTGTGACGGTTTGTATCGTTTCATGTTTGGGTGGCAGCGGGAGGTTCAGACCATTCCCAAACGCTGTTTGCGGATCGGCGCGGGCCATGAGGTGTCGATCAACAGCTCGTCCTCCAGCGTCAGCTCGATGCTTGCCGCTTCTGCGTTCAATTGCAGGTGGTGCGGGTCGACCGCTTTAGGGATGGCAATCACGCCGTCCTGTCGCAGCACCCACGCGAGGCTTATCTGCGCTGAAGTGACGTCGTGGCGCTGGGCGACTTCGAGGATGGCGGGGTTCATCAGCAGGTTGCCAGCCTGGCCGATGGGGCAGTAGGCCATCAGCGGCATGCTGGCGGTTTCCATCCACGGGATAAGGTCGTACTCAATGCCGCGCTCTTCGGGGTTGTAGAGCACCTGATTGGTGGCGCAGCGGGGGTCGTTCAATTCCAGCAAGTCCGACACGTCGAAGTTGGACACGCCCCAACGGCCGATCTTTCCGTCTTCGCGCAGCCGCTCGAAGGCTTCGACTGTTTCGTCGAGTGGGTATGGACCGGGCCAGTGCAGCAGATACAGGTCGATGAAATCGGTCTTCATCCGTTGCAGGCTGCGCTCGCACGCGGCGGGGATGCCCTTGCGGCTGGCGTTATGGGGGTAGACCTTACTCACCAGCGTGACCTGATCGCGTTTGCCCGCGATGGCTTGACCCACCACTTCTTCCGCGCCGCCGTCGCCGTACATCTCGGCGGTGTCGATCAACGTCAGCCCGAGGTCGATGCCCCGTTGCAGCGCCTTTACCTCGCCCTGCCGCTGATGCCGATCCTCCCCCATGCGCCACGTGCCCTGACCGATGACGGGAACGGTTTTGTCTGCCAGTTGGAGCGTGCGCATGGGGTGCCTCCTGCCGAATGGGGTATAGAACGATCAGGCAGTGTAGGCGGGGAGTGGTTCAATTTGAGAAGCAGCGATGAGTTTGGAGCGGCAAGCGGCGAGCAGATCGGCGGTATTACGCGAGTCCGCTTCTGGCCGGAGGCCGTAGGAGCTGCCGGGGTGGCGCTCCACCTTGCCTGCGATCTGCTGCGAAGCAGTAGTGAAACCCGGCGACTCGGTACACCTGACACACCGCATGCACCGGGTTTACTGCCGCTTCGCGCCAGATCGCAGGCAAGGTGGAGCGCCACCCCGGCAGCTCCTACAGATATTGATCTGCCCCTTTATTGAGATGCCTGTGCCTGCGCCGCCTGTTTATTCTCCCAACCCCCACCCAGCGCCAGGAACAAATCGATCTGTCCCATGGCCACCTGCGTATTCGCCGCCGCCAATTGCGCCGTGACGTCGGTGTAGGTGCGGGTGGCTTGCAGGTCGGCGAGGAAGGATTCGCGCCCGGCCATGAAAAAGCGGTGGGTCTGGTCGGCGGCTTGTCTGGCGGATTCTTCGGTGTCGGCCAGAGCGTCGCGGCGTTCCAGCAGGGCGGTGTATTGCGACAGGCCAGTCTGGGCCTCACGGATCGCGTTCAGCACCACGCCGTCAAAATGCGCCAGCGCCGCCTGATTCGAGGCTTCGGCCATGTGAATCCGCGCCCGTGCGCCGTTGGACGGGATGGTCCAGCTGATCACGCCGCCAAAGCCCCAGCGGTTGGTCGAAGGCTCGCCCAGTTCCTTGAGAATACCGACGGTGCCGACGGTCGCGCCGATGCTGATGTCCGGGTACAGCTCGCCGGTCGCCACGCCAATCGCCGCACTCGACACCGCCAGACGACGCTCGGCCTGACGCACGTCCGGGCGACGCTTGAGCAGCGCGGCGCCGTCGCCCACCGGCATCACCTGTGCGATGTGGGGCAGTTCAGCGCAATCCGCCACGCCTTTCGGCAGTTGATCCAGCGGTCGGGCCAGCAGCATCGACAGGCGATACATCCCGGCTCTTTGTGCGGCTTCGTAGCGCGGCAAGTCGGCGCGCAGGGATTTGAACTGGGTTTGCGAGCGCGTCACTTGCGTTTCGTCGCCACGACCGGCATCGCGCAGGCGTTGGGTCAGGTCGACGCTCTGCTTTTGCAGATCGAGCGAATGCAGGGCGATGTTGCGCTCTTCGTTGGCCGCGCAAATCTGCGTGTACGAACGCACGACGTCGGCCACCAGGGGTGATCCGCGCCGTGTCGACGGCGGCCTGAGCGGCGTCGGTGTTGGCTTCGGCAGCCTCGATCCCGCGCTGCAATACGCCGAACAGGTCGAACTGATAGGAGGTGGTCAAACCGATATCACCGACGTTGGCCACCGGCACTTTTTCCGGCAGCAGAAACGCCTGACCGGCTTCTTGCAAGCGTTGGGCCCCGGCCTTGGCGCTGTTGGTGAACCCTCCAGCGGCGTCGGCTTCATCAGTCTGATAACGGGCCCGTTGCAGGTTGGCGGCGGCCACCCGCAGGTCGGTGCTGGAGACCAGCGCCTGACTCACCAAGGTATCAAGGGTCGGGTCGTTGTACAGGCGCCACCAGTCGGCAGGCACCGGCGCGGAGACCACGTTGGCCGAACTGCCGGCGATCTCGCCCTGCAAGTCGGGCCGGTTGACCGCTGCGTCCTTCGGCAGCTTGTAGTCAGGGCCGACCACCGTGCAGGCCGACAGCAACAGGCCCAGGCCCGCGCTCAGGAAGGCCGCGCTGCGTTTCATTGGGCGGCTCCTTTCTGGGTGTTCTTGTCGGCGAGGGCGTCGTCGATGATCGACACCGTAGCGGTCCGCCCGGCAATCATGCGGAAGTCTTCCGGCACTTCGTCGAAGGCGATGCGCACCGGAATCCGTTGCGCCAGCCGCACCCAGCTGAATGCCGGATTGACGTTGGGCAGCAGGTTGGAGCCGCTGCTGCGGTCACGGTCTTCGATACCGGCGACGATGCTGACGACGTGGCCGCTCAGGCGGGCGTTGTCGCCGATCACGCGGATGTCCACTTTCGAGCCGATGTGAATCCCGTCGAGCTTGGTCTCTTCGAAATAGCCGTCGATGTGGTACGAGGCGCTGTCCACCACCGACAGCACCGGGCGTCCGGCGCTGACGAACTCCCGATCCCGAGGCGCGCGGTCGTTGAGGTAGCCATCGACCGGGCTGCGGATCACTGAGCGGTCGAGGTTCAACTGCGCGGCATCCACCGCAACTTGTGCTTCGTTCAATGCCGACAGGGCGCGGGCCTCCTTGGACTGGCTTTCTTCCAGTTGCTCGCGGGCGACGAGGTTGCCGAGGCCGCGGTTACGCTTGTTCTCGCGCTGGGCCTGTTCCCAGGTTTCCTTGCGGTCGGCCACGGTCGCCTGGGCCTGACGCAGCGCAAGGCGGAAGCGGTCCTGGTCGATGGTGAACAGGATCTGGCCCTTGGTGATGGCCTGGTTGTCGCTGACCGAGACTTTTTCGATCAGGCCGGACACGTCCGGGGCGATCTGGATCACGTCGGCGCGGATGTGGCCGTCGCGGGTCCAGGGGGCGTACATGTAATACATCACCATGCGCCAGACGACGACCGCGGCGAGCAGGATGACCAGCAATGTCAGGACCACACGGCCCAGCGTCAACAGAGGTTTTTTCATTTCATCAGGTATCGACTAAGGGTATCCACGACGCCGAGCAGCAGAGCGTATAGACCGACGTTGAACAAAGCCCGGTGCCAGACCAGGCGGTAGAAGTGGGCACGTGACAGCACGGCGTGCACCACCAGAAAAATCACGTAAGCGATGCCCATCAGCACCAGAAAGGTCGGCAGGAAAATCCCGCTGATGTCCAGATCACCAATCACAATGGCGCTCCATCGATGCCGTACGGCGGTTGTTCTTCTTGCTCGGCGAGCACGTCGACGATTTCCACACCCGGCAGCAGCGCCAGACGCAATCCGCTGAGCGCGTGCAGCAGGTGCAGGCGCGACTCGTCGTCGCCCATCCAGTCGAAGGTCAGCGAGCGGCGTGCGCGGTCCATGGTCATCAACAGACCTTTGGGCGCTGGCAAACGCTCGCGGGCCTTGAGGCATGCGCGGAAATACGTGCCCACTTCGGTGGCCACCTGACGCAGCAACTGGCGTGGCACCGCGTGCACCCGTGGCATGTAGGCCAGCAAATCGAGCATGTTCAGGGCCACTCGCACTTCACGCAGGGCAATGTTGGTGTCCTGGGCGGTGATGGTCAGGCGCGGCAAATGCTGCATCAGCCGGTCGAGCATGCGCACGCCCATGCGCCGGTGTTCGGCCAGGCTCGCTTCCTCGCTTAGCGAAACGATGTCGTTCCAACTGAAGCGTGTCAGGCGCTTGGCCGCCACTTCGGTGCCGAACGGGCGCACGATCAGGGTCCAGACGAAGGCGAACGCCAGGCCCACGGGACCGGCAATGTTGGAATTCACGAAGTTCAGGAAGTCGGCGTCGTAGGCGCTTTGAATGCTGATGAACGACGAGGTGTTGACGATGGTCAGCAACGTGCCGAGGTAGAACTTCGGTTGCACGGTGAGGGTGCCGACGCAGATGAACGGCACGGCGAATGCCAACACTAGCATCGGAAAGTCGTGCAGGTTCGGTAACACCACGAACAGGTAGAGGCTGGCGAAAACCACCGACAGCATCGTCCAGAAAAAGAAGCGGTAAATCTGCGGAGCGGGGTCGTCCATGGCCGCGAAGAAGCTGCACGCCACTGCGGCCAGCGCGACGGCACTGGCGCCGTCCTGCCAGCCCAGCAGAATCCACAGCACCGAGGCGACGATGATCGCGCTGACCGAGGTGGCCACTGAGTACAGCATCATGCCCTTGTCGAGGAACGGCGACAGGCGCCCCAGCCGCCAGTGCCGATAGACCGCGCGCCATGGGCGGTGATCGTCGGTGGTGATGGCGACTTGCAGGCTGCGGCAGTCCTGCCACAGATCGATCCATTCGCGCAGGCGATAGAGCACGTTGGACAGCAGCAATTGCCGCCGGTCATCCAGCTGCGCCGGGGTCGGTTGCAGGCGGTCGAGTTCAGTGTGCAGCGCTTCCCAATAGTTGATGGGCGCGCCGTCGGTGGTCTTTTCCACCCAGTCGCGGCATTCGAGGATCAGCGGCGCGACGTCGGCCACCAGTTCGGGGGTGCGACGTTCCAAGGCCCACAAGGCGTCGTCAAGGGCGTCGATCACTGGCAACAGGTGAATCATGCGTCCGCGCAATTCCTTGGCGTTGCGCACGGTCTGGCGGTGTGTGCCTTCGTGGGGCAGCTGGCCGATCATCAATTCCAGGGTGTTGAAGGTGCCAACCATGGCCGTCCGCAGGGCGCCGACCGTTTCCGGCGTCGCACGACGAGAGAGAAACAGGTCGCTGTAGGTCGAGGCGTCCTGGAACCACTTGCCCATGGTGTCGACCAGCACTGGCGCCAGGCGCCGGGGCCAGAACATCGCGCCGACCACGGCGGCGCAGACGATGCCGAGCAAAATTTCTTCGGTCCGTGACACGGCGACGTCAAACACCGCTTGCGGGTTGTCGACCACGGGGAAGGAAATCAGCGGCATGGTGTAGCCCGCGAGCATCAGCGCGTAACTGTTGGCGGTGCGCAAATGCAGGGACAGGTAGAGCAGGGTGCCGGTCCACAGCGCGATCACCGTGGCCAGCAAAAAAGGCGTCTGCACGAACATTGGCACCAGCACGACGGAAGCCGCCGCTCCCAGGAATGTGCCCGCTGCGCGGTACAACGCCTTGGAACTGGTGGGGGCGACGAAAGGGCTGGAGACGATGTAGACCGTCGCCATCGCCCAGTAGGGGCGGGGCAATTCGAAGATCAGCGCGATGTACAGCGCGAGCATCGACGCGGCGAAGGTGCGCACGCCGTAGAACCAGTCGCGGGAAGGGGGGACGCCCTGAAAGAAGCCCTGAAACATGCCTTTCAAGAGGACAGCTCCGGGCCCACGGGGCTGGCTTTGGCGAAAGCCTTGAACACGCGGAGAGTGGCTTCCAGATCGGCGGGGTCGATGTCGGCGAACACGTCGCGACGCAGGCGGATCAGTTCTTCTTCGATGGAGTTGGCCAGTGCGCGGCCTTCATCGGTCAGGCTCAGGGCCTTGGCGCGGCGGTCGGTCGGGTCTTCGGTGCGCTGCACCAGATTGGCTTTGCCCAACTGGTCGAGCAGGCGCACCAGCGAGGGGCTTTCAAGGCCGCAGGCTTGCGCGACGGTGACCTGGCGTACCCCTTCGCCCAGGCGCGCGATCATCAACAACGGACCCGCGCAGGCCTCGGACACGCCGTAGTTCACCAGCGTGGTCTGGCAGACGCGGCGCCATTGACGGGACGCCGCGACCACGCCGCCGGTGATGTGCATTTGCAGTGAGTCGAGGTTCATGAGCGGTGCCACTGGTGGATTCGATAAAAGGATTTGGTTAGGCAGTGAATGATTAGGCGCTGCATTATTAGGTTGCTAACTATTAATATCCGGTAACAAAGTCGTTTCGTCAATGGGGGGATGAGGCGGGGAGATGGATGGTGAGGGCGCGGGCTGCCGCATATCCCTGTGGGAGCGAATTCATTCGCGAAGGTGTGTCAGGCGATAGAGATGTTTCGGACGATCCTCCTTCGCGAATGAATTCGCTCTCACAGGTACGGTGTAAACAGTGGCAACAGCGATTAGCCTGGAAATTCTTCGACCGTCTGTCGGCGCTTCCGCACACTTTTTGGCGATTTTTTGGATTTCCTCTAAGGGCGCTTCAAAAAAATGGCGCGACCGGTGGAAAACGCCGACCGCGGAATTCGCCGTGTTGATCAAAATTTGCGCAATCAAGCGTTTGAACTCGAATGATGTCGAGATGATAGCCAAGACCGATTTTCGACCTTCTTCGGCAGTTTCTTGACTGAGTGGGCGAGCTAAAGAAAAACCGGTTCAGCCGATAGCAAAGACGACAGGAAGCGGGGCGCAAACCCCCGTTCCAGAGACATCCCTTTGCTGGTGCGCATGTCGCACCCACGAGCGCAACATGATCGACCTCGCCACCTGGAATCTCTCCGTACCCGTAGGCACCCCTGCGGCCATCATCGACACGACGAAGCTGCTCAGCGGCTATCAGGATGGGTACTTCCGTTCGGGAGAAACGCTGTTTTTCTGGGCGCCCGTGACCGGGTCACGGACCGATAACGCCATTTACCCGCGCACGGAATTGCGTGAGACCTACGCCAACGGCGCCGTGCACAACTGGGCCTACAGCCAGGCGGACAACTTCCTGCGTGCCGCGTTGACGGTCGATCAAGTGCCGTCGACCGGCAAGATCGTCATCGGCCAGATTCATTGCTACGGCAGCACGGAACCGCTGCTCAAGCTGGAATACCAGTACAAGGAAAAAACCAAGAACGGCAATCTGGTCATCAAATACCGCCCTACGCCGACGTCCGAGCCGGTGGTGATCCAGCTCGCCACGGGGGTGCTGCTCAAGGAGCGTTTCAACTACACCATCCACCTGACCCCAGCGGGCGACCTCAGCGTCAACGCTCACGACATGCAATGGAACGCCCGGCTGGACGGCACGTGGAATGGCAAGCAGCTGTATTTCAAGGCGGGCGTCTACACCCAGGACAACGCCGGGTATGCGACGGAAGGTGGGGCGGCGACGTTCTACAAATTGCAGATTGCCCACGACAAGAAAGCCTGACCGCAGCGGCAAGCTGCGAGCTGCGAGCTAAAGGCGGTTGGCGGTGATGCCGCTTTTGATTCTGCCCGGAGGGCGTGGGAGCTGGCTTGCCTGCGATCTGCTGCGCAGCGGCAGTAAACCCCAACCACGGGGTGTATCAGATACAACCGAGTTGTCTGACTTTACTGCCGCTGCGCGCCAGATCGTAGGCAAGCCAACTCCTACGGCCTTCGGCCAGAATCAAAAGCCCTGATCGCGTCACCCCGGCAGCCGCTATGTCTTGCGCAGAAGGAACATCACGCAGGCATCGGGAAAATCAGCGCGAAGCAGATCCGCTTCGGTCTCGGCTGGTTCACCGCCACGTCCCCCCCATGCAATTGCATGATTGCCGCCACAATCGCCAACCCCAGCCCGTTGGAATCGGAACTCTGATGGCGAGAGGCGTCGGCGCGGTAGAAGCGGTCGAACAGTTTGCCGAGGGCCGATTCGCTCAGGACCGGGCCCTGGTTTTCCACCTCGATGCGGCGCTGTTCGCCCTCATTGACAACCCGAATCTCGATCTCGCTGCTTTCATCGGCGTATCGGATCGCGTTGGCCACGAGGTTGCTCAACGCTCGTCGCAGCAGCAACGGATCGGCGTCGAGTTGGCCATCGCCTGACACGCTGAACGTCATCTGCCGCTCTTCGGCCAACCCTTCGAAATACCCCGTCACCCGCTGCACTTCATCAGCGAGGCTCAGTGGCTGACGATTCAGCGCGGCCTGTGCATCGTCGGCGCGGGCGAGGAACAGGATGCTTTCGACCATCCGCGAAATCCGCTCCAGTTCTTCAAGATTCGAGGCCAGCAGCATCTGGTACTCATCGGCGCTGCGCGGTTGCCGCAACGCCACCTGACAATGGCCCATCAACGAACCCACCGGCGTGCGAATCTCGTGGGCGAGGTCGGCGGAAAACTGGGTCAGGCGCTGGTAACCGTCTGCGAGGCGATCAAGCATGCCGTTGTACGCGTCGCTCAGTTGCTGCAACTCCACCGGCGTGTCGCGGCTGTCCATCCGGCTGTCGAGGCGCGCCGGGGTGATGGCGGTGGCGTGGGCGGCCATGTTGCGCAGCGGTCGCAGGCCTCGACGCAGCAACAGATAGCCGAGCCCGGCCGTCACCGCGAACGCCAGTGCAATCGAAATCAAGATGCGGTCGCGAAAGTTGTCCAGGGTCGCCATTTCCTTCACGGCCAGGTGCGCGGCGGTCAGGTGCACGACCTTGCCGCCAGACACCGCTTCCACCGTGGCCGCCCGCATCGGCACGTCCCCGCGGACCATGCCGCTGCGCATGTCGTCCGCGCTCAAGGGGGCGTTGGCGCTGATCACCGGCATCTGCGGCAATGTCGCGTGCAGCGGGTTGACCATGATCACCGGGGATTTGCCCGGCTCGCCAATGACGAAAATATCGTCCTCGCTGTCCAGCATGTTTTCGAACAGTTGTGGGCTGCTGCGCAGGGTGTCGAGGGTCAGGTCGTATTGCAGCAGTTTGCGAAAGTGATCGAGACGCGCCAGCACCGCGTGGTCGCTGCGGGTCATCACCGAGGCTTTCATGGTTTCGTACAGGTACATTCCGGCGCTGGCCACGGCGAGCATCGCCACCACCGCAAAGGCCAAGGTCGAGCGCAGGGTCAGAGAGGGCTGGCGTCGGGCTCGCATGGCCGCACCTCGCACACGTAACCGATGCCGCGCACCGTGTGAATCAGCTTGACCGGGTAGGGCAGATCGACCTTGCTGCGCAGGCGTTTGATCGCCACGTCGACCACGTTGGTGTCGCTGTCGAAGTTCATGTCCCAGACCTCCGAGGCGATCTGCGCCCGTGACAGCACGTCGCCTTCGCGGCGCAGCAGCAGGTGCAGCAGGGCGAATTCCTTGTTGGTCAGGGTGATCACCTGTTGCTGGCGGGTGACGCGACGACGCAGCAGGTCCAGCTCCAGGTCCGCGAGATGGAAATGATCGGCCTCGCGCACCACGCCCCGGCGCAGGATCGTGCGGATGCGCAGCAACAGTTCGGTGAAGGAAAACGGTTTGACGAGGTAGTCGTCGGCGCCCAGCTCCAGCCCGCGAATGCGGTCCTGCAACTGGTCGCGGGCAGTGAGGAACAGCACCGGCACGTCCTGCTTGGCGCGCAGCACTTCGATGATCTGCCAGCCGTCGATGCCGGGCAGCATGACGTCCAGCACCAGTAGGTCGTAGCGGTGCTCCAGCGCCATATGCAGACCGTCGGCGCCGTGCTGGGTCCAATCGACTTTGTAGCCGGATTCGCTGAGGCCCTTTTTCAGGTACTCACCGGTTTTGGTGTCGTCTTCGATCAGCAGGATGTGCATCGTGGGCGGGGCTCGCTTCGCGTCAGGGCAGTGTCGCCGGGCGGTTATCAAAGGGCGCTGAAAACGGCTGGATGCCGCGTCGTGTGCGGAGTTTAACCATTTGGGACGTTGAGGTCGGTTACATTTTTGTCATTGATCGAAGGGGGAGCGAGGCGTGCGGCGAATGACAAAAATGTCATCGCCCGGTCATTGTCCGGTGCCGGTTGCGGGCGGAGGATGGCGGTCATCCAACACGCACTATGCTTCATCCCTCTGCCCTCAAGGAACGTCACGATGAAAATGAAGAATGCATTGTCCGCCACCTTTGGTTTGCTCGCCCTGAGCGCCGCCGTCATGGCCTCGGCGGCTGACATGCCCGTGGTCAAGCCGGTGCGCGGCACCATTGATAGCTTCGAAAACAACACCCTGACTTACACCACCCGTGCCGGTGCTCATCAGAGCATCGCCCTGACCGACAAGACTGGCGTGCGTCTGGTCTCGAAAGGCGACATCGCCTCGATCAAGGCCGACAGCTTCATCGGTTCGGCGGCCACGCCTCAGGCAGACGGCACGCTGAAAGCACTGGAAGTGGCGGTGTTCGAGCCGAGCCTCAAAGGCAGCGGCGAAGGTCACTACGGCTGGCAGAACGCTGACGGCAGCACCGGGACCATGACCAACGGCACCGTCGGCAAGCTGACCGGCACCAACGGCCACACCCTGAGCGTGAGCTACAAAGGCGGCGAGAAGCAGTTGGTGGTGCCGGACGACGTGCCGATTGCCTACATCGAAGCAGGCAAGGTTGATCAACTGGTCAAGGGTGCCAAGGTCGTGGTGTTCCCGGCCGACGACGGCAAGACTGCCCGTGGTGTAGCGGTCGGCAAGGATGGCTTCCAGCCGCCGATGTAATGTGTTTTTGAAACACCGTTTAATCGACGGTTGACATGGAACCCTGTGGGAGCGAATTCATTCGCGAGAAGCGGGTTTAGACGACGCATCTCCATCGTCTGGCCCATTTTTCGCGAATGAATTCGCTCCCACAGGGGTAAGTTTGCTGCCGGAGAAGCCATGAAAAAAACCAGAATCCACCCCTGGCCCATTCGTCTCACGCACTGGATCAACGCCTTTGGCATGGTCTGCATGTTCATGAGCGGCTGGGGCATTTACAACGCGTCGCCGCTGTTCCGCTTTTCCTTCCCCCGGGATTTCACCCTCGGCGGCTGGCTCGGCGGCGCGCTGGCCTGGCACTTCGCGGTGATGTGGCTGTTGGTGATCAACGGCCTGATCTACGTGGCGTACGGCCTGCTCAGCAAGCACTTCAAGCGTGACTTCCTGCCTGTCACCCCCAAGGCGGTCAAACGCGATCTGGTGGACGCCTTGCGTTTCCGCCTCAAGCACGAAAAGGGCGTGTACAACGCCGTCCAGCGCTTGATGTATTGGCTGGTGCTGGCGGCGGGCGTGTTGATCGTGGTGTCGGGGCTGGCGATCTGGAAACCGATCCAGTTGCAGGAACTGACCGCGCTGTTTGGCGGCTACGATTTTGCCCGTTTCGTGCATTTCGGCGCGATGGCGGCGATTGGCGCGTTTGTCGTGGTGCACCTGGCGCTGGTGTTGCTGGTGCCGAAAACCCTGTTGCCGATGATCACCGGCGGCACGCGTGTGATGGAAAGCGGGAAGGGCGAACATGATTGAACCGAAAAAACGCGCGATCCAGCGCATCAAGCTGGAACCGGCGCAACAGATTCAGCTGGAAAACCTGCAACGCCGTCACTTCCTCAAAGGCGGCCTGACCGTGGGCGCGATGGCCATGCTCAGCGGCTGTAACCTGCAGGACGGCGATCAGGTGGACAAAGTGCTGTGGAGCATGTCGCGATTTAACGACCGGGTGCAGGCCTGGCTGTTCAGCGGGCAGAAACTGGCGCCGACCTTCGCCAAGGAGCAGATCCGCAACCCGTTCCCGTTCAACGCGTTCTACGGCGAAGACGACATCCCTGATCTGGACGTGGCCGACTGGAAGCTTGGCGTCTCCGGGCTGGTGCGCGACAAGGCGCCGTGGACCCTCGACGGCCTGCGCAAACTCCCGCAACGCACTGACATCACGCGATTGATTTGCGTCGAAGGCTGGAGCGCGATCGGGCAGTGGGGCGGGGTGCCGCTGAAGACCTTCCTCGAACACGTGGGCGCGGACACCTCGGCCAAATTCGTCGGCTTCAAGTGCGCGGACCGTTACTACTCCAGTCTCGACATGCCCACCGCACTGCACCCGCAAACGCTGCTGGCGCTGGATTTTGGCGAGGTCGCGTTGCCGCCGAGCTACGGCTACCCGCTGCGCATCCGCGTGCCGACCAAGCTGGGCTTCAAGAACCCCAAGCACATCGTCGAGATTTTCGTCACCAACGATTATCCGGGGGGGTATTGGGAAGATCAGGGGTACAACTGGTTTAGCGGGATTTAGGCTGACAATGTTCCCCCTGTGTCTGCCTCAACACCTTCATGCGCCGCTGACCCCCCTGTGGGAGCGAATTCATTCGCGAAAAATGGTCCAGTCGATAGAGATGTACCGACTGGGATGGCCAATCGCGAATGAATTCGCTCCCACAGAATGAATTTTCGCCGGACTGAACAGACACAAAAAAACCGCCTGGCGAATGATCGGCAGGCGGTTTTTTAAAGCGTTGGAACTCAGTTCAGACCGAGTTTGCCACGCATTTGCGACAGGTCTTCTGCCAGGGTGTTGACCGGGCCGGTCAGGGCTTTACGGTCGTTTTCTTTCACCTTGTCATAGGTTTCGAAACCGCCATCCTTGGTTTTGTACTTCGCCAGGATCTTGTCCACGGTGGCGAAGTTCTTGTCGACCTTGGCCACGAATGCCTTGTCCGACTTCTCCAGTTGCGGCTTGAACAGGTCGACGATTTTCTTCGCGCCGTCTACGTTGCCCTGAAAGTCATACAGGTCGGTGTGGCTGTAACGGTCTTCTTCACCGGAAATCTTGGTCGCCGCGACCTCTTCCAGCAGCGCAGCAGCACCGCCCACGACTTTCTCTGGCGGGAAGGTCAGGTCAGCGATGCGCGCTTGCAGGTCTTTGACGTCGGCCATCAGCTTGTCAGCCAGCGCGCCTTGATCCTTGGTGGTGTTCTTTTCGAAGAGCGCGTGCTCCAGACGGTGGAAGCCGGTGAAGTCTTCGGCTTCTACGCCTTTCTCATGGTCGTCAACGCGGGAGTCGATCGACTTGTCCAGGTCGTCGAACAGCTCGGCGATCGGCTCGATGGACTCGTAGGCAACGCGAGTGGTCGGGTACAGCTTCTTGGCGGTGGCCAGGTCGCCTTTCTTGATCGCGTCGGTGAACTTCTGCGTGTCGGCGGCCAGCTTGTCGACGTTTTCAGTGACGTAGATTTTGTAGTCGGACACTGGGGTCACCAGGTCCAGCGGTGCCGTCGCCGCGAACACGGACGGGGTCTGCAACAAGCCAAGGGTAACCAACAGCGCGAGAGGCGACTTTTTCATGGAGCTCTTCCTGTGAGGTAAGGGTTGTCAGGCAGTTTTTGTTTTTACAGCGGAGGCAGCGGCCAGCAGCGACCGGCCTATGAAATCGTTGCTGTCTTTCACACCCGGCAAGGTGAAGAAATACCCGCCGCCGACCGGCTTCAGGTACTCCTCCAGCGGCTCGCCGTTGAGGCGGGTCTGCACGGTGATGAAGCCTTTTTCCAGATCCGACTGGTAGCAGATGAACAACAGGCCCATGTCCAGCTGGCCGTTTTTCATCACGCCGTTGGAGTAGTTGAACGGACGGCGCAGGATCAGGTTGCGCTGGCTTTCAGCCGTGCGCGGGTTCGCCAGGCGGATGTGAGCGTCGAGTTTGGTGAGCTTGCCTTCAGGGTCTTTGGCGTAATCCGGAACGTCGGTCTCGGTCTTGCCGTCCATTGGCGCGCCGGTCGGTTTGACCCGGCCAATGATGCTTTCCTGTTCCTGCAGCGGAGTACGGTCCCAGCGTTCGACCAGATTGCGAATGATGCGCACGGCCTGATAACTGCCGTTGGCGGCCCAGGCGGGCTCGTCGCTGCCGGCTTGCACCCAGACCAGTTCGTTCATGGTCTTCTGGTTGTTGGAATCCGGGTTGGCTGAGCCGTCGCGGAAGCCGAGGAAGTTGCGCGCGCTCTCAGGCGGTTGGCCTGGTTTGAGCGGAGCCTGGGCGGGCACGGTGCCTTCCTGCTTCCAGCGCACCAGTAGCAGGTCCGGCAGGTTTTTGACGATGTCGCGCAAGGCGTGAATGTTGCTGTCCGGCGCGTTGGAGCAGAACTGAATGCTCAGGTCGCCGTGGCAGCAGGCCGCTTCGAGGGCGTCGTTGGGAAAACCGACCATGCGTTGCAGGCGCTTGGGCTTGACGTGCTCCAGAGCGAAACGCTCGTCGAACAGCGAGTCGCCGACCGACACGGTAATGGTCAGGTTATCCGGGGTGACCACCGGGCCAAGAATGCCGGAGTCCAGCGGCGGCAGCTTCGGATCGACCTGAGGCACGGCGCCACCGGTCATCAGGAACGTGATGCGCTCGTTGAGCGTGCGGAACAGACGCTCCAGATCGTCGGTGTCCTGGGCCAGCACGTCGAAGGCCACCACCATGCCCGCCGTCGGGCGCGGGGTGACAATGCCGGACTGATGCACACCGTGGAATTCGTTGCGGTCCTGGGTCTTTTCGCTTTTCGGGGCTTCGGTCACTTGCGCCGGGGCGCTGGTGGCGGCGAGGGCATTGCCGCTCAGGCTGGCACCGGCAATTGCGGCACCGGCCGCGCCAAGGCCCATCAGGACACGGCGGCGTTCAGCGGAAATCGGGGCGTTGGACGAATCGGAGTCTTTCATGTGGATAGTTTCTTCGTTCGGGTTTCAGGGCCGGGCGGGTGCAGAGGGGCACCCGCCAGGGCACGCTTACAGGCCAGTGAGGCCCAGGGCCGGATCGATTCCATCGAGTGCATCGGCCAGCGCCTTGGCCTTGTCCGCGATTTGTTTGCGTTGTTCAGTGCTGACCTGGTCATACGGCTTGTAGCCGTTTTCGGTCTTGAGCATCAGCAACTGGTCGTCCAGTGCAGTGCTGGCGTCGTCGATCTTCTTCAGTACGTCGCCCCAGTTCCTGGCCAGCAGTGGACGCAACAGCTCGATGACTTTGCGGGTGCCTTCCAGGTTGGCGGCGAAACCGCTGACGTCGAGGTGGCTGTAACGCTCTTCTTCGCCGTTGCTGCGGATGTCGGCCAGGCTGCGCATGTTGCGCACCACCATGCTCGCCAGTTGCTCAGGCGCGATGCTTTGAGCCAGCAATTGGGTTTTCAGCGTCGCGATGTCGGTTTGCAGCTTCTGTGCGACCAGCGACAGGCTGTCCACGGACTTCTGCGAGAACAGGCCGAACTCGATGCGGTGGAAGCCGCTGAAACCAGGGTCCTGCTCGCGTTTCTCGAAATAGTCGGCGCGGGCGTTGATCGCATTGTCCAGCTCGGCCAAGCGTTGCGCGGCGGGGGCAATCCGCTGATACGCGGCCCGGGCCGGGGCGTAGGCTTTCTGCGCAGCGGCTAGATCGCCGCTGTCGATGGCCTGTTGCAGATCGGCGGTGGTGCGGATCAGCGCGCTGCTCTGGGTGCTCAGGTAGACGCGGTATTCCGACAGCGGGCCGATGAAGGCGACCATCGAAGGACGGGCTTTCGCAGCGGCTTCGGATTCAGCGGTTGGCGTCACGTGCAGGGTGCCGCGCGGGTTGCTCAGCAGGCCGCAGGTGATCGCGTAATCGCCCGGCTGCAGGTTGGCGTTGATGATCTGACTCAGGCCGGGAACGATGTTTTCGCGCTCTTCGACCACCAGCACGCCGTCGAGGATTTCCCACTCAACGGCACGCTCGGAGGCGTTGACGATGCGGAACGCATGCTTGCCCGCAGGCACGGTGATGGCGTTCGGCTCGCAGCTCTTGGCGTTAATGGTCACCACGGTTTCATTGCCGCCGTTGGCGATGCGCTTTTTCTGCGCGGCTTGCGAGGCGAAATAGAACATGGCGCCTGCGGCGATCATCAGCAGCACGGAACCTGCGACGGCAAATTGCAGGGCGCGTTTAGGCTTGGCTTTCTGCGGAGGAAGGCCGGTCTGACTGGTCATGGTTGCCCTTATTTGTTCGTAACTGAGGAAGAGTGGCCGTGTTCATGGGCCGGGCGGGTGGGCAGACTCACCACCCGCGCCTGCGGCTTGAAGAACAGGAACAGCGCGAAGATCAGGTAGGCGAGGTACGCCACCAGCACGCTGACGGTCGGGGCATCCTGATAACCGAACATGCCAGCCAGCACCGATCCGGTCGGGCCGTCCATCGGCAAGGTCGCGCTGATGTCGAAGACCACGTCCTGGAAGTGGTTCCAGACTCCGGCTTCGTGCAGGGAACGCACCGAGTTGGACAGAATGCCAGCGGCCACGATGAGGATGAACAAGCCGGTGTAGCGGAAGAAGCGGCTGAGGTTCAGGCGCAAGCTGCCTTTATAGATGGCCACACCGATGGCGACCGCGATGATCAGGCCGAACAGCGCGCCGAGCGGGCCCGACACACCTTCGCTCTGCTGGAACACGGCCAGCAGGAAGAACACGGTTTCGAGGCTTTCACGGGCGACGGCGAAGAACACCATGCCGATCAGCGCGTAGGTCTGGTTTTTCGAGCCGGCGAGGGCGGCGTCCAGGGATTGGTGCAGGTCATGTTTGACCGAACGTGCCACTTTGCGCATCCAGACGACCATCGAACTGAGGATGACCACGGCGATCAGGCCGACCACGCCTTCGAACAGTTCCTGTTGTTTCTGCGGGAATTCGGCGCTGACCAATTCCAGGCCGCCCCCGACGAACAGCGCCAACGCTGCTGCGAGGAACACCCCGATCCAGACGGCGGGCATCCACTCGCCACGGCCGGTCTGTTTGAGGTAGCTGGCAATGATGCCTACGATAAGCGCGGCTTCAATCCCTTCGCGCAACATGATCAAAAAAGGAACGAGCATTTATCACCGGTGTAAATCTGATAGGGTGTGCAGCCTGAACGCGGTCGCAAGCCATTCGCATTCAGGCAATGTGTAACATAATGATACTCATTATTGAATGAGCATACTTGTTTTTTTGCTTTTTCCCGGATTTGTGCAGGTGTTCAGGCGGCGTTCAGCCTTTGACGCAGCGGCGAGCTTGGAGCTACAAGCTGCAAGAGGGTCGGCGGCGTACGCACGCTCTTGATTCTGGCCGGAGGCCGTAGGAGCCGGCTTGCCTGCGATCTGGCGCGTAGCGGCAGTAAAACCTGACGACTCAATACACCTGACACACCGTTAACACCGACTTTGCTGCCGCTATGCGCCAGATCGTAGGTAAGCCGACTCCTACGCCTTCGGCAGAAGCGGGTTGCGTTTTGTCAGTTGGAGCGTGAAGGCAGTGATCTCTTCATCATGTCAACGAACTTTTCCGCCGCCGGACTCATCCCGAACCCCACCCGCGTGATCAACCCGATCTCCCGATTCACCCCCGCATGCTCGACCCGCACTTGTGCCAGATCACCCCGGCCTTCGTCGGCGGATTCCGGCAGCAGTGTCATCCCCAGCCCTTGCCGCACCAGCGCCATGACCGTGGACATGTAGTTCGCTTCCAGTCCCGGTGTCAGGGTCAGGCCTTCTTCGGCGAACAGTTGCTCCACTTTTTCACGCACGCTGCTGTCACGGCCGGTGAGGATGATCGGTTCGCCGGCGATGTCGGACAGCGCAATCGAACGCCGTTTGGCCAGCGGATGATCGAGGGGCACGAACAGGCTGAGGCGGTCCTCCATCACCACCTCGAACGCCAGCCCGTGGCTCATGCGCGCCCGCACCCCCAGCCCGAAATCCACTTCGCCGTCGCGCACCAACGCATCGATGCGCTGAGCCACTACGTCCCGTAGCCGCACTTCGACGCCTGGGAATTGCTCGCGGAAGGCCTTGAGCATCGGCGGCAGGGCGCCGGAACACAGGGAGGGCAGGGCCGCCACGGTCACTACCCCGCGACGCAGCGCCGCCAGGTCCCGCGAACCGCTGACGATGTTGTCCAGGTCCAGCAGCAGTTTTTCCATCGGCCCGCGGTTGTTCTGCCCGGCAGCGGTGAGGCTGACCTGACGCGGGCTGCGCTCCAGCAGGGTGACGCCGAGCCATTCTTCCAGCTGCTGGATTTGCACGGTCAGGGCGGACGGCGAGAGGTTCAGTTCAAGGGCGGCCTTGGCGAAGCTGCCGCTGTTGGCCACCGCCAGAAAGGCGCGGATGTGCTGGATCGAGTTTTTCATTAGAGGTATCTCGGCGTTTCGATTCGGTTTTTCCGAACGTGAGGCTGTAAACATTTCAATTTACAAAGCTTACCCCCGTTTCGATACTCGGCGAAAACAACAACAGCTCGTTCCGCCGCCCTTCGGACAGGAATGACAAGGACCCGCCCATGCTCGCCACCCTCGGTGTCATCACCATTCTCTGTTTGCTCGCCGCCGTCATGAGCAAGCGCCTCTCGCCTCTGGTTGCCCTGATCGCCTTGCCGATCATCGCCGCGCTCATCGGCGGTTTCGGTCTGCAAACCAGCGGGTTCATCCTCACCGGCATCAAGAACGTCGCCCCTGTGGTCGGCATGTTCGTGTTCGCCATCCTGTTCTTCGGGGTGATGACCGACGCAGGCATGCTCGACCCGATCATCGACCGTATTCTGCGCACGGTGGGCACGCGTCCAACGCGGATTGTCGTGGGCACGGCGCTGCTGGCGTTGCTGGTCCACCTCGACGGTTCGGGGGCGGTGACCTTTCTGGTGACCATCCCGGCGATGCTGCCGCTGTACACACGGCTGGGCATTGACCGGCGAATTCTGGCCTGCGTCGCGGCGATGGCAGCGGGGGTGAATTTCCTGCCGTGGACCGGCCCGGTGTTGCGTTCGTCCGCCGCTTTGCACGTGCCCGTGGCCGAGCTGTTCCAGCCGCTGATTCCGGTGCAGATCGTCGGCCTGGCGTTTGTCTTCATCAGTGCCTGGCTGCTGGGGCGTCGTGAAGAAAAGCGCTTGGGGCTGGGTGCTGGCGCAGCTGTGGACGTGGTGCCCGAACGCGTCCTTACCGAGCAGGAAGAAGTGCTGCGCCGTCCGCGCCTGTTCTGGCTCAACCTGCTGCTGACCGTTGTAGTCATGGCCGTGATGATCGCGGGCTGGGTCGATCCGGTGGTGATGTTCATGGTCGGCACCGTGTTGGCGCTGTGCATCAATTACCCCAACGTTGACGCGCAACGGGCGCGCATCGATGCCCACGCCAAGACCGCGCTGACCATGGCCAGCATTCTTCTGGCGGCCGGTGTGTTCACCGGAATCATGCAAGGCACCGGCATGCTCAAGGCCATGGCCGAAGTCGCGGTGGCGCAGATACCGGCAGGCCACGGCAAATTGATCCCGATGGTCGTGGGCTTCCTGTCGATGCCGCTGAGCCTGCTGTTCGACCCGGATTCCTTTTACTTCGGTGTGATGCCGGTGATCGCCGAAGTCGGCCGCGCGCTGGGCGTCGATCCGCTGCAAGTCGCTCAAGCTTCGTTACTGGGCGTGCACACCACCGGTTTCCCGGTCAGCCCGCTGACCCCCGCGACCTTTCTGTTGGTGGGGCTGTGCAAGGTCGAACTGGCCGACCACCAGCGCTTCACCATCCCGTTTCTGTTTGGCGCATCGGTGCTGATGACCCTCACCGCGCTGCTGCTGGGAGTGTTTTGAATGAAAACCTTACGTGTGGGCTCTGGCGCCGGTTACTCGGGCGACCGCATCGAGCCGGCCGTGGAGCTGGCTGAAAAGGGTGCGCTGGATTACCTGGTGTTCGAATGCCTGGCCGAGCGCACCATCGCCCTCGCGCAACAGGCGCGGCTGGCGGACCCCGAGGCCGGTTACGACCCGCTGCTGAGCGAGCGCATGCGTCGCATCCTGCCGTTCGTGGCCCTTGGCCGTGAGCCGGGGCAGAGACGCCTGCGGGTTATCACCAACATGGGCGCGGCCAACCCGTTGTCGGCGGCGAAAGAGGTGCGGCGGATCGCGGCGACGTTGGGGTTGCACGGCCTGAAAGTCGCCGCGCTGACGGGGGATGATGTGCTCGCGCAGCTAGACCCTGAACAGATGCTGGACAACGGCTCGACGATCAAGGGGCTGGGAGACCGGCTGATTTCCGCCAACGCTTATCTGGGGGCTGAAGGCATCGTTGACGCGCTGAAGGCCGACGCTGATGTGGTGATCACCGGGCGCGTGGCCGACCCTTCGCTGTTCCTGGCGCCGCAACTGTTCGAGTTCGGTTGGGCGCCGGACGACTGGGCGCGGTTGGGGCGCGGCACGCTGATCGGGCATCTGCTGGAGTGCGCGGGGCAAATCACCGGGGGCTATTTCGCTGACCCCGGCGTGAAAGACGTGCCGGATCTGGCGAGGTTGGGTTTCCCGCTGGCCGAAATCGACGCCGAGGGCAGGGCGGTGATCAGCAAGGTGGCGGGCTCTGGCGGGCGTATCGACACGGCCACCTGCACTGAGCAGATGATTTACGAAGTGCACGACCCCAGTGCCTACCTGACCCCGGATGTGACGGCGGATTTTTCGGCCGTTTCCTTTAACGTCGTAGCGTCCAACGAAGTGCGTGCCGAGGGGGCGTCCGGTCGCGCACGCCCCGAGACGTTGAAAGTGTCGGTGGGGTTTCTCGACGGCTGGATCGGCGAGGGGCAGATTTCCTATGGCGGCCCCGGCGCGCTGGCCCGGGCGCAACTGGCGCGGGAGGTGGTGCTGGAGCGATTGAAAATCACCGGTGTGGTGTTTGACGACGTGCGCGCCGAGCTGATCGGGGTCGATTCGTTGCACGGTGCCGAGTTGGGTTCGCGTGCACCGAGTGAGCCGTGGGAAGTGCGTTTGCGGGTCGCGGCCCGTTGCGTCGAGAAAGCCGAAGCGGTGAGGATCGGCAACGAAGTGGAAACCCTGTACACCAACGGACCTTATGGCGGCGGCGGGGCGACCAAGGCGGTGCGTCAGGTGGTGGCGGTGGCGTCGCTGCTGCTGCCCCGTGAAACGGTTACGCCGCAGGTTCATCTGGAGGAGGTGTCATGAGTGCCGTCAAATTGCGTGACCTGGCCCATTCGCGCACCGGGGACAAGGGCGATACGTCGAACATTTCGGTGATTGCGTACCGGGCGGAGGATTATCCGCGACTGGTCGCACAGCTGACGGCCGAGCGGGTGGCGGCGCACTTTGCCGAGCTGCTTGATCCTAAATCGGGGGGCGTTCGGCGGTACGAGCTGCCGAATGTGCAGGCGTTGAATTTCGTGTTGCCGGGGATTCTGAAGGGCGGTGTGACACGCTCGCTGGCGCTGGATGCCCATGGCAAGGCGTTGGGCGCGGCGTTGTTGGATATTGAGATTGAGGGCTGATTTGCTGTTGATTCGGCGCTCCATCTTGCCTGCGATCGGGCCGGGGTCGCGTCCGAGCGCAGCAGTCGTAAACGCGGCCAGCGTGATATGTCTGACTCACCGCATTCTCCGGTTCTGCTGCCGCTGCGCGCCAGATCGTAGGCAAGCCAACTCCCACGGCCTTCGGCCAGAAGCGGGTTGGTGGTGAGGTCGGAGCTTTTGATTCTGGCCGCAGGCCGTGGGAGCTGGCTTGCCTGCGATCGGCTGCGCAGCAGTCGTAACACGAACAGCGTGATATGTCTGACTCACCGCATTCTCCGATTTTGCTGCCGCTTCGCGCCAGATCGTAGGCAAGGTGGAGCGCCACCCCGGCACTCCCACGGCCCGCGGCCAGAAACCGGGTGTGGCGTGGTATGGCCTTCGCCAGAAGCAGGATTGAAGCGCTGTGACATTAGGGCGGATGCATCACCTCCCGTTCGTGAGAAACACCACATACCCCTGAAACCATTCGCTCCCGCGCAAATACCCCGGCGCGTCCCATTCCCCGCCCTGCACCAGCCCGACCTTGAACGGCACCCCCAGCCGGCTCACCTTCGGCAGGTATGCGCTGTAATCCGGAATGCTCCGTCGTCCCTGATACGTCTGCACCACGATCTCATCCACCACGCCTTTCAACTGACCGATGGCGGCAGGGTCAGCGTTGCTGCTCCAGTCCATCAGCCCGGTGATACTCAGTTTGTACCGCGACGGCAGCCGCTCGCGCAGGTCGTTGAGGAAGGTCACGTACTCCTGCAAATAGCGGGTGCGGGCGTCGAAGTCGATCTGGATGCCGGTCACCGCGTTACCCGCCTGCCGCCAACGTTCGACCTGCCCGAAGAGCTGGCGATAGACCGAGTCCGGCCAGCGCAAGGTGTGGGCGCGGTAGACGATCCACAGCTCCGGCGACGGCAGCCGCGTGACGCTCATGCCCTGAGCAATGAAATCCACCCGCTGTTTGTCGCGCCGGGGCGCGAAAATCTGCCCCTGCAACACATACAACGTCTTCGCCTGTTCCAGCACCGGCTGTGACGCGACGCCGCTCCACAGCCAGAACGCGTCGTAGTCCCTGGCGTCCACCGAGGCCCACGCCGAACCCGCTGTCGACACGCAGAACAGCAGCCCGATCAACGCTCGACGCAGCGGCGTTATCACCAGTAATACTGCAACGTCTTGCCCCACGTGGTCCCGGCGTAGGTGCTCTTCAACTGTTTAAACCAGCCTTTGCGCACCGGCGGCGCGACGTCTTTGCCGCCGCAACTGTTGTAGCCGGACGGGCCGTAGCAGTTGATCGCACGGAACAGCGCATAGGCCTTCTCGTCACGCCCGGCCTTGGCATCGGCGATCACCGTTTGATAGCCGTCCAGACGCGAGAACGCAGCGCCCTTGAAACCCGGTTCGCCGCCGCCGAGTTGCGAGGCGGACGGGCGCTGGTCCAGCGGCATGCTGTCCAGACCGTTGCGCAGGATGAATTCGCCGAGGCAGTTCAAGCCCTTGGGGTCCTGGCCGTTGGCCTGAAGCGTCGCGGCGGTGTCGGCGATGCCGGGGCAGGCGTAGCTCGATTCGGCCTTCGCGCCGTAGACGTAGCCCAATTGCGTGGTGAGCTTACTGTCGGCGGGTTTTTCCGGCAGGGCCTTGAGGTCGTCGCCGAACGCCGCGTACTGGCCGTGCATCAGCTCTTTATAGAGCAGCACGAATTGCGCGGTCGCCTTCTCGTTGTCGCTGATCCCTTGGGCGATTTGCTGACGCAGCAACGGCGCATCCGCCACCTTGCTCAGCAAGATCAAACGCACTTGCGCGGACTGAACCGGCGAGTCGCTGGCGAATACTTTGGCCAGTTGCCCGCTGCGTTCGTAGTTCATCGCCAGCGCCAGTTCCAGCTGTTCCCGCTGCAACGGCTGTTTGGCCAAGGGCAACAGTTTCAGCCACAAAGCCTGTGCGGCGGCCTTGTCACCGGTTGCTTCCAGCGCCAGGCCGCGCAGGGTCTGTTGGCTGAACGCGAAATAATCGAGGGCGGCGGGCACGTCTTTCGGCAGGTGGTTCAGCGCCTCGGCGGGGTTCTTGTCGAGGTAAAACGAAAACGCGGCTTGCAGGTAATCGAACATCGCCGGTTGCTGGGTGAAGAGGGATTTCTGGGCCAGCAGCGCGTCGCGGGTCAGCGGCGTCTGAGTGTCGGGCCGCATGAGCATCAGGTCGTGAGTGGCGGTGATCAGGGCCGACGGCGTAGCGCCGGTCATGAGCATCAGCAGCTTGTTGTCGGTCTCCTGAATCAACGCGTCCACCGGCAGGTTGCGCTGGTCGTCCTTGGCGTCGGCCAGTTGCCAGTTGTAATCCTCGGCGAGCTTGTCGAGGTCTTTCGACAGCCAGTGCACCCGACGCATCAGGCCCTTGGCGGACTGCGCGTAGGTGCCAGTGGGGTAGGCGCTGAGGTAGTGATCAAAGGCTTGCGCGACCTGCGCGAATGGCGCGGGGTCGAGGCCGTCCTTCATCGTGCCGTACTCGTCGAACGCGTCTTTCTGCGCGTCATTGAGCCGGGTGCGGGCGACCATGTACAGCGCCGTTTCCTTGAGCCACGGCTGGGGGCTGTCGCTCAGGCTGGCGAACCCGGTTTCGGCGGCGGCAAAGCGCCCGCTGTAGAAATCCGAGGCCGCTTGCAGATAGACGAGGAACGCCTTGCCCTCTGCCGATTGAATGTCGGAGGGCAGCAGCGCGGTCTGTTTTTCGCCTTCCCAGGTGCAGGTTTCCAATAATTGCATGCGCGCGCGGGCCAGGGAATGACGCTCGGCGTCGGACAGCTGCGGCGCCTCGACGACGTGCTGGATGAACGCCGTGGCGCTGTCGTCGCTGTTGCTGCGGCAGCGGCTGCCTTCCCCTTGCAGGAACGCGTCGCCTGCGGTGTCGAGGCTGTCGCGTTTGAGGCCCAGTTTCTCCAGCAACTCGCCCAGTGCTGCCGTGCTGGAATTATCGCCTTGATCGCCTTCCTCGACCGACGTCTCCAGACGTGCCACGGGGAACGGCACCGGTCCAAACCCCTCGGCCGCTTCATCGTCAGTCAGCGCGTTGGGCGTGAGCGCCAAAGCCTTGCGGTCGGCCAGCATCAGCCGCAAGTTCACCCGGCTGTCGTTGCCGGGACTGAGAAACGCGAGGTTGTTGCACACGTCCAGCGAGTCGCGCAGCAGCGACCAGTTGGGGTAGCAGGAATCGTCACCGCTGGCCTGGGCCGAGCCACAGAATGCCGTGCCGATGATCAATGCAAGAGGGGTCAGCAAGCGGATACGCATGAACAATCCTTGATTTCAGTACGCGAGAGGAGGGGAGGCGCGGCGAATGATACAGGGTGTTACGGCGGTGCGGATTGCTGGCCTTTTGATACTTCGGCCTATCTGATGGGCCCCCACAGAAATCGCGTGATGCATGCGATGGTTTCCCCCCCAACATAATTATTTTCAAAAAAGAAGTGAGGTAAACCCTGCTGGCGTCCGTGTAGTGAGAATCAGATTCGTTCCCGACGAACGATCCTTCACCGCTCGACACCTCAGGTGCCTCCGTTCATGACAGCTCAATCCGGTTTTCGTGTGTCCGCCTTGCCCGCCTTTCGTCCCGCTGTGCTAGGGGCATGTTCGGTCACGGCGTTGCTGTGTTCCCTTGGCCTGAGCACCCTGGCCAGCGCTGAAGAAATGCAGCTGGACGCCGTCAACATCGACGCCACTTCTCAGACCGACATCAGTGAAACCGAGCACAGCCGGACCCGCTATCAGGCGCGCAAGGCCTCGGTTGCGACCCGCACCGAAACCCCGCTGGTGGAAGTGCCGCAAACCGTGAACGTGGTCACCCATCGGGTGATCGAAGACCGCCAGCCGAACAGCCTCGACGAAGCGATCAACGCGGTCAGCGGCGTGAAGCAGGGCAACACCCTGGGCGGCACTCAGGACGCCATTCAGAAGCGCGGCTTCGGCACCAACCGTGACAACTCGATCATGCGCGACGGCATGCAGTCGGTGCAGGCGCGCAACTTCACGCCGACCACCGAGCGCATCGAAGTGCTGAAAGGCCCGTCGTCGATGCTCTACGGCGTGCAGGACCCGGGCGGCGTGATCAACGTTGTCACCAAGAAGCCGCAACTGGTCGATGCCCATTCCATTTCCGCGTTCGGCAGCAGCTTCGGTGGGGGCGGTGAACAGATCGACCTGACCGGCCCGATTGGCACCAACGGCCTGGCCTACCGCGTCATCGCCGACAAACAGAACTACGATTACTGGCGCAATTTCGGCAGCATCGACCAATCGGTGATCGCGCCGTCGCTGGCCTGGTACGGCGACGACACCACGGTCTCGGCGGCCTACGAACACATGGAATATTCGGTGCCGTTCGACCGGGGCACGCAGATCAACACCAAGACCGGCAAGGTGCTGGACATCCCGCGCAACCGCCGCCTGGACGAGCCGTTCAACGTCACCACCGGCCGCTCCGATTCGCTGGATCTGCGCATGGACCATCGCCTCAACGACACCTGGACCTTGCGCACCGGCTACGCCTACAGCCGCAATTATTACAACGACTACCAGTCGCGTTTCATCTCGGCCAACTACACCACCGGCGCCGTCACCCGTCGCGGCGATGCCACCCGCGATGCCGTGCAGTTCGCCCACACCGCCACCGTCAACATGCTGGGCAATTTGTACTGGGGCGACGTGCGCCATGAGGTGCTGTTCGGTGCCGATTACATGAAAAACGACCGCGAACTGGGCGACTTGTTTCGCAGCGCCAACAAGGCCGATTTCAACTACAACGCGCCGGTCTATGGCGTGACCCCGCAGCCAAGCATGGCGAGCGCGCCGAACAGCGACCAGACCGATCACCTGCGCACCCACGCCTTCTTCGTGCAGGACGCCGTACACCTGAACGATCAGTGGATCTTCCAGGCCGGCCTGCGCTACGACGCCTTCGACGAAATGACCGGCAAGGGCCGTCCGTTCGTGGTCGGTGCCGACGTGAAAGACAGCAAGGTCGTGCCCCGCGTGGGCCTGGTCTACCTGATCCAGCCGGACTGGTCGGTGTACGGCAGCTACACCGAATCGTTCCGTCCGAACACCTCGATTGCCGCGCCGATTGGCGACCTGCCGCCGGAAGAGGGCAAGTCCTATGAAATCGGCACCAAGTTCCAGAACGATGCCATCACCGCCACCGTTGCGCTGTTCAACATCAACAAGAAAAACGTGCAGACCAGCGAGCCGTGCGGTACAGAAACCTGTACGCGGGTCTCGGGCGAAGTGCGCTCCCGAGGGCTGGAAGCCGACATCACCGGCCAGATCAACGCGTTCTGGAGCCTCACCGGCAGCTACGCCTACACCGACACCAAAGTCCTGGAAGACCCGATCCTCAAGGGCGAGCCACTGGACGGCGTGTCCAGACACACCGGCGCCCTCTACCTGACCCGCGACTTCGGCCACGTCGGCATCGGTGATCTGCGCGCTGGCGCCGGCGCACGGTTCGCCAGCCGCTGGGGCGTGAACGACGGCGCAGGCACTGAATACCACCTGCCGTCCTCCAAAGTCGCCGACGCCTTCGTCTCCTACAAAATGAAGCTCGACGAACGCGACCTGACCCTGCAACTCAACCTGAAAAACATGTTCGACGAGAAGTACTACACCTCCGCCAGCGGCCTCGGCTCACCGGCCATTTCCATCGGTGAGCCACGGCAGTTGGTGGCGCGGGCCAAGTTGGAGTTTTGAGGCGAAGTCCTACGATCAGCAACACATCTTGGCTGTAGGGCTTGTGCAGCACCCAACCTGATTGCCTTCAGCACTGTTCGATGATTCCTACCTGACGCCTGTCTCGCTGCTGACTTCGGTTTTGCCTTCGCATTGTTAATTTTCTTGCCGGTTTTCTTTGGGGCAGGATTAGCAATGATGGATGACGGCACAGAGCAGGTGAGGCCGGCGGTAGTGAATTGTGATACAGGGCTGGGCCAAGCGCTGATCGCAATGTTTCGGTCTCTGGACAGTGAACTGAGATTTGAACGTTCGCCGCCAGGATCGCTCATCGTGGTAGTTTTCGGCGGGTGTGCGGTACATCTGTACACAAGCCATCGAGTCTCGACCGATGTCGATGCGGAGTTTGTCGATGTAGCCATCCCCTCCAGCGTCAACTTGCGTGACCTGTTGGCCGCGCTGCCAGAAGCATTTCAGGAGGAGGGCAGTGGTCGTGTCCTGGAACTGACTTACGACCTCAACTTCAGCGCGTGCCTTGGGCCTTTGCATGAGGATTATCTGGAGCGCGGCGTGCCACTCGTCTCATTCGGCGCCGAATCCCCTTTACAGGTCTTGATCGCCTCGCCGGTCGATGTCGCGATTTCCAAACTAGGTCGCGGCACCGATCAGGACATCAGTGATATATACGCTCTACTGCGTACCGGGTTCATCCTCGCCTCAGATTTTGAGCGCTTGGCGCTACAGGCGATTGATTGCTATGTTGGCAATCACGAACCCCCGACTTCGATCCTCAGGAATATCCTGGAGGATTATCTGGAGACTCCCCATGGCGAACCCTGTTGATCGCCACATTCTTTCTCATGCGCTGGACGCCTTGAGCCGCAGTCCCCTGAGCGAGGCCGACGACGATGCGTTGATCAGCGCTGCTCACGAGATCTGGTACGAGCACTCAAGTCTTGAATCGGAACTTCGGTTGTTCCTCTCGCATTGCCCTGATGAGGTTGGAGTGCGCAGAGCCGGGTATTTGATGGAGAGACTAACGCGTTTCACATGTCTCAGTGACGAGCGGGCGTCCGAAGCGTTGTATTCGTTGAGATTGTTGCTCCACAGCTATCGCAGCCAGGAACAGGTCGACCGTCAACCGGGGCTGCGATTGCGCGAACGGCGTGATGAGCTCGCCGCTACTTGGGGGCTGAGTGAGGGACTTGGATTGAAAGTCCAAATCCTTTTGCCCTACCAAACCCGTCATTACGCGGCTACTCGCTCGACCGCTTTCAAATAATCCCGAGCCCTGCGCTCGCGTTATTCCAGTGCGTGTCCGCCCCACCTTTGTTAAATTCCCCTTCGGCGCACGCCTTCTCCGGGCGGTGCCTGTCCCCAGCGTTGAATCCGGAATCGTTCATGCCGAAGAAATCAGGCAGGTCGGCGGACCTTGTGTCGTCGTCCGAGCCGAAGAAAGCCTCCAGCCTTACGTTGATCGATGTGGCCAAGGTTGCGGGTGTGTCGCCCATGACGGTGTCGCGGGCGTTGCATCGGCCTGACCTGGTGAGCGAGGACACCCGCGAAAAAGTGCGCGAAGCGGTGCGCAAGACCGGGTATGTGCCGAACATGCTGGCGGGTGGTCTCGCCAGCAACAAGAGCCGGCTGGTGGCGATTTTCCTGCCGACGATTGCCAACTCGATCTTCGCCGACACGGTGCAGGCGCTGATGGATCGGCTGACCCAGGCCGGTTATCAGACGCTGCTGGGCCTGACCGGCTACGACGCCGAGCAGGAAGAAAAACTGCTGGAAGCGGTGCTCGGCAGGCGCCCCGACGGCATCGTGCTGACCGGGACGCTGCATACCGAATCCAGCCGCACGCGCCTGACGCAGGCGGGAATTCCGGTGGTCGAGGCGTGGGACTTGAGTGAAGACCCCATCGACATGCTGGTGGGCTTTTCCCATGAAAAAGTGGGGGAAGACACCGCCCGGCATCTGCTGCAAAAAGGCTACAAGCGCTTCTCCGTCGTGGCGATCGGCGACCCTCGCGGTTTGCGCCGTTGCCACAGCCTGATCGCCGCACTCAATCAACACGGTATCGACGATGTGCCGATGGAAGTCCTCGCGCCGCCTGCCACGCTGCAAGTCGGGCGGGAAGGGCTGGCGAATCTGCTGGATCGCGGCGTCGCCACGGACATTGTCGTGTGCAGCTCCGACACCGTCGCTCAAGGCGTCCTGGCCGAAGCCGCCAGTCGTGGCCTGCGGGTGCCGGAAGATCTCGCGGTCATGGGCTTCGGCGATTTGAGCAGTGCGGCGCAGGTCTATCCAGCGTTGTCCACCGTGCGCGTCGACGGCAACCGCATCGGGTTGCAGGTCGCCCAGGCCTTGCTCGACCGCTTTCAGGAACATACCTCCAGCGCCACCCCCGTCCGCGTCGACACCGGATTTACGTTGATCGACCGCGCCAGTACCTAAACCCCGTTTTTCGATTGTCCGACAAACGTGCTGTTGAATGATTGCGCAATCAGTGTAAGATCCGGCTCATGGTGATCGCCTGTTCGAGGCGGGTCGCTTTTTTTATCGGCTGAAATGATTGCGCAATCATGGCAGTCACTATCACCCGATTTTGCAGACAGATCAGGGGCGCTTGCCAATGCTCACACAACAACAAAACGTCACGTCTTCCGATAACGACCAGATCGCCTGGGTCAAGGTGTCTTCGGTATTCCTGCCGCTGGCCAACCCCATCAGCGATGCCAAGGTGCTGACTGGACGGCAGAAGCCGATGACCGAAATCGCCATTCTGGTGGCCGAGATTGAGACCACCGACGGCCATCGCGGCATGGGCTTCAGTTACTCGAAGCGGGCAGGCGGCCCCGGTCAGTTCGCCCATGCCAAGGAAATCGCCCCGGCGTTGATCGGCGAGAACCCCAGCGACATCGCCAAGCTGTGGACCAAACTCTGCTGGGCCGGTGCTTCGGTGGGTCGCAGCGGTTTGTCGACCCAGGCCATCGGTGCCTTCGACGTGGCGTTGTGGGACCTGAAAGCCAAGCGCGCCAACCTGTCGCTTGCGCGTCTGTTGGGCGCCCATCGTGATTCGGTGCGTTGCTACAACACGTCGGGCGGTTTCCTGCACACGCCGCTGGAGCAGTTGATGCACAACACCGACATGTCGCGGGAGAAGGGCATCGGCGGGATCAAGCTCAAGGTCGGCCAGCCGGATTGCGCCATCGACCTGCACCGCGTGGCGACGGTCCGCAAGCACCTGGGCGACGACTTCCCGCTGATGGTCGACGCCAATCAGCAGTGGGATCGCCCGACCGCCCAGCGCATGTGCCGTCGCTTCGAAGAATTCAACCTGATCTGGATCGAAGAGCCGCTGGACTGCTATGACGCCGAAGGCCACGCCGCCCTGGCCCAGCAATTCGACACCCCGATCGCCACCGGGGAAATGCTCACCAGCGTCGCCGAGCACGCCGAGTTCATCAACAAACGTGGCGCCGATTTCCTGATGCCGGACGCGCCTAGGGTCGGCGGCATCACGCCGTACCTCAAGGTCGCGGGCATGGCCGAACAGGCTGGACTGATGCTGGCGCCGCACTTCGCGATGGAGCTGCACGTGCACCTCGCGGCGGCGTACCCGACCGAGCCGTGGGTCGAGCATTTCGAGTGGATGGAGCCGTTGTTCAACGAGCGTCTGGAGACCCGCAACGGGCGGATGCTGGTGCCGACCCGTCCGGGCCTCGGGCTGTCGCTGAGCGAGCAGGTCAAGGCCTGGACCGCGCAGACCGCCGAGGTCGGTTCCCGTCCCTGATTCATCACCGAAACACCGCGTGTGCATGACCGGGAGCGCCTCCACACGGGGCGCTCTTGTGGCCGATCTATAACAACAAAATGAGGGCTTTCATGTGGAACATTCCAACACCGCCAGCGCGGCCGCTTCGGCTGCGGGTGCTACAACCGCCGTGCGCAGTAAAGTGCGTTTCGGCATCCTCGCGATGCTTTTTATCGTCACCGCGATCAACGTCGGCGACCGCGCCACGCTGTCGATCACAGGCTCCGCACTGACTGAAGTGCTGGGCATCAACTCCGTCACCCTGGGCTACATGTTCTCGGCGTTCGCCTGGGCCTACGTGCTCGGGCAGTTGCCAGGCGGCTGGCTGCTCGACAAATTCGGCTCGGTGCGGGTCTACGGGCTGTCGTTGTTTCTCTGGTCCACGATTACCGTGGCGCAGGGCATGATCGGCTTCTTTTCGGTGCCGGTCGCGATTGGCACGCTGTTCGTGTTGCGTTTTTTGCTGGGGCTGATCGAGGCGCCGGTCTATCCCGCCAACAGCCGCATTGTTGCGGCATGGTTTCCGTTGCAGGAACGCGGACTGGCGACGGTGATTTTCAACTCGTCGATGTACATGTCGGTGGTGTTGCTGGCGCCGGCGATGGGTTTCATCGCTCACCGCTACGGATGGGAACACGTTTACTGGTTCATGGGCGGGCTGGGGATCGTGGTCAGCCTGATCTGGTTCAAATTCGTGAAAACCCCGACCGAACACCCCTCGGTCAACCGCGCCGAGCTGGAGCACCTGCGTGAAGGCGGTGCTCAGGTGGACATGGACAAACCGAAGGAAAAAGGCGCGTTCGTGCCGCGTTTCTCGGACCTGAAAGTCCTGCTGAAAAGCCCGATGATGTGGTCGATTTATCTGGGCAAATACTGCGACACCTCCCTGCAGTATTTCTTCCTGACGTGGTTCCCGGTGTACCTCGTCAAAGGACGCGGGTTGAACATCATGGAAGCGGGGGCCATCGCGGCGATCCCCGGCATCTGCGGCCTGCTCGGCGCGTTGTGCGGCGGGGCGGTGTGCGATTACCTGATCCGCAAGGGCTTCTCGCTGTCGGTGGCGCGCAAGATTCCGCTGGTGTGCGGCATGACCATGGGCGCGACGCTGGTGTTCTGCAACTTCACCGAATCGATGTGGGTCGTGACGATCCTGATGTCGCTGGCGATCTTCGGCAAAGGCGTAGTGGCGGTGGACTGGACGCTGGTGTCCGACACCTCGCCCAAGGAAATCACCGGAATGGCGGGCGGGCTGTTCAACATGTTCGGCAACCTGTCGGGCATCTTCACCCCGATCGTGATCGGCTACATCGTGCAGTCCACCGGGTCGTTCTCCGGAGCGATGTACGTGGTGGCAGGGCATGCGCTGGTGGGTGCGCTGGCGTTCTTGAGCATGGGGCGTTTGCAGCGGTTGGTGTTGCAACGCACTGCGGGTTGATGACAAATAGTCTGACCTGACAGGGCCAGCTTCTGGCCGAAGGCCGTAGGAGCTGTCGGGGTGGCGCTCCCACGCCTGCAGCAGAAGCCTGTTGCGGCGCGGTCCGAGTTTTTGATTCTGGCCGAAGGCCGTGGGAGCTGGCTTGCCTGCGATCTGGCGCGAAGCGGCAGCAAGATGGGTACATGCGTTGTGTCAGGCAGACGGAGTCGTAGGGTTTGCTGCCGGTTCCCGGCAGATCGCAGGCAAGCCAGCTCCTACGGCCTGCGGCCAGAATCAGACTGTGGGAGGTTCAGGGCAGGTGTCTGGCCAGAGTCAGGAACCCTACTGAGCCCCACGCCACTGCTTCGGACTCACCCCAAACCAGCGTTTGAACGCTCGCGAGAAGGCGCTGGTTTCGGAGTAGCCCAGCAGCGAGGCGAGTTGGGTGACGCTGAGGCTTTGCTGCTTGAGGTGGGCGAGGGCGGTTTCCTGGCGGATCTGGTCCACCAGTTGGGTGAAGCTCAAACCGTGGTCGCGCAGTTTGCGTTGCAGCGCCCATTCCGACAGGCCCAGATTGTGGGCGATCTCGTCAAGGGCAGGCTCACCCAAGTGCAGGGTGGCGAGGATGGTCTGGCGGGCGCGTTCCAGCAGCGTGGTTTCGCTGCCGTTGTCTCCCAGTTGGCGAATCGCGTCCTTGATCAACATCAGCAGAATCGGATCGCTGCCGGGCATCGCCTTGCCGATCAATTCTGATTTGGGAATCAGCAGCGAATTGCAGCCTTGGGCGAACTGCACGTCGGTGTGAAACACGTCGCGGTGTTCGTGCCAGTCCTGCGGCCTTGCGTGTTCGAAGGCCACTTGCCGAGGCGCCCAGTCCGGCCCCAACACATGGCGCACCAAATTCAGCGCCATGCCCATGGTCAGCTCGGCGTCCTGGCGACGTTCGTGAATCGCGCCATGCCGCACCTGATAATCGAAGCGGTAACACTCGCCCTGATCCACCAGTTCGATCAGCGTGCTGTGCTGATGAAAGGGAAAGGCCTCGGAAAAGTTGATCAGCGCGGCTTCCAGCGTCGGCGAACACAGCCCGATGTAGCCCAGCAAACCCAACGCCTGTGGCTGAAACTGCTGGCCATAGCGCAGGCCGAAATTGTCACACCCCGTCTGCCGCGCCGCCTCTTCCAGCACCTTGCAGTAGTTGGTGAGGGGCAGGCTGAGGGTCGGGTGCAGCAGTTGTTCGGGGTCGATGCCGGAGCGACCGAACACCCGATCCAGATCGCCACCGTGCTGCACGATGAACCCGTCCAGACCGTTGGCGGCAGCCGACAACACCCCGCGATGGCTGGCGGGGGAGGTATTCGGCGTCGCCTGCGGAATGAGGGTCTGCAGCATGGACGTGAGCGGCCTTCAGGGTCTGTATGAATTTCATTCAAGCAAATGTCATACCTTGTTACGGATAGAGGCCCCATTCCCATGGCGGGAATGAGACCTGTGCACGCGATCAACCCCTCTGCAGCTGACCGGCTTGCCGGGAGTGGCGGCGCTGAAACCGCCACCGTCGGCAAGTCGTACGGCTACAGCGTCGTGGCGAACGTGCTACCCATCGACCCACCCCACTGGGTACTGAGGTGCCACCCAACCCCCGTCAAACATGACCCGAGATAAAGCAAACCGCGCTCAACGCGCGCCAGCATGGCGCACCCCGCGCAAATACCCGGAAAACTTGACCGCACACGACAAACCCCGCTTTGCAGGGTCAAGCCTTGGCCGTAAACCTGTGGCTATGCTCGACGTCAGGCAAATTCCGTCGATTGGCTACCGGGGTGCACGCACATGACTGTTACACAACTCAAACCGACATTGGGAACCCTGCACCTGTGGGGATTGGCCGTGGGCCTCGTGATTTCCGGCGAATATTTCGGCTGGAGCTACGGCTGGGGCACCGCAGGCACCTTGGGCTTTCTGGTTACCACGCTGATGGTGGCGGTGATGTACACCTGTTTCATTTTCAGCTTCACCGAACTCACCACCGCGATCCCCAATGCGGGCGGCCCGTTCGCCTATAGCCTGCGGGCGTTCGGCGTGACCGGCGGGATGATCGCGGGCCTGGCGACGTTGATCGAATTCGTCTTCGCACCCCCAGCCATCGCCATGGCCATCGGTGCCTACCTCAACGTGCAATACCCGTCGCTGGACCCGAGGGTCGCGGCCATTGGTGCGTACATCGTGTTCATGACCCTGAACATCCTCGGCGTCAGCATCGCCGCCACCTTCGAACTGGTGGTGACCGTGCTGGCCGTCGCCGAGTTGCTGGTGTTCATGGGCGTCGTCGCGCCGGGCTTCAGCTTCAGCAACTTTGTGCTGGGCGGCTGGGCAGGTTCCGACACGTTCAGCCTGCCCGCGATCAGCGGCATCTTCGCGGCGATCCCGTTCGCGATCTGGTTCTTCCTCGCCATCGAAGGCGCCGCCATGGCCGCCGAAGAAGCCAAGGACCCGAAGCGCACCATCCCTCGCGCTTACGTGGCGGGCATTCTGACGCTGGTGGTGCTGGCGATTGGCGTGATGATCTTCGCCGGTGGCGTGGGCGACTGGCGCGCACTGTCGAACATCAACGACCCGTTGCCTCAGGCGATGAAAGCCGTGGTCGGCAACAATTCCAACTGGATGCACATGCTGGTGTGGATCGGCCTGTTCGGTCTGGTGGCGAGCTTCCACGGCATCATTCTGGGCTACTCCCGTCAGTTCTTCGCCCTGGCCCGTGCAGGTTTCCTCCCCGCGAGCCTGGCCAAATTGTCACGTTTCCAGACGCCGCATCGTGCCATTCTGGCGGGCGGCGTGATCGGCATTCTGGCGATCCTCAGCGACGGCCTGGTCAATCTGCAAGGCATGACCCTGACCGCCGCGATGATCACCATGTCGGTGTTTGGCGCTATTGTGATGTACATCGTCAGCATGCTTAGCCTGTTCAAACTGCGTCGCAGCGAGCCGAACCTCGAACGCAGCTTCCGGGCGCCGGGCTACCCCATCGTGCCGGGCATCGCGCTGGTGCTGGCGGTGGTCTGTCTGATCGCGATGGTGTGGTTCAATCTGGTCATCTGCGGCATCTTCATCGGCTTGATGGCCGTGGGTGCGCTGTTCTGCAAAGTGGTGCGTGGCCGTGGTGCCGTTGTGGCGGTCGCGGGTTAAGACGTTCGGTATCGAGAGAGGAAGCGGGCGATGAGTTTTTCCCACAGCATCGGTGGCATGGTCTGGCGTTTCGACAGCCTGCGGGAGCTCATGGCCAAGGCCAGTCCCGCACGCTCCGGCGACTTTCTCGCCGAAGTCGCCGCCACCAGCGATGCCGAGCGGGCGGCGGCGCAGATGGCCTTGGCCGACGTGCCGCTCAAGCGCTTCCTCAACGAGGCGTTGATCCCTTACGAACAGGACGAAGTGACGCGTTTGATTGTCGACACCCATGACTTGGCGGCCTTCTCACCGGTCAGTCACCTGACGGTCGGCGGCTTTCGCGACTGGCTGTTGGGGGACGACGCCACCGAGGCCAGCCTCAAGGCGCTGGCGCCGGGGCTGACACCTGAAATGGTCGCGGCGGTGTCGAAGATCATGCGCGTGCAGGACCTGGTGCTGGTGTCGCAGAAGATCCGCGTCGTCACCCGTTTCCGCAACACCGTGGGCCTGCGCGGACGGATGTCCACCCGCTTGCAGCCCAACCACCCGACGGACGACCCGGCCGGCATCGCCGCCAGCGTCCTCGACGGCCTGCTGTACGGCAACGGCGATGCCATGATCGGCATCAACCCGGCCACCGACAGCATCAGCGCCATCACCGAATTGCTGAAAATGCTCGACGGCGTGATCCGTCACTACGAGATTCCCACCCAGTCCTGCGTACTGACCCACGTCACCTCATCGGTGGCGGCGATTGAAAAAGGCGTGCCGCTGGACCTGGTGTTTCAGTCCATCGCGGGCACCGAAGCGGCCAACAGCGGCTTCGGCATCAGCTTGGAAATCCTGCGCGAAGGTTATGAAGCGGGCCTGAGTCTGAAACGCGGGACGCTGGGCAATAACCTGATGTATTTCGAAACCGGGCAGGGCAGCGCGCTGTCGGCCAACGCACACCATGGCGTCGATCAGCAGACCTGCGAAACCCGCGCCTATGCCGTGGCCCGGCATTTCAACCCGTTTCTGGTCAACACCGTGGTCGGTTTCATCGGCCCGGAATACCTGTACAACGGCAAGCAAATCATCCGCGCCGGGCTTGAAGACCACTTCTGCGGCAAGCTGCTGGGCGTGCCGATGGGCTGCGACATTTGCTACACCAACCACGCCGAAGCCGATCAGGACGACATGGACGTGCTGCTGACGCTGCTCGGGGTCGCCGGGATCAACTTCATCATGGGCATTCCCGGTTCCGACGACGTGATGCTCAATTACCAGACCACCTCGTTCCACGACGCGTTGTATGCACGCAAGACCATTGGCTTGCGCCCGGCGCCGGAGTTCGAGGAATGGCTGACGCGCATGGACATCCTGCGTCAGGACGACAACAGCGTCCGGTTGGGGCAGGGCGTGCCGCCATTGTTTCGCAAGGCGCTGGCGCAGTTGCAGTGAGGATGTTTGGCCATGAGTGACGACCACAACAAGACACCGGCCCAGGCCGACGCCTGGCAGCAGTTACGTTCGCTGACCTCGGCGCGGATTGCCTTGGGTCACGCCGGGACCAGCCTGCCGACGGCGGCGCAGCTGGATTTCCAGTTCGCCCACGCCCAGGCCCGCGATGCCGTGCATTTGCCCTTCGATCACGCGGGGTTGAGCGAGCAGTTGAATGGGCGACAGCGAGAAACCTTGACCGTGCACAGCTCGGCGCAAGACCGGAACATCTACCTGCAACGGCCGGATTTGGGGCGGCGCTTGTCGGCGGATTCGGTGGAGCACTTGCGTGGGTATGCCGAGGCGCACCCGGAGGGATTCGATCTGGCGGTGGTGGTGGCCGATGGGCTGTCGTCGCTGGCCGTGCAACGTCATAGCCCGGCCATGCTGGAGCGTATTGATGAACTGGCCGCAGCGGAGGGCTGGAGTCTCGCGCCTGTAGTCCTGGTGGAACAGGGCCGTGTCGCCGTGGCTGACGAGGTCGCCGAACTGCTAAAGGCGCGGATGGTGGTGATCCTCATCGGCGAACGCCCCGGCCTCAGCTCCCCCGACAGCCTGGGCCTGTATTTCACCTACGCGCCGCGGGTCGGCTTGAACGACGCGGCGCGCAACTGCATCTCCAATGTGCGGCTGGAAGGCATGAGCTACGCCATGGCTGCGCACAAGTTGCTGTACCTCATGCGCGAGGCCTGGCGCCGGCAATTGTCCGGGGTGACGTTGAAGGACGACGCGCAAGTGCCGGTGCTGGAAGGAACTGAAGCCGGACGGCCGGGGAATTTTTTGATTGGTGGGTGATGCATGATCTCTGCGCCAACATTAACCTCGTAGGTGCGAATTCATCCGCGAGACGTCGGGACATCCGACACCTCTCTGTCGCCTGTACCCTTTTCTTCGTCGGAATGCCGCCCAGAATGAATTCGCTCCCACAGGGGGATCGGCGTTCGACGCAGGTTCCTCGACTGAAACGCAGTTCCTCTGTGGGAGCGAATTCATTCGCGATGGGCCGGTACAGTCGACACATCTCCATCGCCCGAACCCTCTTCGTCGGAATGCCGCCCAGAATGAATTCGCTCCCACAGGGGGATCGGCGTTCGACGCAGGTTCCTCGACTGAAACGCAGTTCTTCTGTGGGAGCGAATTCATTCGCGAATAGGCCGGTCCAGTCGACACCTCTCTATCGCCAGTACCTTTTTCGTCGGAATGCCGCCCAGAATGAACTCGCACCTACAGATGGGTTGGAGCACTCACGATCACCGCTGCAACACCCATATCCGCGACAACAACTCATCCCGATCCACATAGCACCCCTGAAAATGACGTGCCCCGCTTTTGGGGTCAAAAGCGTCGCGGGCGTGGAGGGTGCGGCGGTTGTCGAAGCACCACAGCTGTCCTGCTTCCAGCCGCTGGCGAAACTGAAACCGGGCCTCGCGGGTCATCTCGATGAAGCGCCGGTAGGCCCGGTAATACGGCTGCATCAGCGCAGGCTCGATGTCGAACGGCCCGCGCAGAAAGTTCGCCATGCGCACCTCCGACACCTCCCCCCGAGCGTCCAGCGCGATGACCGGCGCCAGACAGCGGTAATCACTGCGACGGTCCTTGTTGCGAAACTCCACCGGCACCTCACACAGCAATCGATACGCCTCCGGGTCCTCCAGTCGCAAGGTCTCGGCCACCGCGAAGCCATCGACGAAACGGCTGTCGCCCCCTTGGGCGTTGTTCACCAGGCAATGCAGAAACTGCAAACCCGGCTGCAATTCTCGCGTCGGCAAATCCGTGTGCAGCGGCAGGTTGAAGGCGGTGTAGGCGTTGCTGTCCGCATTGGCTTTGGATTGCACGTTGAACAACACCCCGAAGTTGCTTTCGCGAATGAACGAAATCCGTCGCGCCAACGGGCTCAATGAGCCAGGTTCGGTGGGCACGCCGCGCACCTGGGTCAGCCCGACATCCCGTATCGCCAGCAGCCAGTCGAGCAGGGCATAGTCGTCTTCCATCACCGCCGCGTAGTCGAACACCGGCAGATCAAGCCCTGCGACCCAGCGCTGCTTGCGCGGGCGTTTCGCTTCCCGTTCCGCGCGGGAAGCGTCGTCGTAGGCATGGGCACGCAGCCAGCCGGGGTCGAAGCGGCTTTCATGGCCGTCCTGCCACCGCACCCGCAGGGCGCCGAACTCATCGATGTCGGCAGCGCGCACCTCAAGGTCGAGCGGCACGTCGGCGATCTCGAACACCTGCTCGCGGGTGACGCTGTACACGCACGCCTCGCAGGGACAGTTATCCCGCAGCCACAGCAGGTGAAAGGGGCTGCGACGCTGGTCAGCCCACAGCACTTCAATCAGCTCGGGCGTGGCGGTGACGCTGAGCAGCGGGCTGATCAGCGGGTAGGTGCGATAGTCGGCGATGGCGTTCATGGACGAGGCTCCTTGGGCATGATGGGGCAAAGTTCAGGGCGTGGCGGGTTGTTCCGAGGCGAGGCGGGTGGGCGCGAGGATGACCCGGACGGCATACACAGTGCCGATCAGAATCAGCACCAGACCGACAGCTTCGGCCATGCTCGGCAAGCGCTCGTGGAACGCCAGGCCTAGCAGGCTGGCGAACAGCGATTCCAGTGCGATCAATTGCCCGGAGAGCACCATCGGCAGGCGTCGCGAGGCGAGGTTCCAGGCCCCGGCGCCGATCACCGACGACAGCAGCGCGATCAACGCGGCCCAGCCGTACAGGTGCAGGGCGTCGGGTGTGGTAGCCCCAAGAACCGGGAGACGCAACAGGTTCGCAGCCCACGCCAGCGGGGTCAGCGCGACGGCGGCAAGCCCTGCGCCAATGGTCATCAGGCAGGTCCACGCTGCCGTCGCCTGAGTGTGCAGATGCACCATCGCGGCCTGATTCACCACGCTGAACGCCAGCCACAACAGCACGGCACCGAAGGAAAAGGCCAGGCCGAGGCCCAACGGCGTCGGGCCGCGGGCGGATTCGTTCAACAGGTTTAGATTGATCGCTACCAACCCGAGGCACAGCACCATCACCGGCACGGCCAACTGACCCCAGCGCAGTGATCGCTGTGTCGCATTGCCGAGCAAGGCCTGCAACACCGGCACGGCACCGATGAACGCGGCGATCAGCAACGGCCCGCCGTAGATCACTCCACCCGCGATGCAACTGCTGTAGCCCAAATACCCCACCACACCGAGGCCCATGCCGGTCAGCCACTGCCGAGGGCGCAGGCCCCGCAACTGGGCACGGTAGAACGGCAGCACACAAACGCCGATCAGCCCGGCCATCATGAAACGCACGAGCATGAAGTCCTGAATGCTGTAACCCTGCAACACGTACGGCGAGATGAAATTGCTCGCCCAGCACAGCGTCGCCAGCACGGCGAAGGCGACGCCTTGGAGGAGGGTGGAGCGTGATGTGGGCATGGAAGCTCCTGTCGATGAAGGTCGCGTTTCTGCCGAAGGCGTAGGAGCTGTCTTGCCTGCGATCTGCCGGGCACCGGCAGTAAATCATGCGCATGCGGAGTGTCAGGCAAATCGGAGTCGCCAGATTTTGCTGTCGCTTCGCAACAGATCGCAGGCAAGCCAGCTCCTACGCCTTCGGGAGAAGCAGGCAGCGCTCCTACGGCCTTCGGCCAGAAGCGGGCACGCGTAAGTCCTGTTGAGCGCCATCTTGCCGATCCACCGCGCTGTGCTACAAATGATGTCTTCGTCGCGATGTATTACCTGAAATTATGAATAAGCTCGGCAAATCCCTCCCGCCACTGGCCAGTCTGTTGCCCTTTGAGGCGGCCGCTCGGCTGTTGAGTTTTTCCCGTGCCGCCGAGGAGCTGAACCTCACTCAGGCGGCGGTCAGTCGGCAGATTCGGGCCCTGGAAGACGATCTCGGTATCGCCCTGTTCCAGCGTCGCAACCGGGCCGTGTTTCTGACCGATGCGGGACGCGAGCTCAACCTCACGTTGGGTAATGCATTGCGCGACGTCGCCAGCACCTCGGACCGACTGCGCGGGGTGGCGGGGAAGAATGAAGTGGTGTTGCTGTGTCAGCCCTGCGAGGCGTTTCACTGGCTGATGCCGAGGCTGTCGAATTTCCATCAGCAGTACCCGGAAATCGAACTGAAGATGGTCACCTGGGCCAATCCACTGACCGACTTTCAGGGCTATTTCGACGTGGCGATGCAGAGCAGCAACCGCGACCACGGCCTGCACCCGTTGCTGTTCACGGCGGCCGACGACGTTTTCCCGGTGTGCAGCCCCGCCTACGCGAAAGGCCGAACGCTGCCCATCGCCCTCGACAATCTGCACGGCCACACGCTGCTGCACCACGATGCGCAGCCGGTCTATCAACTGGAATGGGACACCTGGCTGGCGACGTTCGGCGTTGACGTGCCGCGACAGTCGAGGGGGCTGGCGTTCGACAGCTACTCGCTGATGCTGCATGCGGCGGTCGAAGGGCATGGCCTGGCGATGGGTTGGCGACGCACGTCACAGCGCATGCTCGACAGCGGCGCCCTGATCGCGCCGTTCACCCAGAGCGTGCACCTGGACAACGCGCTGTCGGTCTACCGCCGCCACGGTCAGGCGCGCCGTGAGGAGGCGAGCCTGTTGGTGGCGTGGCTGAAGGCCGAATTGCGGTAGGGAAGGTCAGGCCCCGGTGAGCATCAGGTCGAGATTCTGCACCGCCGCCCCGGCCGCCCCTTTGCCCAAATTGTCGAAGACCGCCGCCAGCATCACGTGCCCGGCGTTTTCGAAGACCATCAAGCGCAATTTATCGGTGCCATTCAGCGCCCGTGGGTCCAGCCCGGACAGCGCTTTCGCCTCGTCCATGCCCATTACCTCGACAAACCCGCTGACTGCGTAATGCTGCGCGAGGCACGCGTGCAGCGCCGCGCCATCCACGCCCGGCGGCAACAAACGCACTTGCAGGGCGATGGTCAGCACGATGCCCTGACGAAACGAGCCGTAGGCCGGAATGAACACAGGCCGCTCGGACAACCCGCCGTACTGCTGAATCTCCGGCACGTGCTTGTGTGCCAGGCCCAACCCGTAAATCTGGAAGGGCGTCGCTTGGGCGGCATCCGGCCCTTCGAACTCCTCGACCCCGGCGCGCCCTTTGCCGGAATACCCCGACACCGCGTTGATCGTGATCGGGTAGTCGCGGGGCACCAGACCCGCGTCCAGCAGCGGCCGCAACAGGCCCACCGCGCCGGTGGGGTAGCACCCCGGATTGCTCACCCGCTTGGCCGTGGCGATGGCGGCCTGTTGCTCCGCGCTGATCTGCGCAAAGCCATACACCCATTCCGGGTCGGTGCGGTGCGCGGAGCTGGCGTCGATCACCCGCACGTTGGGGTTCTCGATGCTGGCAGCGGCGGCGCGAGCGGCGTCGTCCGGCAGGCACAGAATGGCGATGTCACAGGCGTTGATCGCGGCCAGGCGGCTTTGCGGATGCTTGCGCTGCTCGGCAGGCAAAGTGACCAGAGTCAGGTCGGTGCGCCCCTGTAGCCGCTGGTGTATCTGCAAGCCGGTGGTGCCTTGGTCTCCGTCGATGAAAACCACAGGAAGGGTCATGTCGGTGTCTCGCTGAATGCCGTTGATGGCAATCATCTTCCGACAGGGCGTAGGATAGAAAAAGTTGAATTTTATGACGCTGATCGTCAGCTTTTCTGAAGGATACATACGCCATGCGCGAAATCAGCCTCGACCGTTTGCGCACCTTGGTAGCGATTGCCGATCACGGCTCGTTTGCCGAAGCGGCGCGGGTGTTGAACCTGGCGCCGCCAACGGTCAGCCTGCACATCGCCGATCTGGAAGCGCGGGTAGGCGGCGCGTTACTCTCGCGCACCCGAGGCAAGGTGCAGCCTTCGGCCATCGGTGAAACCCTGATCGAACGGGCGCGGCGTCTGCTGGCCGATGCTGAACAGGCGCTCGAAGACGTGGAACGTCAGGTGTTGGGGCTGGCGGGCCGCGTACGCCTGGGGGCGTCCACCGGGGTGATCGCCCAGTTGATCCCTCAGGCGCTGGAAACCCTCGGCCACACTCACGGGGGCATCGATGTGCAAGTCGCCGTGCTGACGTCGCAGCAGACCCTGCAAAAACTCGTCGATGGTAGCCTCGACATCGGCGTGATCGCCTTACCGCAACCGCCCGTCAAAGGCCTGCGCATCACGCCGTGGCGGCGGGACCCGGTCATGGCGTTTTTGCCCGCGCGTTGGGACAGTCCCGAGGTGATCACGCCGTCGTGGCTGGCCGGGCAGGCGCTGATTCTCAACGACCCCTCGACCCGGCTTTCGCGTCAGGTGGGGGAGTGGTTCGCCAATGAAGGACCGCAGCCGACGCCGCGCATCCAGCTCAATTACAACGACGCGATCAAGAGCCTGGTGGCGGCAGGTTACGGCGCGACGTTGCTGCCCCACGAAGCGTCCACGCCGTTGCCGGACAGTCGCGTTGTCATGCGCCCGCTGCAACCGCCGTTGTCGCGGGAATTGGGGGTCGCGCACCGGGCCGGGGAGGTCGAGCGTTCGACCGGGCATGTGCTGGAGGTGTTGTGGGGCTTACAGGCGTGGTAGTGATGGCGGGTTTTGCTGGAGAGAGATTTGTCGGCGGCGATGCCTGAAGCGGTCATCGCCATCGACAGGTGCTGTTACGCGTAAAGACGTGCGTCAGCGGGTGTTAGCGTGGGTGGCATTCGCCGTCGTTCCACGCGGCCTTGTCCAGAGGAGTCAGCCCCGGAATCACGAACGCGCTGCAGGCGAATTTGCGGCCGCGAGCGGTGGTGGCGTCGTAAGTCAGCTTTTGTCCGCCGAGGGCGTTTTGCTTGGCGTACTGGATGTTGGTGACGGTGATCTCATCCGAGGATGCCAGGCCCAGGGTCTTGGCTGTGGCCGTTTGCACTTCGGTCATGTTGACCTGCGCAGAACCACACGCCGACAACAGCACACTCATCCCCGCGATCATCACGGCGCGCAATTTCCATGTAGTCATTTTCACTCTCCATCCCAAATAAAGTTCAGGCACGGGCGCACCTGAAATATCTACCGTGTTGTTCTTGATTTTGTTGAAAACCGACAGGGTTAAGCGCTCCGGCAGCTGTCGAGGCAGAGACGATAGGGGCATTGAGAGGGCTTCGCAACATAGAAGGGATCCAATAGCGTGACGCTGTTCTCATTTCTGAAACGGCTACTAGCACGTTGCCAGTAACTGTGATCGTCCAGATCGACGCTGCTGAACGTCTGCTGACAGGTCGATTCGTGGGGCAGCAAAGCGTCTGAAACGCTGCTTTAATGAGCGCTCATTGCAGCGCCGTCGCGCCGGTGGGTTCAGGTTCGGTGGCTATTCGACCATTGCTGAGGAAGTGCACAGATGACCCGTCTCACTGCCAAGGATTTCGCCCCCGAGTTGCTGGAGCTGTATGACTTCTACGTCCACGGCAAGATCAATCGCCGTGAGTTTCTCGACCGCGCGGCGGTCTTCACGCTGGGCGGCCTGACCGCCACGTCCATCCTTGCTTCGCTGACCCCTGATTACGCGCTCGCCGAGCAGGTGGCGTTCACCGACCCTGACATCGTGGCCGAGTACATCACGTACCCGTCGCCCAAGGGCAATGGCCAGGTGCGGGCCTATCTGGTGCGCCCGGCGAAAGCGTCGGCCAAGGTGCCTGCGGTGTTGGTGGTGCATGAAAACCGGGGCTTGAACCCCTATATCGAAGACGTGGCGCGGCGGGTGGCCAAGGCGGGTTTCGTGGCGCTGGCGCCGGACGGGTTGTCGTCGGTGGGCGGCTATCCCGGCAACGATGACATGGGCCGGGACCTGCAATTGAAGGTCGACCCGGAAAAGCTGATGAATGATTTCTTCGCGGGGATCGAGTGGTTGATGGGGCATCACGCGACAACGGGCAAGGTGGGGATCACCGGGTTCTGTTACGGCGGCGGGGTGGCGAACGCGGCGGCGGTGGCGTATCCGGAGTTGTCGGCGGCGGTGCCGTTTTACGGGCGGCAGCCTAAGGCGGAGGAGGTGAGCCGGATCAAGGCGCCGCTGTTGTTGCATTACGCGGAGTTGGACAAGCCGATTACGGATGGCTGGCCGGCGTATGAGCAGGCGTTGAAGGCGGCGGGGAGGACGTATGAGGCGCACATTTACAAGGGTGCGAATCATGGTTTTCACAATGATTCGACGCCTCGGTATGACGAGGCGGCGGCGAAGCTGGCGTGGGATCGGACGGTAGCGTGGTTTAACAAGTATTTGGTGTAACGGGGGCGGGATCTGGATCTGGATCTTGGATCTGGTGAATATCCATTCGCGGTGGTGTTGCTGATGTCGGTTCCGCTCTTACAGCGGGTCACTTTTGTAAGAGCGACAAAAGTAACCAAAAACGCCTGCTCCTGGTTTGGCCCTGACTTCGTCAGGGTTCCCTCTCTCCGGCGACGCTCCGTGGGCCCGCGCCGAACGGACATCCATGTCCTTGCGGCGCTCTCGCGGCATCCATGCCGCTCGGCCCACTCCGCGCCGCCTGCGTTCGGCCTGCACCCAAGTCGCGTTCTGCGGCGTCTGAACTATTGCGTAAGAAAATCAAAAGCTGCCTCGCTGGAGCTAACGCTCTTCGCGAGTGCGCAGATTTTTATGACACACCTCGATTCCCCTGTGGGAGCGAATTCATTCGCGAATGGGCGGTACAGCCGCCACATCTCCACCGCCAGATCCATTTTTCTTCGGAATACCGCCCACAATGTGGGCTGCTGTGTGGCCTGCGACTGCGGGTGTTCTGGCTGATATGTTCTTCAAACTTCCGCTCATCACAAAACAACACTTCCACGGCTGTTCCGTGTATCCTGCGAAACTTGTCGCCAAGTGCTCTAGAGACGATGTATACAATTTCTCTGTCACTTCTATGGCGTCAATGATTTGAAACTTGCCGGAGCCGGTCGTCTGTCTTTGGATCCCTGTTCGGTAATCACTGCTACATTGAACTGTAACTAACCTGTGGTGTTGGCAGATCCGCCCGCGACATTATTAATCCCCAATAAGTTCAACGCTTTACATTCAAGTGTGGACTGGCGCACACTCTTCCCTGTCCTGAAGTCCCCGCTGCACGGGTGATGGCGCAATGCCAAACCTTACATTGACCCTTCTTTTCGACAAAAGTTTAATCACTTCCTAAGTTGTTAAAAGCGTTATGAAACCTTTTGCAAAGTGTTTTTTATCTGCTAATAATCTGTCCTGTTTCGGGCACTAAGGACTGCTCCAGTTTCACAGTGAAGTGAACATCGAATTGATTTTCCGATTACCGCCGTCCGACCATTACTAGAACTTTCGAGCGACTTGAGCACTTTCGCTGCAAGTACGCTGCCGTGCGGCGCATGCAAATGCGCGGGAGGAATACGAATGGCTCGAGCTCACCCCAAACTCAAGGTGTTGTCGATTTTTGGCACACGCCCGGAGGCCATCAAGATGGCCCCGCTGGTCAAGGCGCTGGCTGCCGAACCTGGCATCGATTCGCAGATCTGCATCACTGGCCAGCATCAGAGCATGTTGCAGCAGGTGTTGGACATGTTCGAGCTCAAGGCCGATTACACCCTCGACGTGATGACGCCAGGGCAGACGCTGAACACCCTGACCGCCGCACTCTATGCGGCCATTGACCCGGTCCTCGACGCCGCCCGGCCTGACAAGGTGCTGGTGCATGGTGACACCACCTCGGCGATGGTTGCGGCGATGTCCGCGTTTCACCGGCGGATTCCGGTGGCGCACATTGAAGCGGGTCTGCGCACCGGTGATATTCATCAGCCGTGGCCGGAAGAGATGAACCGCCGCAGCATCGATCTGATTTCCGATCACCTGTTCACCCCCACGGCCCAGTCTCGCCGTAACGTGTTGGGCGAGCGGTTGCAGGGCACGTCGTTCGTCACGGGCAACACCGTGATCGACGCGCTGAAAATGACCGCTGAACGCATCGACAGCAACCGCCAGTTGCGCGTCGCCCTCGACCGTCAATTCAGCTTTCTCGACGCCAGTCGCAAGTTGCTGTTGGTGACCGGGCATCGTCGCGAGAACTTCGGTGACGGCTTCCTTGATATCTGCAAGGCGCTGCGCACGCTGGCCAGCCGCAACGATATTCAGATCGTCTACCCGGTTCACCTGAACCCCAACGTGCTGGGGCCGGTGACCGAGCATCTGGGCGATCTGCCCAATGTGCACCTGATCAAACCGCTGGACTATCTGTCCTTCGTGCGCCTGATGCAGCTGGCCCATGTGGTGCTGACTGACTCCGGCGGCGTGCAGGAAGAAGCGCCGTCCCTCGGCAAGCCAGTGTTGGTAATGCGTGACGTGACCGAACGCCCGGAAGCGGTGGCTGCTGGCACGGTCCGTTTGGTGGGCACTGACCCCGACACCATCGTGCGCGGCGTCTGCGCGCTGTATGACGATGAGCACCTGTGGCGCATGGCGTCGCAATCGGCCAACCCCTATGGCGACGGCAAGGCGTGCTCGCGCATCGTCGATGCGCTGATGGGCCGGCCGGTGGACGAGTTCGTCGTGGAGACGCCCGCTCGGCGATCCGAATCCGTCGAGGTGCAGCGCCCGCAGCCTCAGCTGCGTTCGGTGTCCAGTCTGCATTAGCGACGACACTGAGCGCCCGCTGAACGCCTGCCGTGGCGTTCAGCCTTCGGCGTAAAGCCCATAAAGAAAGCCCCGTGCCGCGAGCCCCGCGAAGAAGTCACGGCTGACCCTGTCGGCCGGGTCTTTCATGCGCCGGTCTCCCGTGTTTCGTCCGATTTTTGACCGAGATCTGCCTGAATGAAGTCTTCCGTTACCGTTCACTCGGGGGCGCTCAGTGCCCTTGCCTGCGGCATGAGCCTGCTGGCCGTCACGCCCGCCTTTGCCGCCGAGAGCCCGTTGAGTCAGGCCATCAGCCGCCTGGCCGCTGACACCCGTCAGCAGCGGGTCATTGACTTGAAGGACTTGGGCATCGACCGCCCGATCATCCTCAACGCCACGGACGCTCGCCGTGAGCTGTACCTACCCGTCCCTGCCGACGTGCCGCTGACCGATGCCACGCTGCATTTCGACGCGAGCTACCTGAACGGTGAATCCGGGCGCAACACGCTGCTGCTGTCCCTGGACGGTTACCCGGTGCGGGCCATGGGGCTGAACGAAGGGGAGGGCGACGCCAGCGCCACACTGGGGGTCGACAAGTCGCCCCGGGACAGCGGCTCGGTGCGTCTGGGCGTGGCGTGGTCGTCAATCATTTCCCGCATGCAATGCGAAGACGAACGCGCCATTGGCAACGTGCTGCGCATCGATCCTCACAGCCGTTTGAGCTACAGCTTCGACGCCAGCCAGTTGCAAGACGTCGGCGCCGCGTGGAATGCGCTGCCGGGCAAACCGGGGATTCTGGTTGCGCCGGGTGCGTTGTCCAGCGCCAGTTATGACGCCGCCTGGCGTCTCGGCGTGGCGCTTGAGCGCATCGGCAAGCAGGCGCGCATTGTGTCGTTCCCGTCGGTCAAGGACAGCATCGAGCTGGGCGACCTGAACATTCCGGCTGAACTCAAACAGATCCCCGCTTTCGCCAGCCTCGACGGCAAGGGGCTGCACACCCTCGACGACCCGGCGCAGATCGGCGCGCTGTTGGTGTTGGGCCAGACCCCGGCGCTCAATGCCGACCTGGCCATCAACGACCCTCAGTTGCTCAAGGCGGTGACCGAATCGCTGGACGCCTTGCAGGCACAGATTCAACGCCTCGACGCTTCGGCGGGCAGCGCGTTCACACAATGGCGCGACCGTCACGTCAACGGCGCGCTGGCTTCGGGCACCGACAACGTGCGCCTGGCCATGCTCGGCGCGCACCCCTTGCTGCTGATTAATCAGGACGCCGCTGGAAAAGCCATCGGCCTGTTCAGCGCCGCCTGGAACAAACTGGCCCGCACCCGCCAACTCACCGTCGGCGAAGAGGCGAACATGCCCCTGAGCGAAGACGGCCGCGTTGCGCTGTCCCGACTGGGCGGCAAGCCCGGCAGCGTCGATGTGCTGGCCAAGACCGACTGGAGCGCGAGCTTCCCGTTGGGCGCCGTGGCCTACGACGGGCGCGTGCCGGTCAGTGCGGCGGTGGACGTGTCCGCTGCACCTGGCGCTTCCGGCACGCCACCGATTGCCAGCCTGTTCCTCAACGACTATTTGATCGGCGCCAAACAGCTCGATGCCGATGGCCAGAAAGAACGCATCGAAGCGCGCATTCCGCGTTACGCCTTGGGTTCGCAGAACATTCTGCGTGTGTCGTTCCAGCGTCAGCCGGTCAGCGACCTGTGCCGTGAAACGCCGCAAGCGTTCCCGGTTGCGGTCCTGCCGAGCAGCCACATCACCCTGGACAAGGCGCCGCTGGACAGCGACTTCTCCGGCATGGCCGCGCGCTTCGCGGCGGGTGCTCAGGTCGTGGTCCCGCAAAGCTACCTCGACCGCCCGGCGGCCAGCCTGCCGCAGGTGATCCGCATCGCCAGCGCCAGTGGTGTGTCGCCGTTGCGTGCCGACTTCAAGGTCAGCAGCGACGCCAAGGCCGCGCTGTCGCCGGACAAATCGTTCCTCGCCTTCGAAGTGCCAGTCAAAGACAGCACGGAATCGGTACAGGTCAACGGCGAAGGCCACCTGCTGATCAACCAGAAGGAACAAACCCTGCTGGACCTGAAAACCCTCAATCACCTGGCCGCCCTGCAAGTGGTCGATTCGGGCAGTCAGCACGGCATGATCTACCGCACCCTCGGCGGACAGGCGCCGAACTTCGCTCGCCCGGTCCTGCTGGAGCGCGGCAACGTCACGGTGCTAGGTGACAACGGCCCGCTGACCACCTTCGACGCGAAGGACCCGACCGGCAGCCAGATGATCGACGACGAAGAACCGAAAGGCTTCGACGCCTGGCGTAAACCGTCGGCCCTGTGGCTGATTCCTGCGGCCGTGATCGCCTTCCTTCTGTTGTTGCTGGCCGGCCACCGCGCCCGTCGCAATCGCCAGTAAACGGGAGCCGCGATGACCTCGCTTTATTGGCCTTACTGGCTGGCCCATTACTACAGCGCGCTGGAAGTCGCGACCATCGTGGTCGCGGCGATCATCCTGATTTCCAGCCTGGACGATCTGTTCATCGACCTGTGGTACTGGGCGCGACGCCTCTACCGCAAGTTCACGGCCGAGCGCCGCTACCGTCCGTTGACCGCTGAACAGTTGATCGCCCGCGACGAGCAGCCGCTGGCGATCATGGTCCCGGCGTGGCTGGAATACGACGTCATCGCGCCGATGATCGAGAACATGGTCTCGACGCTGGACTACCAGAACTACGTGGTCTTCGTCGGCACCTACGTCAACGATCAGCGCACCATTGACGAAGTCGAGCGCATGCGCCGTCGCTACAAACAGCTGCACCGGGTGGAAGTGCCCCACGCGGGTCCGACCTGCAAGGCGGACTGTCTGAACTGGGTGATTCAGGCGATCTTTCTCTATGAAAAGACCCACGGCGTGAATTTCGCCGGGGTGGTGTTGCACGACAGCGAAGACGTGCTGCACCCGCTGGAAATGCGCCTGTTCAACTACCTGCTGCCGCGCAAGGACATGATCCAGCTGCCGGTGGTGTCGCTGGAGCGCAATTGGTACGAGTGGGTCGCAGGCACGTACATGGACGAGTTCGCCGAGTGGCACGGCAAGGACCTCGTGGTACGCGAAAGCATGACCGACAGCGTGCCATCGGCGGGCGTCGGCACCTGTTTCTCGCGTCGCGCCCTGCAAGTGTTGGCGGACGAAAACACCAACCAGCCGTTCAACACCGACAGCCTCACCGAAGACTACGACGTGGGTGCGCGACTGGCCCGTTACGGCATGAGCGCAATCTTCGTGCGCTTCCCGGTGCAGTACCGGGTGCTGCGCAAATCGTGGTTCCGTGAGCCGTACGAATCGACGCTGGAAATGCCGCTCTGCGTGCGGGAGTTCTTTCCCGACACCTTCCGCACGGCGTTCCGGCAGAAAGCCCGCTGGACGCTGGGCATCGGTTTGCAAGGCTGGGAACAGATGGGCTGGAGCGGTTCGTTGGCCAACCGCTATCTGCTGTTTCGCGACCGCAAGGGCATCGTGACGTCGTTCGTCAGCATCATCGCTTACCTGATCCTCGCGCAATTGCTGGCGCTGATCGTGCTGCGCGCCAGCGGCCTGTGGAACACCAGCTTCCCGACGCCGTTCGAGACCAACGGTTTCGTCGGTTTCCTGCTGGCGGCCAACGGCATCGCGCTGCTGTGGCGCATGGCGCACCGCTGCTACTTCACCACCATCATTTACGGCTGGCAGCACGGCCTGCTGTCGATGCCGCGCATGGTGGTGGGCAACTTCGTCAACTTCATGGCTGCCGCCCGGGCCTGGCGTCTGTTTCTGGTGGGCAAGGTGCTCAATCGCAAACTGGTCTGGGACAAGACCATGCACGATTTCCCCTCCACCGACCTGGTCGCCCGTGCGCCGCGCAAACTCGGCAGCGTGTTGCTGTCGTGGCAAGCGATCAACGACGAAAACCTGCAAAGCGCGCTGGACGAACAACAGACCCGGCAAATGCCGCTGGGCCGCATCCTGCTCAGCCACGGCTGGCTCGACGACGAAACCCTCGCCGAAGCCATCGCTTTCCAGAACGACCTGCCACGGGTGTTTGACCTCGCGGCCAAAGTGCAACCGCAGTCGGCGCTGGCGGATGAGTTCTGCCTGCGCTGGCGCGTTGTGCCTTTGGCGCTGGACATTGACGGCCGCCCTGAAGTCGCCGTGGCCAGCCCGCTGTCGGACGAAGGCGTGCAGCAGATCACCGAACAGATGGGCGCTGAGCCCGTGCAGCTGATTGCCCGGGAAAGCGAGATCGTCGAGCAATTGCGCCGTCTCGACGTGGTGGCGGGTCAGCCGTTGCCATCGGCCACGCCGCTGCTGGGCGACTTGCTGATCGAGCAAGGCCTGCTGGACCGGCAGACCTTCAACCGCGCCATGTTGCAGTACCGGCCCCATGTGCATGGCCGCATCGGCGATTACCTCGTCGACACCGGCGTGCTGTCGCGGGAAACCATCGAGCAGGCCGTGGCCCGGCAACACCGCCATTCCTCACCGGACGCCTCAACGGAGCAGCCCTCATGAGACTTCGACTTTTTCTGGGCCTGAGCGTCCTGCCTGCGCTGTGCCACGCCGAGTTCAACTCGACCACGCAACCGCAGATCCTGCCGCTGGCCCTGACCGGCCCGGCATTCGAGATCGCCAATCAGGCCTACGCCGCCTACAACGACAAGGATTACGACCTCGCCATCGCCAAGGCCCAGGAAGCCTTGCGTCAGCGCGCCGATGTTGACCGCTTGCGCAAACTGATTCTGCTGGCGGAGCGGGACAAGGATCGTCGCGATCACCCCGAGCGTTATCCCGGCAACAAGAAGGGCTTCCAGAACGGCGACCGCTCGTTGCGGGCCTACGCCAACGGCGATTACAACCGGGCAGCGGAGTTCGCCCGAAAAGCCATCGCCGAGTCGCCGAAGAACCCGGACTACCGGATGATGCTGATCGAAGCCCTGCAACGTCAGCAAAACCTGGACGGGGCCGAAGCCGCCATCAACGACGCCGTGGCCGTGCTGGGGGACTTGCCGCAACTGACCCGTCGTCGAGAGGCGCTGCACGAACAACGGGCAGTCAACATCGCCGCAGCGGGGTACGCCTCGCTGGCCCGTGGCGACAACGACGGCGCCGTCAGCTACGCCCGCGACGTGGTGCACCAGTACCCGCAGGAAATCGCCTACCGACGCCTGCTGGTCAGCGCGTTGATCGCTCAGGAGCAATACGCGGCAGCCCGTTCAGCCGCCACCGAAGCACTGGCCCTCAAAGGCAACGATGCGCCGCTGCTGGCCCAGCGCGGGCAGATGCGCATGCGCCTGGGCGACAAGCGCGGCGCGCAGCAGGATTTCAGCCAGGCGCTGGCCGTCGGCACCTTGCCGCTGCGTGATCAGTCGTCGCTGTATGCGGCGCTGGGTCAACCGAAAGAGGCCTTGGCGCGCATGCAACAGGCGCGGGCCAAGGGCGAGCTGAAGCGTGGCGACGAAGTGCAGATTGCCTACTTTCTGAGTCAGGCGGGGGATGATCGCGGCGCGCTGGCAGAATTCAAACGCGTGGACCGCACCCAGGGCCTGAGCCTCAAGGAAACCCAGGACGCCGCCTACAGCGCCATGCGTGCGCCGGACGATGTGCAGGCCATCGCCTATTTCAAGCGCGTGCTGGATTACCAGGAGACCGGCGATCTGAAGATGCCCGATCAACAGGTGTTCGACACCCGCCGCGCGGTGTCCGACCTGTCCCGCCTCTGGGGGGTGACCAACACCACGACCTATCGCGGCGCCAGCACCTCCAATGGTTTGAGCGGCGCACCAAGCAGCAGCAACGACAGCGTGCAGAACAGCACCGAAATTTTCTGGCGTCCTGAAGGCTATCGCGATGCGCGCTTCGTCGAGCTGTACGGTCGCGTGACCGACACGTTGTGGAACAAGGAAAGCGGCAACGATAAGGGCCTGGATGCCTTGCAAGGCGCGGTCGGGATTCGCGTCAAACCGTTCACCGAATACAACGTGATGGCTGCGTTCGAACGCACGTTCCCGTTGGCGGGCAGCAATGTCAGCGGCGACTGGCTGGTGCGTCTAGGCTACGGTTCGAGCATCGGCACGGACCTGCGGGTCGATGTGCCGAGCTGGTGGACCTCGCAGTTCTACGCCGAAGGCGGGCGCTACCTGCGGGACAAGCGCAACTACTTCAACAGCGAGTGGCAACTAGGGCGCAGTATTCGCCTGGACCGGGTCAGCCCGCGTCTGGTGATCTTCCCGCACGTCGTCCTCGCGGCGGATTACGACTCGAAAATGCACAGCTCGGTGGATGCCATGGGCCGCAACAAGACGTCCTCCGATAACGCGGGCGGTGCGGGTGTCGGGATTGGCGTGCGCTACTGGTTCCGCGAAACCAAACACAAGGCGCCGCAGTCCTACATCGACTTCTCCGTGCAATACCGGGAGAAGATTTTCGGGGACGACAGCGCGCAAGGGGTCTTTGCCCGCATGACCTATTCGTGGTGACGTTTTGCAAGGATCTGCCATGTCACGCCTGCTGAAAACCTCCCTCGCCGCGCTGTTGATCGGCGCGCTGGGCGTGGCCATCGATGCGCTCTACGAACTGGGGCAGGGCACGCGGCCGAACATCGTCGGCATCGTCTGGCAGCCGGACAACGCCACGGTCGGGATTCACGGGGACTGGCAAAAACTCGGCGTGCGCGAATTGCTGGTGCAGTGGACGGCAGTGGACGGGCAGGCGTTCGTGCCCGGTTCCGGCCTGCCTGAAGTGCCGGTGCTGCCGGACTGGGCGCGCATCGCCAAAGCGCCTTGGGCGCAGGACGCGATTGTCGGGTTGGCCGGGTTCTTCAGCGAAAACCGTTCGCGGGACAACATTGAAGAACTGGCGACGCTGTCCGAACGGCTGGCCAAGGTGAAGACGCCGCTGAACGTGACGGGCTGGTATTTTCCGGCGGAAGTCGACCCCAGCTGGAGCCGCGCCAAAGAACTGCCCGCGCTGCTGGCCCGCCTGCCGAGGCCGTTGTGGATCAGCGTCTACGACGGCGCCAACATCGGGCCCGAGGCGACGGCTGACTGGCTCAAGACCTGGCTGCCGGACGACATCGGCGTGTTCTTTCAAGATGGCGTCGGCGTATACGCCCGCACCGCGCCCGTGGCCCGAACCTATGCCGACGCCTTGCGCAAAAAACTCGGGAAACAGCGGGTGAAAATCATCGTCGAAGCCTTCCGCCCGCAAGTGGGCGGAGGGTTCCGACCGGCGACCGTCGATGAACTCAGGCCACAACTTGCTGCGTACCGGGGCTACCCGCTCTACCTGTTCGACGGCCCGCATTACGTCCCGCCGGACGTGGTGGAGGGGTTGGCGAGGTAGCGCCCGCGTTCCTTCAGACACACCGCGTATTCAGGGTTTACTGCCGCTGCGGTCGGACGCGACCCCGGGCTGATCGCAGGCAAGGTGGAGCGCCACCCCGGCAGCTCCTACGGCCTCCGGCCAGAATCAGAGACTGAGCCGTGCCTCAATCCGCTTCTGCCGAAGGCGTGGGAGCAAGCTTGCTCGCGATCTGTCGCGAAGCGGCAGCAAAATCAGACTCCCTCGGCTTCGTCAGACACACCGCATGCGCAGATTCTACTGCCGGTGCCCGGCAGATCGCAGGCAAGCCAGCTCCTACGGCCTTCGGCCAGAATCAGAATCGCTGTGACCTTTCACACCCTCCGCAATCCCATCACTGCGGATTACGCCGCTCTTCCACTTCAGCCAACACCGCCAAATCCATCTCCCCCTGACCGTGATCCACCGCGTCCTGCAAATTGTCGCGGACCCGCTCGGCGGTCGGCATCTCAACCGACACCTGCTGGGCCGCCGCCAGCACTAAATCCACGTCCTTCAACCCCAACACCGCCTTGAACGCTGCCGGCTCATACCGACGCTCACCGATCAACCCGCCATACCCCGCATACACCGGGCCGGGGAAGATGGTGTTGGAAATCAGGTCGACGAAGTCCTTCGACTCCAGACCATGCCGCGTCACCAGCACCGCCGCTTCGCTGACCGCCTGCACCGCAGACACGATCATGAAGTTGGCCGCCAGCTTCATCGCGTTCGCCGCCGACGCTTTCTCTCCAAGCGGCCAGGTTTTACGACCGATCAAATCGAACAGCGGCTGAACCTTGGCAATCGCCTGTTCAGGCCCTGCGGCCAGGATATTGAGCTGCGCCGCCGCTGCCACGTTCGGCCGACCCAACACCGGCGCCGCAATGTAATCCACGCCCTGCGCCTTGTGCCGTTCAGCCAGCTCATCGGCGAATTCCACCGAAATGGTCGCCATGTTGACGTGGATCAGCGGCCCTTTGAGCTGTTGCAGCAGCCCCGAATCCAGCAACACCGACCGCAACGCCTTGTCGTCGGCGAAGATGCTGAACGCCACGTCGACGGCGAACGCCTGAGCCGGGTCTGCTGCCGCCTTGGCGCCCAGTTCGACCAATGGCTCAGTGGCCTTCGGCGAGCGGTTCCAGACCACCAATTCGTGGCCGCCCTTCAACAGATTGGCCGCGATGGCCTGACCCATGTTGCCCAGTCCCAAGAAACCGATTTTCATCCGAAGTGCCTCCAGAAAGTGATGCCCGCAGGCCACGCACTGTAGCACCTCGACCGGTCAACGCACGCGGTCAGCCCTGCAACGTCTCGGTGATCCGCCGCAGCATCGCGTCGCACGCCGCCAGTTGCGCCACGCTGACGAACTCGTCTGGCTTGTGCCCCTGATCCATGCTGCCCGGCCCGCACACGACGGTGGGGATGCCGATGGCGTCGAACAGCCCGCCCTCGGTGCCGAACGCCACCGTGGTGAACGCGTCCGAACCGCAGAATTGTGCGATCAACTGCGCGGCCTGACCCTTCGCGTCCGTCGCCAGACCGGGGTACGCCGACAACTCGGTGAACCGGATGTCGCTGCCCGGATGCACCGCTTGCATGCGCGGCAGGACCTGGTCCTTGGCGTAGTCCTGCAACTGTTGCGCGACGTCGAGCGGGTCATGGGCGGGCAGGGCGCGCACCTCGAAATCGAAGCGGCAATCGGCGGGCACGATGTTCAAGGCCTTGCCGCCGCTGATCACGCCGGTCTGCACCGTGGTGAACGGCGGATCGAAGCGTGCGTCGTGCAGTTCTGGAGCGCGCAACGTCGAACCAATGCGGCCCAATTCGCCGATCAGTTCGGCTGCGTATTCGATGGCGTTCACGCCCTGAGGCGCATAAGCCGAATGGCAGGCCGCGCCGTGTACGTCGCAGCGCATGGCCAGTTTGCCTTTGTGGCCCAACACCGGCTTGAGTTCGGTGGGTTCGCCGATGATGCACAGCAGCGGTTTGACTGGGCGTTGCTCCAGTTCCGCCAGCAACGAACGCACGCCGAGACAGCCGACTTCTTCGTCATAGGACAGCGCGATGTGCACCGGCATTTTCAGCGGCGCGGCCAGCAAACCGGGCACGGCCGCCAGCACGCAAGCGATGTAGCCTTTCATGTCCGCCGTGCCGCGCCCGAACAGCTTGCCGTCATGCTCGCTGAGTTCGAACGGCGCCACGGTCCACGGCTGGCCGTCCACCGGCACCACGTCGGTGTGGCCCGACAGCACGATACCGGGCAGGTCCGCAGGGCCAATCGTCGCGAACAGATTGGCCTTGCTGCGCGACGCGTTGTAAATCAGCTCGCAGGGCACGTCGAGCCCGGCCAGATAGTCCCGCACGAACTCGATCAAGTGCAGGTTCGATTCGCGGCTGGTGGTGTCGAACCCCACCAGCGCGGCCAACAAGTCCCGGCTGTTCATGCTGTGCACCCTCGGTTCATTGACGCGTCATTCATCGCCCGGCACACCATAACGGGGGGCCTTGGTCGGGTCGAGGGCGCGGGTCAGGTAATCCTGCATCTGCGGGCGGTAATCGCGCCACAGGTTTGCCAGTGTGCCGATGGGGTCTTCCTCCGCCCAATCGACGCGCAGATCGACGATGGGCCAGCTGTGATCACCGACCACCACCAGCGCCGCCGAATGCACCGGACCGGCTTCACCCCCGGCTGCAACGGCCGCTTGCATTGCGGCGATCAGCCGGTCGGCGAGCAGGCCGTCATGGGTTTCGAAAGCGTGAACCAGCGCCTCGATCACCGCTCGGTCCGCGAGCATGTTGCCCGCGCCGACGCACTGTTCCCCCGATAACGCCTGGTGCGTGCCGAGGGTTTCGCTGCCGCTGAAATGCGCGGTTCGACCGAGGTGGTCGATGGCCGTGAGCTGACGAAACTGGCGGTACTCATCAAGGCTCAGCGCCTGCGCCACCGCCTGCTCAGAGGACAGGCCGTTTTCCATTTGATCGAGTGAGAGCGCGCCAAGGGCGGGGAGAGTGATGTTCTGGGTCGACACGGCGCCAACGCCGGGCCGCAGCCACGGGCAACGGGCGCCCACGGCAATGCTCGACGAGCTGATGGCGATGCCCAGTTGGCCGGTGTCGGCGCAGCGGCCAACGATGGAAAACGTCATGGTGTGTTCATCCTGTATCGTCCTGACCTGCCATTCACCGCTCCGATACGTGGCGGAAGGGATGGCCCATGACGGCATTCTGGAGCGGTGCCGTCGCGGACGAAACGAGGATTTTCGTGAGCGCTGGTTCGGGAAAACCGTATCAGCCTGAACGTGATGCAGGCAGACGAGGCTCTTCGGTGCGCTCCGTCCATCACACGCAATGTCGCCAGTCCGAATCGTCGGGTTCGCCCGTCAACGCAAGTAGCGTCGCTCGATGTCACGCATGCGTTCATCACCTTGCAACATGATGATCTCTTTCACGGAGGGAAGATGCGCGTCCACGTGTTGGATACCGCGGTCTTTGATGATTTGCGCGAACGTTGTGCGCATCGCGCCCACCGCCGCTCTGATCGCGTGATTGCCATAAATCACGATCCCGACCTTGCCCAAGGCTTCGATGTCTTTCTCGGTCAGTTGAGGGTACGCGGTGGGCACGAGCACCAGCGGCACAGTACCCGACCATGCCTTCACGAATTGAAGGATTTCATCGGGCGTCGACTGCTTGGAGTGAATGAGGATGGCATCGGCGCCCGCCGCCTCGTACGCCAAGGCTCGGGTAATCGCTTCCTCTTGTCCCAGCCCTGCGATCAAGCTTTCAGTGCGTGCAATGACGACGAAGTCCTTATCGGATTTCGCCTGCACCGCGGCGGCGATCTTGCCTTGAAACTCTTCGAGACGAACCAGTTCCTGCCGCCCATCGGCGCGCAGGCTGGTGTCTTTCGGAAATGTCTTGTCTTCCATGACCACCGCCGAGGCACCCGCCGCCTCATAAAGGGGGACGACGTAACTGACGTTGACGGCATTTCCGAAGCCTGTGTCGATGTCTGCAATGAGCGGGATGGACGTAACCGAGGCAATGGCGCGCATCATGTCGAGGTGCGTACCGCTGGATAGAATATTCGCGTCAGGCACCGCGTAACTGGCAGACAGTTCGAAGCCACTGCCCCAAATACCGTGAAAGCCCGCTTCTTCAGCCAGGACCGCTGACAGAGGATTGTGTGCCGCCATTGCCGTGAACAACTGGCGGCTGTCGAGGGCTGCGCGAAGGCGTTGATGCTTGCTCATATAAACTCCTGAAGTGGCGTTGGAACTTGCCCTTTATAACGAGGGCAGAGTCAGTGTTGACGCGACATCACTCACCGCGCTCGGGACTGAGGCGGCGGAACGATCGGTCAGCGTGAGTAAAACCGGCAGTCCTGTTTCAGAGGACGGCTTCAAACATGCGTTTTCAGAACAGTGTTGTCAGGCATCTCTCGACCATACTCAGCCCTTCGCAGACTTCTGCTGAAGGTTGTTTGTGCGTGATCTTGAAATACTTGCGGGCGGGCGGCGCGTCTTTGATCGGCTCGACGACGAACTCATCGGGCCGGATTTTCCTGACCCATTCGCCTACCGAATTCACGACAATCGACCATTGCTGCTCATCCACCAGCAAGTCAGGAATCAGACTGGCCATGTCCAGCTGTACCCGCCTGACCTGCAGGCTGCCCAACGTCCGCTCATGCCATAACTGAAAGTCCTTGCTCCAGCGCCAGAAGATTTCCTTTTCAGGATCAAGCTGAGCGACATTGACTTCCGTTGGTTCCTCACGGGAGCGTCCTGAACGGCGTAGCAGGCAAAACCCTTCTTCCGTGAACGGTGACATCAGCACATTGGACGGCACCGAAACTTCGCGTGCGAGAAAGGCGATATCCATGACTTTCGTGGACACCGACTCAACGGACTCTTCGGTATGTTCCGTGTGAATGCGAAGGGTCATGCGAGGCGCACACTGATAAAGCATTGAATACAGGGGCGGTAGCAAATACATGTTCATGCTGTTTGGCGCACTGATATTCAAATGAAGATTGAAGTTCGTGACGCCAAACCGGTCGATATCGTTCAGCACGTCCTGGAAGCGTTCGGCCAGCGGCAAAAACGCCTTTCCCGAGGCGGTGACCCTGATACTATCGACGCCCTTATGGCGTTCGATCAACGTCACGCCCAGCTTCTGTTCAAGTTCTTTCAAGCGATAACTGATGGCCGACGGCGAAACATGAATACTGTCCGCCGCCGCCCTCAGACTTTGCTCTTTGACGATGGCAAGAAATGCACTCACGCCCAAGTAATACATGCCACCTCCGCACGCTGGATTAAAGCAATGATGGGCGCCGATAACGCATCCTTGCGACGTCATGACAGGGCGCATTGCAGGTCGCCGCAGCATAGCAAACGTCCTCCGGACCCGAAGGATGTGCAGGTCATACTGTCGTGCGCGAAACGGGGGTTGGCGTGTCGGTGACGGTCGGCGCGGGCGTCACATTACGGCGATTCATCTTCAGCACCTGAATGTGCGCGAGAATGCAAAACAGCACGCAGAGCAGCGACCCGCCGAACAGCACCATTATTCCGCCATCCCAGCCCATGCGGTCGACGGCGATGCCAATCAACGTCGTACCGGCGGTTGCGCCGACGATGTAGCTCATGAAGCCGCGAAGCCCGGTCATTGAACCCACGGCGAAGGACGGGACGATTTCCATGCCCTGGACGCTGGCCAGAAACTGCGGGATGTAAATCAGGCAACCGATCATCGCGGTAAAAATGACCACCGATACGACGCTCGTGGCTTTCCAGTAGCCGACGATGCAGACGATGATCATCAGCGTCGAGATGATCGCCAGTGGCATGCGCTGGCCTTTGAAAAACGTGTCGGAAATCCAGCCCGCCAGCAGCGTGGACGGAATGGCGGCCCATTCGAACAGCAAGAATGCGACTGACATTTCGGCCATGGAGAAGTGTTTGTATTCCGTCAGATAAAGCGGCATCCAGGACACCATGCCGAAACGAATGACATACACGCAGGCATCCACCATCGCGGTGTACCAGGCGGATTTGTTCGGCAGCACGTACCGACGGAAGATCTGCCACGTGGACAATTCACGGCCGGGATGCGCTTCATCCCCCGGCAAGGGCTTACGTGCCGTGTGAACGGAAGGGTCCTCTTCAAGAGGGGTGAATCCTTCGGCGCGTGGGGAGTCCTTCCCAAGCACCAGAACCAGAGGGACAACCGCCAGGGCAAGCATGGCAGGCAACACATAGACAGCGTATTGCCAGCCGCCGACCCCGAAGAAAACGATCCCGGCGGTGATCACCGGCGCCACGATGCCTCCGCCGATGTTGTGCGAGATATTCCAGAGCGCGCCGACGCGTCCGCGCAGCCTTTTGGGAAACCAGTTCGCCATGGTGATGTAGGCCGGTGCTGCCCCGGTGCCCTGGAACAGGCCAAGTAATGCCAGCAGGATGACGAACTCCCACAGGCCCGTGGTAAACACGAACGCGAGGTTGACCAATGCACAGCAAGCAAGGCCCACGGCAAGGTATTTCCTGGGACTGGCCTTATCGGCCAACGCACTCATGAAACCCTTGCTGAGCCCGTAGGAAATCAGCAGGACGCTGCTGAGCAAGCCGATTTGTGTGGACGTCAAACTTAGATGCTGTTTCAGATAAGGCGTCGACAGAGCAAAGTTGTTGCGGACGATGTAATAGGACATATAAGCGAGAAAGCATGAGGCCACCGCACTGATGCCATATTTTAGAAACGTTCTACCGCCCGCTCGGTGTTGAGCATGTTCGCTGCGTTGTTTTTCTTGTAATAGAGAGATCATGTAAATGCCCCGACGTGTTATCGATGACTGTTGAGCGCTGTACGCATTACATTGATGGCCTGCGATACGCCATCCACCGGCTGCGCCCGGGTCTGATGACTGAGTTGCAAATCGGTGGAGCGCTTGAAGAACGCCAGCGTTCCCTGTGTGACACACGGCGTGACGTGCAACTCCTCCAGCGTTTCTACCACCTGTTGCATCTCGAAGTAGCGGCGTTCACACGCATTCAAATGACTGACGATCCAGTTGCTCGCTGTCTTTTCAAACGGCGTATGCGTCACGGTGTGGACAATATCGGCCCAGAGCGCCTCATCAACTCCGGACTCGGTCGCGGCCAGCATCGTCTCGATGAGGATGGCCTCGATGCCCTTGGAAAAAACACTGCGCAACATTTTGAAGGTGGACGCCTGGCCCAGTGTCGGGCTGAAGAACCGGGTGTTCAAACCGGCACCGTTGAGGCGTTCACTGAGTTCGCTGGCCTGCGCGCCCCCCAGTAGAATCTTGGTGTCTGCGCCCGTTGCACCCAGTGCACCTAATATCGCGCCCTCCACAAAGAGGGCTGCGGACGGCTGGATGATGTTGAAGATGGCTTGTTTGATCGAAGGCGAAGTGGAATTCAAGTCGACGTAGTACTGCCCTGGCCTCAACTGCTGTGCACTTCTTTGCGCAACGTTCAGCGCGGCCTGCGTCACCACGGTCGATAAGACAATGTCACAGTGCTTAAACAACGCCTCAAACCCCATGACCGTCACTGGCGTTGAGCCTATTCGATCTTTCAGTGTTGCCAATCCGCCTTCCTGTTCGGCCAATACATCATGCACAACAACGCTGCATCCGTTTTCCGCCAGGCGTCGAGCAAAATGAGAAGCCACTTCACCGTAGCCGATAAAGCCCACATTAAGTTTCATACGTGTTCTCTTATTCAAAGTAAGACGGTGCGTCCTTCCCTAATTGCAGGGCATTTCGTTCGCGCGAGTTTTAGCGACTTAGTTCGATTATTTATCGCTAAGTGACTGGCAAAATCCATGAACGATGTGGACGCGGGATCAAGGCTAATGTGAGGGGAGGAGGGGGTAAAGTGAATTGATTGGGGTATTAATCACTGATTTTTTGCGAGGTCCGCGCGCGCTGGGCGGATTCTTATCGCAACTTCTGACCATGGTGTGGACGCCTGGGTGAGCCAGTGTCCGAAAGAGGTCGAGTGAACGCAGGCCGGGTGCGTCAGTTCCTGGCCTGCATGGGAACGTACGCCCTTCTAGAGGTCGTCCTTCAACGTGATCAGCCGCTCATCCGCCGGCACCGGTCGGCCAAAGAAGAAGCCCTGAAAGTGCGAGCAGCCTTCCGCTTGCAGCTGAAGCATCTGTTCGTGGGTTTCCACACCCTCCGCCGTGGTCTCGATCAGCAGGCTGTTGCCCATGCCGGTGATCGCCCGAATGATCGCCAGCGCCTCTTTGTTCTCGGCCATGTCCTTGACGAACGAGCGGTCGATTTTGATGCGGTCGAAGGGGAAGGAGCGCAGGTAACCGAGGGACGAATACCCGGTGCCGAAATCATCCAGCGAAATCGCCACGCCCAAGGCCTTAAGGGCGCGCAGCGTCGAGACGTTCTCGTCGCTGTCCCCCAATAACACCGATTCAGTAATCTCCAGTTCGAGACGTTCGGGCGCCAGGCCCGAGTCCGCCAACGCCAGTTCGACGATGGCGATCAGCCCCGGGTTCTTGAACTGGATCGGTGACAGGTTCACCGACACCGTTTGCAGTGTGCCCCAGCCAGCGGCTTCCTGGCAGGCGAGGTTCAAGGCGCGGGTGCCGACTTCGTGGATCAGCCCGGTTTCCTCGGCCATCGGGATGAAGTCCATCGGTGGAATGATGCCCTTGATCGGGTGAATCCAGCGGATCAGCGCTTCGTAGCCGGAAATGTCCTGACCGTCCCGGCTGACGATGGGCTGGTAATGCATCTTCAACTGGCCGAAATGCAGGGCGGTTCGCAAGTCGGCTTCGAGGGTCCGGCGCTGGCGGGCGATCTCGTCCAGTTCCTGACGGAAACGCTCGAAACGGTTGCGACCATTGCGTTTGGCTTCGTACAGCGCCATGTCGGCATAGCCCATCAGCTGCTCGGGTTTGACGTGGTCTTCGGGCGACAACGCGATGCCCACGCTGACGCCGACCGAGCAGCTGTGGCCGTCGATCAGGAACGGTGGCCGGATGGCCTGAATCATCCGTTGCGCCGCCAGCTCGGCGGCTTCCTGGGTGTCCAGCTCCGGCAGAATCACGGCAAATTCATCGCCGCCCAGGCGCGCGAGGGTGTCGCGGTCGCGCAACTCTGAGCGCAGGCGTTCGCTGAGGGCGCGCAGCAGCTTGTCCCCGAACGCGTGGCCCAGCGCGTCGTTGACGTCCTTGAAATCGTCAAGGTCCAGGCACAGCGTGCCGGTGATTTTTCCTGAACCGGTCGGCCCGTTGGAGCGTGCGAGCGCTTCCTTCAAACGCTGCTGAAACAGCGTCCGATTGGGCAACCCGGTCAGCGCGTCGTGGTGGGCCATGTGGTGAATCTTGGCGTTGGCCGCCAGCTCATCGGTCACGTCTTCGGCCACAAACAGCACGTAATCCGAATGGCTTTCGGTGTCCTGATTGAGCACCGTGCGGCTGCGCAGCGTCCGCAGCCCTTGTGCCGTGTGGACCTGCATCTCGGAGGTCCGGACCTCGCCCATCGACAGGGTCTGGTTCATCTGCTGATTGATGTAATCCGCCACCTCCGGCCGCAGGCATTCACTGGCAAAACGACCGACCATTTTGGTGGCGGCGAACAACCGTTCCGCCTGCTGATTCACCAGCAGGATCTTGTGCGAGCGTACGTCCTGCACGATCACGCTGGCCGGAATGTTGGCGATCACCGAGTCGAGGAAGCGCGACAGCGTGGCCATCTCGGCGCTGCGCTTCTCCGCCAGCTCCTTGGCTTCCAGCAATTGCAGTTCGGTCTTGCGGCGCTCGGTGATGTCCCGGGTGATCTTGGCGAAACCAATCATCTCGCCGTCGTCATCGTGGATGGCGTCGATCACGACGTGGGTCCAGAAGTGCGAACCGTCCTTGCGCTGACGAATGCCTTCCGCCTCGAATCGGCCTTCCCGGCGCGCGGTCTCCAGCCCTTTGGACGGCAGCCCGAGGGCGCGATCTTCCGGCGTGTAAAACACCGAAAAATGCTGGCCGACAATCTCATGCTCCTGATACCCCTTCGCCCGTTGGGCCCCGGCGTTCCAGTTCACCACGTTGCCGTCCAGGTCCAGCATGTAGATCGCGTAATCGCTGACGCCTTGCACCAGCAAGCGGAAACGCCGTTCATGCTCGCGCTGCACCTGCAGCGCCTGATGCTGTTCAGTGCAGTCGCGGGTGATCTTGGCGAAACCCAGCAAATCGCCCGCGTCATTGCGAACGGCGTCGATGATCACGTGCGCCCAGAACGCGCTGCCGTCCTTCTTCAACCGCCAGCCTTGGGCCTCGAACCGTCCCTCAGTCCGGGCGATCCGCAGGTTCTGGCCCGGCAAATCAGCGCGTCGTTCGTCCTCGCTGTAAAACAACGAAAAATGCTGCCCCACGATCTCCACCGCCGTGTACCCCTTCGCCCGCTGCGCCCCAGGGTTCCAGTTCGCCACGATGCCTTCCGGCGTCAGCATGTAAATCGCATAGTCCACGACGCTCTGAATCAGCAGTCGGTACATCGCGTCGGAATCCTGGAGTAACGGCATTCAAAGCACCTGAAAGGGTGGAAAAGCGTGATGTGGCGGAGTATGGCGTGAAAGTGATGCAAAATCAGGTTGCTGTATAGGTATCGGCTGGGGCACAGCGGTGTTGAGGGCGCGAGAGCGGAGAAAGATGTAACAAAAACCCGCTATTCATATTCCGGTTCAGGTGTGCAGCGGCTCATAGAGACGTGCATAAAGCCCCATCCTTTTCCTGAGTTTTGGAAGTCAGGGGCAGGTGCCGGGCTGAGCGCCCGAAACAGAAGTGTGTCGTGAGTGGCCTGAGCTGTTCGCCGCTCAGTAGAGAGTCAGTGCGCGGCCCCACCCTTGACCCCGCCCGGCAATTTTTTGGTCAGCATCACCGCCACCATGCTGATGCCCAGTGCCAACCCGACAAAATGGAACGCGTCGTTGTAGGCCATGATCGCCGCCTGTTGATGGGCGATTTCACTGAGTTTGCCCAGCGCTGCTGTTTCGTTGCCCAATCGCTCGGTCAGTTGCGCCATGCGTTCGGCGACTTGAGGATTGGCGGGGGAGATCGATTCTCGGAGGTAGTCGAAGTAGGTCTTGGTCCGGGCGTCCAGCAGGGTGGCGAGCAGCGCAATGCCGATGGCGCCGCCGAGGTTGCGCAGGATATTGAACAAGCTCGATGCAGACCCTGCGTCCTGTGGCTGGATGAACGCCGTGGCGATCAGCGAGATGGTGACCATGATCAGCGGTTGCCCCAGCGCGCGGACGATCTGAATGTGGTTGAACTGCGGCCCGGCGAAGTCCGGGTTGAGCACCCCTGAAGAAAAACTGGCGATGCCGAACAGGCCGAAACCGAGGGTGCAGAGCACTTTGGGCGGGATGATTTTCATCAATTGAGGAACGAGGGGAATCAGGAACAGCTGCGGCACGCCCATCCACATGATCACTTCGCCGATCTGTTGCGCGTTGTAGCCCTGAATCTGCGCGAGGTACAGCGGCAGCAGGTAAATCGAGCCGTACAGCCCGACACCCATGCCGACGCTGGAAATGCTCGACAAGCCGAAGTTGCGGTTGCCGAGGATGCCCAGGTTGATCAGCGGCTTGGGTTTGGAGAACTGGATGATCACGAAGGTGATCAGGCTCAGCAACGCGACGCTGCCGAGGGTGACGATCAGGTTCGATTCCAGCCAGTCCTTGCGGTGGCCTTCTTCCAGAAACACTTGCAGGCAGCCGAGTCCGACGCCGAGGGTGACTATTCCCGCGTAGTCGGTGCTTTTGAGCAATTCCCAGTGCGGCGCCTTTTTCTCCAGGCCGTACAGCAGCCCGGCGATCATCACCAGCCCCGGCGGGATGTTGATATAGAAAATGTATTCCCAGCCGAAGTTTTCCGTCAGCCAACCGCCCAGCGTCGGGCCGATGGAAGGGGCGAAGGTCGCGGTCATGGCGAACAGCGCCATGCCTTTGGCCCGGTGGTGTTCCGGGAGTTTGATCAGGGTCAGGGTGAATGCCAGCGGGATCAGTGCGCCGCCCGTGAAGCCTTGCAAGGCGCGGAACACGATCATGCTTTCCAGGCTCCAGGCCATCGAGCACAGCAGCGACGAAATCAAAAAACCGAGCGACACCCACACCGCCAGCCTGCGTGCCGAGAGCAACTGCACCAGCCACGCAGTCAGCGGGATCATGATGATTTCCGCCACCAGGTAGGACGTGGAAATCCACGAGCCTTCTTCCAGCGTGGCGGACAGCGCGCCCTGGATGTCCTTCAGCGAGGAATTGGTGATCTGGATGTCCAGCACCGCCATGAACGCGCCGAGCATCACGCTCATGACCGCGATCCAGTCGCGCCGGGTCGGTTCGCCGACCGGGCGAATCAGCGCGTCACCGGCCACTGTGTGGGTCGTTTGCCGGTTTGATATTGACCGAGACCGTCACCGACATGCCCGGACGAATCTTGCCGTGCAACGGGTTGTCGGGTGCGAACGTCAGCTTCACCGGAATGCGCTGCACGACCTTGGTGAAGTTGCCGGTGGCGTTGTCCGGCGGCAGCAGGCTGAACTGCGCGCCCGAGGCGGCGAACAGGCTGTTGACCCGTCCCTGAATCGGCGTGCCGGGGAAGCTGTCGAACGTCAGCTCGGCGGACTGGCCAATCTCCATGTGCTCGATCTGGGTTTCCTTGAAGTTGGCCTGCACCCAGATGTCTTCGTCCGGCACGACCGACAGCAGGTACGCCCCGGCCTGCACGTACTGGCCATTGCGCGCCGCTCGCTGACCGATCAGGCCGCTGATGGGCGCGTGAATTTCCGTGCGTTGCACGTTGATGTCGGCCTGAGACAGGTCGGCGCGGGCGGTGGCGATCTGCGCGTCCAGCCGTTTGATTTCAGCGGTCAGGGCGTTGACCTGCTGGCGCTGACTCTGGGCATCGGCTTGAGCTTTCGTGACCTGCGAACGGGCCACGTTGCTGTCGGCGGTCATGGTGGTGACCTGTGCCTCGGAGACGAATCCCGGCGTGCGCAATTTCTGCAACCGCGCGAGATCGAGCTGGGTGCGGCCCAAGGTCGCCTGATTGGCCTGGACTTGCGCGTCACTGGCGGCGATCAAACTCGATTGCTGGGTCAATTTGCTCTGCGCCTGCACCCGCTCGGCTTCACGTGTGGCCAAAGTGGCTTTGGCGCGGTCGATGGCCAGACGGAAATCATCCGGCTCCAGCTTCACCAGCAACTGGCCTTTCTCCACGTGCTGGTTGTCCTGCACCAACACCTCGCTGACCCGCGCGCCGAGCTGGCTGGACACCCGGGTGATCTCACCCTGCACGTAAGCGTTGTCGGTGGTTTCGTAAAAGCGTCCTTTCAAGTACCACTGGGCGAAGAACGCGAGGGCGATCAGCAGGACCACCCCGAAAAAGATGAACAGGCGGCGTTTGAGTTGGGCAGGCATGGTCGTTCTGGATTTTTTGAATGTAAGGAAATTTATCAGCTAACCGAGTCTGGCACCTAGCCATCGTTGCAATAATGACTCGAATTGATAATCGAGTATTCATTCCCTGGCGTAACGCCATGGCCTGACTATGGTGCATGCCCATCCCTCGAAATCCGCTCGCCTGCACGCCGACGCTGGAGCCGCAAGGGCCGTGCCTGTTAAGATTCGCGGCTTGTTCGACCTATCCGGAATTTTCCATGACCACCGTTCGCACCCGCATCGCGCCATCGCCCACCGGCGACCCCCACGTTGGCACGGCTTACATCGCACTCTTCAACTATTGCTTTGCCAAGCAGCATGGCGGCGAATTCATCCTGCGCATTGAAGACACCGATCAGTTGCGCTCGACCCGCGAGTCCGAACAACAGATTTTCGACGCCCTGCGCTGGCTCGGCATCGAGTGGAGCGAAGGCCCGGACGTCGGAGGTCCTCACGGCCCGTATCGCCAGAGCGAGCGGGGCGACATCTATAAGAAGTACACCCAGCAACTGGTCGATGCCGGTCATGCCTTCCCATGCTTCTGCACCGCCGAAGAGCTGGATCAGATGCGTGCCGAGCAGATGGCCCGAGGCGAAACCCCGCGTTACGACGGTCGTGCGCTGCTGCTTTCCAAGGAGGAAGTCGAGCGCCGTCTGGCCGCAGGCGAACCCCATGTCATCCGCATGAAAGTGCCGAGCGAAGGCGTGTGCGTGGTGCCGGACATCCTGCGCGGCGAAGTCGAAATCCCGTGGGACCGCATGGACATGCAGGTCCTGATGAAGACCGACGGGCTGCCGACTTACTTCCTCGCCAACGTCGTTGATGACCACCTGATGGGCATCACCCACGTGCTGCGTGGCGAAGAGTGGCTGCCGTCGGCGCCGAAACTGATCCTCCTGTATGAATACTTCGGCTGGGAAAAACCGGCGCTGTGCTACATGCCGCTCCTGCGTAACCCGGACAAGAGCAAACTCTCCAAGCGCAAGAACCCGACCTCGGTCACGTTCTATGAGCGCATGGGCTTCATGCCCGAAGCGATGCTCAACTACTTGGGCCGCATGGGTTGGTCGATGCCGGATGAGCGCGAGAAGTTCTCGCTGCAGGAAATGGTCGAGCACTTCGACCTGAACCGCGTCTCCCTCGGCGGGCCGATTTTCGACATCGAGAAACTGTCCTGGCTCAACGGCCAGTGGCTGCGCGAGCTGCCGGTTGAAGAATTTGCCGCCCGCGTGCAGAAGTGGGCGTTCAACAGCGACTACATGATGAAGATCGCGCCCCACGTGCAGGGCCGCGTCGAAACGTTCAGCCAGGTTGCGCCGCTGGGAGGATTTTTCTTTGCCGGTGGTGTGAACCCGGACCCGAAGCTGTTCGAGCACAAGAAGCTGTCACCTGAGCAAGTGCGTCAGGTGCTGCAGCTGATCCTCTGGAAGCTTGAGTCGCTGCGTCAGTGGGAAAAAGACACGATCACCGGTTGTATTCAGGCGGTGGTCGAACATTTGGAGCTCAAACTGCGTGATGCCATGCCGCTGATGTTTGCCGCCATTACCGGTCAGGCGAACTCGGTCTCGGTGACCGATGCGATGGAAATCCTCGGCCCGGACCTGACCCGCTACCGTCTGCGTCAGGCGCTAGACCTGCTGGGCGGCGTGTCGAAGAAAGAAAACAAAGAGTGGGAAAAGCTGCTCGGCGCTATTGGCTGAGGGGCGCTTTGTCGTTGCGTGCCGCTTGAGTGCGGCATGCAGCGAGCGAAAGGTCGAGGTTTTCCGGGGGAGGGCGGTAAGTGATTGTTATCCCGGAAAATTCTTTTGAAATATGTTTAAAAAAAGTTTGACAGGTATTCGGGTCGCACTTAATATGCGCCCCGTCCACACGGCAACACAGAAACACCGCGGCAACGCAGTGTGATGTGACAGTGTAATGTGGGGCTATAGCTCAGCTGGGAGAGCGCCTGCATGGCATGCAGGAGGTCAGCGGTTCGATCCCGCTTAGCTCCACCAATTTAGAAGCTTCAAGGTCGGCTACACTGCCTTGGAGTTTGTACCGCAAGTCGGAACCAGCACCGATCAGGTACACAAAGGGTTACGTCCCCTTCGTCTAGTGGCCTAGGACACCGCCCTTTCACGGCGGTAACAGGGGTTCGAGTCCCCTAGGGGACGCCAGCTTTACCGAGTGATACCGTAAGGTTGATCTCCGCCGCGAGGCGCTAAATCTGGGGCTATAGCTCAGCTGGGAGAGCGCCTGCATGGCATGCAGGAGGTCAGCGGTTCGATCCCGCTTAGCTCCACCAAATTTGCCAGGGTTCGTCATCAGTGAATGACGGATTCGACTGAAGGTTTTGCGTCCCCTTCGTCTAGTGGCCTAGGACACCGCCCTTTCACGGCGGTAACAGGGGTTCGAGTCCCCTAGGGGACGCCACGATTTCTCGCTCTGCGAGACCAAGGGTCATTCGATTATTGAATGGCCCTTTTGTTTTTTTGAGGTTTTATTTTCCTTTCCTCGATTTTCTGATCCGGACACCGCCACTGAACCTGTGGGAGCGAATTCATTCGCGAATCGGCGTTTCAGGCAATGCATTCTCTTCGGTTGGACGGCCCTTTCGCGAATGAACTCGCTCCTACAGGTTCGGGCTCAGCGCATGGCGCCCTTGCCATCCCCCATGATGCAGATAATATTACTGCCATCATCCCGGAGGCGGACATGAACGATAAAAAAGCACAAACCCGTGAACGCATTCTCAACGCGGCCAGTTCGGCGCTGATTGCTCGCGGTCCCGTGGAGCCCAGCGTCAATGAGATCATGGGCGCAGCCGGGTTGACGGTGGGCGGTTTTTACGCGCATTTCGACAGCAAGGAAGCCTTGATGCTGGAGGCGTTCAACCAATTGCTCGCCGAGCGCCGGGAGATGGTCGCGAAAATTGACGATCAATTGCCAGGCGACGAGCGACGTGCCTTGCTCGCCGCGTTTTATCTGTCTCGCAAACACCGTGACGCCGAAGAGCACGCCTGTCCGCTGCCCACTGCGATTGGCGAGATGGCACGTCTCTCCGATGATTTCCGCGGTGCGCTGTCGGAACACGTCGAGCTGATGGTCGCGCAACTGGCCTCAAGTCCGGAAGAAACCGACAAGACCCTGGCCGATATCGCGCTGATGCTCGGCGGTCTGGCGTTGGCCCGTGCCTTGGGGCCGAATGAACTGTCCGATCGCGTCTTGCGGGCTGCCAAGTCGGCCATGCAGTGAGGCGTTCCTGACAGGTGCGATCCCTCTCTGATGCTTTTGGTTACACTGCCCCACGAACGTATTCATGAGGGGCAAGAACGAGCATGGTTTGGGATCTGGCAACGCCGTTCGTCATCGATCTGCATGTGAACGAGGACGACATCGATGGACTGGGGCACGCCAACAACGCCGTCTACGTCACTTGGCTGGAACGTTGCGCGTGGCGCCATTCGCAACAGTTGGCATTGGACCTGACCGAGTACCGGCGTCTGGACCGGGCGATGGCCGTGGTTCGGCACGAAATCGACTACCTGGCCAGCGCTTATCAGGATGACGAACTGCAATTGGCGACCTGGATCGTCGATTGGGATCAGAAGCTGAAGATGACCCGGCGCTTTCAACTCAAGCGACCCAGCGATGGCATCACGCTGCTGCGGGCGCAAACCACGTTCGTCTGCATCGAACTCTCGACCGGCAAACCGAAGCGGATGCCGAGCGAGTTCATCGACGGCTACGCGCCCGCATTGCAGGCAGGCGTTTCCTGACGCGCGGCCCGTTCACAATCGGCACGCCTCTGCGTAAACTGCCGGACTTTTTTTCGAGTGTGACCCATGCAAATTGCTCTGGCACCCATGGAAGGCCTGGTCGATGACATTCTGCGCGATGTGCTGACGCAGGTCGGCGGCATCGATTGGTGCGTGACCGAATTCATCCGGGTGACCGAGCGTCTGTTGCCTGAGCATTACTTTCACAAACTCGCCTCCGAGTTGCTCAATGGCTCGAAGACCCGTGCGGGCGTGCCGTTGCGGGTGCAATTGCTCGGCTCTGATCCCGTGTGCCTGGCCGAGAATGCCGCGTTTGCCGCCGAGTTGGGCGCGCCGGTTATCGACCTGAACTTCGGTTGCCCCGCCAAGACGGTGAACAAATCCCGAGGCGGCGCGGTGCTGCTGAAGGAGCCGGAGCTGCTGCACTCGATCCTCGAACACGTGCGCCGTGCCGTGCCTGCGCACATTCCGGTGACGGCCAAGATGCGACTGGGTTATGACAGCACCGAACCCGCGCTGGACTGCGCGCGAGCGCTGGAGGCGGGCGGCGCCGAGCACATCGTGGTTCACGCACGGACCAAGGTGGACGGCTACAAGCCGCCTGCGCATTGGGAGTGGATCGGCAAGATTCAGGACGTGGTGAAGATCCCAATCATTGCCAACGGCGAAATCTGGACCGTGGACGACTGGCGCCGCTGCCGGGAAATCTGTGGCGCCCGCGACATCATGATCGGTCGCGGGCTGGTGGCCCGTCCGGACCTTGGCCGACAGATCGCGGCGGCGGAGGCAGGGCGGGAAGTCGTCGAGATGACCTGGCAGGAACTGCAACCCTTGATTCGCGATTTCTGGCTGCAAGCACTGGCCAAAATGACCCGTGTTCAGGCGCCGGGCCGTCTGAAGCAATGGGTGGTGTTGCTGACCAAGAGCTACCCCGAAGCGACGGTGATGTTCGATTCGCTGCGGCGTGAGACTGATTGCGAGCGGATCAGCCACATGCTGGGTGTGACTGAGTCGGCAGCGGCCTGAGAAAATTTTTCATAGCGACTCTTGAAACAGAAGTGACTGTCCTTATCTAAGGGTTACGCGATGCCGAAGTCGGGTCGCGGAGATAAACACTTGCTGATATTTCAGGAGATTCACATGACTACCGCATTTTCTCTGGCTCCACTGTTCCGTTCTTCCGTGGGCTTTGACCGTTTCAACGACCTGTTCGAGTCGGCGGCCCGTAACGAATCGGCCAGCACTTACCCTCCCTATAACGTCGAGAAGCACGCTGACGACCAGTACCGCATCGTCATCGCGGCGGCCGGTTTTCAGGAAGAAGACCTGGAGTTGCAGGTTGAGAAGGGTGTGCTGACCGTTACCGGCAGCAAGCGCGACAAGGCTGCTGAAGGCGTGACCTTCCTGCATCAGGGCATTGCCCAGCGCGCGTTCAAGCTGTCGTTCCGCTTGGCCGATCACATCGAAGTGCAGAACGCTGCACTGGTCAACGGCCTGCTGAACATTGACCTGCTGCGTCTGGTGCCTGAAGAGGCCAAGCCAAAACGCATCCAGATCAACGGCCAGAAAACCCTGGCGCATTGATTCGCAGTCGATAGCAAAAAGGCGTCCTTCGGGACGCCTTTTTTGTTGGGTTGAAGCGGTGTTGGGCTGACCGGCTTGTGGCTTGTGGCTTATGGCTTATGGTTTATGGCTTATGGCTTATGGCTTATGGCCTATGGCTTGTGACTGGTGGCTTCTGGCCGAAGGCCGTGGGAGCTGGCTTGCCTGCGATCTGCCGGGCACCGGCAGCAAATCCGGCACACGCGGTATATCTGGCAGAACAAAGTCATCAAGTTTTACTGCCGCTTCGCGCCAGATCGCAGGCAAGCCAGCTCCCACGGCCTTCGGCCAGAAGCATGAGCCAATTCCCACGGCCTTGGTCAGAAGCATGAGCCAATTCCCGCGGCCTTGGTCAGAAGCATGGGCCAGCTCCCACGGCCTTCGGCCAGAAGCATGAGCCAATTCCCACGGCCTTGGTCAGAAGCATGGGCCAGCTCCCACGGCCTTCGGCCAGAAGCACGAGCCAATTCCCGCGGCCTTGGTCAGAAGCATGGGCCAGCTCCCACGGCCTTCGGCCCGAAGCATGGGCCAATACCCACGGCCTTGGCCAGAAGCGTGGGCTAATTACCACGGCCTTCGGCCAGAATCAAAAGCAACCAGGGTTCCTACGCTTTTGGGAGCACCGGCACTACACGCTCCCGCAACAACGCCTCAAATTGCTTAAGCACCAACGGCTCACTGAACAGAAACCCTTGGTAAAACTGGCAATTCAGTTGCGCCAGGAAGTCCAGTTGCTCTTGCTTCTCTACGCCTTCGGCAATGATCGCGAGATTGAGGCTCGCGGCCATGGCGATGATGGCGCGGACGATTTCGGCGTCGTTGGGGTCAGTAGTGGCGTCGCGAACAAAAGACTGATCGATTTTCAGCGCGTCCACTGGCAGGCGCTTGAGGTAAGTGAGTGACGAATACCCGGTGCCGAAATCGTCCATCGCGAAACTGATGCCCATGCGCTTGAGTTCCAGCATCTTGGCGATGGTGTCTTCGAGGTTCTGAATGACGATGCCTTCGGTGATTTCCAGTTTGAGCATGCGATGGGGCAGGCCGCAGGTGCGCAGGCAGCGCTCTACCCGGTCGACGAAATCTGCCTGACGAAACTGCCGGGGACTGATATTCACGCACAGGCTGAAATCATGGCCGTCGATCAGCCCCTTTCGCAGTAACTCGCCACCGGTCTTACAGGCTTCTTCCAGAATCCAGTTGCCCACCTCTAGGATCATCCCGCTTTCTTCCATGACCTGAATGAACTGCTGCGGCGGTAGATTTCCCAAACTCGGGTGCTGCCAGCGCAACAGGGCTTCGGCGCCGACGATGCGGTTGCCACGAATGTCGACCTGGGGCTGGTAGCTGAGGCTGAATTCGCCCCGGCTCAGGGCCAGACGCAGATCGTTTTCCAGACGCAGCCGATCACTGGCGGCTTTCTGCATCGTGCTGTGAAACAGCTGCGTGGCGTTGCGCCCGGAATCCTTCGCTCGGTACAGCGCAATGTCGGCGCGTTTGAGCAGGTCGGCCGGGGTCGAGCCATGGTCGGGAATTAATGCGACGCCGATGCTGGGCGTGACTTGCAGCCGATGGCCGTCGAGAAACATCGGCTCGGCCAGCAGTTCGCGCAGGGTGTCGGCCAGCCCGCGCACCTGATCGATGACCTGCTCCTGCGAGCCTTCCAGACCGCTGATCAGCACCACGAACTCATCGCCGCCCAGGCGCGCAACCGTGTCTTCCAACCGGACACTGGCTTCGAGCCGTGCGGTGACGATCTTCAGCACGCTGTCGCCGACCGGATGGCCGAGGGAGTCGTTGATGTGTTTGAAGTGGTCCAGGTCCAGAAAGAGCAGGGCGCCGCGCAGGTCATGGCGCTTGAGCAAAGAAATCTGCTGGCTCAGGCGGTCCATCAACAGCGCGCGGTTGGGCAGGTTGGTCAGCGAGTCGTGGTAGGCCAGGTGCTGAACCTGCGCCTGGGTGCTCTTGAGCAAACCAATGTCCCGGGCGGTGATCAGCAGGCATTGCATGCCGTCGAGCGTCAGCGGATCGATCGACACGTCAACTGTGATGATGTCGCCGTTTTTGTTGCGGCCGAGCAGCTCGCGGTTGTGCACCTTGCCGTGTTCTTCCACGTCTTGAATCAGGCGCATGCGCTGGCTGATGTCGGCCATGATGACGAACTCGAACACCGTGTGGCCCAGTACTTCGCTGGCGCTGTAACCGGTCAGGCGGCAGAAGCCGTCGTTGACCTCCAGATAACGGCCGGTCGCCTTTTCGGTGATGATGATGGCGTCGGGACTGGAGTGAAACGCCTTGGCGAACTTTTCCTCGCTGGCTTTCAGCGCCAGTTGGGCACGACGGTGCTCGGTGTTGTCGATGAAGGTGCTGAGCAGGTAGCGGCCGTCGGTCAGCTCGATCTTTTGCGTGTGCAGCGTGCCGTCGAGGATACGACCGTCCCGAGCGTGCCATTGGGTTTCGAGGGTCACCGGTTCGCTGGATGCAAAGGTTTTGTCGAGTGCTGTCTGACGGTGTTGCGGGTCGGCCCAGAGACCGATGTCGAGGGTCGAGCGGCCCATACAATCCGCCATCGGCCAGCCAAACGCTGACTCGAAATGGCGATTGGCGTTGCAGATCAGGCCGTCTTCGAACCGTGTCAACAGCACCACATTGGGGCTCAGGTTGAACAGCGTTGCGAAATGCGTTTCCGACTCCTTCGCCGTCAGGGCCAGGCCGGTCGTGTGAAACGGTGCGCTGTCGGCGGTTATGGGCATGTGATCACGAGCCTTGTAGGAATAAAGCTGGTATGTCGATCAATGAGCATCACTGCCCAGGAGCGTCCGCCTGAGCATCCAGCAGCGCCATGAACGCCCGGGCGGCGTTCGACAGCGTGCGTTCCGTGTGGACAATGTAGCCTAGCTGGCGGTGCAGCTGTATGTCCGGCAGCGGAATACGCGCAACTTGTTCGTCGAGCATGGTTCGGGGGAGCACACTCCATGCCAGCCCGATGGACACCATCATCTTGATCGTCTCCATATAGTTGGTGCTCATGGCGATGTTCGGCTTGAGGCCTTCCGCCTCGCACAACCCGCTGACGATGTGATGGGTGAAGGTGTTGCCGCCGGGAAAGACTGCGGGATACGCCGCGATGTCGGCCAGTGTCACAGTGGGCATGTTGGCCAGCGGGTGTTCCGGAGCAGCGACGAAGTCCAGCGGATCGTTCCAGACCTGCACGGCCTTGACGAGCGAATGGGGTTCCGGGGCGAGGGTGATGACCGCCAGCTCGGCACGGCCGTGAAGAATCTCATCGTAGGCGACCTCGGAGTCGAGAAATTCGATGTCCAGCGCCACCTCGGGATAGGTGCGGGTGAAGGTCCTTAATAAGGAAGGCAGGCGATGCAGGCCGATGTGATGACTGGTTGCCAGGCTCAACCGGCCGCTGACTTCGCCGGTCAGGTTGGTCAGGGCGCGGCGCGTGTCATCCAGCACGTTGAGGATCTGATAAGCCCGAGGCAGCAGGGCGCGACCGGCTTCCGTCAGGCTGACTTCCCGGCCCAATCGGTCGAACAGGCGAACATTGAGCTGCTGTTCCAGACCGGCGATGCGCTTGCTGACCGCAGGTTGCGTCAGGTGCAAACGCTCCCCGGCGGCGGAGAAGCTCCCTGTTTCGGCAATGGCAATAAAGGCATTGAGGTTTGCCAAATCCATCTCGAATTCCTGTTGGTTATCCAAAGCATGAAAAATATGAATTTGAGTTATTTAAGCATATTCCATAGCATCTACCCCACAAGCCAAGGGGTCTTTGATGCGTCGCCGTGACGCAATGGCCCGCGGCATAGAAACAAGCTGATGAGGAAACCGTCTGATGGCCGGCAAAACGCTCTACGACAAGCTCTGGGATTCGCATTTGGTCAAGCAGCGCGACGATGGTTCGGCGCTGCTGTATATCGATCGTCACATCATTCACGAAGTGACGTCGCCACAAGCGTTCGAGGGGTTGCGCCTGGCGGGCCGCAAACCATGGCGCATCGACGCCAACGTCGCGACCGTTGACCACAACGTGCCGACCACCCCTGACCGTAAAGATGGCGTCAATGCCATCGTCGATCAGGTCTCTCGTCTTCAGGTCCAGACCCTGGACGACAACTGCGACGAATACGGCATCACCGAATTCAAGATGAACGACGTGCGTCAGGGCATCGTTCACGTGATCGGCCCGGAGCAGGGCGCCACCTTGCCTGGCATGACCGTGGTCTGCGGCGACTCCCACACTTCGACCCACGGCGCGTTTGGCGCACTGGCTCACGGCATCGGCACCTCCGAGGTCGAGCACGTGCTCGCCACTCAGTGCCTGGTCGCCAAGAAAATGAAAAACATGCAGGTGAAAGTCGAAGGCAAATTGCCGTTCGGCGTCACTGCCAAGGACATCGTCCTTGCGGTCATCGGCAAGATCGGCACCGCCGGGGGTAACGGCCATGCCATCGAGTTCGCGGGCAGCGCCATTCGCGATCTGTCCGTCGAAGGCCGCATGACCATCTGTAACATGTCCATCGAGGCAGGCGCCCGCGTCGGTCTGGTGGCCACAGACGAAAAGACCATTGCCTACGTCAAGGGTCGCCCGTTCGCACCGACTGCCGAGCAATGGGATGCTGCCGTCGAGGCGTGGAAAGACCTGGTGTCTGACGACGACGCGGTGTTCGACACCGTGGTCGAGCTGGACGCTGCGCAGATCAAGCCGCAAGTCAGCTGGGGCACCTCGCCGGAAATGGTCCTCGCGGTCGATCAGAATGTGCCTGATCCGGCGCAGGAAACCGACCTGGTCAAGCGTGGCTCCATTGAGCGCGCGCTGAAGTACATGGGCCTGAAGGCCAATCAGGCGATCACCGACATTCAGCTGGATCGTGTGTTCATCGGTTCCTGCACCAACTCGCGGATCGAAGATTTGCGCGCCGCAGCGGACATCGCCAAAGGCCGTAAAGTGGCGTCTACCATCAAGCAGGCGATTGTGGTGCCGGGTTCGGGTCTGGTGAAAGCCCAGGCCGAGAAAGAAGGGCTGGACAAGGTCTTCATCGAGGCCGGTTTCGAATGGCGTGAGCCAGGGTGCTCCATGTGTCTGGCGATGAACCCGGACCGCCTGGAAAGTGGCGAGCATTGCGCGTCCACCTCCAACCGTAACTTCGAAGGCCGTCAGGGTGCCGGTGGTCGTACCCACCTGGTGAGCCCGGCGATGGCAGCTGCCGCAGCGGTCAATGGCCGTTTCGTCGACGTTCGCACCCTGAGCCAGCACTAAGGAGCCCCGCATGAAGCCTTTTACTCAACACACCGGGTTGGTCGCTCCGCTGGACCGCGCCAACGTCGACACCGACCAGATCATTCCCAAGCAGTTCTTGAAGTCGATCCGTCGCACTGGCTTCGGTCCGAACCTGTTCGACGAGTGGCGTTATCTGGACGTGGGTCAGCCGTACCAGGACAACTCCAAGCGTCCGCTGAACAAGGATTTCGTCCTCAACCACGAACGTTACCAAGGCGCCAGCGTGTTGCTGGCCCGTGAGAACTTCGGCTGCGGTTCGAGCCGCGAACACGCGCCGTGGGCCCTGGAAGAGTACGGTTTTCGCAGCATTATCGCCCCGAGCTACGCCGACATCTTCTTCAACAACAGTTTCAAGAACGGCCTGCTGCCGATCATCCTGAGCGAAAGCGAAGTTGATGAACTGTTCAAAGCCGTGGAAGCCAAGCCGGGCTACCAGTTGAAAGTGGACCTCGCCGCGCAGACCGTTACGGCGGAAAGTGGCAAGGTGTACAGCTTCGAGATCGACGCCTTTCGCAAGCATTGCCTGCTGAACGGCCTGGACGACATCGGCCTGACGCTGGTGGACGGCGATGCGATTGCTGCGTTCGAAGGCAAGCACCGCGCGTCGCAGCCTTGGCTCTTCCGTTAAGAAGCAGCTGCGAGCTGTAAGCTTCAAGCGACAAGCTGGACGTGGCCCGACTGCTTTTTCTTGCAGCTTGCAGCTCGAAACTTGTTGCTCCCGAGTCGGCCCCGCAGCAGGGGCCGAACGCCATTTTGAAACGAGGGTTCTATGAGCAAGCAGATTCTGATTCTCCCCGGTGACGGCATTGGTCCTGAAATCATGACCGAAGCGGTCAAGGTGCTGGAGCTGGCCAGCGAGAAGTATCAGTTGGGTTTCGAACTGAGCCACGACGTGATCGGTGGCGCGGCCATCGACAAGCACGGCGTGCCACTGGCCGACGAAACGCTGGACCGTGCCCGTGCGGCCGACGCGGTGTTGCTGGGCGCGGTGGGCGGCCCGAAATGGGACGCCATCGAGCGTGACATTCGCCCGGAGCGCGGCCTGCTGAAAATCCGTTCGCAACTGGGTCTGTTTGCCAACCTGCGTCCTGCGATCCTCTACCCGCAACTGGCCGACGCTTCCAGCCTCAAGCCGGAAATCGTCGCAGGCCTGGACATTCTCATCGTCCGCGAGCTGACCGGCGGTATCTACTTCGGTGCGCCACGGGGCACCCGCGAGCTGGAAAACGGCGAGCGCCAGTCTTACGATACGCTGCCGTACAGCGAGAGCGAGATCCGCCGTATCGCCCGTGTCGGTTTCGACATGGCCCGCGTGCGTGGCAAGAAGCTGTGTTCAGTGGACAAGGCCAACGTTCTGGCCTCCAGCCAGCTGTGGCGCGAAGTGGTCGAGCAGGTGGCCAAGGATTACCCGGATGTCGAGCTGAGCCACATGTACGTGGACAACGCCGCGATGCAACTGGTCCGCGCACCGAAGCAGTTCGACGTGATGGTCACCGACAACATGTTCGGCGACATCCTGTCCGACGAAGCGTCGATGCTCACCGGTTCCATTGGCATGCTGCCATCGGCGTCGCTGGATTCGAACAACAAGGGCATGTACGAGCCTTGCCACGGTTCGGCACCGGACATTGCGGGCAAGGGCGTTGCCAACCCGCTGGCGACCATCCTTTCGGTGTCGATGATGCTGCGTTACAGCTTCAACGAACACACCGCAGCGGACGCCATCGAGAAGGCCGTGAGTCTGGTCCTCGATCAGGGCCTGCGCACCGGTGACATCTGGTCCGAAGGCAATGCCAAAGTCGGTACGCAGGAAATGGGTGACGCCGTAGTCGCCGCGCTGCGCAATCTGTAATATCTCGGGCCCGCTTCTGCAAGATCGAGTCGAAAAAACTCTCGAACAGAGTGTGTAAAAGCGTCACGAGCGAAGATGAGGCAAGGCAAAAACAGGCGAAAAGCGGCCGGGGTCGCGATCGACTCTAGGTGTTCTAAATAAGCATTTTTCGCCTGTTTTTAACGCAGCATCATGTGCGTAACGCCGAAGGCGCTCAGCCCGCAGTAGCTTTTACGCAGTCTGGGCAGAGTGGGGTCCCACATTTAATGAAGGTGTAGTTGCGATGAAACGTGTAGGTCTGGTCGGTTGGCGCGGCATGGTGGGTTCCGTGCTCATGCAGCGAATGCTGGAAGAGCAGGATTTCGATCTCATTGAGCCGGTTTTTTTCACCACCTCCAACGTCGGCGGCCAAGGCCCGTCGGTGGGCAAGGACATTGCGCCGTTGAAAGATGCGTACAGCATCGACGAGCTCAAGACCCTTGACGTGGTGCTGACCTGCCAAGGCGGCGACTACACCAACGAGGTGTTCCCGAAGCTGCGCGAAGCGGGCTGGCAGGGTTACTGGATCGACGCAGCCTCGTCCCTGCGCATGCAGGACGACGCGGTGATCATCCTCGACCCGGTCAACCGCAAGGTCATCGACCAGCAGCTGGATGCGGGCACCAAGAACTACATCGGCGGCAACTGCACCGTCAGCCTGATGCTGATGGGGCTGGGCGGTCTGTTCGAGGCCGGTCTGGTCGAGTGGATGAACGTGATGACCTATCAGGCGGCCTCGGGCGCCGGCGCGCAGAACATGCGCGAGCTGATCAAGCAGATGGGCACCATCAACGCAGCGGTCGCTGATGATCTGGCGAACCCAGCCAGCGCGATTCTGGACATTGACCGTAAAGTGGCCGAGGCCATGCGCAGCGACGCGTTCCCGACCGAGAACTTCGGCGTGCCGTTGGCCGGTAGCCTGATCCCGTGGATCGACAAGGAACTGCCGAACGGTCAGAGCCGCGAAGAGTGGAAAGGGCAGGCGGAGACCAACAAGATTCTGGGTCGCTTCAACCGTCCAATCCCGGTCGATGGCATCTGCGTGCGCATCGGTGCGATGCGTTGCCACAGCCAGGCGCTGACCATCAAGCTGAACAAGGACGTGCCGATTGCCGACATCGAAGGCATGATCAGCCAGCACAACCCATGGGTGAAGCTGGTGCCGAACACCCGTGAGGCAAGCATTCAGGAGCTAAGCCCGACGTCGGTGACCGGTACGCTCAACATTCCAGTGGGCCGTCTGCGCAAGCTGAACATGGGTTCTCAATACCTGGGCGCGTTTACCGTGGGCGACCAACTGCTGTGGGGCGCGGCCGAACCGTTGCGTCGCATGCTGCGGATTCTGCTGGAGCGTTGATCCGACGTTTTTGCCAGATACGAGAAAACCGCCTCTTGGGGCGGTTTTTTTATGGGTTCTTGCAGAGGTTCGAACGTGAGCGGCATGCCGGTTATGGGGCGAATCGTGCACAAGAGTCATGGCCGATCAAATAACCCCTGTGGGAGCGAATTCATTCGCGAATCGATGGGGCAGACGATGCATCCCTATCGCCTGGACTATCGTTCGCGAATGAATTCGCTCCCACAGGGTGTCTCCGGTGTATGCGCCTTCAAACTCCCTCAACCGGCGGATCATCCTTGCGCCGACGCATCAACGTCCGGTGCTTCCAATGCTTGCCAAACCTGATCCCCGGCGCTTCGATGTAGCAGTGTGTCAGCATCGAGACCACGACCACCGCCACCACCACAAAGAGCATCAGCAAGTTATCGTTCAGCGCACTGCCGGTACTCAAATACCGCACCATCGTCCCGGTCGCTTCACTTGGTTTGTCCACCAGTAACCCATACCCGCTGAATTTCGCCACGACGGTCAGTGCAGTCGCCAGCACGAAAATCACCGCCGCGTGGGTCAGGTAAATCGACAGCCACAATTTCCCCAGCGCCGGAAATGGCCTGAACGAGAGTGCTCGTGAGATGAGGCCCGCTTCAAACGCGAAGATCAGGATCGCCAAGCAGAACAGCAGCCCCAGTTCAATGGTCAGCGGCAGCTCGCCCTCGGTCATCACCCAGTAAATAGCGCCTAATACCGCCACTTCCAGCAGCGTCGCAATCACCGGGCCCGGCATCCAATCCCGCACCCGTGCGTAAATGCGGTACGTGATCGCCCCGGCAAAGAAACAGGAAATGCCCCACAACACATTGTGCGGAATCGGACCGAAGTCCTTGTACAGCGCGATAAACGCCAACACGCACAGCAACGTGATCAGCTTGCGCGCCAGGCGGGGGAGTGCGTACAGAATCAGCGCGAAGATCATCCAGACATAGAACTCGACGCTGATGAACCACGATGGGTAGTTGAACGACAGTGCGTTAAACCCCGGCCACCATGCCTGAATCAACAGCAGGTTGGGCAGGATTTCCCCTGGCGCACGGTCACCGCTGAAGGCCGGGTAGTTCAACGACAACCCGCGTCGCTCAAGCACCCATTTCAGGCATTCGAAGCCGATGAAAAACAACAGCACCGCGACATGCATCGGCACCACCCGGCAGGCGCGGGTCACCATGAATTCGCCTACATGGCGGGGCGTGTGCAGGTGGTCGCTGTAGCGCCGGTAGATCAGAAACCCGCTGAGAGCGAAGAAAAATCCCACGAACTGGCTGACATTTCGGAAGAACGTCAGCTCGGTGATGCTGCGTTCGATGTGCGAGTGATGGACGATAAAAGCCAATGCGCAGAGGCCGCGAAAGCTGTCGAGCACGGGGAAACGCTTCATCTGACGGGTCCTTTTGTAGATGAGTGTAGAAGGTGGACGGCAGTGCGGGCAGCGCAGGCGTGCGCGTCCGGGCCCCCGGAAACGGGGAAGACATACAAAGAAACGGGGAAGTTACCACCTCGGCGCGAATGGCCGATGAGCGGGGTGTGGGATGTGAGAGTCGATCCAGCGAAGTCGGCAGTATGCCCCAGTCGTTGGGGACCGCACCAGACCGCCCGGCCCGGCAGGATCAACATTCGTCGCAAAACGCATTGATGGCTTTCTGTCCCACAATATGGGACTGTAATTTACATATTGAGATAACCCCGTTTTGAGGTTTATAGTTCGCCTCGCATTCACTCATAAATAACAATCAGGTGAAGCCATGCAGGCGCAATTGATCGCGCTCGATTGGGGAACGACGTCCCTTCGTGCGTATCGACTCGGCGAACACGGCCGGGTTCTGGAACATCGCTCGCTCAGCGCGGGCATCATGCAATTGCCGTCCGAGCCTCGGCCGATTGCAGGGCAACTGTGCAGCGACGGCTTCGAACTGGCCTTCGACGAAGCCTGTGGCGACTGGCTCGACGCTGAACCCCATTTGGCCGTGATCGCGTGCGGCATGGTCGGCAGCGCTCAGGGCTGGCGCGAAGCGGTTTATCAGGAAACGCCCGCCAGCGTCGGGGCCTTGAGCGATGCCTTGGTGACCGTTCGCAGCGTGCGCGGGGTCGACGTCCACATCGTGCCGGGCGTTTTGCAGCGCTCCGCCCTGCCCAACGTCATGCGTGGCGAAGAAACCCAAGTCCTTGGCATCCTCAACTCCCTCCCTGCCGCCGACGCCCGCCAATCGCTGTTGATCGGCCTGCCTGGCAGCCACTCGAAGTGGGTGAGGGCGGTGGACGGCTGCATCGTGCATTTCGATACGTTCATGACCGGCGAGGTCTATGCCGCGCTGTCTGCTCACACCATTCTGGGTCGCACGATGCAGCGCAGTGAGGCGTTCGATGTCGCTGCCTTTGATCGCGGGGTGGCCGTATCGCTCTCGCCCGAAGGCGCTGCGGGGCCACTGTCCACCATCTTCAGCACGCGGACCTTGGGCCTGACCGGTGCGCTCGATGGCGCTTCACAACCCGATTACCTCTCCGGCCTGCTCATCGGCCACGAAATCGTTGCCTTGACGCACCTGCTGAAACACACCGAAACCCCGTTGCCCTCGGTGATTCTGATCGGCAGCGGCGCGTTGCTCGAACGCTATCAACGTGCGCTGGACGCCAACGGCTTCCCACACGTGACCTTCGCTGAACAGGCCACCGAACGCGGTCTGTGGCAGGTCGCGGTGCAAGCCGGTCTGACGACTTCTCTTTCTACGGCCGCTCCCCGGCCCTTCCACGTCGAGAACTGACATGCTCAAGCAAGCCCTCGCGCAAAACGGCCTGGTGGCGATCCTTCGCGGCCTGCGCCCTGAAGAAGCTCCGGCCATCGGCGACGTCCTGTATGCCGCCGGATTCCGCGTCATTGAAGTGCCGCTCAATTCCCCGCAGCCGTACGACAGCATCCGCCTGCTGCGTCAGCGTCTTCCTGCCGACTGCCTGATCGGTGCGGGCACGGTATTGACCGCCGAGCACGTGCGTCAGGTGAAAGAGGCGGGCGGCCAGGTCATCGTCATGCCTCACAGTGATCCTGACGTGCTGCGCGCCGCTAAGGCCGAAGGCTTGTTGTTGTCGCCGGGTGTGGCGACGCCAACCGAGGCGTTCGCCGCGCTGGCCAATGGCGCCGACGTGCTGAAACTGTTTCCTGCCGAACAAATGGGGCCCGCCGTGGTGAAGGCCTGGCTGGCAGTGCTGCCTGCGGGAACGATTCTTCTGCCTGTGGGCGGCATCACGCCGGACAACATGAAGGTGTTTCTGGACGCCGGTGTGCGTGGCTTTGGCCTGGGTTCGGGCCTGTTCAAGCCGGGCATGAGCGCTGACGACGTCGCGGAGCGAGCCAAGGCTTATGTGGCGGCCTGGAATCAGGCGCGTCCGTCGAAAGATCAATAACCCTAAGATTTATGCGGCCGTCCCGGACGTGCCTGGAACAAGCGTCTTCGAATAACCATCTTCGAATAAGCAGCTTCGAATAAGCAGCCCCGAATAAGAGAGAACCGAGATGAAAATCACCAAACTCACGACCTTCATCGTCCCGCCGCGCTGGTGCTTCCTGAAAGTGGAAACCGATCAGGGCGTCACCGGTTGGGGCGAGCCTGTGGTCGAAGGCCGTGCTCACACGGTGGCCGCAGCGGTTGAGGAGTTGTCCGACTACCTGATCGGAAAAGACCCGCGCAACATTGAGGACATCTGGACCGTGCTGTATCGCGGCGGCTTCTATCGCGGCGGCGCCATTCACATGAGCGCACTGGCCGGTATCGACCAGGCGTTGTGGGACATCAAGGGCAAGGCGCTGGGCGTCTCGGTCAGCGACCTACTGGGCGGTCAGGTGCGAGACAAGATCCGTGTCTATTCGTGGATCGGCGGCGACCGGCCTGCTGACACCGCACGCGCGGCAAAAGAAGCCGTTTCCCGTGGCTTTACCGCCGTGAAGATGAACGGCACCGAAGAGCTGCAATTCCTCGACACCTTCGAGAAGGTTGATCTGGCGCTGGCCAACGTCGCCGCCGTGCGTGATGCCGTCGGCCCGAACGTGGGCATTGGCGTGGATTTCCATGGCCGGGTGCACAAGCCCATGGCCAAGGTGCTGATGAAGGAACTGGACCCGTACAAGCTGATGTTTATCGAAGAGCCGGTGCTCAGCGAAAACTACGAAGCTCTGAAGGAACTGGCGCCGCTGACCAGCACGCCGATTGCGCTGGGGGAGCGGCTGTTCTCCCGCTGGGACTTCAAGCGCGTATTGAGCGAAGGCTACGTTGACATCATCCAGCCGGACGCTTCCCACGCTGGCGGTATCACCGAGACCCGCAAGATCGCCAACATGGCCGAAGCCTACGACGTGGCGCTGGCCCTGCATTGCCCGCTTGGGCCGATTGCGCTGGCGGCGTGCCTGCAACTGGACGCGGCCTGCTACAACGCGTTCATTCAAGAGCAGAGCCTCGGCATTCACTACAACGAGAGCAATGACCTCCTCGATTACATCAAGAACCCCGAGGTCTTCGATTACGACAAGGGCATGGTGAAAATCCCGAACGGCCCGGGCCTGGGAATCGAGATCAACGAGGAATACGTCAAGGAACGCGCCGCCATCGGTCACCGCTGGCGCAACCCGATCTGGCGCCACGCCGATGGCAGTTTTGCCGAGTGGTGATTCGGGCCTGATCGCTGATCGTTCCCACGCAGAGCGCGGGAACGATCTGTCCAAAAAAACACACGACCTCAGACAACCATAAAAAGAGGCACTCCCCATGCGCACACAGACCTTGCCGGAGGCGCGGGCGATCACGGCCACGCCGACCCGCAAACGCTTTTTCATCATGGTGCTGCTGTTCATCACCGTGGTGATCAACTACCTCGACCGCAGCAACCTGTCCATCGCCGCACCCGCGCTGACCAGCGATCTGGGCATCGATCCGGTCCACGTCGGACTGGTGTTCTCGGCCTTCGGTTGGACCTACGCGGCCATGCAATTGCCCGGCGGCTGGCTGGTGGACCGGGTGCCGCCGCGCATTCTCTATACCGTGGCGCTGGCCCTGTGGTCCGTCGCCACCATTTTCCTCGGTTTCGTTGGCAGCTTCGTCGGCCTGTTCGTGCTGCGCATGGCCGTGGGCGCGCTGGAAGCCCCGGCTTATCCGATCAACAGCCGCGTGGTCACCGCATGGTTTCCTGAAAAAGAACGCGCCACAGCGGTTGGCTTCTACACCTCCGGCCAGTTCGTCGGCCTGGCGTTTCTGACCCCGGTACTGGCCTGGCTGCAAGCCACGTTTGGTTGGCACATGGTGTTTGTCGCGACCGGTGGCGTGGGCGTGATCTGGGCGGCGATCTGGTACATGGTCTATCGCGAGCCCCGCGATTTCAAAGGCGTGAATCAGGGCGAAATCGACCTGATCAAAGAGGGCGGTGGTCTGGTGGACATTCAGACCGACACCGATAAAGCCAGAAGCGGTTTCAGTTGGGGCGACCTCGGCATCGTTCTCAGCAAGCGCAAACTGTGGGGCATTTACCTGGGGCAGTTCTGCCTCAACTCGACACTGTGGTTCTTCCTCACCTGGTTCCCCACCTACCTGGTGAAATACCGTGGCATGGACTTCATCAAGTCCGGGCTACTCGCCTCGCTGCCGTTTCTTGCGGCATTCGTGGGTGTGCTGTGCTCAGGGTTCTTTTCGGATTGGCTTATCCGTCGCGGCTACACCGTGGGCTTTGCCCGCAAGCTCCCGATCATCGCCGGCTTGCTGATCTCCACCTCGATCATCGGCGCCAACTACGTTGAATCGACGCCACTGGTGATTGCGTTTCTGGCGTTGGCGTTTTTCGGCAATGGTCTGGCGTCGATCACGTGGTCGCTGGTTTCAACCTTGGCCCCGGCGCGCTTGCTGGGCCTGACGGGCGGCACGTTCAACCTGATCGGCAACCTGGCAGCCATTGCGACACCCATCGTGATCGGCTTCCTCGCGTCGGGCGATTCGTTCGCCCCGGCGATCACCTACATCGCCGTGCTGGCGTTGCTGGGGGCGTTGTCCTACATCCTGTTGGTGGGCAAGGTCGAGCGGATCGAGCTGTAACCCTTGGACTGACCTGCGCTGGCGACGATAATGCCGCCAGCTCTCCGATTCGATAAGGCGCGATATGCACGACTCTTCCGACACAGCGGGCGCAGCTGGCAAAGACGCCGCCCCCACCGGCACGCAAACCCTGTTGCGCGGGCTGGGCGTGGTGCAGGCCGTGGCCAGCGGCGCGCGCGACCTCAAGGAAATTGCCCGGCTGATCGGCACCACCCGCAGCACGACCCATCGTCTGGCCAGTTGCCTGGTGGAAGAACGCTATCTGCGCGTCTTGCCGCAAATGGGTTATGTCTTAGGGCCGAAGCTGATCGAGCTGGGATTCCAGGCGCGAGAAGAGCTGCCATTACCAGCGTTGGCGCGACCCTTTCTGGATGAGCTGTCGGCGCTGACCGGTGACACCGTGCACTTGGCGATCCGCGAAGGCGACGAAGTGCTGTACCTGCACAAGAATCCTGGCCGCAACGGACCTGAAATGCGCTCGCGGGTGGGGCATCGGATGCCGCTGGCACGCACAGGCATCGGCAAGGCGTTGCTGCTGGACAGTCCGGAAAGCGAGTGGCAGCGGCTGTACGACGTCAGTGTGCCGGAGGTGGCGAAGAACCCGCTGTGGCCCGCGCATCAGGAACAGACCTGGGCGCAGGTGCGCGAACGGATGCACGAATACGTGAAGGGCGGGTATGCGTTCGATCTTGAAGACAACGAACCGTCGATTCGTTGTGTGGCTGCACCGGTTCGCGATGCCAGTAAACACATTGTTGCCGGGATCAGCATCGCCAGCACTGTGCCGTACATGCCACTGGAAAAGATGGCCGAGCTGGTGCCGGTGATCAAGGAGGCCGCAGCGCGGTTGTCGGCTGAGCTGGGTGGGTAAACGAGCTGGTTGGGTAGACGCATCTGTCCGGCGCTGCCAAAACATGTGGGAGCGAATTCATTCGCGAGACGTAGGCACGGCCGACAGAAATGTGTCGGATGTACTGACCCATCGTCGGAATGCCGCCCAGAATGAATTCGCTCCCACAGGAGGTGCCCCGCAATACTTGCTATGCGGGGCGAGCAACGATTACGCCTTCAACGTCGCCATATCAATCACAAAACGATACTTCACGTCGCCTGCAATCATCCGGCTGTACGCCTCGTTGATGTTCTTGATGTCGAGCATCTCGATGTCGCAGCTGATGTCGTGCTCGGCGCAGAAATCCAGCACTTCCTGAGTTTCCGCGATACCGCCGATCAGCGAACCTGCCAACACACGACGCTTCATCACCAGGTTCGCAGCGTGTACAGCGGGGTCGATCGGTTCGATCAGGCCTACCAGAATGTGCACGCCGTCGAAACGCAGGGTGTCCAGGTACGGGTTCAAATCGTGTTGCACCGGGATGGTGTCCAGCAGGAAGTTGAAGTGACCGGCAGCGGCCTTCATCTGCTCGGCGTCGGTGGACACGATTACATGGTCCGCGCCCTGACGACGGGCTTCTTCCGCCTTGCTCGCCGAACGGGTAAACAGCGTCACTTCCGCCCCCATGGCCTTGGCGAACTTGATACCCATGTGGCCCAGACCGCCCATGCCCAGCACGCCCACTTTATCGCCCGCCTTGACGCCGTAGTGCTTGAGCGGCGAATAGGTGGTGATGCCTGCGCAAAGAATCGGCGCGGCAGCGGCCAGGTTCAGTTTCTCAGGGATACGCACCACGAAGTGCTCGCTGACCACGATGCTGCTGGAATAGCCGCCCATGGTGTTGCTGCCATCGACGCGGTCCGGCGCGGCGTAAGTCAGGGTCGGGCCTTCCAGGCAATACTGCTCCAGATCTGCAGCGCAGGCCTCGCAATGACGGCAGGAGTCGACCATGCACCCGACGCCGACCAGATCGCCGACTTTATGCTTCGTGACCTTGGTGCCGACTTCGGTGACCTTGCCGACGATCTCGTGGCCCGGCATCAGCGGGTAGACCGCGATGCCCCATTCGTTGCGTGCCTGGTGGATGTCGGAGTGGCAGACGCCGCAGTACAGAATCTCGATGGCCACGTCGTCCGGGCGCGGGCTGCGGCGGTTGAAGGTCATGGGGGCGAGGGGTGTGGTGGCCGATTGAGCGGCATAACCGATTGCTGTGTACATGTGATACCTCGCTAAAACGATGACGGTTGAGGCCGTGCATTCTGCGGAGCGAAGCCCCCAGCGGCCATGACCATTCCTCCGCGTGTCATGCCTATTCCTCCGGAACTTCCCCGCATAGTGCTGCGTTGTGCGGCGAATCTGCGATGATGCGAGTGTCTAATCCTCTGTCCGGTTGCCCATGTCACTGACCCTTCATTCCGACGCCAACGCCACGTTGGTGTCCCTGATCAAACCGCTGGCGCCTTGCCCTGGCTTCGTCGATACCCGCGTGCCGGGTGTGCAGGCCATGTCCTGGAGTCACTACGTCGCCAGCAGCCCGCAAATCTACGAGCCGAGCCTGGTGATCCTCGCCCAAGGCAGCAAACTGGCGCGCCTCGGATCGAGGACGCTGGAATACGGCGCGGGCCATTACCTCGTGCAGGCGCTGTCGGTGCCGTTCATGTGCGAGACCTTTGCCACTCAGGAAGAGCCCCTGTACGGCGTTGCCGTGTCGATTGATCGAACGGTATTGGGCGAATTGGTGCAGGCCATGGGACAAGCACCCGGTGTGACGGTCAAGGCGCAGACGCCCGAGTCGATGAGCTCAGCCGAACTGGACAGGTCAATGCGCGAAAGCGTGGAGCGTCTGTTGCATTGCCTGCACGACCCCCTGGACGCCCAGGTCATGGGCGCGGCGCGGGTGAGGGAGGTTTTGTACGCGGCGTTGCGCGGACCTCAAGCCGGTGTGTTGCGGGCGCTGGTCGAACAGCAGGGGCACTTCGCCCGAATTGCCGCGGCGTTGCAGCACCTGCGCGACCATTACAATGAAGCCTTGAGCGTCGACGAACTGGCCCGGCGCGCCAACATGAGCGCGTCGACCTTTCATGAGCATTTCAAGCGCAGCACGATGCTGTCACCGGTGCAGTACCTCAAACGCCTGCGTCTTCTCAAAGCCCAGCAAATGCTGATCGGCGAAGGCATGGGGGTGGCGCAAGTGGCACACAAAGTCGGGTATCAAAGCACGTCGCAGTTCAGTCGCGAATATAAACGTTACTTCGAACGCAATCCGGGAGAAGAGGGGGCGTTGTTGAGAGTGTCGGCGTAACGCCTCGCCGTTGCGCATCCTTGTAGGAGCGAATTCATTCGCGAAGCGGTGGTTCAGGCGATAGAAATGCTTCGTCCGTACTGACCCCTCGCGAATGAATTCGCACCCACAGGAGTCGGGGCAATCCACCAAGCCGGTGGCAGGTTGTAGCTCACAAAAAAGGCGCCATGATCGGCGCCTTTCTCTTATCGCTTGCAGCTCAACACGTGCCGCCGCTTGTTACATATTCGGGTAGGTCGGCCCACCCGCGCCTTCCGGCGTAACCCACGTGATGTTCTGCGAAGGGTCCTTGATGTCACAGGTCTTGCAGTGCACGCAGTTCTGCGCGTTGATCTGGAAGCGCTTGCTGCCGTCTTCCTGCGTCACCACCTCATAGACACCCGCCGGGCAGTAGCGCTGCGCAGGCTCGTCGTATTTCGGCAGGTTGACGCTGATCGGGATGTTGGGGTCCTTCAGCTTCAGGTGGCACGGCTGCTCTTCTTCGTGGTTAGTGCCCGAGATGAACACCGAACTCAGTTTGTCGAAGCTCAGCTTGCCGTCCGGTTTCGGGTAGTCGATCCGCTTGGAGTCGGCTGCCAGCTTCATGCACGCATAGTCCGGCTTATTGTCGTGCAGGGTGAACGGGATCTTGCCGCCGAACAGATTCTGGTCGATGAAGTTGAACGCGCCACCCAGGATCGGGCCGAACTTGTGGATCGCCGCACCGAAGTTACGGCTGGCGAACAGCTCTTCATGCAGCCAGCTGCCTTTGAACGCCTCGACGTAGGTGTTCAGTGCATCGCCACCCTCATTGCCCGCCAACAGCGCGTCAGCAACGGATTCCGCCGCCAGCATGCCGGACTTCATGGCCGTGTGGCTGCCCTTGATCTTGGCGAAGTTCAGGGTGCCGAGGTCGCAACCGATCAGCGCGCCACCGGGGAAGACCATTTTCGGCAGCGAGTTAAGGCCGCCCTTGCAGATGGCGCGGGCGCCGTAGCTGACGCGCTTGCCGCCTTCCAGGTACTGCTTGAGGATCGGGTGATGCTTGAGGCGCTGGAACTCGTCGAACGGCGACAGGAACGGGTTGGCATAGGACAGATCGACGATCAGGCCGACCACCACCTGATTGTTTTCCAAGTGATAAAGGAAGGAGCCACCGGTGTTCTCGGTGCCCATCACGTCCAGCGGCCAGCCGGCGGTGTGCACCACCAGGCCTTGCTGATGCTTGGCCGGGTCGATTTCCCAGATTTCCTTAAGGCCGATGCCGTAATGCTGGGCGTCGGATTCGCTGTCCAGATTGAAGCGCTTGATCAACTGCTTGCCAATGTGGCCACGGCAGCCCTCGGCGAACAGCGTGTACTTGCCGCGCAGCTCCATGCCGGGGGTGTACATGCCGTCCTTCGGGTTGCCTTCGCGATCGACGCCCATGTCGCCGGTGAGAATCCCGCGCACCACGCCGTTCTCGTCGATCAGCGCTTCCTGAGCGGCGAAGCCCGGGTAAATTTCAACGCCCAGGTTCTCGGCCTGCTGCGCCAGCCAGCGGCACAAGTTGCCCAGGGAAATAATGTAGTTGCCTTCGTTGTGCATGGTCTTCGGCACGAACGCGCCCGGCACTTTTGTGCCAGCGTCGGCACTGGTCAGCACATAAATGTCGTCGCCTTTGACCGGCGTGTTCAGCGGTGCGCCGAGTTCCTTCCAGTCAGGGAAGAGCTCGTTCAGAGCGCGAGGTTCGAACACCGCGCCGGAGAGAATGTGCGCGCCAACTTCGGAGCCTTTTTCAACGACGCAGACGCTGATCTCCTGGCCAGCTTCGGCGGCCTTTTGTTTCAGACGGCATGCGGCGGAGAGCCCGGCTGGACCGGCTCCGACGATGACGACGTCGAATTCCATAAATTCGCGTTCCACTGGCTATCTCCTGATCAAAGGCTCAACGGTATTTTTTTATAAGTAGTGATCAATCCACGCTCGGCGACGGTGTCATCCCAGCGTCATCTTCAAAGGGGCGCATTATATCTACACCACCTCTCAGGTCCAATACAAACGTTTGTTTGAATCAGCTGAAACCCTGATAAAACATAGGGAGACGGCTTGCGACTGGCGTTTTTGTCGTATTGACCCGAATAGGCGTTCCGGTCAAGATACGGGCGGTTTTGCGCTCGCCGTAGGCTGACCGTTGGCAAGCGAACGCCTCTGAAAGCAGTGCCAGTACCGCGCGGCAAAACCGCTCCATCCCCCCCGGGGAATGTGCAAGCGGGGAGCAGTTTACACGCCCGGCCTGCGTATGACTTGGCCTGGAGCGGAGGTGTCAGCGTTTTTTGCTGAACTCACCGTTAAGTAACGACGAATACGCTGTTTTCAAAGGTGTTCTTTACACTGACGTGTACCCATCGCCGGGCCGGGCCTGGCGATTTCTTTTCACCGGAGAGTAACGAGGAATCCATGAAGGTTCTTGTAGCTGTCAAACGAGTGGTCGACTACAACGTCAAGGTTCGCGTCAAAGCGGACAACTCCGGCGTCGATCTCGCTAACGTAAAAATGTCGATGAACCCCTTCTGCGAAATCGCCGTGGAAGAAGCCGTACGCCTGAAAGAGAAGGGCGTCGCGACCGAGATCGTCGTCGTTTCCATTGGCCCGACCACTGCCCAGGAGCAACTGCGTACTGCGTTGGCATTGGGTGCTGATCGCGCCGTCCTCGTTGAATCCGCTGACGAGCTGACCTCTTTGGCCGTGGCCAAGCTGCTCAAGGCTGTCGTCGATAAAGAGCAGCCGCAGCTGGTCATTCTCGGCAAGCAAGCGATCGACAGTGACAACAACCAGACAGGCCAGATGCTGGCCGCCCTGAGCGGTTACGCCCAAGGCACCTTCGCGTCCAAGGTTGAAGTCTCTGGCGACAGCGTCAGCGTTACCCGTGAAATCGATGCCGGTGCTCAGACCGTTTCCCTGAAGCTGCCTGCCATCGTCACCACCGACCTGCGCCTCAACGAGCCGCGCTACGCGTCGCTGCCGAACATCATGAAAGCCAAGAAGAAGCCTCTCGAAGTGCTGACGCCTGACGCTTTGGGTGTGTCCACGTCCTCCACCAACAAGACCCTGAAAGTCGAAGCCCCGGCTGCTCGCAGCGCTGGCATCAAGGTCAAGTCGGTTGCAGAGCTGGTCGAGAAACTGAAAAACGAAGCGAAGGTGATCTGATGACTACCCTGGTAATCGCTGAACACGAAAACGGCGCGATCGCTCCCGCCACCCTGAACACCGTTGCCGCCGCCGCCAAGATTGGTGGCGACATTCACGTGCTGGTCGCTGGCCAGAACGTCGGCGCTGTCGGTGAAGCCGCTGCGAAAATCGCAGGCGTTGCCAAAGTGCTGGTCGCTGACAACGCGGCCTACGCGCATCAACTGCCGGAAAACGTCGCCCCGCTGGTGGCCGAACTGGCTTCCGGTTACAGCCATGTGTTGGCTGCTGCCACCTCCAACGGCAAGAACATCCTGCCGCGTGTGGCTGCACAGCTGGACGTCGACCAGATTTCCGAGATCATCTCGGTTGAATCGGCTGACACCTTCAAGCGCCCGATCTACGCCGGTAACGCCATTGCGACCGTTCAGTCGTCGGCGGCCATCAAGGTCATCACCGTTCGTGCGACCGGTTTCGACGCTGTCGCCGCTGAAGGCGGTTCTGCCACTGTTGAGGCCGTGAGCGCTGCTCACGACGCAGGTAAATCGTCCTTCGTCAGCGAAGAGCTGGCCAAGTCCGACCGTCCTGAGCTCACCGCTGCCAAAATCGTCGTTTCCGGCGGTCGCGGCATGCAGAACGGCGACAACTTCAAACACCTGTATGCCTTGGCCGACAAGCTGGGCGCTGCCGTCGGTGCTTCCCGCGCCGCCGTCGACGCCGGTTTCGTGCCGAACGACATGCAGGTCGGTCAGACCGGCAAGATCGTTGCGCCACAGCTCTACATCGCGGTCGGTATTTCCGGCGCGATCCAGCACCTGGCCGGCATGAAAGACTCCAAAGTGATCGTTGCGATCAACAAGGACGAAGAAGCGCCGATCTTCCAGGTGGCCGACTACGGCCTGGTCGCTGACCTGTTCGAAGCCGTGCCTGAGTTGGAGAAGCTGGTCTAATCCAGCCGCCTGACTTATAAAGAGAACCCGTTCGTTTCGGGGCTGTTTGAGAACGTCGACCATCGGAAGAAACCGATGATGTGCGCTTTCCGCAGCCTCGAATGAGCGGGTTTTTTATTGGATTGGAAAAAGGACGTCGCCATGTCGTTGCCGAAGCGGACGCTGACATCGCTGGTTGCAGGATTGTTGCTGGTGCCATCGATGGCTGTGTTGGCAGCGGGCAAATGTGAGCGGCTGGTGGTGACCGGCAGCCCTGATGCGCCTCCTTATATGTGGCGTGATCCGCAGGACCCCAAGCACCTCATGGGTGCCAATGCGGACCTGCTTAAGGAAGCTGCGACGCAGATGGGCATCAAGATTGAGTTGCTCTATGCAGGTAAACGCAGCCAGGCGTTGGAAGAGGTGCGCACGGGGCGCATGGACCTGCTGGCCGACACGCCGCTAAACAGCAATGAACTTGAATCTCTGGATTTCATTCATCCGGCGATCACCCAGAATGAAATCATGGTCTGGACGCGAACCGGCCATGCACAGCCTTTCAATTCATTGGCCGATTTGCACGGCCACGCGGGTGCTATCTCCGAAAAGACGCGGATCACGCCCGGGTTCGACCTCGCGGTGAAAGAACACCTGACCCTCGAAAAACAGCCCAACCTCACTCAGGCATTTCAGAAACTGATGCTGGGCCAGGCTGAGTTCGTGCTCGCGGGCCGCTACGCGGGCATGGCGCTGACCCAGACGTTAGGGATGTCCAAGGACTTGGTTTCACAGCCTCTGCCGCTGGATCGACCGGGTCTGTACCTCGCGCTTTCGTTCAACTCGGCCTGCAACGAGCCCTGGTTGCGCGGACAGTTGGCGAAAAAAATGACAGAATTGGCCGCTTCGGGCCGTTCTGCTGACGCCATCTCCCGCAACCTTGAGGTGTGGAAGGCACAGTTGCAGCAGCCGGCCAGCGCCGCCGTCACCCAGTAGGAATGTTTTTTTGAGCGTTTTTTTGAGAATTCGACCTTTATTTGCAGCCATCGCGATCACCTCCTTGTTTGGCTGCGCCAACGATCCCGCCCCTACCGAGCAACTGAAACTCACCGAACAGGCCGTTGCCCAGGCCACGGCGGTTGGCGCGACGGACGATGAGCCGGACATGGCCACTGCTCAGAGCAAGCTTGCTCAGGCGCAGGCCAGTGTTGCGGACAAATCCTATAAACAGGCGCGGATGCAAGCTGAGCAGGCTGAGCTCGATGCGCGGTTGGCCGAGGCCAAGGTGCTGACTGAAAAGAGCGACGAACAACTGACGCAAGTGAACACGCGACTGGATCGCCTGCGCAAACAGCTGGGAGCGGCCCAATGAACCGCCTTCCTCGTGTGTTGAGTGTGTGCCTGTTGCTCGGCAGCGCCGGTTTGTATGGGTGTGCGGGCCATCAGAACAGTGAAAAAGCGTTGCAGACTGCCAGCGCCGATTTTCAGAAAGTGAAAGGCGACACCAATGTATTGCGCAGCGCGCCGAAGGACGTAATCCGCGCGGGCGAACTGTTGGGTCGTGCCGAGCGCCTGTCCAGTTATGTCGGCAGTTCGGACGACGTCAGCCATTACGCGTATTTGAGCAGCCGGTACAGCGCCATCGCAGCGGAACACAGTCAGTTATTGCTCAATCAGGAAAAACTGGCCCGTCTGGAGCTGGAGCGCCAGCGCCTGCAATTGGCGCTGCGTGAGGCCAAGCTGTCGGGCGCGCAGCAGCAAGGCAAGTGGGCAGAAGATCAGGTCATCAGCCTGTCCACCCAGCAAAACGAACGCGGCTTGGTCATGACGTTGGGCGACATGCTGTTCGACACCGGGCGTGCCGAACTGAAATCCTCGGCCAATCGTACGGTGCTGAAGGTCGTGCAGTTTCTCCAGTTCAACCCCAAGCGTGTCGTGCGGATCGAGGGCTACACCGACAGCACGGGCGATGCTCAGGAAAATCGGCAACTGTCCCGCGATCGTGCGCAGGCGGTGGCTGATGTGCTGTCGGATCTTGGCATTGAGGATGAGCGTATTCAGGTGGAAGGTTATGGCGATCAATTCCCGGTTGATGTGAACACCTCTGAGCGCGGTCGCGCGCAAAATCGTCGTGTTGAAATCGTGTTTTCAGACGAAAAAGGCAAGCTCAGCGCTGCTCGCTAAAAAATAAGTGTGACCCAGCCCGACTTTTTTCTCGAAAGTCGGGCTTTTTTATGAAAAACGGCCGAGTATTTGGCGCATACGTCACATTAAATTTTTCATCAAACCTAACTAGGACTAGCCGACGGATTAACTGTCCCCGTACACTTCTCAACTGTTCCGGTGATCACCCGAGAGTGAGGGTCGGCGCAGGCGCTGAATGGCTTCGAAAACGTGTAATCGAGGGACGCGAAATGACCAATCTCCTGCTGTATCAACGCATCGCTCAGCAGTTGGCTGAAGACATTCGGCGGGGCGTTTATCAGCCCGGCGAGCGCGTACCCTCCGTTCGTAAGATGAGTTCGCAGCTCAATGTCAGCCATGCAACCGTGTTGCAGGCCTACGCGAATCTTGAAGATCAGGGGCTGATTCGTGCCCGTCCCCAATCCGGTTATTACGTTCACCAGACCCCCGCGCTGACCGCGCCGACGCCTGACATTGCGCGGGTTGAGCGGCCCGGGCTGGTCACGCGGGCCAGCATCATCCAACAGGTGCTGGTGGAGGCGCGCCGCGAAGGCGTGTTCGCCTTTGGCGCGGCAGTGCCGCACATTGATTACTTGCCGTTACGGGCGTTGCATCAGCAACTGGCCAAAGTCACGCGTTTCCAAAGCCCTCGCGCGTTCAATTACATGTTCAGCCCCGGTTTCGAGCCGCTGCGGCGTCAGGTGGCGATCCGCATGCGCGATGCGGGCGTGGTCGTCGACCCGTCGGAAGTGGTGATCACCCACGGCTGCGTCGATGCGCTGCAAATGTCGTTGCGGGTGCTGACGAGCCCTGGTGATCTGATCGCCGCAGAATCGCCCACCTATTACGGGCTGCTTCAACTGGCGGATTTGCTGGGTTTGAAGGTTATCGAGATTCCCAGTGACCCGAATACAGGGATCAGCCTGGAAGCGTTGCAACTCGCGGCGAACCAGTGGTCGATCAAGGCGCTCGTGATGACCTCGCGGTTGAGCAACCCGCTCGGCAGTACGATGCCCGAGGAACGGCAGAAACACCTGCTGCGACTGGCGTCGGACTTCGACATTCAGGTTATCGAAGACGACATCTACGGCGAGCTGATGTACGAGCAAAACAAAACCAAAGCGCTGAAAGCGTTCGACCGGTTGGGCCGGGTCATCTATTGCTCCAGTTTTTCCAAGACGTTGTCGCCGGGTGTGCGGATCGGCTGGATGATTGCCGGCAAATATCAGGCGGAAATTCAGCGATTGCAGACTTTCAGCACTCATTCCGCGTGCAGCGTGACGCAGATGGCCGTGGCGTCCTACCTCGAAAATGGTGGTTACGATCGTCATTTGCGCTACATCCGTCAGGAGCATCGGAAAAATCTGAGCGCGTTTCAGCTTGCCGTACAGCAGATGTTTCCCGAGGGCACCCAGATCAGCCGGCCCGCTGGGGGATTCATTTTGTGGATCAGCCTGCCGGGGCGAGTGAACACGCAAGAATTGCACGTCCGGGCGCTGGAGCAGGGGATCAGCATCGCGCCAGGCTTGATCTTCAGCAACACAGAGCAGTTCAACCACTGCATTCGTCTGAACTGTGGCCTGCCGTGGAATCGTGAAGCGGAGAGGGCGCTCATGACGGTGGGAATGCTTGCCAAGCAGTTGTGCGAGGACACCGGTCAGGCCTGGTGAACTTACAGCGCCTTACATTTGCCACAGCTTCATGGGGCTGGCTGACAGGTCATTCACTTGTCACCGGCCCTGCAAAGAGCCAGCATATGGCTTCTGCCTATTTTTCTGCCGTCCGATTATGAAATCACTGCGTTGTATCGGTTTGCTGCTGGTGGTGTTGATCAGTGCCTGTGATGCTGATAAACCCCCCGCGCCTCCCCCGAAAGTTGCCGTTCAAACCCCCGCAGCGCCTGAAGTACCGGCGCCTCCTGCGCCTGTGTCCGTTGCAGCGGCTGTTGATGCAGACAAAGCGCCTGATGCCAAGGCAGCGACGGCTCCGACGCCGGTTCATGAGTTGAAACCAAATGTGGGTGTCGTGCCTGTCGTGGCGACTAGCAAACCGGATGGCGCCCGCTCGGAAGCCGCGGCGAAAGTCACCACGCCCGCCAAGGCCGCCGCGGTCGAACAGAAGTCTCCCAGCGCGAATGCCAAATCCGCCAAGGTTAAAGCGGATAACGCCGAGGTGGCTAACCGTGCGCCGGTGGCGAGCAAGAGCAAATCGCCAGCGCAAGTGGTGAAAGAGACGCGTCTGCCCAAGGCTGCCCTGGACTTGAGTTTGCCTCCCGATATGGTCAAGCAGCTCGCGCCCCCTCCCGGCGTGATCACTGCGGCCAATAAGCCCAAAGCCCCGAACGGCGGGGCCAAGCCGCTGCTGCCCAAGATGTTTCCTGACGCCAACAGCGATCCTGATTTTCAGCTTCAGGGGCGTCTCCTGAGCAATGAAATGCAGCTTCAATTGCGCAATGAATCGCGCAAGGAAGTGGAGGGCGCAGCCCTGGATTTCAAATTCAAGCAATGACGCTTTCGGCTATTTGATCGGTGCGCGCGTTTTCAAACGTGCGTTTAAGCGTTTAAGATCCCCCTTCGTTCATCGCCTCGTGTGAGGATGTTTTCATGGAATGCCGTCCGGGCTGCGGTGCTTGTTGCGTCGCGCCTTCAATCTCGTCGCCAATTCCTGGCATGCCCAATGGCAAGCCAGCGGGGGAGCGCTGTGTGCAGCTCTCTACCGACCTGCTGTGCCTGATATTCGGCCACCCTGAACGCCCTGCAGTCTGCAGCCAGTTTTCAGCGGACCCGGACGTCTGCGGCAGCGATTCGGAGGAGGCGGTGCGATTGATTGGCTGGTGGGAGCAGGCCACCTCGGTCGCCTGATGAGCAGAGCAGATGTAACAACGGCAGTGCACGATGCTGAACGCACCTGAACTACAGACAAAAAGGAATAAGATATGGGTTCGCTGTACCGGATCGCGCTTGGACTTGGGATGACTGTACTGGTGGCGGGCATGGCCCAGGCCGAGGACTGGAAGGTCGCCAAGCAAGAAGACGGCATCAAAGTGTCGCTCAGTGATGTCCCAGGCTCGCAGTACAAGGCCTATCAGGGCATCGCCACGATCAAGGCAAGTGTGGCGAAGCTGCGCAGTCTTCAGGAAGACGTCGCGGGTGCCTGTGCATGGGTGCATGAGTGCAAGGCGCAGAAAATCCTCAAGCATGAAGGCGACAAGACCTGGACCTACACACAGTTCAACACGCCGTGGCCTGTGACTCCTCGGGATTCGGTGTTGCAGATCACCACGGTCGAAGGTGCCGATGGCAGCCTGACGCGCAACTTGCTGGGTCAACCCAACTACATCCCGGAAGAAAAAGGCTTCGTGCGGGTTACCCAGGTCGAGGGCTACTGGAAGCTGGTGCCTAAAGGCCCGAATGAGACAGAAGTGACCTATCAGGTACACACCGAGCCAGGTGGCAGCGTGCCGTCGTGGCTGGCCAACAAGTTTGTCGTGGACGCACCGTTCAACACGCTGAAAGCGCTGCGTGAGCGTGCTGCGAAGTGATCCGCTGACCGATACAGTTCTCGCGGGAATAAAAAAGGCTGCCACTGGCAGCCTTTTTTATGGGATGTCGCTTGCTGGCGTTCGCGCTTACTTGCGGTCGGCCAGGGCAACGATGTCGCGGGAGACTTCACCGGTGTACAGCTGGCGTGGGCGGCCGATCTTGTATGGGCTGGAGAGCATTTCTTTCCAGTGCGAGATCCAGCCGACGGTGCGTGCCAAGGCGAAGATCACGGTGAACATGCTGGTCGGAATGCCGATCGCTTTCAGGATGATGCCTGAGTAGAAGTCGACGTTCGGGTACAGCGAGCGCTCGATGAAGTACGGATCGGTCAGGGCGATCTCTTCGAGGCGCATGGCCAGTTCCAGCTGCGGGTCGTTGGTGATGCCCAGCTCGCGCAGAACTTCGTCGCAGGTCTGTTTCATCACGGTGGCGCGCGGGTCGCGGTTCTTGTAAACGCGGTGACCGAAGCCCATCAGCTTGAACGGATCATTCTTGTCCTTGGCCTTGGCGATGAATTTGTCGATGTTTGAGACATCGCCGATTTCATCGAGCATGGTCAGCACGGCTTCGTTGGCGCCGCCGTGGGCAGGGCCCCACAATGCAGCGATACCGGCAGCGATACAGGCGAACGGGTTGGCGCCCGAGGAGCCGGCCATGCGGACGGTGGAGGTCGAAGCGTTCTGCTCGTGGTCGGCATGGAGGATGAAAATCCGGTCCATGGCCTTCGCCAGCGTCGGGCTGATCGGTTTGATCTCGCACGGCGTATTGAACATCATGTGCAGGAAGTTTTCCGCGTAGCTCAGGTCATTGCGCGGGTACATCATGGGTTGACCCATGGAGTACTTGTAGACCATTGCGGCCAGGGTCGGCATCTTGGCGACCAGGCGGATTGCGGAAATTTCGCGGTGCTGCGGGTTATTGATGTCCAGCGAGTCGTGGTAGAACGCCGAGAGGGCGCCGACTACACCACACATGACAGCCATCGGGTGAGCGTCGCGACGGAAACCGTTGAAGAAGGTTTTCAGCTGTTCGTGCACCATGGTGTGATTCTTCACGGTGACGACGAATTGGGCCTTTTGCTCGGCGGTTGGCAGTTCGCCGTTCAGCAGCAGGTAGCAGGTTTCCAGGTAGTCCGACTGTTCGGCCAACTGCTCGATCGGGTAGCCACGATGCAGCAGAATGCCGTTATCACCGTCGATATAGGTGATCTTGGATTCGCATGAGGCGGTCGACATGAAGCCTGGGTCGAATGTGAAGCGTCCGGTGGCGGTCAGGCCGCGTACGTCGATTACATCGGGACCAACGGTGCCGGTCAGAATGGGCAGCTCGACGGGGGCTGCGCCCTCGATGATCAACTGCGCTTTTTTGTCAGCCATGTGGCCTCCTATTAATGCTTCAAATCATCAGACAGGCCCCCCACGCAGGGCCCGCATCACTATAGTGAGATAAATTCTAAAGTCAATTTGCCAAAAGCGTTGTGGCAGAAGGCTTTAACCCAAGGTTTTCCTCGAATTTCCCTGCCATTTACGCCTTTTATCGCGCTAAAGCAATCCGCCATTAGGGGCGGGTCTGTGCGTTGTCATTAGCGGGCTAACTGTCTATACTCGGCACCCGACCGCCAGGGGCTTGCAGGCCCGTTTTTCTGGGTGTCGTCACTTCCTGGGTAGTGGGTACCTGACCAGTGCACTTCCCAACAACTTGCCCTGATTGTTAGGGGCTCTTCAGTGTGAAAAAAAGCCGTGAAAAGCCAACGACCTGTAAACCTAGACCTAAGGACCATCAAACTCCCCATCACTGCGATCACGTCGATCCTTCACCGCATCTCCGGCATCATCCTCTTCATCGGCCTTGTCTTCATGCTCTACGCATTGAGCAAGTCGCTGGGTTCTGAAGCAGGCTTTGCCGACATGAAGGCGACCTTGACCAGCCCTCTGGCCAAGTTCATCGCATGGGGGCTTCTGTCCGCCCTGCTGTATCACCTTGTGGCAGGTGTTCGTCACCTGATCATGGACACGGGTGTCGGTGAGACGCTGGAAGGCGGCAAGCTGGGCTCGAAAATCGTCATCGCCATCTCCGTGGTGCTGATCGTTCTGGCGGGAGTTTGGATATGGTAACCAGCGTTACGAACCTGTCTCGTTCGGGCCTCTACGACTGGATGGCGCAACGCGTCTCCGCTGTAGTGCTCGCGGCTTATTTCATTTTCCTGATCGGATACCTGGTCGCGCACCCTGGCATCGACTATGCCACGTGGCACGGTCTGTTCTCCCATAACGGAATGCGCATTTTCAGTCTGCTGGCCCTGGTTGCCCTGGGCGCTCACGCCTGGGTCGGCATGTGGACCATCGCGACCGACTACCTGACTCCCATGAGTTTCGGCAAGTCCGCGTTGACCGTGCGTTTCCTGTTCCAGGCGGTATGCGGCGTCGTGATGTTCGCGTACTTCGTCTGGGGTGTGCAGATTCTTTGGGGTATCTGATTCATGGCTAACATCAATACACTTTCATTCGACGCCATCATCATTGGTGGCGGCGGTGCGGGCATGCGCGCTGCGTTGCAGCTGGCGCAGGGTGGTCACAAGACCGCTGTCGTCACCAAGGTCTTCCCGACCCGCTCCCACACCGTATCCGCACAGGGCGGCATCACCTGCGCCATCGCCTCGGCCGACCCGAACGATGACTGGCGCTGGCACATGTACGACACCGTCAAGGGTTCCGACTACATCGGCGACCAGGACGCGATCGAATACATGTGTCAGGAAGGTCCGGCAGCCGTTTACGAGCTGGACCACATGGGTATGCCGTTCTCGCGTACCGAACAGGGTCGTATCTACCAGCGCCCGTTCGGTGGTCAATCGAAGGACTTCGGCAAGGGCGGCCAGGCTGCCCGTACCTGCGCAGCGTCCGACCGTACCGGTCACGCGCTGCTGCACACCCTGTACCAGGGCAACCTGAAAGCCGGCACCACGTTCCTGAACGAGTACTACGCTGTAGACCTCGTGAAGAACGCTGAAGGCGCATTCGTCGGCGTGATCGCCATCTGCATCGAAACCGGCGAAACCATGTACATCAAGGCCAAGGCCACTGTACTGGCCACCGGCGGCGCGGGTCGTATCTACGCGTCCACTACCAACGCCCTGATCAACACCGGTGACGGTGTCGGCATGGCGCTGCGTGCAGGCGTTCCGGTTCAGGACATCGAGATGTGGCAGTTCCACCCGACTGGCATCGCCGGCGCAGGTGTACTGGTCACCGAAGGTTGCCGCGGTGAAGGCGGTTACCTGATCAACAAGCACGGCGAGCGTTTCATGGAGCGCTACGCGCCTAACGCCAAGGACCTTGCAGGTCGTGACGTTGTGGCCCGTTCGATGGTTAAAGAAATCATCGCGGGCAACGGTTGCGGTCCTAACGGCGACCACGTGATGTTGAAGCTGGACCACCTGGGTGAGGAAGTGCTGCACAGCCGCCTGCCAGGTATCTGTGAGCTGTCCAAGACCTTCGCTCACGTTGACCCGGTTGTCGCGCCAGTCCCCGTCGTTCCAACCTGCCACTACATGATGGGCGGCGTTGCCACCAACATTCATGGTCAGGCAATGACCATGGACGCCGAAGGCAAGGACACGATCATCCCGGGTCTGTTCGCTGTTGGTGAAGTGGCGTGCGTATCGGTTCACGGTGCCAACCGTCTGGGCGGCAACTCGCTGCTCGACCTGGTCGTGTTCGGCCGTGCTGCTGGCCTGCACCTTGAAAAAGCGCTGACCGACGGCATTGAGTACGATGAAGCGACCCAGGCCGATATCGACCTCGCGCTGAGCCGTCTGAATGCACTGAACGAGCGTACCGATGGCGAAGACGTTGCTACCCTGCGTCGCGAGCTGCAAAGCTGCATGCAGAACTACTTCGGTGTATTCCGTACTGGCGAATACATGAAGAAGGGCATCGAGCAACTGGCTGATCTGCGTGCGCGCATCGCCAACGTTAAGATCAACGACAAATCCCAGGGCTTCAACACCGCGCGTATCGAAGCGCTGGAGTTGCAGAACCTGCTGGAAGTCGCTGAAGCCACGGCAATCGCTGCCGACACGCGTACCGAATCCCGCGGCGCTCACGCCCGTGAAGATTTCGAAGACCGTGATGACGTCAACTGGCTGTGCCACACCCTGTACTACCCGGGTGAAAAGCGGGTTGCCAAACGTGCAGTCAACTTTGCGCCGAAGACCGTTCCGGCGTTCGAACCAAAAGTACGGACTTACTAAGGGTGGCCGCTATGTTGAAAGTCGAAGTTTATCGTTACAACCCCGACAGCGACTCGGCGCCTAAAACCCAGGTGTTCGACGTCGATACCGGTGGCAAAGACCTGATGGTGCTGGACGTGCTGGCACTGATCAAAGAGCAGGACGAAGGTTTCTCGTACCGTCGTTCCTGCCGTGAAGGTGTTTGCGGTTCCGACGGCATGAACATCAACGGCAAGAACGGCCTGGCGTGCATCACGCCGCTGTCTGCCGTGGTGAAAAACAACAAGCTGGTGGTGCGTCCGCTCCCTGGTTTGCCGGTCATTCGTGACCTGGTCGTCGACATGAGCATCTTCTACAAGCAGTACGAGAAGGTGAAGCCATTCCTGCAGAACGACACGCCGGCTCCGGCCATCGAGCGTCTGCAGTCGCCTGAAGAGCGTGAGAAGCTGGACGGTCTGTACGAGTGCATCCTGTGCGCTTGCTGCTCGACTTCCTGCCCTTCGTTCTGGTGGAACCCCGACAAGTTCCTCGGTCCGGCAGCACTGCTGCAAGCCTATCGTTTCCTGGCTGACAGCCGTGACACCAAGACCCAGGAGCGCCTCGCATCGCTGGACGATCCGTTTAGCGTATTCCGTTGCCGCGGAATCATGAACTGCGTGAACGTTTGCCCGAAAGGCCTGAACCCAACCAAGGCTATCGGTCACGTACGCAGCATGCTTCTCACCAGCGGTATCTGATGTTCCGGCCCGTACGCGTCAAGCGTTACGGGCCGGTTCGTTGCACCTTGTGGCATCGATGCACGCAACAGATGCATGGCAGTATTTGAAATGTTGTACCCGTAAACGCTACGGCGCAGGCTTCAACCGGCGCTGTAGTTTTAACCTGAGCAGCGGTCATATGGCCGCGGCTCTTATTTTGAAGAAATGAGACCAGCAGGGGCATCCGGGCTGGTACCCGGACTATCTGCGTGATCCCTGGCGACTCGGTGCAGTCGGCGAATTGATACATTCGCTGAACCGCCGTTTGAGTCTGCCTTGGTGTCGACGTCGATGGTGTCCCCTAACCGAGGGTGACCAAGCATGCAAGAAAGCGTGATGCAGCGCATGTGGAACAGCGCCCACCTTTCCGGTGGTAACGCTGCCTATGTGGAAGAGCTCTATGAGCTTTACCTGCACGACCCTAACGCTGTGCCAGAAGAGTGGCGCACCTACTTTCAGACGCTGCCTGCAGAAGGTGGCACTGCCAACGATGTATCGCACTCTACGGTTCGCGATCATTTCGTGTTGCTGGGCAAAAACCAGCGCCGCGCCCAACCGGTCTCCGCCGGTAGCGTGAGCAGCGAGCACGAGAAGAAGCAAGTCGAAGTCCTGCGACTGATCCAGGCATTCCGTATGCGCGGCCATCAGGGTGCGCAACTCGATCCTCTGGGTTTGTGGAAGCGTACTGCGCCAGCTGACCTGTCGATCAACCATTACGGCTTGACCAACGCTGACCTCGATACCACCTTCCGTGCCGGCGACCTGTTCATCGGCAAGGAGGAGGCGAGCCTACGCGAAATCGTCGAAGCCTTGCAGAAGACATATTGCCGCACCATCGGCGCCGAGTTCACGCACATCGTGGATTCGAACCAGCGCAACTGGTTCATGCAGCGCCTCGAAAGCGTGCGTGGCCGTCCAGCATACTCCGCCGACATTCAGAGCCATCTGCTCGAGCGCGTCACCGCGGCTGAGGGTCTGGAAAAATACCTGGGCACCAAATACCCGGGCACCAAGCGTTTCGGTCTGGAAGGGGGCGAAAGCCTCATCCCGATGCTGGACGAACTGATCCAGCGTTCCGGTTCCTATGGCACCAAGGAAATCGTCATCGGCATGGCCCACCGTGGCCGTCTGAACGTGCTGGTCAACACCTTCGGCAAGAACCCGCGCGAGCTGTTCGACGAGTTCGAAGGCAAGAAGAAGGTCGAGCTGGGCTCCGGTGACGTGAAATACCACCAGGGCTTCTCGTCCAACGTGATGACCACCGGTGGCGAAGTTCACCTGGCCATGGCGTTCAACCCGTCTCACCTGGAGATCGTTTCTCCGGTGGTCGAAGGTTCCGTGCGCGCGCGTCAAGACCGCCGCAACGACACCACGGGTGAAAAGGTTCTGCCGATTTCCATCCACGGTGACGCTGCATTCGCAGGTCAGGGCGTGGTTCTGGAAACCTTCCAGATGTCGCAGACCCGCGGCTTCAAGACCGGTGGCACGATTCACATCGTGATCAACAACCAAGTCGGCTTCACCATCAGCAACCAGGAAGACTCGCGCTCCACCGAGTACGCGACCGACGTTGCCAAGATGATTCAGGCGCCGATTCTCCATGTGAATGGCGATGACCCTGAAGCTGTTCTGTTCGTGACCCAGTTGGCCATCGACTACCGCATGCAGTTCAAGCGTGACGTGGTGATCGACCTGGTCTGCTACCGTCGTCGCGGCCACAACGAAGCGGATGAGCCAAGCGGCACCCAGCCACTGATGTACCAGCAGATCGCCAAGCAGCGCACCACCCGTGAGCTGTATGCCGATGCACTGGCTACCGGTGGCATCCTCGCGGCCGAAGCGGCTCAGACCAAGGTCGACGAGTACCGTAACGCGCTGGACAACGGCATGCACGTTGTGAAGAGCCTGGTCAAAGAGCCTAACAAGGAACTGTTCGTCGATTGGCGTCCATACCTGGGCCACGCCTGGACCGCGCGTCACGACACCCGTTTCGACCTGAAGACCCTGCAGGAACTGTCCGCCAAGCTGATGGAACTGCCGGAAGGCTTCGTGGTTCAACGTCAGGTCCAGAAGATCTACGAAGACCGCCAGAAGATGCAAGCCGGTGGTCTGCCGATCAACTGGGGCTACGCCGAAACCATGGCCTACGCCACGCTGGCTTTCGAAGGTCACCCGGTGCGTATTACCGGTCAGGACGTCGGTCGCGGTACGTTCTCGCACCGTCACGCCGTACTGCACAACCAGAAAGACGCTGCTACCTACGTGCCTCTGCAAAACCTGTATGCCGGTCAGCCTCGCTTTGACCTGTACGACTCGTTCCTGTCGGAAGAAGCGGTACTGGCATTCGAATACGGCTACTCGACCACCCAGCCCAATGCGCTGGTGATCTGGGAAGCCCAGTTCGGTGACTTCGCCAACGGTGCACAGGTCGTGATCGACCAGTTCATTACCAGCGGCGAGCACAAGTGGGGCCGTCTGTGCGGTCTGACCATGCTGTTGCCTCACGGCTACGAAGGTCAGGGTCCGGAGCACTCTTCGGCGCGTCTGGAGCGTTACCTGCAGCTGTGCGCCGAGCACAACATTCAGGTGTGCATGCCGACCACCCCGGCCCAGATCTACCACCTGTTGCGCCGTCAGGTGATTCGTCCGCTGCGCAAACCGCTGATCGTGCTGACGCCGAAGTCGCTGCTGCGCCACAAGCTGGCCATTTCGACCCTCGAAGATCTCGCCGAAGGTTCGTTCCAGACGGTCATCCCGGAAATCGACACCCTCGATCCGGCCAAGGTGACTCGCCTGGTCCTGTGCAGTGGCAAGGTCTACTACGACCTGCTGGAAAAACGCCGTGCCGAAGGCCGCGAAGATATCGCCATCGTGCGTATCGAGCAGCTCTACCCGTTCCCGGAAGACGACCTGATGGAGGCCATCGCGCCTTATACCAACCTGACCAACGTGGTCTGGTGTCAGGAAGAGCCGATGAACCAGGGCGCCTGGTACAGCAGCCAGCATCACTTGCGCCGCAGCATCGGCAATCACAACCGCAACCTCGTGCTCGAGTATGCCGGTCGTGATGCTTCTGCCGCGCCTGCTTGTGGCTACGCTTCGATGCACGCTGAACAGCAGGAAAAACTGCTGCAAGACGCGTTCACTGTTTAACGCCTTCGCGCACTAGAAACCGAATTAAGGAATTACAGACAATGGCTATTGAGATCAAAGCCCCCTCTTTCCCGGAATCCGTTGCCGACGGCACCATTTCCAAATGGCACAAACAGCCGGGCGAAGCGGTAAAACGTGACGAGCTGCTGGTCGACATCGAAACCGACAAAGTCGTGCTCGAAGTGCTGGCCGAAGCCGACGGCGTTCTGGCTTCCATTGTGAAGGGCGAGGGCGACACCGTCCTGTCCAACGAACTGATCGCTACTCTGGACGCAGGCGCCACTGCATCGGCTGCTCCGGCTGCCGCTGCTGCTCCGGCTGCTGCACCTGCCGCCGCTCCAGCCGCTGCTCCCGCTCCGGCTGCTGGCGACGAAGACGCCATCGGCGCTCCGGCAGCCCGCAAGCTGGCCGAAGAAAACGGCATCAACCTGTCCAGCGTCAAAGGCACTGGCAAAGATGGCCGCGTGACCAAGGAAGACGTGGTCGCTGCGATTGAAGCGAAGAAATCCGCTCCGGCCGCTGCACCTGCTGCCAAGCCTGCTGCCGCACCGGCTGCTCCTGTGTTCGCCGCTGGCGACCGCACCGAGAAGCGCGTTCCGATGACTCGTGTTCGTGCCACCGTGGCCAAGCGTCTGGTCGAAGCCCAGTCGAACATGGCCATGCTGACCACCTTCAACGAAGTCGACATGACTGAAGTCATGGCCCTGCGTTCGAAGTACAAAGACCTGTTCGAGAAGTCTCACAACGGCGTGCGCCTGGGCTTCATGTCGTTCTTCGTCAAGGCTGCTACCGAAGCGCTGAAACGCTTCCCGGCTGTCAACGCGTCGATCGATGGCACCGACATCGTTTACCACGGTTATGCCGACGTCGGCGTTGCGGTCTCCAGCGACCGTGGCCTGGTGGTACCGGTTCTGCGTAACGCCGAGCACATGAGCCTGGCTGAAATCGAAGGCGGCATCGCCACCTTCGGCAAGAAAGCCCGTGACGGCAAACTGTCCATCGACGAGATGACCGGTGGTACCTTCACCATCACCAACGGTGGTACTTTCGGTTCGATGATGTCGACCCCGATCGTCAACCCGCCACAAGCGGCCATCCTGGGCATGCACAACATCCTGCAGCGTCCTATGGCGATCAATGGTCAGGTTGTCATCCGTCCGATGATGTACCTGGCGCTGTCCTACGATCACCGCTTGATCGACGGTAAAGAAGCTGTGACCTTCCTGGTGACCATCAAGAACCTGTTGGAAGACCCGGCTCGTCTGTTGCTGGACATCTAAAAAGCAGCCCCGAGTTGCAAGCTGCAAGCTTCAAGTCAGAAGCGGAGCGGCGTGTGGCTCGGGGAGCTTGGATTGCCCTTATGTACAGGTCGCGAGTTGAATCTGCAGATCAACGCAGATCAGCTTGCAGCTTGCAGCTTAAAGCTTGTAGCTAAAGGAACTTTGTTATGTCCCAGAAATTCGACGTGGTAGTGATTGGCGCAGGCCCTGGCGGTTATGTGGCCGCCATCAAGGCTGCGCAACTTGGTCTCAAGACTGCCTGCATCGAGAAGTATCAGGATAAAGAGGGCAAACTGGCCCTCGGCGGTACCTGTTTGAACGTGGGTTGCATCCCGTCCAAGGCGCTGCTGGACAGCTCCTGGAAATTCTACGAAGCCAAGAACCAGTTCAACGTTCATGGCATCTCGATTTCCGGCGACGTGCAAATGGACGTGGCCGCAATGGTTGGCCGCAAGTCCCAGATCGTCAAAGGCCTGACGGGCGGCGTCGCCAGCCTCTTCAAGGCAAACGGCGTCACTTCTCTGCAAGGTCACGGCAAGCTGCTGGCTGGCAAGAAGGTCGAGCTGACCAAACCTGACGGCACCACCGAAGTCATCGAAGCCGACAACATCATCCTGGCGTCCGGCTCGCGTCCGATCGACATTCCACCGGCTCCGGTCGATCAGAATGTGATCGTCGACTCGACGGGTGCCCTGGAATTCCAGAGCGTGCCTGAGCGTCTGGGCGTGATCGGCGCTGGCGTCATCGGCCTGGAACTGGGTTCGGTCTGGTCGCGTCTGGGTTCCAAGGTCACCGTTCTGGAAGCGCTGGAGAAGTTCCTGCCGGCCGCTGACGAAGCCGTTTCCAAAGAAGCGCAGAAGACGTTCACCAAGCAGGGTCTGGACATCAAACTGGGCGCTCGCGTGACCGGTTCGAAAGTCAACGGCAACGAAGTGGTCGTCAACTACACCGACAAAGACGGTGAGCAGAACATCACCTTCGATCGCCTGATCGTGGCCGTGGGCCGTCGTCCGGTGACCACCGACCTGTTGGCCTCCGACAGCGGCGTCGACATCGACGAGCGCGGTTTCATCTTCGTCAACGATCAGTGCGAGACCAGCGTTCCTGGTGTCTACGCGATCGGTGACGTGGTTCGCGGTCTGATGCTGGCGCACAAGGCGTCGGAAGAAGGCATCATGGTCGTCGAGCGCATCAAGGGTCACAAGACCCAGATGAACTACGACCTGATCCCGTCGGTTATCTACACTCACCCGGAAATCGCGTGGGTCGGTAAAACCGAACAGACCTTGAAGGCCGAAGGCGTCGAGGTTAACGTCGGTCAGTTCCCATTCGCGGCCAGCGGCCGTGCCATGGCAGCGAACGACACTGGCGGTTTTGTCAAAGTCATCGCTGATGCCAAGACTGACCGTGTACTGGGTGTACACGTTATTGGTCCAGGCGCAGCAGAACTGGTTCAGCAGGGTGCAATCGGCATGGAATTCGGCACCAGTGCCGAAGACATCGGCATGATGGTGTTCTCGCACCCAACGCTGTCCGAAGCCTTGCACGAAGCTGCTCTGGCAGTGAATGGCCACGCCATCCACATCCAGAACAAGAAAAAGCGCTAACAAAAGACGCTAAGAAAAACCACGACGGACCGCCCGTCGCAGGCCTTGCTCGCAGGGTCTGCCGCGGAAGGTCGGTCGGACTCGAACTCCCGGCGGATTTCACTCCTGCGTTCGCATGCAGGCGTGCAGCCTTCCGGGGGAAGCGGTCACAGGTGGTGCGGCACGCATAGACGAGCAGCACCGAAGCGCAGTACCTAACGAAGACGGTAATAAGCATGAATCTTCACGAGTATCAGGGTAAGCAGCTGTTTGCTGAATATGGCCTGCCAGTATCCAAGGGCTTTGCAGTAGACACCCCGGAAGCAGCAGCAGAAGCGTGCGACAAGATCGGCGGAACCGAGTGGGTTGTCAAAGCCCAGGTTCACGCAGGTGGTCGCGGTAAAGCGGGCGGCGTAAAGCTCGTCAAGAGCAAAGAAGACGCAGCTGCGTTCGCTCAACAGTGGTTGGGCAAGCGTCTGGTCACTTACCAGACTGATGCCAACGGTCAGCCAGTCACCAAGATCCTGGTTGAATCCTGCACTGACATCGCCAAAGAGCTGTACCTGGGCGCTGTAGTCGATCGTTCGAGCCGTCGTATCGTGTTCATGGCTTCCACCGAAGGTGGCGTGGACATCGAGAAAATCGCTCACGACACGCCTGAGAAGATTCTCAAAGCAACCATCGACCCACTGGTTGGCGCTCAGCCATTCCAGGGTCGCGAGCTGGCATTCCAGCTGGGTCTGGAAGGCAAGCAGGTTGCGCAGTTTGCCAAGATTTTCGTCGGCCTGGGCAAGCTGTTCCAGGACCACGACCTGGCCCTGCTCGAAGTGAACCCGCTGGTGATCAAGGCTGACGGCGATCTGCACTGCCTCGACGCCAAGATCAACATCGACGCCAACGCCATGTATCGCCAGCCAAAGCTGAAGACTTTCCACGACCCATCGCAAGATGACCCGCGTGAAGCCCATGCTGCCAAGTTCGAACTGAACTACGTCGCACTGGAAGGCAACATCGGCTGCATGGTCAACGGTGCTGGCCTGGCCATGGGTACCATGGACATCGTCAACCTGCACGGCGGCAAGCCAGCCAACTTCCTCGACGTAGGTGGTGGCGCTACCAAAGAGCGCGTGACCGAAGCGTTCAAGATCATTCTGTCCGACACCAACGTCGCTGCAGTACTGGTCAACATCTTCGGCGGCATCGTTCGTTGCGACATGATTGCCGAAGGCATCATCGGTGCGGTGAAAGAAGTTGGCGTGAAAATCCCGGTTGTTGTTCGTCTGGAAGGCAACAACGCTGACCTGGGCGCTAAAGTACTGGCGGAAAGCGGCTTGAACATCATCGCTGCAACCAGCTTGACCGACGCTGCTCAACAAGTCGTCAAAGCTGCGGAGGGCAAATAATGAGCGTCCTGATCAATAAAGACACCAAAGTTATCTGCCAGGGCTTTACCGGCTCGCAAGGTACTTTCCACTCCGAACAAGCCATTGCCTACGGCACCAAGATGGTTGGCGGCGTGACCCCAGGCAAAGGTGGCACCACTCACCTGAACCTGCCAGTGTTCAACACCGTTCGTGAAGCCGTAGAAACCACTGGCGCTACCGCCAGCGTTATCTACGTACCGGCTGCGTTCTGCAAGGACTCGATCCTGGAAGCAGCGTTCGGCGGCATCAAACTGATCATCTGCATCACCGAAGGTATCCCTACCCTCGACATGCTGGATGCCAAGGTCAAGTGCGACGAGCTGGGTGTTACCCTGATCGGCCCTAACTGCCCAGGCGTGATCACTCCGGGCGAGTGCAAGATCGGCATCATGCCAGGTCACATTCACTTGCCAGGTAAAGTCGGTATCGTGTCGCGTTCCGGCACCCTGACTTACGAAGCTGTGAAGCAGACCACTGATGCCGGTTTCGGTCAGTCGACTTGCGTTGGTATCGGTGGTGACCCGATCCCGGGCTCGAACTTCATCGACATCCTGAAGCTGTTCCAGGAAGACCCGAAGACCGAAGCGATCGTGATGATCGGTGAGATCGGCGGTTCGGCTGAAGAAGAGGCCGCTGCCTACATCAAGGCAAACGTGACCAAGCCGGTTGTTTCCTATATCGCGGGTGTGACTGCTCCTCCGGGCAAGCGCATGGGCCACGCAGGTGCAATCATCTCTGGCGGTAAAGGCACTGCAGACGAGAAGTTCGCTGCGCTGCAAGACGCGGGCGTGAAAACCGTGCGTTCGCTGGCAGACATTGGCAAGGCTTTGGCTGAGCTGACCGGTTGGGAAGTGAAGAAGGCCTGATCGCCTTTGATCGCTGACTGATCGACAAAAGCCACCTTCGGGTGGCTTTTGTGTTTCTAGAGCTTTGGTATGGGTTTGAGTGAATATCCATTCGCGGTGGTGTTGCTGATATCGGTTCCGCTCTTACAGCGGGTCACTTTTCTTTCGGGAAAAGTAACCAAAACCATTTGCTCCTGGCTTGGCCCTGACTTCGTCAGGGTTCCCTCTCTCCGGCGACGCTCCGTGGGCCCGCGCCGAACGGACATCCATGTCCTTGCGGCGCTCTCGCGGCAT